>OY970126.1:0-827485 GCA_963705915.1 uncultured bacterium
CGTGGCGCTGGTGAACCTCCAGGGGAGGAATCGCAATGATGATTTGAAAAATACAACGGAGCAAATCGGCGCGGTGCTTCGCGAGGCGGAAAGCCATGCGATGGCGGAGGATCAAGGATCTCTGTGGGGTGTGCATTTTTCGAACGCCACAACCACGGCTCCGTTTTACGCTCTCTATTATGCTTCATACGCCACAAGCACGATTGTCTCGCAATATCGGCTGCCAGCCGACGTCGTGTATGCCACGTCGGTTTTCCCATTGGGGTCTCAATATAATGAGACGTTTTCAAAGGCATCAGGCGCTGCGTCGGCATCTGAAACGATCATCTTGTATCTCACGGTCCCGAATACGTCGAGTAGTATAAGCGTCGCGCTCAACGGCGCGGTAAGTTACTGAAGCCATGCAACCCCGAGTCGATAAGGGACAATCGATCATCGAGGTACTTGTGGCAGTCACGATCGGATTCACGCTCGTGCTTGGCGCCGCAAGTCTCATCACGCCGTCGCTCAAGAGCAATGCGCAGGCGCTCGTCGTTCAAAATGGCACGGCGCTTGAAAACGAACTCATGAGCAACGTTCGCACATGGTCTGAAGGGGATTGGCATAATCTGTTGAACCTCGCCACAAGTTCGAATTTTCATTATTACTTAAACACGGCGACATCGCCGTTTCAGGTGATCGACGGCGACGAGACCGTAACTATCGGCAACGATACGTTTTTGCGGTATTTCTACGTGAACGACGTATGCCGCGACTCATCCGGAAATGCCGGCGTATGCAACGGATCGAATTTATATGATCCATCAACAAAGCAAGTGACCGTGGGCTATCGGTTGCTCAATGAAAACGGCACATTCAATTCAACATGGTCGCTCACCAATCCAAGTCCTTCAACATCCGGTTTTGATCCTGCGTTCACCTTTGGCAACGTGATGTATGTAATCTCCGCCGCTGACCAGTCAACCTATTTCGGCACCATCGGCACAACCGGGACCATCGCTGCGGCATGGAATTCAACTAGCACGCCGCCGGCGATGTCTGCGAGTATGAAATATTCCGACGCCGCCGAATATGACGGCTACGTATATGTGGGCTCAATCGGGAATGATTTCGTTTCGACGAGCACGGTGGATTATGGACAGCTGAGTCCTGCGACGGGCGTTGTCTCATGGCAATCGGCGACACCGCTTCCGATAAGCGAAACCGGCGCCGCCATAACGGCGTATCATGGATATCTCTATGTTGTGGGAGGCCTCACGACAACAACCGTGTTCTTCGCGCCGATCAGCTCAGCCAACGGAAGCATCGGAGCGTGGAGTAGCACCACGCCGACGCCCGCGCTTTCGAGCGAAGACGCAGAGGGTCAGGTGGTGGGCACGAGCGGTTATCTTTTCCTCAAATTGCAATCAACCGGCAACGCCGACTATGCCGCTCAAGTGAATGCAACGGGGAGCATCGGTGCATGGAACACCGTGACGCCGCCGCCGACATCCGGCGGACACAACATGGGACTCGCTGCTTACGACGGCTATATTTTCGCGACAGGCGGAGTAGGCTCGGGCGGCGTCGAAGCGACTTCGGTAAAAATCGTACCAGTGGAAGCGAGCGGAACCTTGGGCAACTGGATAACGATCGGAGCGGTACCCTTAGGCGTTTGGGCGAGCCGGCTCATCGTGAAAGACCCTTATATGTATAGTGTTGGCGGTTTCACTTCGAGCAGCGTTTCACTGCCAACATCTACCATACAATACGGAACGCTCTTCGCGAGTGGTTTTAGCGCCGCGAGCTCGAATGCCTCAACCTATCTCAGTCGAAGTAGGAATTATTCATACATCCAAAGCGACTGGTCCGGCGGTCCGGGACAACTGGGACCCGTCACGTCCACCAATAATCTTTTTTCGACGTCGACGAATATCTCGTATGCTTCCGGTACTGGTGAACTTTTTCTCATAACGTCGACAAGTTCCGTAAGCTCAACGTTTGTCCAGGTAACCTCGACGCTCATCTCAAGCACGAATAGCGGCGGAAGCGTTTCGTTTGCGACATCCACAACGTCTGGTGATACGTTGCTTGTCGCGGCGGCGTGGCGCGGCTCGCAAAGCGTGACAAGCTCTCTCGCGGATACCGAGAACAATACATTCATTCCGGCGTTCGGCCCGGTGAACGCGGCGGATGGCAAGACAACTGCAGAAATTTGGTATGCGTCGAATGTGCCGAACGCAACGGATACTATCACTATGTCGCTGGCCTCGAACGAATCGAGCACGGTGATCCAGGCGCTCGAGTATGAGTCGATCGGTCCGTTGCCGGTGGACATGACCGCGTGGAATTCTTCGACGACTGGACAGTCGCTCGATTCCGGCGGTGCCACAACGAGCGGATCAAACGACCTCATCTTTGGTTTTGGCGTCGCCAATCCACCAACCTCAAAGCCGTCATCGTCCGGCTCCGGCTTCACGTCACGCGCCACGACGACCGCGAGTATGGTCGAAGACGAAAGCGCGCATGGCATCGGGAACTATCACGCAACCATGTCAGCGACGGCGTCGTCGAGTTGGCTCATGGCGATGGTTGGTCTGAAATTCCTGAGTCAAGGGAGCGGCTCGGTGCCGAATATCATCACCACAATCGCCCAAGACGGTTATGCGTGGAATGATTCCGTCGGCTGGATCAGATTTGGTGATGGCTATGTCAGTGTCGGAACCACGGGTCTGTCTGGATACGCCACGACGAATGGCGGCACGGTCTCGCTCGATTGTAGTTCGAGCCCGGTCGGCAATATCTGCGGCAACAGCAACTATCAAGTGGTGAACGACGGCCTCGGCAACCTTTCGGGATGGGCGTGGAACGATCAGTATGGCTGGATTGCATTCTATTGGGGCAATACGCAGTCGAATGAATATGGAGGCAATAGTTCTGCCTGTTCCACCTATCTTACGGGTGGCGGCATTTATTGCGGCGTCTACATTGATTCGGCCGGTAATTTCCACGGCTACGCATGGAATGATGAAGTCGGCTGGATCAGTTTTAATTGTGCCGACCCCGGGTTATGTGGAAACTCGAATTATGAAGTAAAGACCACGTGGAGCGCAGGCAGTGCAGGCGGGACGCTCGATTCTTCGATATTCGACACGGGAGACACCGAAGGCGCCCAGTTGAATTCGTTCATGTGGGAGGGCACGCTGCCGTCCGACGCCGAAGTGGAATTCCAGTTCGCCGTGAGTAATTCGTCGAGCGGACCGTGGAATTATATGGGGCCGAGTGGCGACGCAACGACGTGGTACGGGCCTGTGGCTGCAAACGTGCCAACAAAATTCAGCTACACGCTTTTCGACAACTATCGCTACTTCCGCTATCGCATCGGCCTCGTCCAAGGAGAAGGATCGGGTTTGAGCTCGAGTCCTGTGGTGAATGACGTCATCATCAATTGGAGTCCATGATGGTGTGATAAAATGAAATTGTGAAAAAAAATAAAGGACAAGCATTTCTCGCATTGATGCTCCTCATCGGCGGCATTATCATTTCTGCCGGTATTGTTCTTGCCTATATCGCGCTTTCGTCGGTGGATTCAACGTATGGCTACGCTGATTCGCAAGTAGCCGAAGGCATGGCGAACGCGGGAGCCGAAGACGCCGTCATGCAATTTGTGCGCAATGCGGATTTTTCTCCAGCCGGCGGCAATTACGTCGTAACATTGTCGAATGGCCAGGCGAGCGTCACGGTCTCGAATCCCGGTACCGGCACGGCCACGATTACGTCTGTAGCGAGCTATGAGAGTCATACCCGCACGATAAACGTTGTGCTTGCGATCAATCTTTTAACCAACCAAGTGAGCGTTACGCGGTGGGCGGATATATAATGAGCATACAATCATGGCGATCACATTCAATCAAATTTCCAACAAAGCGCTTTCATTGCTTCGCGTTCGCTCCGTGAGCGGCGGACTTGAGGTGAGCGACCAGGTGCTCCGCCTCGTCTATTCGAATGGCGCCGTACGGAATATGGCTGCCGTTCGTCTTGAACCCGGGGTCCTTGAAAACGGGATCATAAAACAACCGGAAGCTTTCCGTGCGGCGCTCACCCTTCTGCGCTCAAAAATGGTGGGCGTCTCCCCAAAGCAGCGGGTCAACGTGACGCTTGTCTTGAGTTCGGTGGCGATCTATAGCCAGGTCTTTGCGTTGCCTATCATCGAGGGCGCCGAACTCGATAAGGCGATCGAACTCAACGTCCAGATGCTTTCGCCGATGGATATGAATCAGGTGTACTATGGTTCGCAAATCTTGGGCCGCGATGAGAAGACGTTGCGTCTCGAAATCCTTGCGGCGTTCGTCGATAGACATATCGTAGACGAGTCGACGACGGCGCTCTTCGACGCCGGTTTTCTTCCGGTCATCGTGGAGTCGCGCGCGCTCGCACTGATGAGGCTTTTGGGTAAGCAGGGGGCGGGTATCGATCCGCAAAAATCATACTTGCTCATTATTATTGATAACGCCGGAATCGATTTCATCGTGGTCCGTCATCAAGGCCTCTATTTTGAATACAGCAATCGATGGGTGGACCTCGCGGATGAGCGGGGCGAAGTTTCCGTTGAGCGGTTTGAGGAAACGCTTGCCGGCAGCTTCCGCCAGGTACTCAATTTTTATGAACAGCATTGGCCCGAGCCGCTTGTCGGCGTCACGTTATCCGCGTCTGCCTTTGAAGACGTTGCCGAAAAAACTATCCAAGGCATTTCATCGCTCCCCCTCGTTCCCCTCGTCATCGCGGACGCCGAGTCGGTAAAGCCCGAATGGTACGCTGCGCTTGGTGCAAATATGCGGTCCCTGCGCTTAGGGGCAAAGGAGGTCAATCTTGCCGGCCGTGCCGCGGAAAGCGCGTTTCGCGAAGAGCAAATGATCAACTTCGCCGATTTCTGGCGTGTTGTGATCCCGATTTCATTCGGATTGCTCCTTGTGACGTTCGGTCTCGCACAAAGCTTTATCGGGCGAGCCGACGCAGCGCTCGCGAGTAAGTCCGGTTTCCAAAATCAGAGCGCAAGCCTCGGCCAGATCAATATCCTTGAGGCGTCCGCCACGGCATTCAATCAATCGGTGTCAATGGTAAATCAAATCGAGCAAGAGTCACAACCGAAATATCATATCCTCGCCGACATCAATGCGATCGCTGCAACGACGAGCGTTATGATTTCACACGTGTCGTTCACCGGTGGAGCGTCGCCGGTTTTTGTTTCGGGAAGCGCGGCCTCCGAAGAGCAGGTCGTCGCATTCAAAAGCGCCATCGAAGCCGACCCTCGCTTTGGCACCGTCGATCTTCCGCTCGGGAATATTCAATTGTCGGGAAACACCGTCACGTTTATGCTCAACTTCCCGGTTTCTGCGAGTGCGTTTCAGTAGGGAATAACCGGTCGCCGATAGTCTGAAAAACGGCGTCGAGCTTTGCTTCGTCGTCTTTCGAAATTTTTTTCAAAACAAAGCTGCCCGCTTTTTGCCGAGAACCTTCATGCGGATTGCGGATGCCGATCCTCACGCGCGTGAAGTCGGGCGTGCCGATATGGTCGATGATCGATTGGATACCTTTGTGCCCGGCTGAGCCACCGCCATCTGAGTGTTTATATTCGCCGAGCGGCAGGTCGCTGTCGTCGTGGAGCACGACAAGGTCGGAAGGTTCCGCGGAAAATGTCTTGAGCGCTTCGCGTACGGCAACGCCCGATTCGTTCATAAAAACGAGCGGTCGCACAAAAACAACACCTCCCACCTTTGCATAAGAAAAAATATCACTATGTTTTTTAAAAGCCATATCCGTGTCGCCCGACGTTGCCTCGGTATATCGCTTTGCAAGGGCTGCGAGCGCCATTACGCCCGCATTATGGAACGTCCCCGCAAATTCCTCTCCAGGGTTCCCGAGCCCCACAATGATAGAATGCTTCATTTGCTTATTATATTGCATACCTTATATAATGAGTACCATTAGCGTTCACACCAAGCTCGGATGAGAAAATTTTTCGCATCACTCCTCGAAGTCCTTGAAATCGCAGTGATTGCGGTGGCGGCGGTTTTTATCGTGCGCACCTATCTCGTGCAGCCGTTTCTCGTCTCCGGCACGAGCATGATCCCCACGTTCAACAGCGGCGACTATGTACTCACCGACGAACTCACCTTCCGTTTCCAGCCGCCGGAGCGGGGCGAGGTCATTGTGTTCCACGACCCGCAAGATTGGTCAACTTATTTCATCAAGCGTGTGATCGGCTTGCCTGGCGAACGGGTGGTGATCAAAGACGACGAGATTACGATTTACAACAGTTCTCACCCGAACGGCTTCGTGCTCGACGAAACGTATTTGCCGGCAGGGACGGTGACATCGGGAAACATCGACATCACCCTGTCCTCGACAAGCTATTATATGCTCGGCGACAATCGACCCTACAGTTACGACTCGCGCAGTTGGGGACCGTTGCCGGCGGCGAACATCGTTGGTCTCGTCCGTTTTCGATTGTGGCCGATCAATGAACTGCAAACGTTCACCGCGCCGAATTACAGCAGCTAAGCATGCCAACCACCATGGATAAAACTAACGAAAAAGAAGAAGTCCGTACGTTCCAGTCCGTGAAGGGTATGCATGACGTTTTGCCCGCGGACCAGCCGTATTGGGACAAGATTTCCGATACAGTCTTGGAACTCGCACGGGCATACGGCTTCTCACACATCGAGCCGCCGGTTTTGGAATTCGCCGATCTGTATAACAAGACATCGGGAGAAGGGACCGACGTTGTGCAGAAAGAAATGTATACCCTCAAGACAAAAGGCGGCGACAATCTTGCGCTCCGTCCGGAATATACGCCGGGTATCGCCCGAGCGTATCTCGAAAACGGCCTGTCGCGCCTCGGTCAGCCGCAAAAATTGCAATCGATGGGACCGGTCTTTCGCCACGAACGTCCGCAGCTCGGGCGCCTGCGCCAGTTCACGCAGATAAATTTCGACACGCTCGGCGGCACGAACGACCCGATTTATGACGCCGAAATCATTTCCATTTTCTGGGATCTTTTAACGGAGCTCAAAATCAAAAATTCCGTTTTGAAGATTAATTCCATTGGATGCCGCATCTGCCGGCCGATTTATAAAAAGCAACTCGTCAATTATTATAAGAATCACGAGAAGGAACTTTGCGAGAAATGCAAAGAAAACGTAAAGACCAACCCTTTGCGCTTACTCGATTGCAAAGAAGAAGGCTGCATCAAGCTCAAGGGAAAAGCGCCGAATTTCCTTGATAAGCTTTGCGTCACCTGCAGCGCCCATTTTAAAGAAGTGCTCGAGTATCTTGACGAGGTCACGATTCCCTACGAACTCGATAACCGTCTTGTGCGCGGCCTTGATTACTACAGTCGTACTGTCTTCGAAATATATGCCGAAGGCAAAGAAGCGGAGATCGGCGCTTTGCCGGCCGGCGGCCGTTACGATTACCTCATGGAAATGATCGGCGGGTCGCTCACGCCCGCCGTGGGCGCCGCTTGCGGCGTCGAACGCCTGATCGCCGTGATGAAGGCTAAGGAAATTGCCATCGCCCCCAAAAACGGCAAGCGGGTATTCCTTGCGCACGCCGGCGAGCTCGCCAAGAAAAAAGCATTCGCGCTTCTCAAGGAACTTCGTTCGCGTGGCATCATAGTTTCCGAAGCGCTCGCTCGCGAGTCACTCGCCGCACAACTCAAAGTCGCCGACAAAGAGGGGATTCCGGTTGCGCTCATCCTTGGCCAAAAAGAAATTTATGAGAAAAGTGTCATCGTCCGTGATCTCCGGAGCGGCGTCCAGGAGGCCGTACTTATAGAAAAACTTCCGGAAGAAATCAAAAAACGATTCAAATAGGGATGCTCAACCCCGACTGCTTGTTCTGTAAAATAATCGAGAAGAAAATTCCGGCGCAGATTTTGTACGAAGACGATCATGTGCTTGCCTTTCTCGACGTGAAGCCGCGGACAACGGGACATGCCATGGTGATACCAAAATATCACGAGCCGCGGCTGGTTGAATTGCCAAACGAAGAAATCGGCCCGTTATTTTTAGGGGTACAACATATCGCCGAGCTGCTTACGGAAAAATTACCGTGCGACGGCATCACAATCGGCATCAATCAGGGCCGTGCGAGCGGCCAGGAAATCGATCATGTGCACGTTCATCTCATGCCACGATGGCACAACGACGGCGGAAGTGCCGTGCAGTCGGTTATCAATAATCCGCCAAAGGCATCACTTGAAGAAATAAAGAAAAAACTGGTTGGTTGATTGGGGCTGCGTTACAAATAGTAGTGAATAAATTTGGTATAATAAAGAAACCATGATAGTGGCTCCGTTTTCTTCAATCAAGACCTAACATGAAACCTTCACGATTCCCGGGAGCGATTATCCTTCTCTCCGCTGTGATCATTTCTGTTATCTATCTGAATGGCTCATACCCCTCACACCCAAAAAACCTCACCCCCTACAACGGCACCTATGGCTACGAATATCATCCTTTAGCCCCACTCCTCGATAGGCCTTCGCTTGAAGCTCTCGCATCGTGCGTGGAGCAAAAGGCGAGCTTTGGATGCGAAAACGGCGCCTGCGTCCAAATGACGGGAGGCCAGTACTCCACCTCCGACTGCAATAACCAGTGTGTTTCTCAAGTCAACCAATATACGCTTACCGTGAATGTCGGGGGTACAGGACAAGGGACGGTCACATCCACCCCTGCAGGCATTGTTTGTCCTGGTGCCGCTTGCTCTGCAATGTTCGATCAAGGCAGCCAAGTAACCCTCAATGAAGCGCCCGCAGGTGGATCAACGTTTGCCGGATGGTCGGGCTCTTGCTCCGGTACTGGTGCCTGCAATCTCACCATAAATAGCAATGAACAGGTAACGTCGACATTCAATACCCAAACCGGCGGCAATACGGCACCGATGTACGTGTTCGCTTACGAACCGCCGGATCCGACGAATTCCAACGACGCGAGTCGGGTAAAGAGCCTCGAGACTAATATTCTGCCAAACATCACGGGTCTCGCGATCCACGTAAACTGGAACCAACTCGACGATTGCACAAATGGAGGCCAGTCGTGGCCGTGTTTCGAGACTGGCGGTACGGGAGCTTTGGGCCAAGCCACCGGCGGCGAGGGTGCGTATAACTGGTCAGTGATAGATAATCAGATCGAGGATTTTTTGAATGGTTCCACCTGTTTCGGTGGCGCTCCATGTAAATTTTTTATTATAGTACAACCGGAAGACGACAGCGGCGGTTCGAACTCCTACACGCCGCCCTATGTCTTCACAACCCAGTACGCCAACCATGTCGGTGCCCCCGCGCCACAGGATGTGATGGCGTGCACGACCTGGCCTGGCAATGAAAAAGCGAACGAGCCGATCCAGGCGGCAGGCGGCAATTGGAATAACATTACAGGAAATGACGTTGCCGTATGGAACGTGAGCACCGGCACTATCTTGAGCGGTTCGGATTTTGTGCTCACCAACAACTTCCCCACAAATAATCTAAGCGGTTTTCCGGTGGTATACGAGGCGCCCATTTTCACCGCCTATGAAAACCTGATCAAAAATATGATCATCCACTATTCTTCGAAGGGCTCCGGGGACGGACCCAAGATTTACCAGAACCTTGCCTACGTCCGCATCGGCGTCGCGACCGGCGGCGAAGATGCGCCGGGATGCGCGACGGCTGCGGTCGTTCGGGGCACAAACGGAGAAGTTCCCTACGGCGACTGGCAGGCCGGTGTTGCGTATCCGGCTGGATCTCTCGTCGACCCCGCAAACAATAATTCGGGAAACTATGTTTTCGTTGCACTCGGTTCCGAATCGATAAGCGGCGCTCCGGCCGATTGGGGCGGTGCCCAACAATACACTGATGTCGTAGCGGATGGCAACGGTGTCCGATGGCGGAACACCGGCAGGCAGGTTCCGTCCGCGTCGAGCGGGAATGCGATGTGGCCAGGGCCGGAAGGCGAAGCTCTTGAGAAGCAGGGTTTCACGCCGAATGGTTATTTGAGCAGTTGGGGCGATTCTGACGGGGCAGGATATATTGCAAAGCTTACTGGCTTTATCCATTCACAAAATCCCAGCGTGCCTATCGTCATTTCTTCACACGACGGCCCTCCCAATAACTACAATTCCGCGTTCGCCGACTCCGAAGCGGTCATGGCGCAAGGCAATGGCATCGGGTTTGGACAAGAAAGCATTACGATCAACGACCCGATCTCATGGAGCGAAAATCTTGTGCCGTCTTCTTATCACGACTGGGCCCTCAATTTTGGCACCTATAGCACAGAGCCTATCGTCCGCTACGCCCAAACCACATGGCCAGGGCCTTTCACGGGGAGTCAGTCGGAAGTATTCGCCATCCAGAATATTAAAGTTGCCGGGAACGGCCTTGCGACCGCAACGTGCAACCAAGATTGCACACCCCTTTGCAATAGCACGGTTTACTTTACGAATCCCAGCAATCCGAACGATCCTTTCAATAACACTACTGTGCAAGACGTTACCGGCGCGGAAAATATCCTGACGTGCCAGGCAAATGGCAGCACCGGGCAATTCACATTCAATACATCCGCCGTGGTCGGCGGCGTTGGATCGATCAGCCCGGGAACGTATATGACGGGTGGCGACGTCTGGGCGGCGGAATATCTGCCGGTCGTAATACCGTTCGCACAGCAGCATTATGTCACTTCGCTTGAACTTCACGAGTGCACGCTCGATTATGCGTACGGAGCAAGCTCATCCCTCCATTCTTGCACCGGATTGATGCCGACTGGTGGCGACACAACGTACCAGGCCGCAATCAAGGACGCCATCACCGGCACGCTCGATCCTGCGCCATAATTTGACTCTCCCGTTCCTGCGTGTATACTGTCCCGTATGGCTATTGAAGCTCGCAAAAAAGAAGGGGAATCAGGCAATTCATTGCTCTATGCTTTCACGCGCAAAGTGAAGCGCAGCGGCATCTTAAAAGAAGTCCGCCATCGCAAGTTCCGTGATCGGCCCGTGAGCCGGCTCAAACGGCGCGTTTCTGCGATCCATCGCGAGGCAAAGCGTGCAGACATTGAACGGCAAAAGAAGCTTGGGCTTTTGCAGTAGTATAATGCGGCGCATGCCCGCGTCCACACAACCGAATGGCTCTCTTCCAGAACATTAACGACGATCTGAAGACCGCAATGAAATCCGGCGACAAAACTCGCGTGGAAGTTTTGCGTTTCTCGCTCGCGGGATTGAACAGTGCGCTTAAGGAGAAAGCATTGAAGGAGCCGGGCGCTACGCTCACCGACGAAGAAGTGATTGCGAATTTGCAAAAGGAAGCCAAGCGCCGCCGCGAATCGGTCGAGCTCTTCAAGCAGGGGAACCGCAACGACCTTGTACAAAAAGAAGAAGGTGACCTCACGATCATCATGGGCTATCTTCCGGAACAGATGTCGCGCGAAGAAATCGAAAAAGTGGTTGCCGACCTGAAGGAAAAAGGCTTCACAGAATTCAACACGCTCATGCGCGAATCGATGAAAGTTCTAAAAGGACGCGCCGACGGGAAATTGGTTGGTGACGTTGTGAAGGCCAATGTCGGCTAAGCCGCGCCGCGCCGCGCCGGGACCCCGCCTCGATCGGCTCGCTCGTCTCGCAAATAAATTCTTGCGCGAACTCAAGATTCAAGGTGGCATCCTCGATATTTTTTTGCTTCCGAATGCAGAAATGAAAGCGATCAAGAAGAGAATGTTTCGTGGTAAAGTCCGCTTTAGCGAACCGAACGTCGTTTCGTTTCCCGAACCGGAGCATTTTCCGCATCCCGAACTCCGCCGCGGCAAAAAATATCTCGGCGAAATTTATTTAAATAAGGACATCATCAAAAAATCTCCCGAACGCGCTGCGCCATTGCTCCTGCACGGCATTTTGCACCTCCTCGGACATGACCACAAAAAGAAGAACGAGGCTCAAAGGATGGAAAAGCTAGAAAGGAAAATACTGGGGAGGTTCTAGGAGGGGAAAGCATGGCTTTTGAGGCACTTGTTCTTACTGGGTGATTCAAAAGCCATGCTTCCCCCCTCCTAGTTGTATCCACAGGGTATTTCCACCCTGTTTTCCATGCTAAAATGAGCCTATATGAAGCTCAAGGGACTTTCGGGCGGGGGAGATTTTGTGACGGGCCTCGATATAGGCACATCTTCTATTAAGGTTGTTGTCGCTGAATTGCGCGGCAAGCGTCCCGTCATTGTCCACGTCCACAAAGAAGTGTGCTCCGGCATGCGCAAGGGTGCCGTGATCGACCTTTCCGAGGCCTCACAAGCGATCAATCGCGCGCTTTCCGAAGTGAAAAAGATTTCAAAATCCGCTACGAGGAATATCTATATGAGTATCGGTACGCCGCAAGTTAAAATGCAGGCGTCCCGCGGGATCGTCGCCGTTTCCCGTGCCGACGCGGAAATTTATCAAGACGATGTTGATCGTGCGGTGCGCGCGTCGCAGGCGGTGAACCTTCCGCAGAACCGGACGATCATCCACACGCTCACCAAAGAATTCGTCGTCGACGGCGTGGGGGACATCGTTGATCCGCTTGGCCTTTCAGGAAGCCGCCTCGAGGTGCAGAGCCTCATCATCGACGCGTTTTCTCCCCACATCAAAGCGCTCATGCGCGCCGCAGAACTCGCCGGCGGCGAAATTGGTGGACTCGTATTCGGCCCGCTCGTCGCCGCGCGCGCCGCGCTTTCAAAACGGCAAAAAGATTTGGGCACGGCGATCGTTGACCTTGGATTCGGCACGACTGGCCTCGCGGTCTATGAAGAAAATCGTCTGGCTGGCACATCAAAGTTTCCGGTGGGCGCCGGAAATATTTCAAACGACCTCGCCGTCGGCTTAAAGATCGGCGTCGACTCGGCGGAAGAAGTGAAATTGCATTACGGCTACGCGCTTTCCAAAGAGGTGAGCACCAAAGAGACCGTCGACCTCAAAAAGTTTTCGAGCGAAGCAAAGAGCACGGCATCGCGCCGGTTTATCGCTGAGATCGTTGAGTCGCGCCTCGAGGAAATTTTTGACCTCGTGAATGCCGAACTTAAACTGCTCCAAAAATTCGGCGAATTGCCCGGCGGCGTGGTCCTCGTCGGTGGCGGCGCAAAGCTCCCCGGCCTCACTGATCTCGTAAAGCAAGAAATGCGGCTCTCGGCACAAATCGGCTGCACCCTGGCCGAAGCCTGGGAAGGCGGCGGAGGCGCTTTCAAGGAATACCTCGAAGACCCGGAATATGTGACCGCTTTTGGCCTTGTTTTATGGGGGATAACCGGCGAGAGCGGCGGCGACATGCCGGAACCCGAAGGGATGAATATTAAAAACTTCTTTAAATACTTCACGCCCTAGAAGGCCTATGGTAAAATTCGATTAAATTCAAAGCTTTTATTCCCGATGCCAAACGCCAAACGAGAAAAATTCCAGCCGCTATCCGCAAATGTCAAAGTGATTGGCATCGGCGGCGGGGGAGGCAATGCGGTGGCTCGTATGTCCCGAAATTTTTTCCGTGGCGTTGACTTCGTTGCTATCAACACCGATCATCAGGATCTCGACCACTGCGATGTAAAACATAAATTGTATATCGGCAAAGGACTCACGAAAGGTCTTGGCACCGGTATGAACCCGGATCTTGGCCGCCAAGCAGCGGAAGAGAATCGTTCTGAAATTAGTGAAACAGTAAAAGGCGCCGACCTCGTTTTTCTCGCCGCTGGCTTTGGCGGCGGCACGGGCACGGGCGCCACGCCGGTTGTTGCGGAAGCCGCAAAGCAAGCCGGAGCGCTCACGATCGCCGTTGTCACAAAACCCTTCAGTTTTGAAGGCAGCCAGCGGGAACGGGTTGCGGCGGAAGGCCTCGCCAAATTGCGCGACAAAGTTGATGCGCTCATCGTTGTCCCGAACGACCGCATTTTCACCGTGATCAGCAAAGACACGCCGATCGTGAAAGCATTCGAATCGATCGACGATATTTTGCGTAACGCCTTGAAAGGACTCGTCGAGATCATCGCGATGCCCGGCATTGTGAATGTTGATTTTGCGGATGTGAAAAACATCATGCAAGACGCCGGCGTTGCGATTGTTGGTGTTGGCCTCGCGACCGGCCCTGACCGCGCCGTGAAGGCCGTTCAATCGGCGCTCCATTCGCCGCTCCTCGAAACGAGTCCCGAAGGCGCAAAGGCAGTCCTTCTTGGCATCACGGGCGGTCGCGACCTCAAGATGAACGAAGTAAACGATGCAGCGAAGATCGTCGCGCAAACCGCGGATCCTTCCGCGCGAATCATCTTTGGCGCCTATTACGACCGCAATCTCAAACCGGGCCAGCTCAAGATCACCGTGGTTGCCGCAGGGTTTAATAATCAGCAAGGAACAGCGCTTTTTGGCGGCGGCGCAGGCAGCCTCTATGGCCGCGGCGAGCCCGTTTTTGGCGGCCGAACCCCGATGGACGGCAAAAAGGCTTCCACCCCAACCCGCGAACCAATGTCGTATGGAAAAGAAGGATATGCCAAGGAAGTCGTGCGTGCCCGCGGCGACCGCGGTGACGAATCAGCCGACGAGCTCATGTCTGTCGCCTCGCGCAATCCATCCGCATCGCTTGATCGGAAGCCCATACAAAGCAACCTGCACGGCTCAAACGGCAGCAACGGTAACAGTGGGAACGGAAATGCAAACGGAAGTGGAGACACGAACTCAAACAGCAAAGAAAAAGAAAGCGACGCGTGGGATATCCCCGCATTTCTCCGTAGGAGAAAGAAGTAAAAAGATATTAAAAAATTATTAAACAAAACTTGCGCTGCTTATCTGCGGTGGTATTCTTGTCGTAGTCGAAATAAAAATAATCATAAATGTATGGCAGAAAAAATGACGCTCGACAAGCTTGCCCTCATAACTGCACATGGTTTTGAGGAGCTGCACGGAAAAGTGGATGAGTTTCGCGGAAAAGTAGATGAGTTGCGCGGGGAAGTGGATGAGTTTCGCGGAGAAATAAAAAGTTTAAAAAAGGAATTGAAAGCGGAAATCAATGATTTGCGGAAAGAAGTTCGCGCCGGATTCAAATTAGTGCAAAGCCACTATGACGGCCACGAACGGAGGATCACGCGCCTCGAAGAGAAGGTGCTTTAAATCACAGCAACTTCGTCACTTCATCGTCCTCTTCCACGACCTTCCCAATTTTTAATATATCCTTGTCGATTTTGCCGAACTCCTTGAAGGCGGTATTGTAGGCGTTTGTCGTCGTTGTGAGATGCGTTCCGATTTTCTCAAGATATTCTTCGTATCGTTCCAAATGCCGCTGGAGCTCCATCACATTTTTGCGGATCTGTTCCGCAGACCTATTGATCTCGATTTGGCGGATGCCCTGGAGCGCCATTTGGAGGTAGGCGTAGAACGTGGTGGGGGAAACGGGATAAACGCGTTTCTCGCCGGCATAGGCGATGAGGTCGCGTTCCGCAGCGCCGCCGATTTTGTTCACGAGGAGGTCGTAGTAGAGCGCTTCGGACGGGATGAACATAAACGCAAAGTCCACGGTGTTCTCCGACGGTTTGATATATTTCGACGTCTCATCGATGCGGGTTTTTAAATCCATTCGTAAGGCGTCTTCCGTGCGCTTGCGCTCGTCGTCGGTCAACGTCCCGCTTGCGAGGCGGTTATAATTTTCCAAACTGAACTTTGAGTCGATGGGGATCACCTGTTCTTGGTAGAAAATAACGGCATCCACTTTTGTGCCGTCTGCAAAGGGATATTGCAATTGGTAGGCGCCCGGCGGCAAAACATTTTTTAAAACCGTTTCGAGGAAATATTCGCCGAGCACGCCGCGCTGTTTGGTGTTTTTCAAAATATCGTTCAAATTTTTAAGCTGATCGTTGAGCGCCGAAACCTGCTTTTGACCTTCAATCACCTTGGTGAGCTCAGAGGTCACCTCTTTCACAATTTTCGTGCTCTCGCCAGCCTGGGCAAGGACCGTTTTTGTGGAATCATTCAGGCGGGCGTCGAGCGTTTGCGAAAGCCGGTGCATCTGGTCGCTGATCTGCTTTTGCTGATCCTGGATCTGGTTTTGGAGGAGAACCAGTGAGCCCTCGTCTTGTTTCTTCTCCGCCGGCGGCTTCCAAAGCCGATAGACGACGACGGCGAGCATAATGATGATGAGCGCGAAGAGGATGATGTCCATAGATATAGTGTAAGCGCCGTTCACGCTTTTGTCATTCGCACGACAAAACAAAAACCGCGCCGAAGCGCGGTTTTTGTTTTGGGCAGTCGAGCCGGTTTATTGCCAGCTGCGTCCGCCACCATTCCCGCCGAAGCCGCGGTCGCCGCGAGGCGCACGGGGTTCGAGAGGCTTGGCTTCATTCACGGTGAGCTTGCGCCCAGCGAAATCTTTGCCATTCCACATTTCGATCGCCGCTTGGGCATCGGAATCGGAACCCATTTCGACAAAACCGAATCCGCGTGAGCGGCCGGTCATTTTATCCATGATGATGCTCGAAGAAACAACCTGTCCCGCTTTCGAGAAGGCGTCTTGGAGTTCGTCTTGGGTCGTCGAGTAGGGAAGACCTCCAACGTATAATTTCGTAGCCATTAAATCGTTACTAACTTGTTGCTAATTGCTAATGTAAGTCGACCAATTTATTTTTTCCTCTGCTTCTCCGACCAACTTGCGTAGGACTTCGAAACTTACGGGAACCCTTACATACCAAGTATTATACCATAAAGTCGCCAAAAAATGCAAGGGGCTCCTTTTATCATATAAAAAGCCCTACCGGTGGCGGTAGGGTGCGAATTCGTTTTCCATAGAGGCGAATACATCAGCAATCTCGCTCTCTATCTCCCAAATTCGGAAAGTTCGGATAGTCCTCGTTCCGAGGATCCATCCTCCAAGAAAGCTTACGATCGCTATCGTAGGGAGCAGGATGAGCATTCCGAGGAATTTTTCCCCGCGGCAGTCGAATAGGTCATTCATAAAGCCGCCCGCAAAACCGATGCATGCGTTAACCGACCCCCAGCAGAAAAGACCTTGCTCTTTGTTGTACAAGCCGAACAGGAAGCCACATACGGCACATGCCACGATGTTGTAGCGTGCAGGCGCCGTTATGAGCACGAGAAGCGTTGCCAAAAGAATCATCAAGTGAACAAAAACAGCCTGTCTGCGCATAAAAGCCCTCCGCGAATTCTTTGAAGACTGTAGCACAAGAAAAAGAACTTTGCTACCGTATACAAGATGGAGGCAAAAGCGTTTAACCAGATCGTAAAGAACTATTATCGCCATCACGGCCGCCACGATCTTCCGTGGCGTAAAACAAAAGACCCGTACCGGATTTTGGTTTCAGAAATCATGCTACAACAAACCCAGGTGAGTCGCGTTATCCCGTTTTATGAAAATTTCATAAAACAATTCCCGAATTTTACTAAACTCGCGCAAGCAAAGACATCCGACGTGCTCCGGACGTGGCAAGGCCTCGGCTACAACCGGCGCGCGATTGCACTCCAAAAATTATCAAGAATTGTTTTAGAAAAATTTAATGGAACATTGCCACGCACAAGGGAGGAACTCGAAAGCTTGCCTGGCATCGGCAAGGGAACATCCGGTTCGCTCATGGCGTTTGCGTTTAATCAGCCGGAGATCTTCGTCGAAACGAATATCCGCCGCGTTTTCATCCATCATTTTTTCCCGGCCCACAGCGCACCCCAAAAAGCACATAAAAAATTCGTAACCGACGCCGAAATCGAACGTTGTATCAAAAGGACGATCAACAAGAAAAACCCTCGCGAATGGTATTGGGCTTTGATGGATTACGGATCGTCACTCGCTTCGCGGTCAAAAGTAGAAAACCCCAATCGTCGCAGTGCGCACTATGCGCGGCAAAGCAAATTCACGGGATCTGATCGCGAATTGCGCGGGAAGATTCTCAAGTTGCTTTTGGTGGAAAGCTTTGAAAAGCCGACGATGAAGAACGCAGCGAGAATAGTGATCCAACCAAAAGACATCGCAGCCGAATTCACTGAACCGCTTGCCCGTGTGAAGAAAATTCTCAAAGGGCTTGTCCGGGACGGATTCATCCAAAACATTGCAACAAAAGGCCAGCAATATTGTATTAATAATTAAGATCTGAATCTTCATATGCATATGAAACGACTGTTCCTCGGCGTTGGAGTCGGAGTCGTAGCCATCACAACGTTTTCCTTTATATCGGCCGCCCGCGGCGGCGTTTTCGGCGCGAAAATGGCGGCGGCGCCAACGGCCGAGGCGGCCACAACGGGAGCGGCCACCACGGCCTCCACCAAGCTCATCTACGGCGCCTGGGTGCCCTACTGGCAATCCCAGCCGGGCGAGGAAGATATTGCCATCCATCTCGATAGCCTTAACGAAGTGAGCCCGTTTTCATACGAAATCGGCCAAGGCGGCAGTCTCATCGACGATTTGAACATCAACAACGGGTCCTGGGCCGGTTGGTTTTCGGCCATCAGCGAACTGAACGTCAAAATCATCCCGACGATCGCAGACTTTGACGCGACGGCAATTTACAATCTCCTCTCAAACACGCAAAGCCGCCAGGCGGAAGAAGATAACATTGCAGCGCTCGTGAAGGCGCAGGGCTTTAATGGCATCGACATAGATTTTGAAGGCATGTCGCCGGCCACCCGCCCGTACTATTCATTATTCATAGAGGGCCTCGCCATTCGTTTGCATCCGATGGGGGACATGCTCACGTGCACCGTCGTTCCGCGCGTGCCGCCGAGCCAAATTTATAACGTGGTTCCGAGCAATATCGTTTACCCGGAAAGTTATCCGGTACTCAACCAATATTGCGACGAAGTCCGTTTGATGGCGTACGACCAGGAAACGAGCGACCTCACGCTCGATTCGGAAAAAGGCGATGGCACGCTCTATGCGCCGGTCTCGGATCCCACGTGGGCAAAATCAGTCATCACGACGGCGCTCCAATATATAAGCCCAAAGAAGATCATGCTTGGCGTTCCAACGTATGGCTACGAGTACGAAGTCTCGTGGGCAAACGATGAGACCACCTATCAGCTTGTGCGGAGCTGGGATTACTTTGGCGCCATGGATCGCGCCGATTCGCTTGGTATCGAGCCAACGCGCGATAATGCCGACGAACTGAGCTTCACGTTCGCCTCGAGCACCTACATCGCGGAACCCGCAGACCTTGTGACGACCGTCCAGTCGTCCGAGCCAACGCTCCTCACGCAGCCGAACCCCCAGAACCTCACGCAATTCTTCGTTTCATTCCCGGATGCCCAGTCCGTGGCGGACAAAGTGGCACTTGCGAAGGAATATGGTCTCCGCGGCGTTATGCTCTTCAAAGCCGACGGCGAGATGGACCCGAACATCTGGAACGTCCTGAACTAACTAAAAAAAGAACCCTCTCTCATGTCACCCAGTAAGAACAAGTGACACGAGAGAGGGTTCTTTTTTTGCTGTTTAACTATTTGACTGCCACTGCCAGTGCAGTTGTTTGCGTGCTTGTGCCCGCCGTTTGCGCAACGCTCGGTCCCGGGGGGATCACGACGATCTCCGCGCGATGCACGCCGAAGACGATCGCTTTGCCGACCGAAGGCATCCAGATGTCCACCGAATTTTTGAAGTACGGCGCCATCCGGTCTTCAACGGTGAAGACTTTGTTGCCAAAGAGGCTTGGGATCATGACCTCCGTGCCGAACGGCAGGAAGTTGGCTGCGATGATGCCGTTGTGGACCACCGTGCCATTCGCCGTGATGAACGGCGTACTGTCGGTCTCATCCGCGACGCTCGCATAGGCTGTAATGCGCACATTGAGCGTTGTCGGCGCTCCCGGCACATCGCCGGGGGTGGTTGGGCCTGA
This sequence comes from uncultured bacterium, assembly GCA_963705915.1. Taxonomy (GTDB): domain Bacteria; phylum Patescibacteriota; class Minisyncoccia; order UBA6257; family 2-01-FULL-56-20; genus JAKAGE01. Next base: position 19,848 of record OY970126.1, read on the forward strand.
ACCTGCTTTGGTGACCGCAAAGGGGAGCAAATATCCTGCAATGGAAAGGAGCGCTGCAATCACTACGATTTTCTTTTTCATAATAAGGGTAAGAAAAGCGATATGGGCCGTTCACGCGGGCTTCCAACAAAAACGCCCCTCTCGGGGCTATACCATACCGTATTTAATTACCGGGTAATTCTAGCGCGGTTTGGCCAGGAAGTCAATATGGCCCTGGATAGGCCGTAAAATATGCCTAAAAACGAGCAAAAACAGGGGTTCTAGCCGGAGGGAAACGAAACCTCCGAAGAGATTTCCCGACTAAGGCCCCTGCTTCTGACCGCTTTTTAGGGAGCTAAAATGTGCCCGGATGATAGCAAATTAGCCAAAAAAAAGAAAGCCGCAGGGTTGGTGCGGCTTTTTGGGGAGGGACTACTCAGGCGTCAGCGGGAGAAGGTGACATGCTTGATTTCCCAAGCTTGCGGTGGCTTCTTGATCCACTTTTGGCCCATGTGCTTCCGGATCTTTTTGAGATCCTGGATGTCTTTTACGAGCTGGGAATCTTCGTCGAAATAGGAGACGACGATCCTTCGGTAAGGGTTCTCTGCGGTGAGGACGATATCCCGTCCTTTGATCGAGAGGTCTGCTTCATCCACCATCTTCATGGAGGCTTGGGAGTTCATCTTGAGGTCGGGGTAGAGACTCAACCTATCCAAGTGCCTCCGGAGATCTTCGCGGACGCGCCGATCCTTTTCCACGTAGCGACCTTCGCGGAGATTGTCGTAGGTGCCGGCGTTCTGCGCGAGGTTTTGCTCGCTTGCCCCGATGCCGAGCGTTTCCCGCTCGAATATATCGTAGCGTAGCTGTAGCACATGGCGAGCAGCCAAGACCACGAGAGCGGCCGTGAACATCATGAGCAATACCATAGTGTAAGACATATCGAACACTCCTCTATTATTGAGATGTGATATCCGTGGTTCTGAGGTTATTATAACCTAAAAAATAGATTATTGCAAGGGGGCGGATTTTCGCTTTGCAAGCCACTCGTGGAGGATGAGGCCGATGAGGATAACGTCGAAGACGGTGAGGAGGATGATGAGGAGTGAGTGGAAATAAACGTAGCTGTAGATCTGATAGAAGGCGAGGGCGCCAAAGACTGCTGCGGCGGCGGGGTAGGCCCAGAGTTTTCCGTAGTATATGGCGATGAGGGCAGCGATCTTCGCGATGCTGTGAGATACGAGGATGAACGCCCAGAACGATTGCGCCGGGCCGAGGAATGATTGGTAGCCCTGGATGAATAATCCCCAAAGAAGATCGCGCGGCTGCTCGTTCATTTCTCCGCCGATAAAGAACGCAAGCAAGCCGTTCAAGCTCGCCGCGCTCATCACATACAAAAGGACGCCTCCGATGAGTTCAATCACGGTGAGGACCGCTTTGATCCACATCCCTATGTCAAAAAGGAGGTGGTAGCGTTTTTCGGTGAGGGCGGGCATTATTTTTCGTGTCGCAGGATATTCCAAATAAAGAACGAAATCATGGAAACTGCGAATGACAGGGAGCCAAACGTATCTTCGCGCGGCCAATCAACGAAGTGGGTAAGTGGCATGGACAGCGTCCAGGGGTGTATGGCCGAATTCAAAACAATATAAAGCCAGCCCAGGAGGCCGAAGACGAATAACGTAAGAAATAATGACTGCCAGATTTTCATAGAGTCATTATACATGACGTAGCGATAAATGTTCTATTTCTGGACATTTTACGTATTATCTGTTATATTTTGTGCTTCATATATCAACTCACATGAGCAAAAAAATCTGCATCGTGGGCGCGGGCCTCGTGGGATCACTTATGGCTATTTTTTTGGCCGAAGCCGGATTTAACGTTGATGTTTACGAGAAAAGAAAGGACCCGACAAAAGACACAAAAACCCGGGGCCGTTCGATCGGATTATCACTTTCCGACCGCGGATGGAAAGCATTGCGCCAAGCTGGCTTGGAAAAAGAAATTAAGGCACACACCCAGCCTGCGTACGCTCGCGTGGTCCATGAAGAAGACGGAACAACCGTCACGCAATTCTATGGCGATGGCTCTCAGGCAATCTATACGGTGAACCGAAATTATTTGAATGCCACGCTCATCAAGAAAGCTGCGTCGACCGGCCGAGTTTCGTTCTTCTTTGAACAAGGCAAAGGAAACCTTTCAGACCTTAAAGACTACGACCACGTGATTGCCGCAGATGGTGTGTTTTCTGAACTCCGCAGCGCGCTGTTTGATGAAGGTGCATTCGAAACATCGCTACTCAGCTTTGGATACAAGGAGCTGTGCATACCATCAAAGCCAGGGGAGGCGCACGCGCTCAATAAGGAACGTATCCATGTGTGGCCGAGAAAAAATTCTTTCCTCATTGCGTTCCCCACCATTGAGGGTGAATTTGTTTCAACGCTCTTTCTCCCTGCGGCCGGGCCCGATTCGCTTGAGGCAATAACCACAAAGAAGCAGCTGATGGATTTCTTTGCACGGGAATATAAAGAGGTGATCGATCTCGTGCCAAACCTTGAAAAGGAATTTTTCCATAATCCTTTTTCCACAATCACCGAGGTGCAAGGCGGTCCCTGGAATTTCCAAGATCGCGTGCTCTTTTTAGGAGATGCTGTTCATGCCATAACACCGTTCTATGGTATGGGCATGAACATCGGCTTCGAAGACTGCACAGTATTTATGGACCATCTCGAGAAAAATAAATTTGATTTTGGGAAAACCTTCAAAGAATTTACCGCCATCCGCAAGCCAGACACCGATGCCATGCGAGAGCTTTCGTTCAAGAATTTTAAGAGCATCGAGGAAAGCCCCGATCCCTTATATCAAACCAAGTGGCACCTTGAGCGGAGGATTTGGAAGCTTTTTCCGAACCAATGGATGCCAGCGTATCCACTCATCACGCTTTCCGAAGTCCCGCTGCGCGTGGTGCCGGAGATCAAAGATCGGCAAGATAGGATCATCGATGAACTCGTCCGCGACATGCCAGGCATTGGCGAGATTGGTGATAAAGAATTGAAAGATGTGGTGCTGGGGAAGATGAAGGAATACTTGCCCGCCACCAAACTCTATGATATACAGAAAATCTAAACTAAAGACGGATAATATAAAACATGAAGAGGATACTTATCACTGGGGGAGCTGGCTTTATTGGTCATCATTTTGTTGATTATCTTTTGCGAAACACAGACTGGGAAATTGTTTTGCTCGAACGACTGAGTCATTCTGGTAATCTTAACCGCATATCGCAGCTCGACTCATATAAGGCTAATCCTGATCGTGTCACTGTGATTCATCACGATCTTCGTTCCCCGGTCAATCAATATGTTACAAAAGGCATTGGCGACGTCCAATACATCGTACACTTCGCCGCATCTACGCATGTCGACCGGTCGATTGAGGATCCTATGTCGTTCGTGCTCGACAATGTAGTCGGTACCACGAATTTGCTTCAATTTGCACGAACCTTACCCCATCTTCAGTTAATGGTGAATTTCAGCACTGATGAGGTATTCGGCCCTGCGCCCGCAGGCGTGTACCATAAAGAAGATGCACCACACCATCCTTCAAATGCCTATTCTGCAACGAAAAGCGGGCAGGAAAAAATAGCAGAAGCATTTTTTGTGACTTATAAATTTCCCGTGATTAATACGCATACGATGAATAATTTTGGCGAACGGCAGCATTCAGAAAAATTCATCCCGAAGCTTGTGAAAAATATTTTAGAAGGCAAGCCAATGCCGATCTATGCGACGGTAGAAAATGGCGTTGTGAAGGATATCGGTAGTCGCGTGTGGATGTATGCCCAGAATACGGCTGACGCGATTTATTTTTTGCTTCAAAATGCGACAGCAGGAGAGGAATATAATGTCATCGGATTTGATGAGCTTAATTTGATTCAACTTGGCGACATGATAGCGGAAATTATTGGAAAGCCCCTTATAAAAGAATACGTTGGCTTCTATGGTGCGCGACCTGGTCACGATCGACGCTATGCACTCGACGGCACTAAGATGAAAAACCTTGGATGGAATCCGCCATCAAATCTTAAGGAGTCTTTGGAGAAAACGGTCAAATTTACCGTTGATCATCCAGAATGGCGATAAAGGGCATCATCCTTGCGGGAGGATTGGGAACGCGTTTGCGGCCCCTGACTTACATTACCAATAAACACTTGCTTCCGATTTATAACAAGCCGATGATATTGTATCCGCTTGAAACGCTGAAACAGGCTGGCGTGACCGAAATCATGATCGTTTGTGGCAAGGAGCACGGCGGAGGATTTATGAATTTTTTAGGATCCGGGAAAGATTACGGGCTAAAACTCTCTTATGCTTTACAGAACGGTTCCGGCGGGATTGCGGAAGCGCTCTCGCTTGCCGAGGATTTCGCAGCTAACTCAAAAGTCGCTGTCATTTTGGGCGACAATATTTACGAAGATAACTTTGTAGAGCACTTTTCAAAATTTGAGAAAGCTTCAGGAGCTATGGTTTTTTTGAAGCAGGTCGCTGATGCAAATCGCTTTGGTGTTGCCGAAGTGAGTGGCGAAAAAATCATCAAAGTTGAGGAAAAGCCTAAAACGCCAAAATCCAATTTGGCAGTCACTGGAATCTATCTCTACGACCCGGATGTATTCCAGAAAATCAAAACGTTGAAGCCTTCGGGGCGTGGGGAGCTTGAAATAACGGACATTCAAAATCTCTATATTAAGGAAGGAAAATTAAGTTTTGTTGAAGTCAGAGGATTTTGGTCTGACGCTGGGACGTTCGAATCACTCTTAAGAACTGCAAATTGGATCGCTAAGAAAGATTAGTTAGTAGGTTCAATGAGGTTTTTGAGGGTGGTATAGGCGGGCTTAGGAGTACCATCATAGCGAAGAAGACCGAAAAAGTTTTCGTTAGTGATTGTTGATGTCCCAAGGTCCTGATAGCTGTACCAGAAAAAGGGTCCGGCCCACGGTAGTTGTTCAACCGAAGTTACTGCTTCGGAAAGCATTTGTGCTTGTAGAGCCTCAGTTACATGATCAGGCATTCCAGAGAAATTCGCTAAACTTCCATCGGTTGCCAGCGGCCCTGGTCCTCCAGTTGGTGCTCCGTATTCTGTGAGCCAAACTTTTTTTGCCGCGTCGCCATTCGCGAGCATAATACCCCTGATACTTTCAGGTGTGCTCGCCATTTGCGACCACGCGTTCCAAGGTTGGTAATTTAACGGTAGAGCTGGGAATGAATAAGGATGATCTCCGACGGCGTCAAAATAATTTTTCCCTCCATCTGCGTAGACGTCGGTCAAAAAATCCAACGGAGCGATGTTGCCATTGCTCGTTGCTGACGGCCCGAGACCTCCTGTTATAACTGTCGACGATGGCTCTACGCTTTTTATGGCTGCGTAAGTATCTTGAAGAAGTGTCGTATAGGCAGCCGGACTAGGCATGGGCTGCCATGATTCGGTTAAGTTCGGTTCATTCCATATTTCCCAAGCTGTAATTCCTTCTTGTCCGTAACGTTGGGCGGCCGCCTTGGCGAAAGCTGCAAAGTTTGCTGGATTACTTGGCGCACAGTTATAAGAATAACAGCCTGCTGGTCTTGCCCATGCTGGTGTATAATGCAATATCGCCAAGATTTTTAGATTCCTTGCATTTGCTGCTGCGACGATTGTATCGAAGAAGCCCCAATTGTAATGAGCGCTGTCGGTCGGTTGAACGCCGCTCCACGGCAAGTCAACTCGTATCCAGCCGATGCCTAACGATGTAATATCGCTGAGTTCTTCACCAGGATCACTTACGGCCATGAGATCGTCCGTCGCTATACCAAATTGATAGTTCAAACTGCTGCTGGCTGGGGTTATGATAGGAGCGGATGAAGTCGGGATACTCGTTGTTGGGGTGCTGATCGGTTGCGGATTGTCAATCGGAGGCAATATTGGAGAGATAGGAGGAGTCGTTGTTTGCTCACTTGTTGTACTCACCTGAGTAGAAGTGGCTTGAGTCGAAGACGAGTTGTTCGGTAGGGTGGTATTTGAATTATTGGAATTGGAACCATTCCAATCGATAGCCAAGCTTACCAAGCCCACTATCAATATCGTTATTAACAATAAAAGAATCGCTCGCTGCGTATGCTTTTTTTGATCAGAAATGTATTTTGGTGACATAGACTCAATGAGCCCATGATACCAAATGAATTACAATCCTTGCAAAAGTAAACTCTTCATCGTTTGGTAAGCCGGCTTAGTGGTTCCATCGTAGCGAATCAAACCAAAAAAGTTTTGATTCGTGCTCGTGGAGGTTCCGAGGTCTTTATAGCTAAACCAGAACATCGGACCAGCCCAGCTATCTTGGCTAATTGAGGTGACTGCATCAGAAAGCATTTGACTCTGTAGTGCTTCTGTAACGTGATCGGGCATACCCGGGAAGCTATTTCCAGTGCCATCCGATGCGATATTTCCTGGACCACCGGTTGGTGCTCCGTATTCTGTAAGCCAGATCCGTTTGGTGGTATCGCCATTCGCAATCATGACACTCCGCAAGCTCGGTGTCGTTGCTGACATCTGCGACCATGCATTCCATGTTTGGAAATTACTTGGGAGTGCGGGGAATGAATAAGGATGGAAACCTAAGGCGTCAAAGTAGGGCTCTGCGCCAGCCGCATACATTTGCGTTAAGAAAGTAATCGGGGCAATATCGCCACCCGTACTCGTTGCCGGAGCCAATCCACCGGATATTATGCCGGCAGCAGGATAAGCAGTTTTTATAGCCTTATAGCTATCTTTAAGGAGCGTCGTGTAGGCAGTGGCGCTTGCGGCCGGTTCCCATGAACCTGCCAGGTTTGGTTCATTCCAAATTTCCCAATCGATGACTCCTTTTGGAAAATATCTTGCAACCGCTGTTTCTGCGAAGTTGGCGAATTGTTGAGGGTTGACCGGCGGACATCGATCATCTTGAGCTGTACAATTGGGTGACATTGCCCATGATGGAGTGTAATCGACAACTGGTAGCGCTCTCAGCCCATGAGCGTTGAGTGCTGCAATAAAGCTATCAACGTAGCCCCAATTATAGGTTGACGAGTTATTAGGTTGGACATGGTCCCACTGTATGTCGAACCGAACCCATCCAATGTCGAGCGATACGATGTCGTTAAGGTCATAGTTCAATGTAGCACTGCTCAATCCCATCAAATTCTCACCGACTGATATGCCAAACCTGAGGTTTAGTCCGTTTTGTTGAGTAGTCACAATCACCGAACTTGAGATGGGAGAAGTATTTCCCGCTGCATCATAAGCAGAAACTGCAAATGAAAAAGTGGTACTTGGGGTAAGTCCCGCATCAGTAAAAGACGCCTCTGTAACGGTGCCGATACTGCTGCTTCCTTGATAAACATTGTAACCAGCAACACCCACGTTATCTGTTGACGGAGTCCACGATAACGAAACAGAGGAAGTAGTGATTTTTACAATTGATGGCTCCCCAGGTGTCGAAGGGGGAGTCGTATCAGGAGGAGGCGGAGGACTGCCACCACCCCCACCCCCACCTCCACCTCCACCGCCCCCGCCCCCGCCCCCGCCTGAATAACCTCCACCCCCTCCGTATTGAGGAGTACTGTTAATAATTGTGATTTGCGAAGAAGACGCTGTCGAAGAAGGCGTAGAGACGGTTGTCGAATTCAGATCTGAATTTTCTGAAGGTAAAGAAGAATCCGTTTGCGCTTCTGTGTTCAGGCGCTCCATCTCCGCCCGACTTAGTGGTCCAAAGAAACCTGTTTGTGGAAGATCGTTTGTACCTTGCCATTCTAAAACCGCGTTTGCGGTCATCTCTCCAAAAAATCCTGTCGGCTTAGTAAGCGAAAGATAATCATTCGCAATAAAAAATGATTGAAGTATCGTTACATCCACACCGGAGTCGCCAATGGTGAGGTTGCGGGGATAGATATAACCGGTCGACGATGCGAAAGAGGCGACTGAAGTCGTCGTTCCTACTGAGGCTGTAGATATGGAGGTCGGCGTCTCTACGCCCGCAGTTTCATCGCCAGTGATTGCGGCGCGGCTCAACGGTCCAAAAAATCCTGTTGCAGGAAGCCCATTCGATCCTTGCCATCCCGAAAGTGCGATTGCTGTGAGAGGGCCAAAAAATCCTGTCGGGTTTGGTACGTTAAGAAAGCCTTGTTTAATAAGGAAAGATTGTAGAGCGGATACATCTGCTCCGGTGCTTCCGACGGTGAGATTTCGTGTATATTCTTCTGAATTTGCTGCTGTCTGGGCTTTGGCTGAATAAAGTGGCAGAATAGCAGTAATGGTAAGTGCTCCGATGAATAACAGAAAAACTGGGCGGAGCGTCCCTATGCTTCGGTTGCGTATACTCATATAGAGGAAGGTCGATAATTACTACTAGTAATTATAAACGATTCTTTCGTTTATAAGGAACGGCTGATCTTCCACCACATTTTGCGGAATATTCTGCGAAAATAGAGATGATCAATCAAAATGATATTTTTTAATATCCTCTCTTTCCCGTTGTCATGAATATCGACTACGTTTTGAAGACCTCTCTCTATAGCTTTCTGCAATTCTGGATCGACTTTTTTTCTTTGTAGATCAGCTAAGTGATGTTTATAGGTAACTTCCGCACCGAATCCCGAGCCGGCGACTGCTTCGGTCACTAATTGGTAATCAAATGTATGCGGAAATGTTTTTGCTTCGTTCAATTTTCCAGCAATGCGAAGTTCTATCATTGTTCTTATGCACTTTTCACACTCTCCGCAGTTATATTCGCCTTTGAGATTCATATAGCAGACTCGCAAATATTCCAACGCAAGAGGGGATTTTGCAATTTGCCATTCAACTTTATCAAGTCGCGTAGCTTCAGCCCCGTCATGTTCGAATGATATCTGTTCAGTATTCCAATTTTTATCGATCTCCGGGCTTGAGCCCCATTTCACGTTTTGGGCGCTACTGAATGTTGCAGCGATATAAATCTTTTTGAATCCGTTGCGGAGGCACAAGCCAACTCCCGCAAGGAGCCCTCCATGTGTGAAACCCGCATCAAGTATCGGCTCTATGAGATATTGGAAATTTGACTCAACTTCAACAACTTCTACGCCAGCTTTTTCTGCAATCTTCTCTACGGTTTTTTTGGTTGCCTTCCATAAACTTTCATTATCGAGATCAATATCGTTGCCGTTCATCAAGATGAAATGAGTAATACGATCCTTCTCGTCGTGTTGATGTTTTAAATAGGTATAAAAAGAATCAACTCCTCCTGAAAAGAAAGTTGCTACTTTTTTCGGGTTGCCAGTATCTTGCTTGATCTCTTGCGCCTGGATCTTAATACGATGTAATTTTATTTCCCAATCCCATCCCGCCATCATATCCATAATCCGATGCATCCCATCATATAATTCTTTAGAAACAGACCCATCGATAATCAAATCTTCATTGCGGAACATTGATGGAATAAGTAGCGCTGCAGCAAACGGGCTTCCGTCGCATACAAGATCGTCTTTATATTTTTTGTTGAACTTAAAATAAAGAGTATCCCAGCCGACAGGACGAATTTTACAGTCGGCGGAGAGCGTTATACTGTTCGAATCTTCTTTTAAATGGATGTTTTTTACTCGCATAGCATTTCCAGAAATCTTGTAATTTATATCAGAAAGTGTAGAATTTGGCAATGTGGCAAAATTTAAAGAATCTGTACGGAGATAGCCTGTTCCGCAACTCTTTTTACTTAATGCTCAATGCCGGCGTTCAAGGAGCGATCGGCTTTTTCTTTTGGCTTATATGCGCGAGGATATTCACTCCTAGCGATGTTGGGTTAGCGACATCGCTAATTTCCGCAGCTAGCCTTATGTCTGTTTTCAGCATGTTGGGCTTCAATAATGTCATCGTTCGTTTTTTACCGACGTCAGGACGAAAGAATGAACAACTCTCAACAGCATTCGTGCTTACGAGCATTGCGAGCATCATAGCAGGCGCAGCTTTTTTATTGTGGGCATTTTCTACTCATAATCCTATTGTCCAAACCACCCACCCGCACCTCCTGTCAGTCATTTTCATGGTTTACGTTCTTTTCATAACGCTCAACGCCGTTCTTGAGGCCGCTTTCATCGCCTACAGATCAACGGTATACATCCTCATTAAAAATGCGATTCTGAGTTCTTTAAAAATCGTCTTTATTTTTTTTGTGGTTAGCATAGGCTATATCGGAATCGTAAATTCAGTAACAGGTGCTACAGCGATTGCTTTCCTTCTTGGATATGCGTGGCTCATAAATAAATTTAAGTATCGGCCGATGTTGGTCGTCGATAAGGAGACGATTAGTGAGACCAAGAACTTCGCCATCGGAAATTATTTCGGAACCCTATTCGGCGTTTTGCCGACGATGGCGTTGACGCTCATCGTCGTTTCCAGGCTCGGAGCGCAAGACGCAGCTTTCTTTTATATACCATCAGTAATGGTGACTTTGCTTGGCATCATTCCGAGCTCAGTTTCGCAATCATTATTTGCAGAGGTTTCGCATGATGAAAATGGCTTTGCAAAGTTTTTTAAGAATGCATTGCGAAATATGTTCACACTTTTAATACCCGCAGTCGTTATCATGGCGGTTTTTGGGAAATTTATCCTGCGCTTCTTCGGCGCTGGCTACGCTGAAGCAGGTGCTGTGCCCCTCGCTATTCTTGCTGGTGCAAGCCTTATCAATGCTGCGAATATTTTGGGTGATACATTACTGAATATCAAAAAGATGGCAAGTTTCTATCTTTTTATGAACATACTGAACGCCGTCATGGTTGTCGTGCCTGCTTATTTTGCGGCTCCGTATGGTCTGGCTGCCGTTGCGTGGAGCGCCCTGTTTGGTCAGGCTGTCACCGCAATAATATATATCATTATGAATTGGCACCTTCTCGCACACTTAGACGAGATTCGTATTCCGACATAGACGCTTCGTATGTTTGCCTAATGATTTGCGGGAGTTGATCGGCCTGTTGGACGTATGCTGGCAAAACGAGCATAAGGTGTTTTTGGTAAGCATCATGCTTGTTGATGAGCCCCTGGAAGAGAAGCTCCAATTTTTCGGAAGTCACATCCTCGATTTTTATAACCCATGTATCCAGCCCTAGGTCCTGCATGATGCCACTCGTTTTATGTTCGTATTCAATGGCAATTGCTGGAACATAACTTGTTATAGCGAAAATGACGGAATGAAATCGCGTTCCCACCATATAGTCCAGGCTGCCATACATCGCCTTGATAGTCGCATGATCATAGTGTTCCATTAGCACATGCGTTGACTCTTTATGGGCGATAGATTCGTAGATTTTTGCGCCAGCACTCCGGTCGTCATCTCCGTGATGTTCTGCGGTGACTTGGGGGATGAAAACAACTACAGCATTATATTTTTCTATAATGTGATCAGCGAGTTTTGCGATGGATTGTTCGTAAGTCGTTTGCTTTTTACCATCGAGCCATTTTCGCGCTGTAATGCCCACTAAAATTTGATCAGGTTGGACGTCAAATCTTTTCCGTAAATCAATTTTTGTATTACTCGAGAAAATAAATCCGCCATCGATAGATCGACGAGCATTTTTTGTTATCCCTAATGTTTTCAAGAGACGCAGTGAAACATCCTCGCGAACCAGTACGAGGCGCACTCTCTTCAAGGCAAATTTAGCGATCCCTTTTTGGAGCCAACCGTAAAAAGGACCGACTGACTGTGTATATAATATTGTCGGCTTGCCGATGATATGACTTACGATAAGAGGATGGACCGTGAGCGCCAAATTAATGGTACTTCCAAAGCCTGGGCCGCCTCGTATGTAGCCACCGCCGACGGGGATGATGAGATCGGTCTCTTTGTAGGCATCGGTGACTTTTCTAAGATATTTTGGAAGCGGAAAATCTTTTTTTGTTAGTTGATAGGTATAAGCCCATAAGATTGTGACGGTTGCTACAAAAAAAGAGTAGAGTAATTTTACTAGCCGATTTCCTTTGCGACTGGCCGTATAGTACATGAAGCTATTGCCGACAGGAATGTCTTCGAAGAGTTTTCCGTCCTCAATTTTATCCATGGTCAAAATTTTTATGTCAGGCGAATCAAAAGCAACCCGGATGTCGCGGATGAGTACGCTCAGCAATGCTGCATCGCCTTTGTTGTCCTCGGAATAGACGTGGGAAATAAGAATTTTCATTATCGGTAGACTTCTGCGCCTCCATTGTTATAGATGAGATCTTTATTGTCAGAGAGGAACTGCAAAGGGTACGCATAATTCACAGGATCTGCGTTGTAGACCACGGTTGCTCTTTGCCCAATTACCGTAGTTGGATTAAGGAACACGTATGCATCTTTTTGGATCACTCCAGGGAAAATGTCGGTGTCGGCGCCCAGGTCGGTGAGCGACGCAAATTTATTGTATTTTGTAGTTTGAATTTCAAGACGAACACCGTTTGAGTTCGATGAACTTGCATTTGCAGTTAGCCAGTCCACTCCATAAACCTCTGTCGCTTGAATCAGGTAATTGTCATAATACGTTCCGGTATTACTCAAGTGCAGTACGGCAGGTGCGCCACCGATGAGATACGGCATAAATGAGGTTGAGTAGAAAAAGAATATTACCGCCAAAGTAAACGAAAACGTTTCACCGGTAAGATATTTTTTCCCGCGTCTCACATACCTCGCGAGTGCCCTGAAGAGCGCGGCTGCTCCGAGTGCTATGATAGGCGCCATGATAAACATCGCCTGCTGCATAGCCCTATAAATTCCATACTCTGTTGAAAGTACCGGGAGGATAATACATGCCAATATAAATATCAGGTAGAAGACCGACATTAGATAAATGTCCCCGTCGATATATTTAATTACGCCCTTGCGGAAAAGTACGTATAGCATTCCAATCGGAGCCAATATCTCCATGAGTTTTGCCAAAAGTTCCCCGAAGATGGTCATCGCTCCTAGGCCATCGATGCCGATATGTCCCAAAAATGTTCCGACCGTTGTGACGGGCACGGTTTCGTCGTTCAACGCAACGAAAGGATATTGGCTGTATGACTGCACACTGTAATAATCTTGAGGATTGCTGTTTCTTATGGGGTCAACGTCGTTAAGGATATAGTCCTGCAATTCTTGGTTTTGGTTGGGCTTCGTGAACGACAGGAGGCTGGTTGCGTCAATTGACCGGTTGCCGCTTCCTCCAAAGCCGTTTTCTACCGCCGAGAATGTTTGACTGAAGACATAGGCGAGGTTTCCTCCTGTGTTTGTGATCACCTGCGTCCAAACAAAACTCAATACAAAGAGGATGACTACCATGAAGATAGTAATCTTTTCTCTTCGAGGAACAGTTCGCTCATCTATTATAAGCGCCGAATCTTTGGACCAATTTCTATTTTTCAACCACGTAACAAATTTATTGTATAAAGGCCGCGAAATAACCAAGAGGCCGAAAATCGCGAGAATCGTATACGTAGTCGAATAATGAGATAATATAACGCCGATGCCCATTAGCATGAACAATAATTTTCGCATGGATAGCTCCAAATTCGGATTGAAAATGAGATAAAGCATTAACCCATAGAAAAGGAATGCGACTTCTTGTCGGACCAAAAATGGCATATCTGTAAAGAATGTTGGAAAGGCAATAAAATAAATCGTGGCGAGCAGGGAGATTCTGCGGCTAGTCCAATTTCTCGCAATGAGATAAACAAGAACCGGGCAGATTGCGAAAAAGATTTGGAAAAAGAATTTAAAAATATAAGGATCCGGAACATTCAGTAAGTTGAAAAATACGGTTGGTAAGATGGTGATGCTGAGACATGCATTGTAAGCGTCACGGTATGCGGCGATGTTCCAGAATCCGGCGTTCTTCGCCAATTCGAAAACTTTATATTCATTTTGTATATCGTGCCCAGTTATATACCAGCCTCGCATGCTCGTCATAAGAAGTAGCGAGAGCGCCATGAAGAATATGGCGGTCGGCGTTGTATTTTCGTCCGATTCCTTCACGTGACTTAACAGAAGAATGAGATAAAGTCCCATGCTGCCAAGCATGACCATGGTTAAGATATTGCCCCCACCATCATTCAGGCTGATAGTTCCAAATATACTTAATATGACAAATACGATCGGGAAAAATGCAATAACGTAATCACGCAAATTATCAAAGAACCAACTACCTTTTACTTTTATATCTATCTCTTTTACGCGAAACCATGCGAAGGCAGCCAAAACGCCAACCAAAAGATAGAGTTCTATAAGCAGCGGCCCTTTATTAAGTGGCTGAGATATCCCCAAAAATGGCAAGAAGGTATTTCCAAGAAGGGCCGTCAACATCAGTTCAAGAAGGCTGAAGCCGACTATAAGCGCTAGATAGCCCCAGAATGTGAGCCCCTTTATCTTTGCCAATACGACCGTTAAAAGGCCGGGAACAATCGTTAGGAATAAAAATCCGACAATATTTAAAAGTTGAAATTGATTAAAGTTGTAAGCTGACAAAGCGACGAAAAGCAACCACCAGGCAAGGATGGGTAGGAGTATCTTTTTTTGCGTAAGGTGAATGGTTCTCATTGTTCTATTTCTTTATAAACCATTTCAAGTTTTTGTATGAGTTTTTCCCATGAATATTGCTGAGCCTTTTGTAGGCTCTTTCTACGAAGTGCCTGTAACTCATCAGGATTTGAGGCTAAATTATCGATCGCTTTGGCAAACGTTTCTGGACTTGGATTCTTCACCAAAATGCCGACTCCGTCAACAAGTTCATGGATGCCGAGGACATCGGATCCACAAATCGGAAGGCCGGTTGCCATTGCCTCTAATAATACGAGAGGCATGCCTTCTCGATCAGAAGGAAGAACGAAAACATCAGCGTTCCTATAGGCGTCGAGTAATTTTTCGCCGTCTAGTCTTCCGGGGAATACGATATTCGTCAACTTAAAGTTGCTGACCATAAGTTCCAATTTTTGACGATCTTCTCCTTCGCCGACCATGGTAAGCGTTGCGTCGGATTTGATTAAAGACATTGCTTCAATCAATCGGTCAGGCCTTTTTTGAACCGAGAAACGTGCGACAAAAAGTAATCGTAACGGTTTCTCAAACGTACGTTCTTCGTCGCCGATTTTTAGAAAGTTTTCCCCGACGCCATTGCTAATAAAATATATTTGATTGATCGGCTTTCCGTATCGTTCGTTGATGAGTTTGACCTGATCAGGGGATAAAGTTATCACCGCCGATGCACCTCTTATAATAGTTGGCTGAATCCAGCGCTTCCATAGATCAAATATAAATCCTAATTTTCCAGATCTTTCTACGTCCAAATGGAAATGCACAACATAAGGAACGTTTCTTATCTTTGCTGCAAGCCAAACCATCTCCGGCACATATGCTTGCGCAAGGTGCAGATGGAAAATGGCTGGTTTGCGGACGCGAACCAATTGCCACAGCAAACCGGGCATGAATGCGGTGTGGGCAAATTCAAACGACCGCAAGCGCCTTACTGTCAGGTTTTTTTTGATTTCGACTGCTGGCAAATTTTTTGCATGCAAATTCGACGTGAGGACAATGACATTATAGCCATCGTTTGCCAATTGATTTGCTGTTTCTTCTGCGACACGTTCTAGCCCTCCCAAGAATGGGGGATAGTGTGCAGAGATATGCACAATCGTCGGCGATGCCAGCGTCTTGCAAAGTGTGTCATAAGAGCGAGCTCGAGAATTCCATTGAAAATCTTTTACCGCTTTGTCACGCCCGAGTTCGCCGAACTTGGCAGAACGATTTCCGGTCAACGTTTCAATGATATTTTCTGCAAGTGCCTCCGGGTTATTCGGTGGCACTAGAAATCCTGTTTTTCCATCATCGACGAGCGTCAATAAGCCGCCTACATTTGTTGCGACAACAGGCAATCCGGACGACATTGCTTCCAAGACGACCATGCTGAAGCTTTCATTTGAAGAAGAAAGTATAAATGCAGTCGCTCTTTGATATTCTTCTGCAAGAATGCGTCCAGTTAGGCGTCCCTTAAAATGAACTACATTTCTAATGTCAAGATCTTCGGCAAGTTTTTCATATTCAGACTTCATATCGCCATCACCAACAACCTCCAATGTCAGTGATGGGATCTTTTTATGCACGATTTGTACGGCGTGCAAAAGGGTATCCAACCCCTTATATTTTTCAGATCGGTTCAACCCAGCGACAAAGAGAATTACTGGCGACAAGCTCTTTTTACCATTCGGCTTAAAAAATTCACTATCGACTCCCGGTGTTATTGTCGTGCTTTTCTCTAAGTAGTGATCTAGGAAATTAAAACGCAGGAAATCTGAAGTGCAGACGATGCGATCGGCACGGTTTAAAAGCGTTTTAAGCAGGCCATGTTCATAGAGCCAAACAAAGATATCCGGAAGAAGTTTACCTTTCCGCATGCTGCCGGCGTGATACGTAACAATAATCGGGGTTTTTTCGGATACAGATGAAGTGACGTCACCGATGCCTGGAACTGGTGTGTGTATATTTATGACGCAGGGGTTTTCTTCCCTGAGGATTTTGCGTATTTTTCTACTCCACGAAAAAGAAAACGGTGTATTTGAGAATTTAAAGCTATAACTTAAGCGATAAACAATAAGACCGTCCATTTCCTCTTTGATGTCGGTTTTTTGTTCTCCGGATGTGATAATGACAACTCGCCAGCCAAATTCCTTCAATAGACGGATCGCGATTTCGTAAGCATATTTTTCAAGCCCGCCACCATAAGGAAGGAAATAAGGAGTCGTTATGACAATGGTTTTCTGGTCGGTCTTCATATGAGTGAGCGATTTGTCACATAAGTGGCGTCGGAATCGTTGGCGATATACTTAAAAACGTTTTCGAGCCGCTCCCAATCATTATTCTTTTCAATTTCCCAAGAATGACCCCAGATATGAAAGACTCCCTTTTCGGTTTTAGCGCGATTAAAAAGATCGATTGCGAGGCCATCCCAATTGAAATAATATTTTAAAAATTTTCCATTGTGAGAATTTGAGAAAATTGGAGACACATCTGACCAGTGTCGGTAGGCATGTATTGTCGTTGGAAGAGCAAATGGATCGCTGCCAACACTAGTTGCAAAACGATCTACGGTGCGTCCAAGTGCGAAGCCAGCTTCCTTGACCATGAGTTTATGTTTATCTTCATAGTCGCCACCTGGATAACAAAAACTTGATATCTCGCGTCCAATGGTATCTTCTAGGTTCTTCTTTGAAAAAGCGATTTCTTCCTTGGCCTCGGCATCATCAATTTTTGATAACCTGGGATGGGTCATGGTATGCGCGCCAATTTCAAAATCTTTTGAAAGTTCCACGATTTGATCTTTCCTAAGCCGTTGCTCGAAAGGGATCTCATGATCTGCTGGTGAAATATAAAAAGTACCTGCCAAACTATATTTTTTTAACAGTGAGGCAAGTTTTAAGTCGAGGATATGTCCATCGTCCCAGCTCGTTGTAACCAGTATCTTTTTCATTAGCTTTTTTCTTCTATCGCTCTTTTGAATATCGACTCAGTCTTGGCTACGAGGCCATCCCAGCCAAATTCTTTTTCCGCACGGATCGCGCCAGCCTTACCCATTGCTTCCGCTAATTGCCGGTCGTTATGAAGTTTTTCGATCGCTTCTGCGAGGGCAGGAATATTTTTTGGTTCGACCAGCAGGCCAGTTATGCCATCCTGTATAGCCTGCGGTATTCCTCCTGCATGTGTGCCGATCACCGGCGTGCCGCAAGCATTCGCTTCGATGAGCACCATCCCAAAGCCCTCTGCGCTTGTCGTTGTCGGGAGAATAAGTACGTCTGCCCCGGCGTAATATTTTGGCAAATCATCATCACTTACATAGCCAGGCAGCACGATATCGGCAAAGCCCTCTTTCTTCGCATATTCTTTATAATATTCTATTGCATCTCCACGGCCTACAGCGATGAGTTGGAGGTCGTAACCTTTCTTTTTGAGAAGAGATGCAGTCGAGATGAGAATGTCGAGACCTTTGTGAGCGTGCGTTTTGTCCATCTGTGAGACAAATAATATCGTATAGCAGTTCCGATAATTATTTTTGAGCCAAGACGCATCGGCTTCTCTATTAAAAAGGTGAAGATCGACACCTGGAGGTACGATATCGATTGGTTTTGGAAGATTCTTAAGATACGGAGAGACGGCTGCATAATATGCTGATGTTGCAATCACAGCGTCCGCTTTGCGGAGTGTTTTGTTTGCGCCGAACATATAAGTCATCTTCGCCAACGTTCCCGCGATGAATGTATCTTTTACTAGATCATTATGATACGTGACGATAAAAGGAATTGATCCCCGCACTCGTTCTGCAAAGTCGCCCATGAAAGGCCACGGAAGATGAGCGTTGATGACATCTGGCTTTTCCGCCCGCAAGATTTTTTTAAATTCCTTTCTCCAGGAAATACTCACTGGCGTATTGGAAAGCCGCGCCGTCATTGGGAGTCGATATGTCTTAAGGCCGTTTACATCTTCTAAGATCGCATGAGAAACGCGCTCGTGATTGAGAGTTATAACCACAATATCGTGCCCGAGTCTTTTTAAACCTAGGGCGATCTGATAGGCGTAATTTGTTTGTCCGCCCGGCTTTGGGTAGAAATAGGGAACTATAAAGAGTATTTTCATGAAGATCTATTTCCAATACCACCGCTGCCCACTCAGGTAGTCTCGCTTCACTCGTTTACTGAAAAGCCATTCACTGCGTCCCATCTGGATAGCGATGAAGCGGATCATGTTACGGAAGATCGCTTCGGGGATCAATTTGGCGTTGCCAGAATTATATAAATCTTTAATTTCCTGAGTGAGAATCTTCAAGCCGCGATTTATAAATGCGGGGAGGTTGGCATTGTGATAAATGCTTCGATATGAAATACCGATATCGAAATTACGCTGGAACAACTGTTTCAAAGTGTAAGAGTGTGAGTGCATTACTGTCGCGTCGTTTGCATAGACGATCTTATAGCCGAGTCGTAACATTCTTGAAGCCCATTCATAATCTTCGCTCACAATGATCTCGTTCTTATAGGCATGCTCCAGGATCGCACTCTTGCGAACCGCGGAGTTTGCATCAGAAAAGATGTTATCGCCTTCAGTCCAATTGCCTCCCTCCCAGGTTATTGGTTGGTCGCCATATAAACTCAACTGGAAATGTCGTTCAATGGCTCCATGCTCATCTTTTGGAATCTGACGTCCGTAAACACCAACCACTTTAGGATCGGTAAATTTCTGAACAAGATTAGCAAGCCAATCTTCACGCTCTGGCGCAGCGTCGTGTGAAAGATAAATCACAAACTCTCCCCGGGCGATACGCGCAGCATAATTGCGGGTTTTGCCGTGGCCGAAATCTTCAGGCTTGATTGTGATAATTTGGAAAGGATATTTTTCGAGAATTTCTCGAGTACCATCAGTTGAGGACGTATCAACACAAAGCACCTCGAAGCTATCGAATTTTTGCTTTGCTATTCCTTCGACGACCGGTTTAACGAACCTGATTGAATTGGACGTTAGAAGTACTACGGTCCCCTTGAATAAGTTTTGTTCAGGAACAACTTCCTTCAACGGATACTTATAGATGAGGTCGGGACCGTAAACCTGCATAAGTTCTGGGATGATATGGCTCCAGTCATATTTTTCAGCATAACGCACATAAGCCTCTGGACTTTTACGTTTGGCGAGCGCTGAGTTTATTGCGTTAGCAAAATCTTTTTCGTTAAACTCAGAGAGTTCTCCGTTGCCATTTTTCTGGATTAGCGCTTTTGCTGCATTCTGTGGGTGATCGATAGTAACCACTGGCAGACCGCAAGCATCGGCTTCGATGACCATAATGCCAAATCCTTCACGCGTTGAAGGAAGTGCAAAAACTTTGGACGCGTGCATCAAAGCATATAGATCATTATGGTCTTCAAAGAAATCCATAAATGCGACGTTGTTTTCTAGGTATAGGTCCGAAGCAAGCTTTTCTAAATTTTCCTTCTCGGGTCCTTCGCCGACAATGATGGCTCTTATTCCATCATTTTCTTTCTTGAGTATCTTGATTGCACGCAAAAGGAGATCGACATTTTTATGGGACAATAATCGCCCCGCAAAAATTATGTCGGATGTGATTTTCGACGGAGCAATGCTCCGTATCGATTTCACGTCGAGACCGTTTGGTACGGTCACAATTTTGCGCTTCGTTTCTAATATACGTTGGAGGTCGTAGGTGGTGTGATCTGAGACAGAAATAATAACATTCGGAAGTTTTGCACTGATTTTCTCAATGCGGTAAGCAATGGTACCAGCCGGCTTCCCTAGATATTTTTCCCAATACGCTTGTCCCCAGACCTCATGCCATGTCGCAATCATCTTTTTGCGACGAAGAAGGCAAACGAATTTTGCTGTAAAAAGAGTTAGCTGAGGAATGTGGTCGACGTCGATTATGTCGAATTCTTCGCCCATGAGCTTTAAGCAATGTAACGAGAAGAGAATTGCTTGCTTAATGGAACGCCGCTTATCAACGTAAACTGGATAATAAGGACTTATCGCGTAGAATTTTACACCATCTTTTACGAAGGTTGTTTCGCCCTCCCACCATCGCATGCAATAAATTGTCACATCGTGTCCCTGAGCGGCGAGGCGAGTGGAGATGTCATAAATACGCTTTTCTTTTCCTCCTTTATTAAAGGGATAGACAGCGTCGGAAACGATAGCTATTTTCTTTTTGGTTTGTGGGTCGGCCATGGGTTAGTCGCTTATCTCGTTATAACACCACCTTTCTTGTCCGCTTCAGTTTCTCTTCTTGGGCTTTCTGTTTTTCCTTTTCGTTTTCCGGCCGCCATTTTAAATTGCGGAGGAACATGGCAAGAATGCGCGTGCCGTCATAGATTGGCCGGAGATTTGTTTGGCCGGAGCGAGGATGGTAGCTAATCGGCACGCAGGTAATTTCTTCACCGAGGCGCGCCATCTTTGTGACCATTTCCATTTCGATCGCAAAACCCTCCGAGGTGATATGAGGTCGGAGCCTTTCGAGAGCGTCGCGTTTCCATGCAAAATAACCGGTCAGAACGTCCGTCATGTTGACGCGATAGAAATGGCGCACAAGATGGGAATACATCCAGTTGCCAAAGCGGTTAAACGCACTCATAGAGCCATCGAAAATTTTTCCACCGAGGCGCGAACCGATGACGACGCTCGCAAAGCCGGAGTCGAGCGGCTCGATGAGGCGCAAAATCTCATCTGGGCGATACGTGTTATCGCCGTCGAGCATCACCACGTAGTCGGTATCCTCATCAATAGACCAAAAACCGCGGCGCATGGCGTTACCTTTGCCTTTGTTCGGTTCGTGGATGACTTTCGCGCCGGCAGCTTTGGCGATTTCGGCGGTTCGATCCTTTGAGTTATTGTCGATCACAACGACCTCGAGCTTGTAGCCGTGTTTACGGATCTTCTCCAACGGAAAATTATCGATGACGTTGCCAATTCCGCCTGCTTCGTTATAGCAGGGGATGAGGACTGTTATTTTTTTAGGTGAATTTTTCATGAGGGCGCGAGGTTAAGGATTGGTATCCGGAAGGATAAAGTCGATCGTCTGATTCAAATTGGAGAGATCCACGACAACTTGTCCCTCAAGGTTTGACGTGGCGAATGTGTGATAGATCGTGATTGATGAACTTGCGTCGCTCGCAAGGGTGATGCTGGTTGACGCGAAGACATCTTTTGCGCCATTCGGATAGGCAAAATAGACATTGTAGGGGTAGGTGGTCGTGACCCCTTCAACGTTGTGGATGGTGAATGAAAAAGCGACTGGCTGTCCTGCGACGGTGTTTTTGGGAAGCGCGGCGTAGTCGTTGAAATAGAGCTCGGTAAAGGCCTCGTTCTGGGGCACTAATTTGAGGTTATTCATCTCTGCATACACTTTGCCTCGTTCTGCGTATATAAAGATGGCGATGGCCAAAAGGACGACCAATGTCGCCACAAGAAAGATACGGCCGCGATTGTTCCGAGTGTCCATAGGGTAAATACTTGATTATTTCTAGCTTTTGTGTTTATATAAGCCCTGCGAGCGAAAGCACTCGTATTTCTAACATTCTTTTCAAGATTTGTCTAGTCCCAGGATGCACACTGCTTCATGAATCCAGAACGTAAAAAAGAGCTTAAAATTTTCCTTGTCGCCCTCGCTGCTATCGTGGTGAGTTTTGCTGGCGGAGTTTTGTATTTGCGCGGGAACTCACTTGAGGGTAACGCCGGTCTCCTTGCCGACGTTTCGGGTGTTGTGTCGGCAGAAACATCATCCACATCGCCTTCGCAGTCAATTCCGACGAGTTCCGCGTCGGTGATCCCGCTCGTGGCACCGGCCGCGACGAGCACGTCAAGCGGCGCGTCCGCTCAGTCGTCTTCCTCGTCCACGCAGCCTGCGCCTATTACGCCGAAGAAGTTGCCGTACGTAACGAAAACATTCGCTGCTGCGGATTGGCTCAATGATTGGGGCGATGTCTCATTCACCGGTGGCACGTTGAACTACGGTGCTTCTTCCGAAACTGCTGGCGGCGCAGAATATCTTTTGGGTTCAACGGCGTGGACGAATTACAATCTCCAGGCGAACGTCGATTGGGTGAATGGTGAAGCATTCGATATCGTTGCACGTGAATCGAACGACCAGAACTTTATCTACTGTGAATTTGGTGCCAACTTTACAAACATCATTGAACGCGTCGCGGGCACTGACACCGAAATTGCTTCATCAAATAGTACGACTCAGGGGCCTGGTTCCGTTTCAGTGCTTGGCGTCCGCGTATATGGCAACGACGTTGCTTGCACCGTTGGGGGCAGTGATGTGCTCACGGCAGCCGTAAAGACTGGTGAATTGTCAACGGGCGGCATTGGATTTATCTCTTGGGATCAAACAGACAATGTGAGCCAAATAAAGATTTTGGGTGTGAACGTCCAGCCACTTTCGACTGATAACATCGTTATCCCTCCGCCGGCGCCACCTGCGCCTCCGGCTCCCACGTCAACGGCCCAAACCTCAACGCCGCCAGCGCCGCCTCAGGCACCTCCCATCAGCCTCCCGTATTCCATCGGCACGTTTGGCAATGGTTTTGCAAGCGACACCGCCTGGACCGATTGGCAGGGAACCGTCCTTCGCCCTGGTTCGGTGCTCACGATCGCATCGCCGGCTTCTGGTACGACCGGCGGCGCATTACTCGCGGGCAGTGACGCGTGGACTGATTTTACATTCTCCACAAACATCGATTGGAATTCCGGCGAGGCATTCGGCCTCATTGGCCATTACGTCGACGACAACGACTACGTGGTCTGCGGGTTTGACCAGGATATTCCGGGTAATATTCACATGACGATCCATGAGCTTGTGAATGGTAGCGATATCGACTTGGCAGATGGCGATATCCCGAACTATAACGAGGTTGGCGGCGCTGGCATAAACGTCGGTATGTCCGTTCAAGGTAATCAAGCAACGTGTGGATTTAATGGCTATGTGATTTCCACGCTCGTTGCGAGCACTAAATTAACTGGACCGTTGCACGGTGAGATCGGTTTCGATACCTACGATCCAGCAAACGGCAACAGCGAGATCACCGTCCATACCGTTGGCGTTGTCTCGCAGGCATACAACTTGGGCACGGATAACGTCCAGGATCCGGCGCAATAACCCTTGCGTTCTTTTGTGTCTTGTGGTATTCTGCGCACACTATGGAAAGTATGAAAAAATCGCTTATCGCAACTGGTGTGGCCTTTAGCGCCGTTTTGGCGTTTAGCCTGTTTGGCCTCGGGAACGGCGGAACGCTTGTCGCCCATGCCGATGGCGCCAATTTGATAGTGAATCCCAGCTTTGAACAGCAGAACGCAAACGGAACGCCGGTTGGTTGGGAGCAAGGTTCCTGGGGCGATGCCTCAAGTGCCGTCTTCACGTATCCAGTTGCGGGCGAGGATGATAACTTTGCCGCGCAGGTTTCGATCGGCACCTATAATGGCGTCGGTGAAGGCAACGGCGCGGCGGAATGGTATTTCGACAACGTGCCCGTGACGCCGAATACACTCTATGATTTTCATGATTGGTATCAGTCGAATGCAAACAGTTATTTGATTGCGCAATGGACGCTCACCGACGGTTCGTTCGCGTATGATTCGATCACGACGCTTCCGCCGACGGCGAGCGGCACGTGGACCGAAACGCCGGATGAACTTTTCACGGCACCGGTGAACGCGGTTTCAGTCACGGTTTTGCATTTGCTCCAGAGCGCCGGTTCGCTCACAATCGACAATGCGTTTCTCGGCACGGCAACGCCGTCCGGCCAGAATACATTCCCGCAGGGGATGGTCACGCTCACGTTTGATGACGGCTACACCTCGCAATACAACAATGCGTTCCCGATTTTGACGAAGGCCAATGTGCCGGGCACGTTCTATATCATTACGAGCCTCATCGACACCGCGCCGCCGGACAATCTTTTTGACGACTCAGGCGTTTCGACGAGCACAGTCACAACCACATCGACCGCCGAATGGGATGGCCTTTATACCGACCCCACATACCAGAACTACGTTTTGTCCGGCATGACGATGGCGACTGCGCCGGCCACGGTCCAGCTCCACTATCTTTTGAACGGCACGCAAACCACGCAGACGCTCGGCATGGTGCCGGCATCGGCGCCAAAAATGCAGAGCATCAATTTTATGTTGCCGACGAATAGCGACGGCACAACGGTGAGTCCGATCGACATCACGATGACGCTCACGAAGAAAGGAACGCTTGTGGTGAGCCAGCCGTCGCTTGTTGAATATCAAACCTATATGAACGTGAGTGATTTGCTCGCGATGCAGGCAGGCGGCGAAGAAATGGATTCGCACACGGAAACGCATCCTGACCTCACGGCTTTGACGGTTGCCGAAGACACGCAGGAAATCGCCGGTTCACGCACCGCGCTCATCAACTGGGGTCTCGCACCGGTTGACACGCTCGCGTATCCCTTCGGCGATTACAATACGACGATAGAAGGCATCGTTGCGGGCGCTGGCTATGCCGCTGCCCGTACCGTGGACGTTGGTTACAACGATACGGCGGCGAACGCCTATGCTTTGAAGAGCTACAGCGTTGTGGAGTCAACCACGCTCCCGCAGGTTGAAACATGGATCAATACGGCGGCACAGAACCATTGGTGGCTCATCCTCACGTTCCACGATATCGATCCGGCAAATATTCTCCAGAAGAACGGCGAGATTTACGGCACGACGCCGACGATGCTCCAGCAAATCATTTCGTACTTGAAGCAGAACAATATAGAGACGCCAAGCATGGATCAGGCGCTCTCGGTGTGGGGGAAGTAGTTAGTTATTGCGCCGTTGACGTGGCCACCGCTGCCTGGAACGCGGCGAGTGCTGCCGGGTCGGAATTCACGAGCCAATCCTGCTCTTTATTTTGATTGAACCAAATCCAGCCGGCGATGGGATATTCTTGCATACTCGTTGTGAGCGCGTCGGTTATCCATGCGGCTTTTTGCGGACCCTCGGCTGAAGCCATCGAGAATATATAGATGGGCTTGTCATAGATTTGGAGCTGGCCTATCGCTGGTGCAAAAACGTCGGCGAACGATTGCCAGGGATCGCCAAAGTTGAACCCGTCCACGCCGACGTAGTCCACGTACGCGCTGCCCGGATAGTAGACCGCGATGCTGTTTGAGGCGGTGTCCGGTTCTGAAACGTTGTTTACGTCCCATGCAAATTTTACGTTCGCCGTTGGAGATGAGCCCGCAACGCCCGCTGCCTCAAAAATATTGTAGACATGCTGCCATGCGGCAATGAACGAACTCGGGCTGTTGCCGTTCACGGTGCCATCCCACGGATCCCAGTTGCCGTTCATCTCTTCGAATGGCACGAGAATAATCGGGCCGTTGTAGGCCTTCGCCGCTGCGGCGAACGATTGGAGATAATGATCCCACGTGCCGCCCGAGATGCTCGCATAGTTGTAGTTCGGTTCCGTAAGGTTGCCCGATCCGTCGCTCGGCTCCCAGAAGATGACGAGCGTTTTATGCTCGCCCGCAACGGCCTGCTCGAAGTTCGATGGGAATGCGCCGTTGTTGCCCCAGCCGACGAACACAGCCACCATATCCATCTGTTGGCCGACGAGCGCTTCAAAGTTTGCATCGTCGCTCGGCGTGTCGCCGGCGAATGCGCCCCAAGAAACGGTATAGGGTGCGACCGTTGCCGGGGGGATGTTGGTTGACGTTGCGAACGGGGTGGTCGTTGTTGAAATGTCGTTTACGCCGAGCGGGCTTCCGGACACGGACGCTGTGCCCGTGGATGATGCTTCGGCGGACACTGAAGATGACGCCGAAGACGATGCGATGAGTTGTGCGATGTCGGGCGGAAGCGAGCTTGAACTTGTCGAGGCACTTGCACCAGAAAAGACACCCGGTGGCGCAGAAATGAGCGTAAAAATAATGAGACCTCCCACGAGGACGATGGCAACGATGCAAACAAAAAGCAAGAACTTTTTCATATCTTTTTAATAATACTTAATAATACCGCAACTGGCCTGTTATTCGCAGGGATGAACGCGGGTCATCTCGACGATCTTTGAGGCAGCCGTTGAGGCGTAGGCTACGTTCGTAGTCCCTTGGAATGCTTCGTGCAGCAATTGCCAGCCGACGATGCTGATCATGATGATGAGGGTCGTCATGATGGAAAAAGCGAGATAGCGGCGGGCCGGGCTCGTGAATATGGGAGGCGGCAACGGGATGGAAATCGGCGCGAGCGTGGGATATTTTTTGAGTTGTTTGATGATCTGCATGTATCCGGCGACCGGACCGTATTGCGGCCGGCGCAAGACGACCCACTGGATGCGAACCCAAAGTTTTTTGAACTGGTCGCGGATCCAGCTATAGACGATGATGCCGACGTGGAGGATGAGGGACAAGCCCCCGGGAAGGATGTTCATGGATTACATATGGATACGCTGGGGTTGGTGCCAGGACATATCGCGTTCTTTAAAGAATATCTCGCGCACGAACCGTTCGATAAAAACCCAAAGGTTTACGAACATGAGAAAGAGATACGCCGGAGAATAAAAGAAAATGTCGGGACGTTTGCTTTCAATGGAGGCATAGAGGCCTGAGAGCAGGGTGAATCCCAGTGAGAATACAAGGGTATAGATGAAGTAACGGATATTGATGAATGGCGTGACAAGAAGGATGACCGAAAAAATAATGCCTTCGGTATACATGAGCGTGAGTTCGAGTGCCGCAAGCGGTGATTCGATCACCCAGAAGTGTTTCACGAGATTCTGCCATCCGCCGGCATACCAGCGGCGCACCTGGGCGATATAGGAACCCAATGTTGGCGGATCTTGCGTGTAGACCATCGCTTTTTTATCGTAGGCAATCTTCAAATTATTTTTATGGAATTTGAAGGTGAAGTCGAGATCTTCGGCGACGGTGTCGTGGTCGAACGTGATATATTTTCTGAAAAGCTCGGTGCGGAATGCGCCCGAGCATCCTGGAATGACGAACAAAAAGTTGAGATACGATTGCGCACGCTTATGAATTTCCTGGCTCACGCTGTATTCCATCTGGCGCAACGCGGTGAGCCAGTTGTAGCGGATGCTTCGGATGCCGCCGCAGACGGCGGCAACCTGCGGGTCGGCAAAGTCGCGCTCGATGTATTCAACGTAGCGCGGGTCGAGAATGGTGTCGCCGTCGGTGGCGATGAAGATGTCGGTGCGGATAAAGGGGATTGCGCTCTCTTGTACGAAACTTTTATTACCCAAATTCTTTTCGAGGGCGAGCACTTCCACCTCGAGGCCAAAGCTCCGGGCGATCGCAACGGTGTCGTCGGTCGAGGCATCGTCCACGACGAGGATTTGATCGAGCTTTCTCGTCTGGGCAAGGCACGATTCGAGGCATGACCGAATGCCCGCGGATTCGTTATGAGCAGGGATGAGGATGCCGATGGTGAGGCGTTTTTCCGGCATGGTTGAGTGACAGAGTTATACCAGAAAATTATTGAAAAAGCAAGTGTTTTTGCATAAAAAAACGCCACTCAATAATGAGTGGCGGTTGTGCGGGGGTCTTCCACGCGGATAGGGCCTTCGG
Organism: uncultured bacterium; assembly: GCA_963705915.1. Lineage (GTDB taxonomy): Bacteria > Patescibacteriota > Minisyncoccia > UBA6257 > 2-01-FULL-56-20 > JAKAGE01. Next base: position 47,949 of record OY970126.1, read on the forward strand.
CACATCCAGGGACGATGTGGATTTCCGGGTTCGCGTCGATAATTTCCCGGAATCGGCGGTCGGCAATTGTTTTGCTGGAGAATATCTCCCACCTGAGGTTGAACATGTTGGGCGTAGCGAGGGCGGCGTCCGGATCAAAGAAGGGAGCGCTATTCCTTGCGTAGGGTTTGAAAACGAGTTCGGCGTCTTGCAGGTTGGCAGCCTGGATGCGGATAATCCATGTGCCGGTGTGATGCTCATCGAACAAACAAATGTAATACCGTTCAGCGTGCATATCCATGCCCGTACTCCTTTGTATATAATATTGAGAATCTGCTCGCATTATAGTCTTTCGTTGATGCGAATTCAAGAGAGCCTCACGCATCATTCACGCCTTGACGTTGCCATCGTTGCCACGTAGCTTCGCGCCGCGTGACGACGGCCCAGAGTGATTTGAGCATCGCATTGTGTTCAACGTACGTTGATATATAGAAGAGAAGCCAGCCGATCGGCGCCGCGAGAATGAACGAAGCTTTGCGCGCCTCTTCGCGCTCGCTGAAGAGCTGTACGATGAATATCGAACCAACAACAATCATGCCCGATAAAAATATGGAGAAGTTGTTGGTCCAGAAAGAATAGAAATAGAGGAAGATGATAAAGAAGACTTCAACGGCCAGCTGCACGTCGCCAAAAATGGCGACGGGGAAAATCACCCAGCTCACCAGTTTGTTCATTGTCCCTTCGTTTGAAAAAAATAATGAGCGGTATTTCCAGAATGTCTGCACGCGGCCTTGTCGCCAGCGGGTTCGCTGGTTCATGAGGCCGCGGATGTCGCTGGCCCCCTCGGTGTAGACGATGGCGTCGGACGCATACACAATTTTCATACCGGCCATTTGGATGCGGATCGTGAGTTCGAAGTCTTCGGTGATCACATCGGTCGTGTAGCCGCCGAGCTCTTCGAACACTTCGCGGCGGAAGGCTCCTGCTGCGCCTCCGATAATGTAGATGGTATTGAAGAGTGAATCGGCTTTCTTGCAGTAGAAGGAGAACATATATTCGAGGTGCTGGATCGTTCCGACGAGCGTGCGGGTGTTGCCGATCTTCACGTTGCCGACCGCGGCCATCACATTCGGATCGGCAAACCATTGCACAAAATTTTCAATGGCTGTCGGGGCGACATAGCAGTCGGCATCGATCGATATGATGATTTCGCCGGACGACAAGCCGACTCCTGCGTTGAGCGCCCGGGCTTTGCCGCCGTTTTCTTTATATTTATAGACGATGGATTTTCCCGGATGAAGATTGGCTTCATTTTTATATTCTTTCAAGAACTGGCGTATAATGTTGTCTGATTCGTCGGTCGAGCCGTCGTTTACGATCACGACTTCGATGGACTCGTAGGTGTTCTCAAGCACCGAGCGGATCGTTGCGAGGATACCGACCGCTTCGTTCCAGCAAGGGATAATAACCGACACATTCGGGCGGTAGTTCGCAATGACATCGCGAAGCTTGCTCTCGCGCCTGGCCTTCACGATGTCGTACACCGGTGAGAGCATCATGTACACAAAATATTTCACGAGAAGAACCGTGGCGAAGATGGCGATCACAAAACGTACCGTCGGGAACGTGGTGTGGTCGTTGCTATGCAAAAAGAACGTCGAGGCAATGATGCCGAGCGTGACGATATACAAAAAAATGTAAACCGCTATTTTGACCCCGTTGTGCTTTTTTTCTTTGTATGGTTCCATCGGCCATGGTTTTAATGGTTGATACACCAAAGCGCATATCGTCCGGTGATATTCGACGCGGCGATGCAGGCGAGGAAAAGAGTGACCACCTTATACGACGCGTTGAATGGCGTGACGATGAGATACCATACGGTGGCGATCATGCCGAGGCAGAATACAATAAACCCAATGGTGAGCGCCACGTGTTTTGCGACGAGTATCGCATACGCTCCGCGCGCCGCTGCCGGCTTTTCTGCCGGACGCGTGCGGGGAGCGTATACAACACGAGGTTGTTCGAGCATGTCAGTTTTCACTTTGGATCATACGAGGAGGTCACCCGCATTCGTTACGTTTGATTTGTAACGGATGCCGTCATCGGCCCGTAGGTCTCGCCGTAAAAAAATCCCGGTCTGAACCGGGCTAAAACTTCTTCGAAATTTTATAGAGAATGATCGCGCCGACCACCATGCCGGCTACGAAGGTGAGGAGATAACCCATATGCTTATCATTTCGATTTTTTCCGCCAGGTGTGTCCGCGCCAAATATCGTAAATATGGGTTGCAGAAACTTTGAATCGCACAGCGAGCTCGCGGGCGGTGAGTCGGGGGTTGTCCTCTTTGAGCTTTCTGATAATCTCGACTTCTTGTGGGGTAAGGCGTGATGCGAGGCGGGCGTAGCGGCGGCGGTCTTCTGCGGTGCCCGTGCCGGCGGAAGACGCTTCAGATGGCCGCCAGGAAAGGCCATTTAAAATATTGCGCATATGGCTGATCGAAACCCCGAACCGTTCTGCGAGCTCATGGGGCGTGATCGACGGGTCTTCTTTTTTTATCTTTCTGATAGCCGCGACTTCGTGTTCGTTGAGGCGCGAGGGGATCCGCGGGAATCGCCTGCGTTCATTGATGTGGTTATCGTCCATAACAATGATTGTAAAATATTTTTACGCATATGTACAAGTGAATACGGAAATTCAGATCTGAATTCTACGAACATTGAATGCCCTTCACAACGTGTGCTAGCATTGAACGGATGCAAGGACAGCCGACCATCAGAGGTATTTTTTTGAAGAGTCATATCCGCGCGGTCGAGCGTGCGAAGGGCAAGCAGGGGCTTGATCAACTTGAGGCTTGCTTCGGAAAGTCGATCGCTTTCAAAAATTCCGACAACGTTCCGATCCGGGATGAGGTGGCGCTTCTCGAATGTGCCTTGCGCATTATGGGCGACGAATCAATTCCGCCGGATCGCATTGCATACGAAGCCGGCCGCCTGCATTTTGAAAACTTCGCGACGACGCCGCTCGGCAAAATCACGCTGCCTTTTTTCAAACATAACTACAAAATGATTATGCTCAACGCGCGGTATCTCGGCGTGCACGTGTTCCATGGCGTGAAGTTTGCGAGCGAAGAACTTGGTCCATCAGCCGTCTATCTCGTGATGAGCAACGCCGATTATCCCATCGAACACTTTCAGGGCCTCCTCCAGGCATGGATGGAATATTGCGAGCTCAAGGGTTCCGTCACGGCAAAAAAGATCGAAGAACATGTACACGCTTATACTATCGAATGGCAATAGACCCACTTGAAGAATATAAAAAAAAGGTGAAAAACCGGCTCGCGTCGTTCGGGAGTATCTTTGCCAAAGCTTCGATCGGCGATTATTCGGAAGATGCCGTGATCCCGGAAGACGAGAGCGACGAGTTTTCGGAACTCGCGGCTGGCATTCAGGTGATGATCGAGGTGATCCGCGAGCGTATCGAGGAACTCGAGGCCGAAATTGCGGATCGCAAAATTATCGAAGAGCGCATCCGGCACCAGGCGCTCCACGATCCGTTGACTGGCTTGCCGAACCGGAAACTGTTCGAAGAGCGGCTCGCGGTGGTGTTCCCGGAAGCGTTCCGGGAAAATAAAAAGATGGCGGTTTTATATTTCGATATCGATCGCTTTAAACAGGTGAACGATGTATATGGTCATGAAGTCGGCGATTTACTCCTCAAAGAATTCACCGCGCGCGTCCGCGACTGCCTTCCGAAAGAAAATGTTTTTGCCCGTATAGGCGGCGATGAATTCGTGGCCGTACTTACCGACGTGAAAGAGCGCAACGAGGTGATGAAGATCTTGAAGAAAATCGTTGAAGTGCTCGAGTCGTCGATGCCGATCGAATCAAAAACCATTTTTCTTTCCACGAGTATCGGCGTCGCCATGTTTCCGCGCGACGGTCGCGACCTTCGCTCGCTCCTCGCAAATTCCGATGTTGCGCTTTCGCATGCAAAGCAGGGTGGGCGCAACCATTATCGTTTCTACCGCTCAGTCATGAACAAAGAGGCGTCGGCGCGCCTCGCGATCGTGCAGGAACTCCGCCAGGCGGTGATTGCAAATCAGATGGAGGCGTTTTACCAGCCAGTCATCAATTTGAAAACCAACCGTATCATGAACGCTGAGGCGCTGCTCCGATGGCGCCATCCTGAACGCGGCATTATTGCAGCCGCCGATTTCATTCCGCTTGCCTATGACCACGGCATCATGCGCGTGCTCGGCGAGGCCGTGCTCACGTCGGTTTTTCAGGATCAACGTATGTGGCAGCGCCGGGGGATGCCGCGGATTCGCGTGGCAGTGAATCTTTCTTCGCGCGAATTCACCGATCGCGGTTTTGTGGAAAAACTCAAGCGTATGCTCACCGAATATGAAATTTCGCCGACGCTCCTCGAGTTCGAAATCGTGGAAAGCCTTGCGATGGAAAACATAAGTCTTGCCAAGGAGCGATTCAAAACGTTCCACAAGCTTGGCATTACGATTACGATCGACGACTTCGGCATCGGATATTCCTCATTGAGTTATTTAAAGGGCCTGCCTGTCGACAAATTAAAAATCGACCAGTCATTTATACGGAATAGCGTGAAGAGCCGCGAGGATCGCGCCATCATCCAAACGATCATTACGCTCGGCCACAATTTAAATTTGAAAGTGATCGCCGAAGGGGTTGAGACAAAGGAGCAGCTCAAGCTATTGCAGGAAATGGGCTGTGACGGCGTGCAAGGGTTCCGCGTCGCGCGGCCGATGTCGTCCGAAGCGCTTGTGCATTGGATTTCCAAGACCGAACCGATCGTGTAGTAAAGAGCGCGGCCGGGCGGGCTTTACTTTTTTGGGGAAATGATGTATTATGGGTGCGTCCTTTACCATCATAAAAAAGAGGAGGCAACCACGTGGCAACGTTACCAGTTGAGCTTGCTTTTCGCGGATCCATCGACAAGATCGCAGAGAATACTGAGGGCTTGTACAAGGGGAGTCTTGAACATTACGTAGCGGCGGTTTTCAACGACGCGAATAACGTCGACCATCCGTACCACAACTTCTGTCACATGGGGTTCATGTTGTGGCGGTGTCACGACGCGTGCCGCTTCTATCAAAAGGTACTTTCAAGGGTCCAGATGCGGAACGTGCTCATCGCAGCTGTCATGCACGATTACGACCACACCGGTACCGCTGGCCCCGATTCCAGGAATATCCGAAGGGCACATGTGGGACTCGGCACCTGCATTCTTCCTGAGGATTTGGATTCATATGACGATATCACGGGCATCATCGATGCCAGCGAATATCCTTACCGGGTGGATTCTCCACCTTCGCACGAACTCCCACTCACGTCGCAGATCATCCGCGACGCCGACCTAACCCAGGTGTTCAGTTCGACCTGGATCCAACAAGTCCCGTTCGGGCTGGCCAAGGAATGGGGGAAGCGTCCGATCGAAGTGCTGCGGATGCAGATACCTTTTTTGCAGAACCTCCGCTTTGTCACCGAATGGGCGCGTACGTTGTTCCCGCCGAGCGTCATCGATGAGAAGATCGGAGAAGTGCGAGGCCTCCTCCGAGTTGTAGACAGGGAAGCAAAGACTTCTCGGTAGTCGCCACGGCAAAGCCGGTTCATCGAACCGGTTTTTTCTTTTATATCTGGTACGACAAACCGGACGTCTAGCTCTTGATGTCTCCGCTCGCGCGGCCAATATGCACAACGTTCAGTTTTTGGTTGGGAAGCGGATTGATAAATTGTTTCTCCTGTGCGAATCGCAATGTTCCGCTATTGTCGAGACGATAGGAAAGCGTGACTTTTGCTCCGTCTTTCTTTTTGAAGACGAGCTTGGAGATTCCATTAAGGATTGGCGTCTTGCTGATGTAGCTCATGATGCCGTCTTCCTTCTCTCGGACGAGCCGTTTTATTTCAAAATCAAGTTTTTGATTAAGTCCGTCTAAGGTGACGGGAATATAGCGAGGGTGAGGTTTCCGCATTGGACTCTCAGTATAGCATGTTTTCCAAAGTCGCGTATTCCGCCCGCGGTGACTGGACGACCTTCGATTCGCTGTAGTATGATGCAGGCAGATCTGAAAGGAGATGAATGACCGTGGATGCAGACGATTTACGCAGGTTTATTCCCAATAACGATCTTCGTTGTGTAAGCTGCGGGGCGGTGCTTAGGAAAACTTCTCGTGATCCCTCTGGCCGGCTGTGCGGTCCGTGTCGACGGAAAGTGAATGAGTCTCCTCTGGTTGAAGATGTTACCAACCAAATGCCGACCTCCGAGGAGTCGATCGAGCAACTTGAAGTTCGCCTCCGGCTGGCAGGAATCGTTCAATAGAAAACTGGACAAGCGTCCAGTTTCTTTTTTTATTTAGAGCGGCACGGCTGACCCTTGAGGCCAACAAGTTTTCGGCGGCGGTTCGTTGGCGGGGATTGGTCCGGCTATCGTGCACACGTCGCCCGCAGGGCAATCGCTATCGGTTTGGCAAATCTGCTTACCCTGGAAATAACCGAGCGAGGACGACGACGCGTCGAACGCGTGGAGGGGATTGCCTTGTATGATCGTTTCCACTTCTTGCCAACCATTTGGGTAGGCGTAATCATATCGCGGCGGCAGAGCGAAGACGTAGGTTGTATTTTCGCCGAGCTCCGAAGGTGGGAATGGCGCTGCGCTCACGGTGAGCGTTCCCGAAGTAACCGCGCTCCATTCGCTATGGGTGAATATCATGATCGGGATATCCTGCCATGGATTTGTTTGTGTCCACTGGGGATTCCGAATGAGGATCTCCGGGCCGGTCACCGTCGGACATCCGTTCGCCGGACATCCTTCGTTGCTGTTTCCGTTCCAGGTTGAGGTCACGATCGAATATCCCTGCCAATCGGTTGGCAAGGAGAACGTGAAACCGTAATCATTATTGGTGTACGTCACACTGCCGGCAGGCGTGGACGTGGATACTATTATATTGCCCGGTGGCTGCACGGGTTGGCCTGTCTTGTAATACCAAACGATACCGACCGCGATAGCAGCCGCAACGATGATGCCCACACCGAGCGAAAAAGAGATTTGCTTCTTCATGGCTTAATTGTAGCACGGGGGAGCGCGGAAGATTTTTTGCGCATGCCGTCCGAGCGGACGGCACTCATTTTTTTACGAACGATGCATAAACCTCAAATAGAACGCTCCGAAGATCAAGACGATGCCAATGTTCGCCATCAGCCGTTCCCAGACGTAATTTCTAAAGAATAGGATATCCGCGGCGACTATAACGAGGGCCATGAGCACAATGACGATGGTTAAAACGTAGGGTGAGTTCATTAAAGATACGTGTCGATATACTTGTGACGGCCTTTATATGATTTTACCACGCCTCGAGATCGAGTGTCTGGTCGATTTTGATCTGCTGTATAAAACTCGGCACGTGGCTCACGAGTACCATAGCACCTTCATATTTATCGAGCGCTTTTGCGATTACCGGGATATGGCGGAAGTTGATGTGATTTGTCGGTTCGTCGAGAATGAGGAGCCCTGGTTTTTCGAGAGAGATCTTTGCAAAAGCTACTAGTCCTTTTTGGCCCTCCGAAAGCGCGCCGACTTTGGTTTGTAATAGCTCTGCATTGAGGAGGAATCCGGCGGCCGTTGAGCGGAGTTCTTGTTGCGTGCCGCCTTCCATGGCATCGCGGAGCGTGTCGTAAACGGTTTTATCAAAATCGAGAGTCGAGAAGTCCTGCCGGTAATAGCTCACGCGAATGCCGGGCGCAATATGTTCGCCTTTGGCATGCCCCGTGGCAAGGGTTTCAAGGAGCGTGGTTTTTCCAATGCCGTTCGGGCCGGCGAGAAGAAGCCGTTCTTTTTTCTTGAGCACTACCTTCACCTTTTTTATCGTCGGTTTGTGGTTTTTCATGATAGAGACCGAATCAAGCTCGAGGATCCGGCCGCTTATATCCGGTTGGCAGGGGATAAAGAAATTTCTGATCGTCTTATCTTCCTCGCGGGTTTCCACGATGTCGCCTTCGAGTTCTTGAATTTTTTCGTTCATTTTGCGGGCAACGTCACGCATGTGCCCTCCTTTCTGTGCAAAGAAATTTGCCTGGTCTTTGCGGTGCTGGATATCTTTTTCGAGCCGCACGTTTTTCATGCGTTCGCGCTCTAATCGTTTTTTAATCTCTTCGACCACGTTAAAATAATCCCCGGTATATTGTTCAACGGTCTTCGTGAAAATATCGAGATAGAGCACGCCTTGGGTGAACGAGTTCAGGAAATCTGCGTCGTGGGAGATCACGATGCAGGTTTTTGGATAGGCCTTTAAAAACTCCGTGAGGTGCGCAATGCCCTGCTTGTCGAGATTGTTTGTCGGTTCATCGAGGAGAAGGATATCGGGGTTTTGGATTATGGCTTGAGCGAGAAGCAGTCGCGCCTGTTGGCCGCCTGAGAACGAGCGCAGGGGCTTATCAAGCGGAGCCTTGAGGTGCACAACGTCCAGAATATTTTTTATGCGCGGTTCGATGTCGTATATTTTTTTGGAAAATGCTTTTGCAAAGAATTCCTGTACGGTGAGATCCATCTGGTCGCGAGGGATAACTTGGCGGCTGATGGCCATCGTGAGGCCGCGCTCGATGTGAATGGCGCCTTCTTCGGGTTTGAAGTCGCCCACGATCAATTTGAATATCGTCGTCTTGCCTGCGCCGTTCTGACCCATGAGCGTCACCTTCGAACCTTCGCGCAAAGAAAAATTCGCTTCGCGAAGAATAGGCGTGCGCCCATATTCAAAGGAAACCTTATCAAATCGCACAATAACCTTATTGCTCAGCATGTCGCCTAGTATACCAAAAAAAGGCATGCGGTGTGGGCGCGTGCCTTTTTTGATAACGACGTGGCGGCAGATCCTATTTGCGTCTCTTGCTCTTCTTCGCCTCTAACATAAGCCGCTTTATCTCCAACCGCTTTTTGGTTTTCTTCGAACTCGATTTTTGTCTATTTATCCAATGTCCTCTTTTTGCCATGGGAAGTGTTTTTTATTATTTTTATTACGAAACAACTATAGAGGTATTTTTTCTTTTAGTCAAAATAGGCAATAGGAATAGCACCAAAAGTGGTACGGAGTTCGGATCGGTCGCCGTGCCGAAAGGAAACGATAGCATGCCGCCAAAATTCTGACCGATCCACCAGACGACAGCCAGGAAGCCGATGAGTATCCACGCCAGTTTTTTATGCGGATAGAATGTTAACAATATGCCGAGAAGGAATGCTATAAGAAAAGCAATTATGTTGCCGAGCACACCCCCAGCAATACTAAGGGAGCCAAGCCAGTTCGATGCCGCGGGGACACTCGCAAGCATTGAAAGCATGGTTGGTTGTGAGAACATGGGAGAGAAGTTCAGCATGGCTGTGCCGAAGAGAATCACACCGGCGGCAATGGGCAGGTAGTTGATGGACGACGGTTTTTTCTCTGCATGCAGCAAGAATACCGCGAGGATCAGATAAAGAAGCGCTGCACCGGGGGCGCCTGTATACAATGTCGCTGATCCCGTGAATAGATTGCCGAGACCCTCGCCAAAGATCCAAACGATGAGTGCCCATGCGATCGAAAGCCACAATCCGACGTTACGAAACTCCTTGCGGAATGGAATTATGAGGAGAACACCGATGAATAATTGGATAAGGGCTGCTATGAGATTCGCCCAAACTATATTGCTGCTGAAAACGCGGATGCCAAAAGCAATGATCGCACTGATGATATACGGTTGATTTTGCATATTGGGAGCAAGAACCGTATTCACAAAAGTGCTCGTAAACATCGCAGGTTGAAATTGCAGGATGCCATCCAAGACCCAAAGGGCGCCGAGGATGACGGAAATTACTCGCGCAATCTTGCTATCGCTCATAGCAGCGATCAAAATGATCCGGTTTGAACCTCTCCGGCGCGTTCATAGTTAGCGAAGATGACTCCTTTTGGCGAGATCTTACTATCGGTCAATGTAAAGGCGGCCGGAATCGTACCTTCTGCAAAGAGACGCTTGCCCGAACCGAGCGTAATGGGAAATGTCTTGAGCCAGAGCTCGTCAACGAGATCGTTTTTTAAAAGGGTCTGGATGAGGTTGCCGCTGCCATGCACCTGCAACTCGGGGCCGTCTTGGGTTTTGAGTTTCTTCACCGCTTCGACAACATCGCCCGAGAGAAGTACCGAATTGTTCCATGCAGGTCTAAACGATGCATCATGGGACGCAACGTATTTTATAGCCGCATTCACGCCGGGCCAGCCTTGTTCGTGCTGCGGCCAATATCCGGCGAAAATATCATACGTTTTTCTTCCCAAAAGCAAACTGAACTTTCGTGACATTTGCTCTCCCATGACTTTACCTGCGAATTCATCAAAATAGGGAACCGTCCAGCCTCCATATTTGAAATCACCCGAGGTGTCTTCTTCTGGGCCGCCCGGCGCTTGCATTACGCCATCGAGACTTATGAACGATAGGACAATTAGTTTTCTCATGAGATTATTCTACTTAATTTGCACTTTGCCGACAACTTAGGCGATTCGTCAAATCCTCAGCTCCGGCGGGTGGAGGATGTTCGGACCTGGATAGAGCAAGTGGGGGAGAGTTTTTATGTCCCAAGTTTAGTTAGCCCACCAGGCCGCTCACGATAGATTGGGAGATCTTTGCGAATATCTCTTTTTTAAAACTAATTGCACAATCCCAATGACAAAGCCAGCTGCATTCGCAATCATGACAGGCGTTGCGCCAATAAGCCAACCATAGGTGGTCCAGATAGCGGAATTTATACAGTAGAGGAATATCATCCCCAGCGATACGTCGTCCGCGTGTTTTGTCTTCGCCATCTTCACGATCTGCGGGATCATGATCGAGACTCCAACCACCGCGCCTATATAACCGAGGATATCTGAGAGCATAATTATATTTTACTATAAAAATCCCGATTCGGTATATTCGAATCGGGATTGTGAAAAAAAGGCGAGGTTGATCAAGTCAATTATTTATTAAAAAAAGAAAACTCGCACAAAAGATAAAATCGTGCGAGCTATAAATTAAAACCATATTCCCGAAATTGTTGCAATCTTTTTAAATATTCCAACTTACGACATCCGTCGCAACAATCATTTGGATCGCGTCCTTTGTTGATGACGCTACTACGCCTTGTTACAAAATCTCCGCAGCTACAGCGAACAACCCAGACCGATCCGGTGCTACCTCCTGCTTCCTTCTCGGAAGCAAACAGGCCCACCACCGTGAATCGTCCAAAAGTTCTGCCGGTCAGGTTCGGCATATTTCTCGGGACCTTTTTCAAGGGTGGTTGATTTTTCCAATGTCTTTGGGCGATCTTGACGTTGGGTTGTTCCGAAAAACCGGGTTTACTGACCCTCTGAGCGACACGGTTTACCGGATTGATCACTAAAAGCGTTGATTCGAAAATCCGATTCTTTTTTAGCATGCTGATCCTCGCTGTGCAGTATTATAATTTGGAAATTATTAATGTCAAATATATTTTTTCTATCGCTAATGTTAGCAGCGCTAATGGTTCGAATCCTCGCGCGGGTAATAAAAATTGACCGCATAAAACCTATGAATCTTTAGCTGCTCCGGCGGGTGGAGGACGTTCGGACCGCTATTCGCGACCCATTTCATTCATAAGAGCCTCAGCCTGTTCAAAGAGATTCTCATCGTTCTCATTATGTGCGGCAACCCTTGCGGCCTCTAAGCTTGCCCATGCTTCTGTTTGAAATCCTGCCGCTCGATATAATTTTGCTTTTTTAAGGTCAAGCTCAATACCAGCCCGCGAAGTGTTTAATTCGGCCACCCTTGCTTCTTCAGCTGCGCACCATGCAAGGAGTAGCTCTTTTGACTGCGGGTCATCGATTCCGTTTTCTCGAAGTTTGGAAATCAACGCCAGCTCATTTTCGGAAAATTCAGATTCGGGAGACTTTTCTATCATGCCATGAATATATCACATTCTAGCAATATCGGTTCGAATCCTCGCGCGGGTAGCAAAAATTGCCCCCATAAAGCCTATGAATCTTTAGCAGCTCCGGCGGGTGGAGGATGTGAGAACCTTACAGCGAAAGACATTGACTCACAGTGATCTTATGCTATAATAGTCTTCAGCGGTTAAGGAGATCTACATGGCATCTTTAGCGCAGCTCTCAGGAGTTGATTCTTTCGAGCGTGTAATCGCATTGCTTGAGAAAAAAGTTGGCACAACCGAAGCATGTGATCTTATCCTCTCGGATTCGCGGCTCATCGAGGCCGAAGAGGTTGACGGGATATTAGCCGACATCGATGAGAAGATGTATGGTGAGCCGATCGACTTTCGGGAACCGTGGGAAGATTTGATTTCCTACTAGTACTAAAGAGATCGACGTTTGCGCAAAGGGTCCGATAGAGATATCGAACCCTTTTTATTTTGCTCGCTTGAGCAGACGGCTTGCGAACAGTGGATCGCGGCATTCCGGGCCTACGATTGGGAGAAGGCGATACGAGATCCGGCTGTAGCGTTAAAACAAATAAGGCAATTACTAGCGCTTGTTTGATGCAGATGCTTTGCTGTAAAACTGGAACTGATTGCCGCCCCGCTTTTTGGCTTGATAAAGAGCCGTATCGGAAAGCCGGAGCAAGTCCGCCGGTTTCTTCCCATTGAGCGGATATAATGCAACCCCGATGCTGACCGAGGTTTTAATGACTCTTTTTTCAATGAGGATTGGAATATCGAAAGCTCGCACGATCTTCTTTGCAATACGAATTGCATTCGCTTTACTTTCTAATTGTTTTGCCAGAACAACAAATTCATCTCCTCCAAATCGAGCGGCGATGTCGGAACTTCGTACGGCATGACTCAGGCGATGTGCCACTTCTATCAGTACCAAGTCGCCAAACCGATGGCCCTCTTCGTCGTTAGTGCGTTTGAAGTTGTTAAAATCGAGATAAAGAATCGCGAGCAACTTTCCTCTTTTGGTCCTCTTGATAGATTCAAGAAAATCTTCCTCAAAAAAACTGCGGTTTGGCAGTCCCGTCAGAAAATCATGGGTTGAATTGTGGACGGCTAGCGTATGAAGATCGTTTTGCTGAGAAACGTCCCTCATGATTTTTGAAAATCCCTGACTTGTTCCGTACTTGTTTCTCGTCGAGGTCAGCACGCCGCTGCTCCAAAATTTAGTTTTATTTTTTCGTACGTATTGCCGTTCATCCAAATACTTGCCTTCACTCACGGCATTTTTCATATCGGAACCGGGAGTGCCTCGTCGAATGTCTTCTTTTGTGAAAAGAATAGAAAAATCCTTGCCGATAATTTCTGCTCGCTTATAACCGAAGAGTTTTGCCCCCCCCTGGTCCCAGCTGGTAATCTTGCCTTTCTTGTCGAGCATAAAAATCGCGTAATCTCGTATGCTTTCAACGAGGGTGCGATAGTTCTGTTCGGTATTGGTCTTTTCTTTGCGACGTTCGATGCTTATGTCGTAAGTATGGACTTATGGCTAGGAATAGCAATTATTTCTCTGTTTTGCAGGGGGTTTGTTATATTACGACGATTTCTTTATGAGGTTTTTTATTCCGGCGCGTGGAGGATGGTAGAACCTGTCCTTACCAGATAAACGGCAAGAGCCGCTTGGTATGCGCTTGATAGGGTGGATACTGGTCAGGGAAAAGATCGAGCATCGCACGCTCCTCTTTGTGGATACGCCGCAAACAGAAGATGATGCTTATAATAAACAGCGCAACGGCCACGATACTTCCGGTCAATGCGCCGCCAAAGAGCGCGAGTATCGCGCCCGCATAGATCGGATGGCGGACATACGCGTATGCGCCGTTCGTTACGAGCTTATGATCTTCTTTCGGATGTGTTCCCCAGTCGCGTCCTAAGTCGTATCGCCCCCAGATCGCGAACGCGACACCGATAACGGTTAACAATGCGCCAACCCAACTGACCGCGAGACCGAAATTGAAGAACGCATATTCAAGGACGAACGCATCGCCCTGTAAATTTCGAGTAAGAGCATACATCAATAGTGCTAACAAAAAGAGTAGTAGGAGTGGAGGAAGGCTCTTTGAGTGGCTCGAAGCGTCGCGCTTGGCGGTAAAAGCACCTACCACCCATACTGTTATAAGCACCAACCAACTTGCGATGATGACATAACCATAGTCGTACATGTGATCATCATACCGCAGTTCGAATCCTCGCGCGGGTAGCAAAAATTAGGGCGGGTGGAGGATGCGAGAACCTGTTATAGGGGAAGATTGATATAACTCGGTGGATATGATAATTTCTTGGATAGATCTGGAGGAGGTCTCCTGTGCCGAAAATTGATGAAAATAAGATCTTAAATACCCTCAGCCATACCGTATGGAAAACTCCGTTCGATATCCGGGTAGAAACCGGGCGATCTATATCGCTTAGAGAAATCTATCGTCATCTCGAGGCGTTTGAGGTTCGGCAACTTGTCGAACGTCGAGATAAGCAACTGACAGCGACTCAGCTCGCTCTACGGGGTGGCAAGCCCGCGATTGAATTTCGATTACTGCCAGCTGGTGTCCGTCGAAAGGGCGAGGTTTCGTAGAAAATCAAAGGGGTATCGATAGGGATGCCATGTCCTGTCAGAGCCTAGTCTCGTCGAAACAATCTCCGGGTCAATCCAAAGTGATTGGCCCTTTTATTTTTGCTCCGGCGGGTGGAGGATGTTAGAACCCGGATGAAATAAAAACTGCGCGTCCAAAGCCGCGCAGTTCTCGAAGTAATTCTTTACTGTTTAATCCCTAGGGCACCCTTGATCTTTGCAGTGACTTCGTCTGGTTGAGGCAACGCTTTGGAAATGAGTCCTGGGAGTGCCTGCCCGACCAAATCCAGTAAAACCCTTGTGTCGATTTCATACCAATCCTTGCTGGCGGACGAAGCAAGAAATTCGACCTCCTGCGTTTCAAGGATGCGTCGAGCAAATGCCTCTTGTTTCTTGTAGACCCTAAGTTTGCAGTAGCTCAACGCAAAAGCAAAATAGATTTCAACAGTCGGAAAGTTGCTTTGCATCGACGCCTCCAGATAATCGCATAACTGAGGACAGAATAACACTGCCCCTTTAAAATTTCAATGACGAAACGATCTGCTCCGAATCGTGAATAAAGTTAGAACCGAGATAGAGCAGGCGGGGGAGAGTTTTTATGTTCCAAGTTTAGATACCCCACCACTCCGTTCACGGTAGTTTCGAAAGAAAAAGCCACCGGTTAAGGTGGCTAACGAGTCGAGGAGTAGGCGATGGTTACCACTTGCGTAACGAAAGATTTCTTTCGGTCAGAACATCTTTGATCTCTCTCAGTGACTTTCTACCAAGAGTCCTGATTCTCAAGAGGTCTAACTCGGTTTTTCCGATAAGCTCGGTGATCGTGTTGATGTTCCCATTCTTCAAGCAATTGTAGGAACGATTAGAAATATCCAGCTCTTCGATCTTACCAAGGGCTGAGTCGATCGCTGATTCCCTGGTGAAGGTTAGCTTCATTCCGAAGATTGGCTCAAATGGATTTTCGGAAACCACAAATCCTTCATTTCGGAGTGCGATCATCTTGTAGATTGCATCCACCAAGCTTTCGAGCTTCTTGTCTGGTGCAACCTCTACAACTGTAGTAGTTGTCACAGGAATCTTGTTATCGGTCATCTCGCTTCTCCTTTTCGATTAGTGCCGTACAGATTATATCATTATTTAATTATCTCGTCAAATTTGCTCAGGTAGGGCGGGGAATGTTAGGACCTTGCTTTCTTAATTTGGCGCGAGTATAAAGAATTTAGATTTATCGGATGGGAGACTGATGTGAAACGTATAAATGGAGAAAAGTGGTTGACTCCTACGGAAGCAGGAAAGATATTGGGAGTGAGCAAGAGAACCATCATTCGATGGTGTGCGGATGGCTCGAATCAGGATCGTAAACCCGAAGACCCTCCGAACCTCAATCCTAGGCGAGGACCAAATCGGCGATTATATTTTCGAGAAAGCCACATCAAATCTCTCGCAAACCATTACTTTGGGATCGGTCAAAATGAGGGCGGCGCATGATTAAAAGCGACGCCCTCTTTTTTTGCTCCCCACCTCGGACTTGAATCCCGCCAGTGCAAGCCCCACAAGCATCCCAGAGGATCGTCCGGAGAAGGGGAATGACGCCTCTCGGTCAGGGATCAAATGAGACAAATGAGACACTTTTAGCGTGTCTCGGGACGTGTCTCATTTGCTCTTTATATAAGGAAAACAGGCCTTCCGGAGGAGCATTGACAATATACTATAAATCGTTGTATAATATACCCAGATCATTAAATCCAAGGCGGTTGCGTGCCTACTGAAACGCAACACAAGGAGGGTGACTCCAATGGCAAATATCAGAGTGATGTGGTTCCGTTATGCTGGCGTTGATAGCATCACGCCCGAGTTGCTGGCGAAGTATTCAGGAACGTACACCATCGCGCGCGATATGGGCGCATGCAAACACGTTGGTCGCGACACCGAGTATTACACCTTGGAATTCGCGCCGACGCCGCACGTTGACCTGCTGCTTGTTACTCGACAAATCATCGAGGACATTCGCTATCAAGCGCATCCGATGTCGGGATTCGGTCACGTGGAACCGTTCCGTAAGTTCGTGCCTTCCAAAGAGGAAGAGACGGGAATTGATCAGATGAACGAAACGTTGACCGCGCTCGACAACACGCTCGACAGCCTGAAAGAATCCGAAGGCTGGCGCAAACGTGCGAAAGAGTCAGTAAAGATCTCGGCGCAAACTCTGAAAGAGACCCGTTCGATTTTCGGGAGCAAAGCGATTGCGAGCGTTCGTCGCAGCCTCGAAGCGATTGCCGCAAATTAGATTCATACCCTTCATACCGAGGGATCTCGTACAGATCCCTCTCCCACTAAAGTATTTTCAACGAGAATTCTTTAGCGGGAGAAATCCCGATAGTTCTTCAAAACTTCAGAGGAGGATGTTATGAGATATGTTTTTGCGGTACTGGTGCTGATCGCCTGCGTCTACACAATCGTGATGTTGCCAAAAGATATGCGTCGCACAGAAGAAAACAAGGCAACCGAGGTTCGCGTGGCAGCCGAAAAGGCCGCTGCTCAGGAGCAGTTCGAGAAGGACATCATCTCTGCAGAGAAACTAACCCGCCCATCCTGTTCCGAAACGCTCGTCGTGGTCGTTTGGCCTCCGGCGAATCTCCCAGAAGCAAAACCACGGGTTGTCATCGCAGGCTACAACGTCGAGGACTTCAACTCGATGAGCGTCAATTTCCACAAAAATCATGACGGCGGATTCGAATTGAGAGCCAACGGCGGCGAGGTGAGTAACAAACTGCCTGTCGATGGAAAATTCTGCCGGACAGAGGCGGAGTACCAACTCAAACATCCCAGGTAGAACATAATTCTCTAGTAGCCAACAACGGCGACCCAATTCATATTTTGTATGGGCCGCCGTTTTCTTTTACTCCGGCGAGTGGAGGATGTTAGAACCTATTATGTGAAAATAGAAAAATGTCCAGAAATAGTGAGGGCCACGCGATCTTTGGCGTGGCCCCTGTGGTTAATTGGCTATGAAACAACTACTCGGAGGAGGGGCGCATCACCCAGATTTCTTGTGTCTGGATTTCTTCCGCAACCTCTGAACTAAAAACTGTGCAGTGGATACCCGGCGTGAAATCGATCTGCCGATGCCTTTCGACACGAAAGCCAACGTTCTCAAAAAAATGCTGTGCATCTTGGAAATCTTCGAAAAGGTTGTCGTTCATGTTGCGTCCAGTCGTCGTCGCGATTTGCTTCTGCGCTGGACTACTCGCCATCCTTTTCTCATGATGCTCTTTGATAAGAATGTCTGGAGTGATCCAAACCCCCGAAAAAAGGTTGAGTACCCCAGCAATGCTTCCGGCCAACTCCCGTTTTTCGTCATTGTTGAGGTACGGCATAAGACCTTCGTGAATGATGGCAACGGGCGCTGTTTTGAAACGAGCAGTAGCCGATTGTAGTTCGCCCTGCTCCAAGGCGTTAGCGGAAGCGAAGTGGTAGTTCGGCCGCTTCTTTGTTCCGAGCAGTTCCGAAACGATCTCCTGTTTTTCTGCGAGCATTCCCGGTAGGTCGGTTTCGACAAATGTGATCTCTGGATTTTCAGTCAAGATCAACCCACGAGGAGAAAGTCCCGAAGCAATTTCAAGCACTTGATTAACCCCGACGTGAGGCAGGATGCCGCTCAATGATTTGAAGCGTAGTTCTGCGAGAGGTGCCCTTTTGAGCGCCGCTTCCATGTTGCCGTTGAAGTACGTTTTTGCGATCGCTTCGGCGTCGCACATGGTGGCGATTTCTCGAGAGTAGGGGATGTCCGACATTGCCCGCATGAAAGCCACGAGCTTTGCGGTTGGACTGATTTGATGAAAATCGTGTTCGTTCATTTGTTCTCCAGTTAGTGGGATGAGTTGGATGAATGATAACATCCAAAATTGACAAATCGGTTCTGCGGATGTTATAACATAGCCAGCAGTTAGCGTCAATTCAATCGTGGCAGGAAGCCACAAGGAGATGCGTTATGAAGTTCAATATCGTTCTGATGTGCACCGGCCTTGGCCTCCTCGCCATGGCCTTGTATCGGATGGGCGCGATTAAGATCGACCGAAAGTTCATGGTGGATCTCTTGCCGCTCATCATCGTGACTGCCGTGCTTGCTGGATGCGCCTATCGAATCGGCGGATCAAAACTTGCTAACGATGGAGCGATCCTTTCAGCAAAGATGATCGCCGCCTATGCACCGCTTCTCACCGTGATGTTTCTTGCGATGGGTGAGGCGACAGCGATCATCAATCTTTACCGGCCAGCTCTGCTCGCGTACCTCGCAGGCAAGCAAGGTGTCTTCGGCGCACTGGCCGCAGCACACCTCATTCCGGGAAGTTTGACGAGTATGCCGATCGTGCGTGAGCTGTGGGATGCGGGAGCCAATCCCGTGCCGTTGCTCACGTTCGTGACGACTTCAACACTTGTCGGATGGCAGATCGCCATGGTTCGTCAGCCGATTCTCGGTTGGCGGCTCACATTCATCACGTATTGCCTTGGAGAACTTGCGGCGCTCTCTATCACAGGCGTCGGTTGGGTTCTCATGACGGTTCGAGCTTGAAATCAAAGGAGGCCATATGCCACCACCACTCATTGCTCACACCCGCGAGGAATTTATCACGAATCTGATCTGCATTTTCGTGATTTTGCCCTTCGCGATCTTCTGTATGTTTCATCCACCCTCGACATGGGGCCCGCACATGGACCTGACGGCACTTTCCGGACCGCAGGTGCTCGTGAGCGTTGAAAATGGAACAGCAAAATTCAAGGGCACCGACGGAGATGTAATCGTCCTTGAAATCGATACGCGCGGGCTCGAAGTTGGTGCGACGTATGCGGTGGAAGACCACCCCTTTCGGGGTACGTGGGGATTGCTCCACAACTACTCCTTAAAAAAGTTGCAAAATCCCATGAGCTTCACTGGTCCTTAGTCGAAAACTAGGACTTGCGTTGCTCGGCCGACCATGAATACGTGGCGGCCTTTTTTGCTAATTGGTTCGTTTAGATTTTTAGCCCCAGCTTTTTGAGGTCGGATTTAAGCTGTTCGTTGTTCTTGAAAAGAATCGGCGCGTAACCGATCTCCGCTGCTTTTTCCAAACTTTTGGCAGAATCGTCCACGAAGACGACTTCTTTAGGGCGAACGTCCAGCTTCTTGAATGCAACCTCGAATGCCTCGCGGTGCGGTTTCTGATGGCCGATTTCGCCGGAGACCACAATCTCGTCCACGAGCTTTGCTATACCTTCGTTTTCCAATCGAGTCCGCAGTTCTGAGGTCGCATTGCTCAAAATGGCGACTTTCAATCCCTGGTTGCGCAGCACCGAAAACAGAGACAGGAGATCGGTGTTGATCCTGTTTCCCGCGCTATAGGTTTGTATAAATGTTCTGATGCGATCTTTTGTTGCCGCACTATCATCAAATACCCGCACGACTTCAATGATCATATCTTCCCATCTCACGTTGGTCACATTCGAAAGATGATTGTGTTCGTAATAAGCCTGTTGAAATTTATCGAACGGAACGTCGAGCATCCGGGCGATCTGCCTCAATATGTTCTCGCCGTCGTTTAACTGGATGACGCCGCCAAAATCAAAAATTACAGCTTTGATCATATTGCAAAATCTAATGTTACCGCCAAGTGGTCCGAGACCTCATCCGGCAGTACGGTGAAATCGTTGACCTTGATGCCCGGCGTTACGAGGACGTAGTCGGCATATCGGATCGGACTTGTCTTATAGAGCGAGCTGCGGGTCGAGGTGATGTCGTGTTCTTTAATAAGGTTACGCATGCCATGTTCGAGAATTCTGATACTTTCGCCATCGGGAAGGAGGTTGAAATCGCCGCAGATAATTTTTTCGCCGGGGAAGGAGTCTAAAATCTTCCGAATGTGATGCGATTGCTCAATCCGTTCCGGCGTATCTTTCTTATGGGTATCCTTGATCCACATACCGTGGAAATTGCAGATGGCGAGCGGAGCATTGCCCGCTTGGATCGTCATAAACTGGGCTTTGGCGATCGCATTTTTCCGCCAATCGTGTCCGGCATCGGAAACGATGTTGAACATCTCGTCATACGAGAGGATGGGGATGCTCTCTTTAATAAAGATAGCGTTGCCGAAATTGATATCCTTGCCGATGAAGCCGCTATAGTCGTAGCCCTTTGATTTTGGACTGTGGAAGGCGCGGTAGGACGTGAGAATTTCTGAGATGTCTTCATGCAAGCTCGCCCGCGCCCCATCGGCGATTTCCATATCAGCATTCGTGCTGAACACTTCTTGGAAGCAGAAGATGTCAATCTCACCATCGAGCCGCTCAATGAGCTTGAGGAGGGGACCATGCACTTTGCCGCCCCACGTGTTGAGCGTCAGGAGTTTTATACGGCAATTATATCAGATTTCTTTGCTGAAATGGTTTGAAAAAGTTATTATTGCCCTATATACCTATATAAATGGAGAATTTTTTTGTAACGATAGCGCCTATTGTTGAAGAAGCAGGCAGGGAACTTGCGAGGGATTTTGGCAAGGTTGACGCGGTTTTGTATAAGACGGCCAATCAGGGTTCTGCCGTCACGGAACTTGATCGAAAGACGGAACGATTCCTTGCCGACCGGTTCCAGAAGCTTTATCCAGACATTGCGTTTTTCGGCGAGGAATTCGGTGGCAATAAAAACGCCGAGCGATTTTGGCTTGTCGATCCGATCGACGGCACGGGCAATTTCATTCGTGGCATTCCATTTGCAACGACGATGATTTCACTCGTGCAGAGCGGTCAGGTGACATTCTCGCTTATCTATAACTTCGTCACGAAAGAAATGTATTCGGCTGAAAAGGGTGGCGGAGCAAAGCTGAACGGCCAATCTATCCACGTAAGCAACCGTTCCGGAAGCCATGCGACTGTGGGCATGGAGACGCATCGGAATAAGAAGGAGAATCTCGATAAGTTTCTCCTCGTCAATTCAAAATACTCTATCATTACGACCCATAATTCCGGGTTTGAGCACTGCTTGGTCGCAAGTGGAAAAATTGAGGGGCGGATATGTCTCGATCCCCATGGGGAAGATTGGGATTACGCGCCGGGGAGTTTGCTTATTTCCGAAGCTGGAGGGATTGTGAGGAACATCGGCAGCGACTCCTATGATTTTCGGAACCACGATTTTATTGCTGCGAATCCGTTGGTGTACGAAGAATTGATCAAATTATTTTAGCCGATGTCCTACGATCCAACGCAGCCACGACCGGCAACAAGGGAATCGGATTTCAAGGAAACGATTCACGGTACCGTGATCCGCGATCCCTATCGCTGGCTCGAAGGCGACGCTAAAGAGGTGAAACAGTGGACTGCAAGGCAGGACAGTTTCGCTCATGCGATGTTGTCGAAGCTACCCCAGCGCCGATGGTTCGAGAACCGTTTCGGCCAGTTATTTAAGACCGGCTCAATCGGCGTCCCATATCCGAAGAATGGCTACTATTTCACCATGGATCGAAAACCCAATCAGGATTTGGGTGTGCTCTACGTCCAGAAGGGGTTGCATGGAAAGAAGCGGGTCCTTATTGATCAGAACAAGCTTTCCAAAAAAGGGACTACCACACTGCGGCAGTGGAGCGTGTCCGAAGATGCGACGCTCTTGGCATACACGCTTTCCGAAGCAAGTAACGATCAAAGTTCGGTGCATGTTCTCGATATCAGGACCGGCAAAAAATTAAAGGATTTCATCCCGTCCGAATTTTATCCTGCGATGCATAGCGGCATCTATTGGAATTCGGACGGAAGCGGATTCTGGTATTCGCGCCGACAGGGCAAGGCCGTGAAGGGCGAAGAGAAGTTTAATCAAAAAGTGTTCTATCACAAACTCGGCGATGATTATCGAAAAGATAAAATTGTATTCGGCAAAGGCCTTGCCAAAGATCAGTTTCCATCTGCATCGGTATCGGAAGACGGCAGATATCTCATTGTGTCGGTGGACATCATAACGGGCAAGATGCGCCACAATGATCTTTACCTAAAAGATTTGTGGGATCCAAAGGGCGCGTTCAAGACAGTCCTCAAGGGCATCGAAGCCGAGTTTGAACCAAGGATGCATCGCGATATGCTTTTCGTCACGACGAATTATAAAGCCCCAAATTGGAGGGTCATGGGCGTGCCGCTTGCTAGGGCAACCAAAGGAATAAAACATTGGAAAACGATCGTTCCGGAAAAACGTTTCCCGCACGACTACGTAAGCATTATCAAAGACCGGATTTTTCTCCGCTACCTTGAGAACGCACACTCAATCATCCGCATCTTCGATCTGAAGGGTAAATTCATCGATACCATTTCGTTGCCATTGGGATCGACCGATTATGTTGTAGGGGATGACGAAGGTGATGAAGCATTTTTCGCTTTCACCTCATTTACGGTGCCAAAGCGCATCTATCGCTACGATCTTACGAAAAAGAAATTGCAACTTATCAACGAGCTGAAGGTGAAAGGCGTTAATTTCAATAATTTTACAGCAGAACAAGTATGGTACAAGTCGAAAGACGGAACCAAAGTGCCGATGTTCCTGGTCCACAAAAAAGGATTGAAGCGCACCGGAAAAAATCCGACACTGCTCTATGGTTATGGTGGGTTTAACAGCAGCATGACGCCGGGATATGGCGCAACGGTCATGGCGTTCTTGGAGAAAGGAGGTCTCTACGCGGAGCCGAATCTTCGAGGTGGCGGGGAGTTTGGCGAGAAGTGGCACGAAAGCGGTACAAAAGCCAAGAAGCAAAATGTGTTTGACGATTTCATCGCCGCTGCAGAATGGTTGATACAAAACAATTATACCGACTCGCAGCACCTCGCCGCATTCGGCTGGAGCAATGGCGGACTTCTTACGGGCGCGATGATCACGCAACGGCCCGAATTATTCAAAGTAGTTGCGGTGGGTGCCCCGGTGATTGATATGCTGCGTTATCACAAATTCCATGGGGGTAAATTTTGGATTCCCGAATATGGAAATCCTGACGACCCGAAAGCATTCAGATATCTTTTGAAATATAGCCCATATCATCGAGTGAAAGATGGCGTGAAGTATCCCGCAATACTGATCGTCACGGCGGAAGGCGACGATCGTGTGCATCCGGCGCATGCCTATAAATTCGCTGCGCGATTGCAGAAGGCGAGCGCTTCAGAAAATCCGATCATCATTACGATTGAGCGAAAAGCTGGTCACAGCGGCGGTGCATCCATCTCCAACTACGTGAGACAACGGGCGGACATTTATGGCTTCATTGCGTGGCAGTTAGGAATGAGATAAGACTATGAAAAACGTAATCATCATTCATGGTTGTTCGTCCGGACCCGAAGAAAGCAAAGAATATCCCGAAAACAAGCATTGGATGCCGTGGGTTCGGGGACAATTAGTCGCTCGCGGCATATCTGCTACAACGCCGCTTATGCCGGAGTCGTGGGCACCAGATTATGAACGATGGAAAGCGGAGTTTGAAAAGCAAGATATCAATGGAGAAACGACACTCATCGGGCATAGCTGCGGATGTGCGTTTTTGGTTCGCTGGCTCGGTGACGCGAAGCGACAAATCGATAAGCTTATTTTAATTGCTCCATGGAAAATCGGCACAACTAGCGAGGCAAAGAAAAAATTCTACGATTATCCGATAGACGAGACGATCAAACAGCGTGTAAGCAAAATTGTCATGTTCACTGCTGATAACGAAGAGCAAAACGGAAAGAAAAGTATGGAGATGTTTAAAAACGCTCTTGGTGGCACAGTCATCGAACTGAAGGGGTGCGGACACTATACCTACGAAGACATGAAGACAGAGGAGTTTCCGGAATTACTAGCAGAGCTATTGTCGTAATATTTATACAATCATGTCCTTGTTCACCGAAATCCTTCCGCAGCTTCCCGTCTGGCTCCTCGTCACCTTGAGCGCCTGCGGCGTTGTCTTCGGAGACTATAGTGCGAAAACGTGGTCAACGAACCCAAACCCGTTGTGGCTTGTTCTGGCATTTGCCGGATACCTCATGTCATCATTTTTCTATATCCCTTCATTATTAAAGGAAGGGCTCGTCGTAACGAGTATCTTATGGGATTTGCTTTCCCTCGTTGGCTTCCTCGTGATCGGCCTCATCATCTTCAAAGAAACGCTTACGCCATGGCAGACGGTAGGAGGCATATTCGGCGTAATAGCCCTCGTCATTCTTATGGCAGGTAAATAAACATATTCGAAACGTCCGTCGCTTATGCGGGAAAAATAAGAGGCCGCTGGGTTTGATTCCAGCGGCCAAGGATTAATCGAGGCGGCGAAGAAATTCGAGAGTTTCCTCTTGGTATTCGTCAGCTTCTTGTCGAGCGATCTGGACGATGTCACCGGGCCCAAGACCACCGGGATCTCTGCTCAGTTCTTCAATGCGCCTGGTTCTCATTTCCGTGGCTCTCCGCACGACTTGTTGTTCATCGCTTTCCCGCATGGCTTCACCTTCCTTCAAGGGTTCCTAGCTGAAGCATACCAAAATCGCTCAAAGGTCGCCAAGAAAGAGAGCTTGAATATCATCGCGGAATTTGAGGAGCGGCAGACCGCCAAGATTCCGGGCCGCCCCGTGTTTAATGAGATGATGTCTCGCATAAGCGCGGGTGAAGCGCAAGGCATTATCTGTTGGAAGATAGATCGTTTAGCTCGCAATCCGGTGGACGCGGCGCAAATCCAATGGCTCTTACAGAGGGGGACGATAGCGCACATTCAGGCCTATGACCGAAGCTACTATCCTTCCGACAACGTGCTTCTGATGTCCGTCGAGTTCAGCATGGCGAACCAGTATATCCGCGACCTTAGTTCCAACACCTCGCGCGGACTTGAACGAAAAGCGGGACGAGGCGAGTTCCCCTGCGTGGCTCCCGTCGGTTATCTCAATAATCCGCGCACGAAGCTTATTGTGGTAGACAAAAAGAAAGCTCCCGTGATAAAGGCGGCCTTTGAGCTGTACGCCAAGGGCGATTCCCGCATCCAAGACGTAGCTAGATTCCTTTTTGATAACGGCGTGAAAAGTTTGTACGGCAACGAGATGCACGAAGACCGCGTGAAGTTCATCCTCACCAACCCGTTCTACTATGGCCATTTTATCTACAAGGGAGAACTGCTTGAAGGCAAGCATACGCCGATCATCGAGAAGCGGCTTTGGGACAAAGTGCAGAAAATCATCGTGAAGCGCGGCCATCCGCAGACGGCGACGAAAAACCCGCAAGCCTTGTGCGATCTGCTCACCTGCGGCGAGTGCCATATGGCGATCACGGCCGAGGAACGGATAAAGCGGCAGAAGAACGGCAACGTCCATCGCTATGTCTATTATCGTTGTACCAAAAAGTCGGCGGTTCGCTGTTCGCAACCGTACATCCGAGAAGAAACCCTTGTTGCTGATTTATCTTCGCTCTTGTCCCAATACGCCATGCCGCCAGTCATCGCCCAATACTACGAGCAGAGGATGAACGAGGACGAACGGGAAGCCGGAAAAATCGCCTCCCAAGCGATCCAATCCCTGCGGGAGCAGGGCAAGGAGATTGACCAACAGTTGGAACGCCTGACCGACGTGTATATCGCCCAAGACATCGAACGCGACACCTACCTTGAACGTCGCCGGATGCTCATGTCCGAGAAGAAGACAATCGAGGAACAAATCGGCCGTTTGGGACGGGACGGATGCGCGTGGCTCGAACCCATGCGAGAGTGGGTAAAAGACGCGTCATTGCTCGCCAAAGTGGCAATCAATGACGACCTAATCCTAAAGAGGGTATGCCTCAAAAAAATTTTCGGCTCGAACCTCTTTCTTAAAAACCGCCGTATCGAATTTACCCCCATTAAACCTTACGCTTCGCTCCGCGAAGCGCGTGAAAATTTTGAGAAAACTCACTCAATCCAACTTGCTGCTCCGCGGCCAGGACTCGAACCTGGAACCATCGCCTTACACATTCCCTCATGTTTCCAAAAGGTGTGGACTATATCACTGCCGTGATCCGCCAAAGCGGATTTTAGGCATCTCGGTATCTAGTCTCTACGGTGCCCCAGCACCACTTTACCTTACTATGCAACGCCCGTGTTGATAGTTAAGTAAAGTGGTGCTGGGTTCCCACGGTGTTCGCATACCCTTGCGGGGTTAGCATTCACCGTTATCCCAAGATGTTTCATCGCATCGTTTCCGGTGCGAGCTGCCAAGGAGACAGGGCGCCGCTCTACCATTGAGCTACCGCGGAATACAGGAAATAGTTTAGCAAAACAAGGATTTGATTTCAATACCTATTCTCCGCTCGCTGAGGGGACGGAAACATCGAGGCCGCCGCCAGTGGTCGTTGCGACTTCAAAGAAAATATTTGACGCGCCGCCGGTTGTAAAGAAAAGCGGCAGCATGGTGGGGTCCACGTTAAACACGACTTGCTGATCGGTATAGGTTGCGCCCGGCGCGCCTTCGCATGAGTTTGTTTCGGGGAACGTGAACTGGGGCGTCTCGGGTGTTGCGAGGTCGCCTTGTTCATCGACGAGCATGCGCATATTCATCGGAATGCACTGCGTGGTGTCGCCGACCGCAATCGCGAGTTCGAAGGTGAGTTGGTTGCCCTGGAGTGAGGCGCCCATGATCGACATACTCGCGTTGCTTTCGATCCAGTTCACGGGATAGGGCGGTGCGTAGTCGCTCGCATAGATTGACTGCGACGGGTTTCCGGTAGGCGTGCTCGTGGGATATGCGCCGACGGTGCTCGTGGGGATCGTGGAGCTTGTGGTCGAGCTCGCCGTGGAACTGCCGACGCCAGGAGCGAGGCCAAGAGTCGAAGAAGGCAAGACGGTGCTCGTTGTGGGCAGCGGCGACGTCGCCACGTCGTACGTGCCCGGCGTGTTATAGAAGACGACGAAGTAGGCGATCGTCGCGAGGACGAGATCGACGACGGCAATAATAAGGAGGATCTTCTTGAGAGACATCGCTCTATAAGTTTATCAAAACAGAATAAAAAGCGCGGAGGACCAGAGAAACCTAGGCCTCTTCCTTTTTCTTTTCAACAGCGTGCGAGTCAACCTCGTACGAGGTGTTTTGCGCTTCGAAGAAATTGACGAGTTCGTAGACGTCCGTTGCGCCAGCCATCCATTTTGCAGGATTCTTTGCGCCGTAGTGTGCTTTCATGCCGAGCTCTTCGAGACGGCGGTCGGCCACGTATTGCACGTATTGATTCACGTAGTCCGCGTTCAATCCGAGGATGCCGCGAGGGAATAGGTCTCTATTGTAATCAGTTTCAAGGTCGACGCCTTCCACGACAATGTTTTTGATTTCGGCTGCAAATTCCTTTGTGAGGAGTTCGGGATTCTCCTCTAAAATATTATGGATGAGATTGATGCCGAATTTGAGGTGGAGCGATTCGTCGCGGATCACCCAGTTGATCATCGAGGCGAAGTTGCGCAACTGGTTTCGCTGCCGGAATGAGAGCACCACCATGAAGCCGCTGTAGAACCAGATGCCTTCCATCACGAGGTTCGTCGCCACAAGATTGCGGATGAAATCTTTTTTACCTTCGGTCGTCGTCACGTCGAGGGTGTCTTCGGTCATGCGTTTGAGATAGCGATTGATGTACGCCTCCTTCGCTTTCATCGACGGCGTTTCGAGGTGGAGATTGAAAACATTCGTGCGATCGAGGGGGAAGGTTTCCAAAACATATTCGAATGCCACGCAGTGATTTGCTTCTTCCCACATCTGCTTTGCAAGATAGAGATGACACTCGGGGGATTTGAGATAGGGATAAATGCCGAGAGCGATCGAGCGGTTCACGATGAGTTCCGCCGGATTAAAGAACGACATCAAAAACTTCACGGCATGTCGTTCATCTTCGGTCATTTTTTCCCAGTCGTACAGATCTTCTTTGAGCGCAATCTCGTGGGGGAACCACGTGTTGCGCACTGCTTGCTGATAGAGATCGTACGCCCACTGGTATTGGATGGGGTGGAGGTTCATGTCCTCCGGGGAGGCTTTGCCGATGAGCATAGGTTTGGTGGATTATGTATTACAGGCTTATTGTCGGTAGAAAAAGTATACGCGAAATTTGAGCCGTCAACAATATTGACAGCCCTTGTGGATAATATTCAGAATTTCATTAAAAAATTATTAAGTGAGGTTTGACAAGAGAATGTTGTGGAGTAAGGTTGATATTAAGGGCGAGATGAGAACTGCATAGACGCAGGCCTCACATCTCTCGTTTGGGTGCAAATGGCCACTTCGGTGGCCATTTGCATTCTTTTTTAAGATAGTTTTAATGTCTATTTTTATACGATAACGGAGCCCGTGCATTTGGGCCCGTCGTCTATGGAGTAAGTTCTCGCTCTTACCAAACGGGGGAAACGGGTGCAAGTCCCGTCGGGTCCACGGGCAAAACAAAAGCCGGCCTCATCAGCCGGTTTTTGTGATCTCATTTTTTGTCCTTACTGGCAGCTATCGCAGAGGAATTGTTCTTGAGGATCGCTTGGCGGAAGGATTTTCGGCATTTTCTTGGCCGGTTGGGCTGATTGCACGGGTTGCGCTTGTTGTGTCGCTGGTGCCGTCCGCACCGGCTGGGTTTCTTCTACCATAGAGAACCCCATCGGTTTTTCAATGGGACGAGTTTCAACGAGCGGGGACTGTGCCATCGGCTTTTGCGCCGCTGGTTTTTGCATCATCGGTGTCTGCGTGACGCTTTCTTCTCGTGTAGCGATAACCGGTTCCGCGAATGATGCGACGGCTTCCACGGCGACGGCTTCAACGGGCTGAGAGATGATTGACTCAACGGTCGCCGGTGTTTCGCTCTCAATCACGCCGGCGAATCCGCGATGGCCGGTCTTCTCAGCTTTGTTCACGTGCGTCGTGCTCTGTTCGGCGGTATGGCGTGGTTTCATGTGGAGGTAGTACGTTGACTTCACGCCTTTTTGCCACGCGTTCATATAGATGCTCATCGTCTCGCCGATGTCGCGCGTTTCGAGATACATGTTGCGCGAGAGTGCCTGGTCAACCCATTTCTGCGCGCGTGCGGCAACTTCGATGAATGCGTACGGCGATGTACTGAAAGAAGTTTTATAGATATCTTTGATGTGTTGGGGAACGTGCGAGATCGATGAGATATCGCCCTGGTTTACGATGATTTCTTCCCGCACTTTTTCCCAGAGGCCCATGTTCTTCAAATCGTTCACGAGGTTGTGGTTGAGGTCAAGGTATTTTCCGGAAATTTTGTTGCGCGAGAATACCTGCGCAAAGCGGGGATCGATGCCGGGGGTTGTGCCGGCGAGCAAGCCAATGTTCGCGTTCGGTGCGGTTGCCATGAGCGTCGCGTTGCGCATGCCCATCCTCACTTTTTCGCGCAGCGCATCCCAGTTGAGGCCGCGATACTTGCTGCCCTTTGAAACGGTGAGTTCCGAACCGCGGTCGGCTTCCAATGTTTTGATCGTGTCCATCGGTACCATGCCTTTTGACCAGCCGGAACCCTTGAAGTGTTTATAGCTGCCGCGTTCTTGTGCAAGGTTCGCGCTCTCGTCGATTGCAACGTAACTCACAAATTCAAAAACTTTGTCGGCGAAGTCCCAGGCATGTGCGCTGTCGTAGCTCATGCCGAGCTGTTCGAGCATATCGGCAAAGCCCATGAGGCCAAGGCCGATTGCGCGATTCTCTTTGTCGGATCGTTCGGCTTCTTCAATGGGGAGTGCGTTGATATCGATGAGGTTGTCGAGCTGGCGGATGGCATAGCGGACGCTCTCTTCGAGCTTTTCCCAGTCGATTTGCTTGTGATTCACATGGACGGCGAGGTTTAATGAGGCCAAATTGCATACGGCGATGTTCTCGCGGTCCTGCGGAAGGCAGATTTCCGTGCACAAATTGGACATGTGGATGGTGCCCGTATTGTTATTCAAAGCCCGGAGGTTGATGTTGTCTTTCCAAACGAGCCACGGATGCGATGTGGACTGCAAAGAAGCGAGGATCTGCCGATATTGCTCTTCGGCGGGCACTTTCTTGAAAATGCGGAGTTTGCCAGCTTCGGCCATCTCTATATATTCCGCATAGCGCTCGCTGAATTTTTTGCCGTAGAGCTCCACGAGGTCCATGGTTTCTTTTGGATCGAACATGTACCACATATCATGGTTCTCAACGCGCTTCATGAATTCATCCGAAAGGAAGACAGCGGTGTCTGCGGTGCGCATGCGCATATAGTCGTCGCCGGCGTTGTGTTTCCAATCAACAAATTCCGGAAAATCGATGTGCCAGTTTTCCATGTAGAAACAGAGAGCGCCTTTTTTCTTACCGCCGCGCTGGATGGCGCGGATTGATGTGTCGATGATTTTTGCGAACGGCGTCGGTCCCGATGACGGCGTGTTGTTTGAAGAAAGGGGAGAGCCGGTTGCGCGGAGCTTTGTCATGTTGGCGCCCAAACCGCCTGAAGCTTTTGAAAGCTTGATCACGTCCGCAACGGACTTTGCAATGTGGTCAATGTCGTCTTCAACTTGGAGCAAGAAGCAATTTGAAAGTGTCGGACGCGATGTGCCGGCGCCGAGGTTCGTCGAGCCGCCAGGAATATATTCATGGCGTGACATCTTCTGATAAAACTTTTTTGCCCAAAGCGTCGGGTCTGTTTCGTTGTACGAGAGTCCCATCGCGAGGCGCATGAAAAAGTATTGCGGTGTTTCTGCGGGTTGGTTGTTCGCGTCTTTGATCGCATAACGGTTGAGGAGCGTTGAAAGTCCGGCGTAGACGAAAAGTTCGTCGCGATGAAGGTCGAGCACGCCCGCGAGCTCCTTCAAATTATATTTTTCAACCATCCGCGTATCGAACATGCCGTTCGCAACGTGCTCTTCCACCCATGCAGGAAAATTGTCCCGATGTTTTTTACGCAAAATCTCAAAATCATCCTCGAATTCACCAACGACACGGCGATAGATCGTTTTTAAAAGCAATCGGGTGGCAACTCGATCGTATTCTATGTCCTCTTTTATGTTCTGGACGGCGGCGTTGATGGTCGCCTGGTCCATTTCTTCCGTCGTGATCCCATCGTAAAGGGTTAAACGAGTTTCTGTTGCGATCTGCGTGACCATACTGATCGGATCTTCGAGTCCCTGGCATGCACGTTCGATCGACCGGTTGATTCTGTCCGCGTTAAACGGCTCCCGCGTACCGTCCCTTTTTACGATGGTGAGCTCCATTGATGGTTAGAGGTTTATTTTTTGAATACGACTTTGAGGTTTTTAGAGGTAAAACCATTTTAGCACTGGATATTAATTTTTTCTTAAATCTGTGGATAACACCGGCCCCAAATTTGCCCTTTTTCAAAAATATGTCGAAGTAGATTTCGGACCTAAAGAAAAAAGGCCTTTTCGGAGGGTTCCTGTCTCCCGCTGCCGCCCGCGCCGGTCGGGATTTTTTCCTTGACATGTTTTTTAGATTTTTTTAATGGGGCGTGTGGTAGGGTGGGGTGCATGAACGAACCAAAAAATCAAAAATTCGAGAATCGCGTTGTGCTTTTCGGCTCAATCGCCATCGCGCTTGTTGCTGGTGCGAGCTTTGGTTTCTTGTATCGCTTGGGCGTTGGCGCAAATGTTGCAAGCATTGGCACAAACGCGCTTCAAAAAAGCGGCGCGATGATCGCGGGAACATGGCAAAACCTCTTTGGAAGCGCCACGTATGATGTTTCTCCCGACGAAAATGCATCGGATTCGCTTTTTTTCAGTGACACAGCCTCGTCGAGTGAAGATCTCGATGATACGAACGAGAACGACACGCTGTTTTCAGATGGCAGCGCCGCGACAAGTTCTCTATCAACGCCGAGTACGCCAAAAAATCAAAATTTATCCCAGAATAATACCCAAGATAACAGTTCATCAGGGAATGATACTGATGAAAATATGGAGCTCGGCTTGGAAATTTCTTCTTCGAGTAATAATGCAGATCAGGGAACGGATACGAGTCCAAATAATCTCAACACGAACACAACTCATCCTGCGTGCACATTTCCATCCGCACTCGCCGCTGCCTCTTCCTCGTCGCAAAGCGTGATCATAAATGAAATTGCATGGATGGGTTCGCCGCCTGCGCCGGGCGAGAGCGCCGCAGCCGCAGCGAACGATGAATGGATTGAACTCAAAAATATTTCTTCGGGCACGATCGGTTTGGAAAACTGGACGCTCATGGACGCTGGCGGTGCGATCAATATTATTTTTGATTCCGATGATGCAATTCCTGCGAATGGATTTTTGCTTCTCGCGCGGGGCACAACGAGCGGGGTCGCGCAATCGGCAGCGATCCATTACGCGGGAGGGTTATCAAACGTTGGAGATCGATTAGTTTTGTTGGACGCGATGTGCGACGTAGCAGATTTTATTGATGCATCTTCCGGGTGGCCGGGAGGAAATAATACGACGAAGCAAACGCTCGAACGCGCAGCGGATCATGTTGACTGGCAAACAAGTGCGCCGGTCGGCGGAACGCCGGGCGCAGAAAATTCTTTTGGCGCGCTCGCAACCGGACAATCGTCGTCCACGGCTTCATCGTCAGCTTCGTCGTCCATCCCCAGTGGATCGGGCGCCTCCGGAAGTTCCGGGTCGTCTTCGCCGCCAAGCGGTGGGGTGGGGACGGATTCCGGTGATTCCGGCTCGGATACTAATACGAGTAGTAGCACCGAAGGAACCACGAGCACCGCAAGCACATTTTGCCCGGCAGATCATGTGGTTATTGCGCAAATCCAGATCGCCGGAGGTTCGTCATCGAACGATTTTATAAAGCTTTATAACCCGGGCACCGCAGCAGTGGATATAAGCGGCTGGAAGCTGCGCAAGAAAACTTCCGGAGGCACCGATTCTTCGGTCAAGGTGATTCCAGCGAGCACGACGATAGCGTCAAATGCCTATTTCACCTGGGCAAATTCAGCAAACGGATTCGCCGAGTCCATCGGCGCCGACACATCGAGCTCACAAACGCTCGCCGCGGATAATAGTGTCGCGATTCTCGATGCGAGCGGAACGATTGTCGACGAGGTTGCCTGGGGCACGGGCACGAATCAATATGGCGAAGGGAATCCATTTCCAACGAGTCCCGCCGCAAACCAAATCCTCGAACGAATATTTTTGAATGGTGCGATTGGCGACTCTGATGACAACGCAACCGACTTCACGCTACACTGACATGGATGAAATCTTCGTCGCTCAGGATTGCGGTCGTGCTCCATGACGTGCGGAGCGTGCACAATGTCGGTTCGATTTTTCGCACCGCAGACGCCGCCGGGGTTTCAAAAATAACGTTGTGCGGGATAACGCCGACGCCGCTCGACCGATTTAAAAATGTCCGTGCGGATTTTGCAAAAGTTTCGCTCGGCGCTGAGAAGAGCGTTGCATGGGAACATAGTACAACCATAACGGTTGCGATAGAGAAACTAAAAGGCGACGGCTGGAAAATTTTTGCCATCGAACAAGCAAAGCGTTCCGTTCCATATTATTCCGTTCGCGACGCACTGCGTTCGCATGAAAAAAATAAAAAAGCACAAAGGATTGCACTCGTGCTTGGCAATGAAGTGAGCGGCCTTCCGCGCTCTGTTCTAGAAATGGCCGATACGATTTTGGAAATTCCCATGAGCGGCAAAAAAGAATCGTTGAACGTGGCCGTTGCGTTCGGGGTTGTGGTGTTCGGGGTGCAGTGGTAGGAGAATACTCTGCGTTCGCAAGAGCGCAGCGTTTTTTTATCGCAATGCCGTATAATAAGGGGAAATGTCCCGAAAGAAAAAAATGACATTGCTCATCCTTGGCATCATCCTTATTATTGTGGCGATCGTGTGGGGTGTTTGGTTTTTTGTGCGAACATCGCAAGCCAACCCACAACTGCCAGAACAGCAGATCTCCATCGATGGCCACACATTCACGGTTGAGATGGCAACAACAATGATGCAACAGACGACGGGGCTTTCGTTTAGGACAAGCATGGCGGCTGACCATGGTATGCTTTTTGTCTTCAGCGCGTCGTCGGTCCAGAATTTTTGGATGAAGGATATGAATTTTCCGCTCGACATGATCTGGATCAGCGGCAATAAGGTTGTAGGGTTTGCCCAAGATGCCGTCCCTCAGCCAGGGGATCCATTGTGGCAGCTCAAGATTTATTCTTCGCCCGACGGCACGGACAAGGTGCTCGAAGTCGTTGCCGGCACGGTCGCGAACGATAATATAAAGGTAGGGGACGTCATCCAGGGTTTATAGGGCAAAAAGTGATATATAATAGAGTAAATTAGCAAAACATTAAAAAATATTAAAAACTATGGCAAAAGCGCGCATTGCGATCAACGGGTTTGGGCGGATCGGGAGGTTGTTTTTTAAAGCTGCCTTTGATAATCCGAGTTTTGAAATTATTGCCTTGAACGATTTGGGCGACGTGGAAAATCTTGCCTATCTTTTGAAATATGACAGCGTGTACGGCCGTTATGGCAAAGAGATCAAAGCGGATCTTGCAGGCGGGAAATTGATCGTTGACGGCAAAGAAATAACATTTTTACAGATAAAAGATCCAACCCAGCTCCCGTGGAAAGATTTGCAAATTGATATTGTGGTTGAGTCCACGGGGCTGTTTGATGAATATGAAAAATCAAAAGTGCATTTGGCCGCGGGTGCAAAGCGCGTCGTGATCACGGCGCCGGCGAAAGATGCGGATGGTGCAAATGGCCAGACGGTGCTTGTGGGGGTGAATGAAGACGCGATGAAGACGTGTGCAATCACATCGAACGGATCGTGCACCACGAATTCCGCTTCGCCCGTCATCCAAGTGCTCAGTGAAAATCCCGGCATTATAAAAGCGTCGCTCTCAACCGTGCATGCCTACACGGCAACGCAAGCGCTCGTCGACGGCCCGATCCGCGGCGGCCACGATTTCCGTAAGGGCCGCGCCGCAGCCCATAACACCGTTCCCGAAACGACCGGTGCTGCGATTTCCGTCGCCCGCGCCATTCCCGCCCTCCAAGGCAAATTCGACGGCGTTTCGTTCCGCGTGCCGAACATCACGGGATCGATTTCTGATATCACCATGCTCATGAAGCGACCGACGAGCGTGGATGAGATCGCACAGATTTTGACCGACGCCGCCAACTCGCCGCGCTGGCAGGGGATCATGAAAGTGACGCGCGACCAGCTTGTATCATCCGATATCATTGGCGAGCCGTACGGCGCAATTGTTCCGCTCGATCTTATAAAAGTGATCGACGGCGATTTTGTGAAAGTGCTTTCCTGGTACGACAACGAAGCGGGGTATGTTTCGACGCTCATAAAACACGTAGAAAAAGCCGCCCAGGGATAGAGCGGCTTGTTGCGCGATCATTCGCGCGTGGACTAAAAGATTTTTTTGAACAGTCGTACAGGCAGTTTTACGGGGTCTTTGTAGTCAAAACGGAATTGTGGTCCTGCAGATACGCACCAGCCGGTATCCCACTGGCCCATAATTTCGACATGGAGATTTCTCGTGATACGGGTATTGAGCCCTGCTCCGAACACCGGCGTCCAGATGTGGTTGTTCCCACGATCAAGGGCTGGCTGGGTGGTCGCGCCATAACCGGGAACCGTGATGTTTGCTTGGCCAACGAAGTGGTCGGCGAGGTCGCCGCGTCCCACACCGAAATTGATGAATGGTGAAAAACGTCTTCCAAGCGGAAAATATTTTTTACCTCCGAACGTGTAGTGTCGGGTCGCAAAATGGATGTACCCATTGACGTTCGTGAGGATCTGTCCCGTTTGCGCCGCCGATTGCACTCCTGATTCGGTGAGAAAATTTCCGTTTGTGCTTCCGCTCAAGCGCGAAATGTTTCCGTACAGCGACCAAGTTCTCGTGAGGGGATATTCCGCATCAAAGGTCCGGCTGCTTCCCGTGAGGTCGCCAGAATGTTTGATGAGGTCGTTGTCGAAATTGAATAGTTCCGACCAAAAGGTATAGCGGCCGGCGTATGCTCCGAGATAGAGCGAACGCAGGGGATCTGGAGTGAGAGGAGCGGGTTGTTCGCTTGTCTGCGCCACAGCGGATCCAAGCAAGATTACGAGCAGCAAGGCAGCCAGTCCGTACTTCATGGTGTTGCCCTCCCCACGTCACGAATGTGACGATCGTACTGCGCAAACTATAGCCTGGCCTCGCCAATCCCGCAAGCCGCGCGTGATATAATTTCCCTATGACCATCTATCTTGGTGCCGATCATCGCGGCTTTGCACTCAAAGAAAACATTAAAAAAATGTTAACCGGCGGGCCGCACCAGGTTGTCGACCTCGGAAATAGCAGGTACGACGCGGACGACGACTATCCCGACTTCGCTGAAGCGGTTGCAAAGAAAGTTTCCGAACATCCAGAAGAGGATCGGGGGATTGTGATTTGCGGATCGGGTATCGGCGTGGATGTTGTTGCCAACAAATTTCATGGCGTACGGACCGCGCTTGCAATGTCGCCTGAGCAAATCGAATCGGGACGCCGTGATGACGATGTGAACGTGCTCGCCCTCGCCGCCGATTTTTTGAAAGAACCCGAGGTTATGCCGATCGTCCAGGCGTTCTTTGCCGCGCCGTATGATAGCCTGGAAAGACATGCGCGCCGCATTAAAAAAATCGATACGCTTGAAAACGAATAAAGCCCATGGAAGTAATCCCCTCTATTAATTGCGCCGACGCCCGGTGCGCCAAGGAAAAGCTTGAGATTCTGGGAAAATTTTTAGAACCAGGTAACGTTGTGCATCTTGACGTGACCGACGGCGTTTTTAGTCAACATAAAACATGGAATGATCCGAAAAGTTGGATGTCGTTCAAGTCCATCTTCGTGCTCGAAGTGCATCTCATGGTTGAATTTCCGCTTGAGCATGCTGAAGATTGGCTCGCCGCCGGTGCGCGGCGGCTCGTGGTACACGTTGAAACACTCACCAATGAAGTGCTCCATGGACTTTTACAACTCGCGAACCGTTATCGCGCCGAACTTGTCTTGAGCTCCAAGCCGGAAACGGTGAACGACGAGCTCGAGCCGTGGCTTTCGCGCTTCGCGCTGTTTCAGGTGCTCGCCGTGAATCCCGGAGCGGCTGGCCAGACATTTTTGCCGTTCATCGTCGAGAAAATCAGATTTTTGAGGGAGACGTTTCCCGATGGTACAATAGGAGTTGATGGAGGTATCAACCTCGAAACGGGACGTCTCGTGAAATCCGCCGGCGCCGACGCACTCATATCAGCAAGTTATATCCTCAGCGCGCACGATCCCAAGGCAGCATACGAAACTTTGCAAAAAATATAACGAGAGAATTCTATGGACTCGCTTACCGACAAACAGCTGCAATCGCTCGCGACGATGGCGACCCGCCTGCGCGAAGATGTGATTAAAATGGTCTCGCACGCGGGTTCCGGCCACATCGCCGGCCCCTTGGACATGGCGGAAGTTTTTGCGGCCATGTATTTTCATATTTTAAGGCACGACCCCAAGAAACCCCACTGGCCGGATCGTGATCGGCTGGTGCTTTCGAACGGCCACATTTGTCCCGTGCAGTATGCTGCGCTTGCGCATGCCGGATATTTTCCCGTGCAAGAGCTCGAAACGCTTCGGCAGCTTGGCACGCGGCTCCAAGGGCATCCTCATCGCACGGCGTTGCCTGGCATAGAGACAACGTCCGGCCCGCTCGGCTCGGGCATCTCACAAGCGACCGGCATCGCGCTCGCAGGGCGGCTCGATAATAAAAAATATCACGTGTACTGCATCACGTCCGACGCCGAATACGAAGAAGGTAATACGTGGGAAGCCGTCATGTTCGCCGGAAAAAATAAATTATCAAACCTCACGGTGATCGTCGACCGCAACAATATCCAAATCGACGGGTTTACCGAAAATATCATGCCGCTCGAACCGTTTCGGGCGAAGTACGAATCATTCAACTGGAATGTGATCGAGATCGACGGCCATTCGTTTGAAGAAATTATCGCCGCGGCGGCAGAAGCCCGGGCAAGTTATTTGCAGCCGACGGTTATCATCGCGCATACCATTCCCGGCAAAGGCGTGGACTTCATGGAGAACGATTATCTCTGGCACTCAAAACCATTCAAACCCGGCGAGGCCGACCGGGCGCTCGCCGAGCTCCGTACGTTGCGCGGCAAAATAAGATCCGAGCACGAATAGGCGCGAGGCGAAATAAAATAATTAAAAAATTATGAAAATTGTAAATGTTGTTTTGGCAATCGGGACGCTTTTTATTCTGGGAGCCCTCATCAGTCTCGGCATTTCTGCGTTTTATCCTGCACCGGTGTCGCCGTCGTATCCAACAATGCCGATCGGCATTTCACCGGGGCCATGCACGGCAAACGACACGCAGTGCGAACAACAAGTTGCCGAGTATCAAGCGCAGCAGCAGTCGGCACAAGCGGCCTATGACAGTGCAAACGAAGCGTATACCGCCGCGATGGGCGTTTATAATCGCAACCTCTTTATTATCGGGAACATCATCGGTATCATCGTGTTCCTCATAGGATTTTTCCTCGTGCTTTACGCCGGCCTTGCGAGCCAAGGCGTGCCGATCGGTATTATGATGGCCGGACTTTGGAGCATCATATACGGTTACGCGCGCGGATGGGGAAGCGTCGATGACCAACTGAAGTTTTTCATTGGCCTCGTGATCGCCGTTATCGTGATTGGCGGCAGCATGTGGCTCATGCAGCGGCACGCAAAGCGGCAATCTGCATAACAGCATGATTCACCGGGATGAGCCGGAGGCAGTTGTAACGGCCATCATTATTGCGCTTGTTTCCGTGGGCTGTTTTGCCTTCGTGCTTTTTGTGCACATCGAGGCGATTGCTTCACAAGCAAGCGAGAGCGATGTTTTGGCCGCTGACGTTGCAGGGTGGGAAACGTATAGCAATAATGCCTACGGATTTTCGGTTGAGTATCCGCCAGGCTGGACGCTCAACACGACCGGACTCAACAGTACGCCGCCGTTTGTTTTGATCGGCAATCCGATTTCCGGCCTGAAAACCTATGCGCTCAGGATCGTTTTGGAAAACAACACGAGCTCGTTATCGTCCGGGGAATATGTGCATGATGTTCTTGCCGTTGATCGCGCAGAAGACGCGGCGAATGCGGCGCACGGTCCCGCTCCGCAAATCACGCCGCAATTTCAAAAAGGAGAAATACTTTCGGTTGGCACGCAACAACAGTACGAGGCCTACGAACTCTATGGTGTTTTTGAATTCGACCATAACGCAGAACAAATCTACGTGGCGCACGGCTCGTTCGCGCTCGCATTTGATTTTCCCGTCGAAGAAGAAAACCCCAACATCTCATTGCCCGTAGCGAACAATCAGATTGCGCACGAGATAGTGAACACGCTCATTTTTACCAAATAGAGTAGAATATAAAGAATAAGGGAAACGAATATGCTGAACGCCGAAGCACAATTGAATCCGAAAATTTTCAACGAGACCATCGACGGGCGTCCGACGCGTGACGGATTTGGCGAAGGCCTGCTCCTCGCGGGCGATCGCGACAAGAATGTCGTTGCGCTATGCGCCGACCTCAAAGAATCGACCCGTGTCGAAGCTTTCGCAAAAAAATACCCTGACCGATTTTTTGAACTCGGCGTTGCGGAACAAAATATGGCGACGATCGGCGCCGGCCTCGGCGTCTCCGGCAAGATTCCGTTTATCGCTTCGTATGCAACATTTTCTCCCGGGCGCAACTGGGAACAAATCCGCACGACGATTGCCTATAACGATGCCAACGTAAAAATCGCCGGCCATCACGCGGGCATTTCGGTTGGGCCGGACGGCGCAACCCACCAGGCAACGGAAGACATCGCGATCATGCGAGCATTGCCGAACATGCAAGTCTGGGTGCCGTGTGATGCGATTGAGGCGCGCAAAGCCACGCTCGCCGCCGCACACGTCTGGGGTCCGGTGTACATCCGCTTGCAACGGGAAAAAACGCCGATTATGACAACCGACGAGACGCCGTTCGTTCCTGGCAAAGCGGAAGTTTTTTGGCAGTCAAAAAAACCGGAAGTTTTGATCATCGGCACGGGTGGTCTTCTTTATAACGCGCTTCTCGCCGCGCGTGAATTATACGAAAAAGATAACATTGGCAGTGTTGTTTTGAATGTTCACACCATCAAGCCGATTGACGGCAAAAAAATCACCGAGCTTGCCAAGAAGATCGGCGCCGTTGTGACTGTTGAAGAACATCAAGTGAGCGGGGGTTTGGGCGGCGCGGTCGCCGAGGTTCTCGTGAAGTCCGCACCGGTACCCGTGGAATTCATCGGCATGCAAAACACGTTCGGCGAATCGGGGCCGCCGGACAAATTAATAGAGAAATACGGTATGGGCGTTCGGGATATTAAATCTGCCGCGAAGAAAGCGATCAGGAGAAAATAGGGCCGTTTTCGCTGCCGTTCCCTTTTTCTGTATAATGAATAGTAATAGCGACATGAAGAGGCAAACTCTCATTTTCTGGATCGGAACCGTTTCGTTGCTAGGCATGATAACCGCGGCAGCAGTTTTTGCCGCGAACGTCACGTTTACGAGTCCTACGACCGTCTCACTCACGTCACCGGCCGTTAATTTCACTGTGGCATCCGGATCAGTCGCCGACGCATTCGTCATCAATGCGACGAGTGTCGTTGTGACCATGTCGAGTTCGACCGGCGGATCGTTCACGCTCACATCGCCCTCGAGCGACCTCACCATAAGCACGTCGAGCGTCGGAGGTACGGCCTCTACGTCATGCACAAACGGCGTGGCGAGCACGACGATCACGCAATCGACCGGTTCGACTAATTATACGATTACGCCAACCGGGTCACCATGCGGCGGCGGTGGTGGCGGTGGTGGACCAGTCGGCGGCGGGGGCGGTGGAGTGCAAACCGCTGAGATCGCAATCGCAAATTCTGTCGACAACACAAACCCCGCACCGGGGTCGACCATCCATTACACCGTGACCGTTTCAGCACTCGGCCCCTCCGTGTCGTTCGGCGTTGTGGCGCAAGATTTGTTGCCAACAGGCCTCACGCTCGTCAACGCGAGCGCATCGGAAGGCACCTATCTATCATCCGGTTCATGGTCTCTTGGGACCTTGCTCGACCAAACGAGCGCAACCCTTAATCTCACGGCGACGGTGAACGCGAGCACGAGCGGTGAGACGATCACGAACACCGCGACGGTTGGTGAATCGACCAGCCTCCTCGATCCCATCACCGCGAATAATACGGCGTCAGTTTCCATAACAGTTTCCGGCGGCAATTCCGCATCGAGCACGAATCCTATCGGCAATGCCACGTCGAGCGAGAGTTCAACGTCGAGCACTACCATATCGCTCCAAGCAACCATCACTTCGCTTGAGGCGCAGCTTCAACTGCTCCTCACGCAAGCCGCCCAGCGGGGGATCAGCGTTAATGCCGGTGGCAGCGGCGCCGGTGGCACGAGCGGATTCTCATTTACCTTCACAAGGAATCTTCAGTTATGGAGCACGGGAACAGACGTGAATGCACTACAGCGGTTTCTCATTATGGAAAATACCGGTCCGGCGGCGCGGGCGCTTCAGGCCCACGGGACTACGGAAGTTTTTGGAGCATTGACCTTTAAAGCGCTCAAGGAATATCAGGCGAGCGTTGGCTTGCCGTCAACGGGATTTTTTGGGCCTTTAACGAGGGCGAAGGCTAACGCCTTATAAAAATTGCTACAATGAGAACATGAGGAAATCTTGGCTGGTACCATTTCTCATCATTTTCGCTTTCGTGTTGGGCGTTGCCTTTTCTTTTGCCCACGCATCGCTCACGCTCAACTCGGCGAGTATCACAGGTTCCGGAAGCTCCACGATTGATGTAGGCAACAGCACACTTTCCCTACAGACGACAAACAACGGTCCAATCGCGGCGGGCACGGGACTTTTCACGATCCCAAATCTTGCCGTGACATCGGGGATTGTTCTTCCCCTGAACCAATCGCCGACATCGGACGGTGGCGTTGCCGTGAAGACGACTTCGTCCACGCTCAATTTTAACGACAATACCGCCGAGCGTGTCCTCGATCCCATAAGATGCACGGATCCGTTTGTGATCCAAAACGTCACATCGAGTCCCTCCGATGAGCCCATCCTTTTCGCCAGAGTGCCGCTCACCATCACTGAAGCGATGGCGGTCAACGAAAGCACGGGCGATACGATGACCTTCAATGTTATCTGGGGGAACAGCCGGAATACAGCCTCGAGTTCGGCCCAACATCTTTTTGCGAGCAACGTCACGTCAACATCAATCACGGCGCTTGATACCTATCCAACTGAAGACGCGTTTGCTTCAACGACGGTTCCCGCAAACAGCATCGTGAGGTTGCTCACCGCAAGCGCCGCCTCGTCGAGCGAGTTCTCGATATCGCTGTGTTACCGTGAAAATCCGTAACCGACTTTTTGTCTTCGGCTTCGCAGCGGTGTGTTTTGTTTCGCTAGGTTTTTTTGCGATCGTGCCTCTTGTCCACGCAGGTGGAGGATCAATCAATCTTATAGAAACCGAATCGGCCACGTACAATAACGGGTGTACGTCTACGGCATGCACCATCACTTTCAGTACGTCCACGACGGCCGGAGAATTAATTATCCTTACCTATCAGACCGGTGTGAGCGGTGCTGATGGGTCGACCATCACCGATAATAAAGGAGATACGTATGCTGAGGCTTACGATGAAGTCAATGTTCCAAACTTTTCTTACGCCACCTATTATCTGGCAAATGCCCCTGCCGGAGTCAACACTATCACGCTTACCTATGGAGCGGGGAACTCTGAAATATATACCAACCTTATCGCAGGCCATTACACTGGTATTGCAACCAGCAATCCACTTGACGTGACAACATCGACGCACGGCTATGCTTCCAATGCTTGGGCAAGCGGCGATATCACGACGAGCCAGTCGACCGAATTACTTGCCGGACAAATCTTTACCTACAGCTGCCAAGGAACGAGCACATTCACACCTGCAACGGGTTGGACGCTAAGGAGTTCGGTGGCGGATGACAACGGCGACTGTTTCACCTATGGTGACCAAATCGTTTCCACAACCGGCACGTACCAATTTAGCGGCACTTCAACCGCGCCGAGCGATGATTGGTCTGGTATCGTCGCATTCGAAGCCGGGTCTGCGCCCGCTTCAGGACCGCGCCGCGTCATCATTGGCCACGGGGTGACGAGGTAAGAAGTTTTATCGCAATGAACTCAAAAAATAAAACAGTTTTGATTTGGGTGAT
This sequence comes from uncultured bacterium, assembly GCA_963705915.1. Classification (GTDB taxonomy): domain Bacteria; phylum Patescibacteriota; class Minisyncoccia; order UBA6257; family 2-01-FULL-56-20; genus JAKAGE01. The sequence continues at coordinate 91,738 of OY970126.1, forward strand.
CGTTGTGGTCGTTGTTCTCGCGGGTATTGGTTTTTTTCTGTCTCATCACGGATCGAATTTGGGTACTCAGTCATCCACGGGAACACTACAGGTGGTCGCCGCAGAAAATTTTTGGGGCAGTTTGGTTTCACAAATCGGCGGTTCGCACGTGCAGGTGTTGAGCGTCGTTTCGGATCCGAATGCTGATCCGCACGAATACGAAAGCAATTCGACCGACGCCCGGGCTGTTGCCACAGCGAATTACGTGATCGAAAATGGCGCAGGCTATGACAGCTGGATGGACAAATTGCTTAGCGCGAGTTCCGATCCGAGCCGCAAAGTGCTCAACGTGGCGACGCTGCTTGGAAAACAAGACGGGGACAATCCGCATTTTTGGTACAGCCCGGACTACGTGAATCAGGCAATTGCTCAGATGGAGCACGATCTTATTGCCCTTGATCCCGCGCACGCAAGCGATTACGAATCAAATTATAAAACACTCCAGGCGGCGCTTGCGCCATATCAAAATCGCATCACAACCATCAGCCAGCAATTCGGCGGCACGAAAGTTGCGGCCACCGAAGATATCTTTGCTTACCTTGCCACCGCCGCAAATCTCAATCTCGTTTCGCCGCCGGCATTCATTCAGGCTGTGGCCGAAGGCAACGATCCTCCGGCATCGAGTATTGTGATCTTCGAGAATCAATTGCAAAGTGGAGGCGTGCAGGTTCTCGTTTATAATGAGCAGACCGTAACGCCGCTCACCGAGAATATGAAGAAACTTGCGGCTAATGAAGATATTCCCGTGGTTGGTGTTACCGAAACAATCCAACCGCCCGACGTTTCTTTTGAAGATTGGATGAATGCTCAATTGATAGAATTACAGAATGCCCTTAACGCGAAGACGCTTGGGCAATAAAGAAAGTACCTATGGATAAAGCCAACGTTATTACCGCGGAACATCTTGCGGGAGGGTATCCTTCGAAAACCGTCTGGAGCGACGCCAATTTTTCTATCGGGCAGGGAGAGTTTGTCGCTGTGCTTGGTCCAAATGGCGCCGGTAAGACGACACTCTTCCGATTGCTCTTGGGGCTCGCACAACCGAACGGCGGCAGGCTCACCGTTTTTGGAAAACGCCCCGAGCGCGGCAATCCGCGAATCGGTTATGTTCCCCAGCAACACCCGATCGACGACGAAACCGGCGTCGAAGCGCTTCAGTTGGTTCGCCTTGGCCTCGACGGCAATCGATGGGGGATCGGTTCTACAAAACAAAGGACCGAAGAAGCGATGGAGGCGCTCCACGTCGTAGGCGCTGAAGAGCTGGCCCATCGGCCGCTCGGCATGCTTTCAGGCGGAGAATTGCAGCGCATATTTCTCGCGGAAGCTTTAATTGGGAAGCCCGACTTACTACTCCTCGACGAACCGCTTGCCAATCTTGATATGCGCCGGGAAGCAAACTTCGTCCAGCTCATCGACGACGTCGTGCGCTCGCGCAACGTCACGGTGCTTCTCATTGCTCATAACATCAATCCGCTTCTGCCGGTGCTCGACCGAGTTATCTATGTTGCGAATGGCCGCATCACAAACGGCAAGCCTTCAGAAGTGCTCACCTCAGAATCGCTCACCGACCTCTACGGGATTCCTATCGAAGTTCTCAAGGATTCGCGCGGTCGGATAGCCATCATTGGCATGGACGAACCTCCCGAACATCACATTCATGGATAGCGTCAATTTCAGTTTTAATATCGTAGCCGACCTGCAATCCATGTGGCAGTACGATTTTATGCGGCACGCTTTTGAGGCGGGGACGATCGTTGCGATCATTGCGGGCATCATCGGCTATTTCATCGTCTTGCGTCGATCGTCTTTTGCGGCACACGCGCTATCTCATATCGGTTTTGCGGGCGCCGCCGGCGCGGTGCTTTTTGGCATTAATCCCATCGTTGGACTGCTTGTCTTTACGAGCGGTGGAGGATTTGCGATAGCAACGCTTGGACGGAAGGCGGCGAATCGGGATGTTCAAATCGGAACCGTCCTCGCGTTCATGCTCGGTCTCGGCGTTCTTTTCATCAGTTTGTATTCCGGATATGCCACTGAGGCATACTCATTGTTATTCGGTGAGATTCTTGGGATCTCAAGCGGCGATGTTCTTGTGACGCTTGTCGCGGCGCTTATGCTTCTTGCTGTCGTCGCCCTTGTATACCGTCCGCTTCTTTTCACCTCGCTCGATGAAGATGTGGCCGAAGCGAAGGGCGTATCGATTTTCTGGATCGGCGTGATATTCATGCTTCTCGTTGCGGTCGCCACTTCCATTGCGGTGCAGGTGGTCGGCGTACTCCTTATATTTGCACTCATGGTGACTCCTGCGGCGGTGGCTCAGCGTATAGCGCGTCGGCCGGCACAAGGCATTCTCATCTCTGTCCTCATAGCACTCGCCGCCACCTGGTTTGGGCTTTTCATCTCGTTCTATCTTCCGTATCCGGTGAGTTTCTTCATCACGAGCGCCACGTTTGCTGTTTACATCGTGACCAGATTGACGCAATCTGCCGCGTCGCGCCGGACGACGGCGTGATGATGGGCTACGCATTTTTAATTGAGCGGGATACGAGAATCGAACTCGCGTCTATTGCTTGGGAAGCAATCGTACTGCCACTGTACTAATCCCGCGACGGTGATTAACACAGCAATGGTAGCGTATCCGCTCTGGGATATCAATATAATTGAGGACGCGTGAAACAAGCCTGGTAGTTCTGCGGTATCTATATTTCGGGCGACGAAAGAGTTTGGGAGTTTTCTCTGCGCCTCGCTTGTCGATGGATTTTTCCGACGATCTTCACGACTTGCATTTTTTTCGTTTTTGTGGTAAAAAGCTGCCAGTAGTTCACTCAGTTTTTGCACCTTAACAAATACATTTTTTGGGCTCTTTTTCATTTTAATAACGAAAGAGTCGCAAAAAATAAATATAAGAAATATACAATGGTTAGTTCAATAAAAAAGATTGCTTTGGCAAGCGTGCTTGCGGCAGGGATTATCCTCGCAGGCGCAGGAACCATTGCTTTCTTCAGTCATACTTCGGTCGCACGCGCGGATGATCAGGCATCGTCCAGTTCCGTGATGAGTTCGGCGACGAGCTCGATCTCGGATGTGAGTTCGAGCGTGGCGCCGAGTTCAAGCACGGTCGATGCATCAGTGTCGGACACAATCGTGACGGCACCGGTGGTATCGCTCGCAACGACCACAGTCGCAACAACGACGATCGCAACGACTACGACGTCCACAACGACGCTCGCGACAACCACGACCTCGAGCACTGATACCACGACGACGGTTGCAGCGAGCGCAAGCGCGCTTGGTGCAACGGCATCGATCGGTGGTGGTGTCGGTCAGCCCAATTGCGGCTGTCAGGATGCCGATCTCTCGATAACGAAGACGGTTGACAATAATAATCCTTTTGTCGGCGATACGATTCATTACACGATAACCGTATCGAATGCCGGCCCTGCTGACGCAACGAATGTTGTGGCAGGGGACCAGTGGCCGAGCGGGCTCACGTTTGTGAGTGCGGTCGCCTCTCAGGGAACGGTTGATGCGTCATCCGAAACCTGGAACGTCGGCAGTCTGGCACAGGGAACAACGGCTACGCTCGTCATCACCGCCACCGTGAATAACGGCATGGAGGGATCGACGATTGTGAACCGTGTTGGCGTGGAAGGCGATCAAAACGATCCGAATCCAAACAACAACTACGCGAGCGTTCCGCTCACGGTCCACTGCGGATGCCAAATGAGCGCTGATGTCGCGGTCACAAAGGCCGTTGACAACAAAAGCCCATCTGAAGGCAGCAATGTGGATTACACGGTGACCGTCTCGAATAATGGTCCGCAGAACGCGATGAGCGTCGTCGCAACTGATACGTTGCCGGCAGGCCTCATCTTTGTTTCTGCTCACCCCTCGGTTGGAACGTATGCAAGCTCCACGGGAACGTGGCTTGTGGGTACGCTCTCGCCGAGTTCAACGGTAACGCTCTCGCTCACCGCAACGGTGGCGTCGGGCACGGCCGGACAAACGATCACAAACACCGCAACGGCGGCAGCTCCCGGCGAGCATGATCCGAATCCGAACAACAACACCGCGAGCGTTTCCATCGTGGTCGCGGGCGGCAACGGTGGAGGTGGCGGCAACGGCAGCTCAACAGCTGACCTGTCCATCACGAAGACCGTTGACAATGCGAATCCGAACGAGGGCGCGACGATCAACTATACGTTGACCGCAATCGCAGCGGGCCCAGCGACATCAACCGATGTCGTCGCGACCGACACCCTCCCGGCTGGCATCACATTCGTTTCGGCAACATCATCGGAAGGCAGTTATGCGAGTTCGACGGGGACTTGGAGTGTTGGCACATTGCCAGCCAGTTCCACGGCGACGCTCGTCATCACGGCCACGGTAAATGCCGGAACTGCCGGTCAGACGATTACGAATACCGGTACGATTGGAGAATCTTCCAATTTGACCAATAACAGCACGAGCACGTCGGCGAGCGCAACGCTCACGGTTGCAGGCGGCGGTGGTGGCGGCAACGGCAGTTCAACTGCTGATATCGCCATTACAAAAACCGTCGACAACTCGACGCCGAATCCCGGCGACACGATCAACTACACGTTGACCGCGCAAGCTCTCGGCCCAACGACGTCGACTGGCGTCGTAGCGACCGACACGTTGCCGGCTGGTATCACGTTCGTTTCGGCAACGACATCGGAAGGTACGTATGCAAGTTCGACGGGGACCTGGACGATCGGCGACATGCCAGCCAGCTCCACGCAGACCCTTGTCATTACGGCTACGGTGAATGCCGGAACGGCGGGCCAGACGATTACGAATACCGGTACGATTGGAGAATCGGCCAGTTCGACCGATAACAATCCTGGCAATAACACTTCGTCCGTCACAATCACGGTTCCCGGTGGGAACAACGGTGGTGGCGGAGGAGGCGGTGGTGGTGGCGGCAGTCAGCCAACGGCTGATATCGCCATCGCGAAAACCGTTGACAACGCAGCCCCGAATCCCGGCGACACGATCAACTACACGATCACGGTCTCGGCGCTCGGCCCTTCGGCTTCGATTGGTGTCGCAGCGACGGACACGTTGCCAGCCGGCATCACGTTCGTTTCAGCGAGCACGTCGGCAGGCGCCTACGCAAGCTCCACGGGTACGTGGACGCTCGGCACGGTGACTCCAGGCACGAACGATACGCTTGTCATCACGGCAACCGTGAATGCCAGCGACACGATTGGCCAAACGATCACGAACACATCGACCGTTGGCGAGTCGTCGAGCGTCATCGATCCGAATCCGAACAATAACATTGCATCCGTAACGATTACCGTTGGAGGTACATCGGGCGGAGGCGGAGGCGGCGGCGGAGGCGGAGGTGGTGGTGGAGGTGGCGGAAGTGGCGGCGGCGGGGGAGGTGGCGGTGGTAGCGTGCTTGGCACAAGCACCTCGACCGGCCAAGTCCTCGGCGCAAGCTGCGGCCTCTATCTCGACGAATATATTCACCCGATTCGGAAATATCTCAATGATCCGAATGAGGTGGATAAGCTCCAAGAATTCTTGAACCAGAATCTTGGCATCAGCCTGCCAATCACTGGCTACTATGGTTCTCAAACAATCGCAGCCGTGGATCAGTTCCAGGTGAAATACAACATCGAGGTACTGCAGCCATGGGTGCCGTACGGACTTCCGACTCAGTTCACGCCCACGGATTACGTCTACAAGACGACCATGCGGTGGATCAATCTGATCGAATGTCCTGCGTTGAATCTTCCGACCCCGCAGTTACCGTAAGGAACCCTTCACGGTAATCGCAACGCGAAAAGCCCCGATCGAGACGGGGCTTTTGCGTTTTTATATTCTTTAATGCTATAAATCGGGCAGGAGGGTTTTAAAAATGAGAAGCATAGGGGCAATAGTCGCAGCGATTCTTGTCGTTTCTGGGGTCTGCTTTGCCCAAGACCAAAACGGCCCGGAAGATAACCAGCCGGGAGTCATGGTTTGGACAATGCCTTCTCGTTGCAACCGGAACGGTCGTTGTACCGGGAGGGTGGCCTTTCCACCAAATTCACAGATGTTGCAGGCGCATGTTTTACGAGAAGGAGAGAACTTCGCGATCATTTCCGAGTTCATACTCGGAGGAAGTAAGATGCTTACCGAGGAACTCTACGCGCCGAAAGATGAAATCACGCGACTACCCATCTCGCCGGAGAAAATAGACAAAGTCTGTTTCGCCCCGATCGGGAATAAAAAGGGTGCGTTTTGCAAAAAAGTGAAGAAGCCCAAAATGAGTGGGCCAACCGATGGGCACAGTAATGTGCCCATTTCTATTTCTTGCGTTTTCATTTGCGCTGTGATATAATATTTTCAATGAAAAAGCGGTTAAAAAAATACTTGATTCCCCACAAGGAGAACGATTATAAACCGCATCTTCTGCGGCCAAAGGCAATTGCGCTTGTTTGTCTCGTGGTCGTTGTCGCCGAGGCCGCCTATCTTTTTAGCGCGACGTATGTTGTTCCGCGGTCAAAACTATTTGGCATCATCGTTTCAAATGCCCTCATCGACGAGACGAATGAAAGCCGTACTTCGAACGGCTTGCCAGCCCTCCACGAAAATGCATTGCTCGACGCCGCGGCGCAGGACAAGGCAAACGACATGGTGACGAATAATTATTTTGCGCACACGAGCCCGTCGGGAACAACGCCGTGGTACTGGTTTCAGCTTGTTGGCTACAACTTTGATTACGCCGGCGAGAATCTCGCCGTGAACTTTTCCGATTCGCAAGACGTGACGAATGCGTGGATGAACTCGCCGGAACATCGCGCAAATATTTTGGACGCTGATTATACGGACATTGGTATGGCGACGGCGCAGGGGACATTCCAAGGCCATCCAGCCACGTATGTCGTTGAACTTTTTGGGTCTGAGGCTCCGACGCCTATCGCCGAGAATTCCATTCCGGGAATTTCCACCGCGCAGGCTGCACCGATTTTACCTTCGCCTCCGTCGGCCTCGACTTCGACCTCGGCACCTGCGTCGACCACCTCCGGCGGCAAGTTTGCTCCGAAGCCAGCTCCAAAACCGGTACCAAACCAGGTTTCAATTTCGCTGTCGTCCGTTGCGACGTCCGTCGCGACCTCGGTGGCCGCGGCGCAATCGACAACCCCGCAAGCGACGAGCGTCGTCCTTGGTTTCGTTTCTTCGGATAATAACGCGCCGACTGTTCACGAGAGCAACGCCATCCAGCAGGCGCTTTCCGATCCGAAGGCCCTTGCCAATGATTTTTATATCTTTTTAATGATTCTCTTCAGCGTGGCTGTCTTGTTAAACGTCTTCATTAAGATTCGCGTGCAATATCCCAGGCTTATCTTCGGTGGCCTTTTCGTAATCGTCATTGCTGGCGTTGCCGTATTGCTCAACCAGAGCGTGGCGGCGCATATAGCAATCCTGTAGAGCTTTTTGACAGCGTTCGAAGCCGCCTCTTTTTCGTTCCCGTTCCAAGGTATACAATTCAAACACATGCCTTCCTCGACCACGGAACTTATCAAGAACAAACTCGACGTCGTTGATTTTTTGCGCGGATATATAACACTCACCCCGGCTGGGAGAAATTTCAAGGCGCTGTGTCCGTTTCATCATGAAAAATCACCGTCATTCATGGTTTCGCCCGATCGGCAGTCCTGGCATTGTTTTGGTTGCGGATTCGGCGGGGATATCTTCACCTTTATTATGCGGTACGAAAACATGGAGTTCGGCGAAGCGCTGCGCATGCTTGCCGAAAAAGCTGGCGTTGAATTGCGGCATGAGAATCCTGCCGAGTATCGCTATAGCGGCTTGCTCTATGATTTGAACGATCAGGCTAAGAATTATTATCGAAAATCATTCGCCGCCGCGCCTGTTGCGAAGAAATATTTGGAGGACCGCGGTCTCAAGCCGGAGATAATAGAGGAATTCGAAATCGGTTGGGCGCCGAATGAACCGGAAGGATTGTCGATGCATCTTTTGAATAGCGGCGCCGCGCCGCAAGACTTGATCCAGGCAGGGCTTGCCATCAAGACGGAGCGCGGCCTCATGCTCGACCGATTCCGCGGACGGATCATGTTCCCGATTCACAATCACTTGGGCAAGGTCGTCGGCTTCACCGGGCGCATTCTGCCACAGCTCGATAAAGGCGACATGGGTAAATATATCAACAGTCCCGAAACGCCGATTTTCCAAAAATCAAAATTGCTCTATGGGTTCTGGAAAAGTAAAGACGCTATCCGCGAAGCAAAGGCGGCGGTGCTCATGGAAGGGCAGATGGATTTTTTGATGAGCTACCAGTCCGGCGTGCGCAACGTCGTTGCAAGTTCCGGCACGGCGCTCACGGCAGACCACCTGCGCGTGGTCCATCGCCTCGCCGAAGAAATCATTTTATGTTTCGATAGCGACGTTGCCGGTGCCGACGCCGCCGAGCGCGCCATCGATCTTGCCGAAGCAAACGATTTCACTGTGAAGGTCGCCGTATTCAAAGAATTCAAAGACGCCGCCGATGCGGCGAAGGCCGACCCCGAGAATGTTCGGAAGACGATCACCGCCGCAATGCCGGCACCCGAATTTTATTTCCAAAAATATTTGTCGGGCGACGTTGCCAAACTCAAAACTCGTGATGGATTACATCAATTACGCGCCGTGCTCGCAAAGCTTAAAAATATTGCGAGTCCCGTTGAACGAGGGTTTTGGTTTGCCGAACTATCGAATCGCACGGGTATAAACGAAAGGACGCTCCAGGAGGAGTCTGAAAAAGCAAACCAAGCAGGTGTTCCGGCGAGTAAGCCGAGAGAAGACGAGGCCGTCGCCAAACGGCAGATTTCACGGCAAGATCGTCTCTGCGAGGAATTACTCGTCGCCGCGTTTGCAAAAAATAACTTCGAGATTTTGGAAGATTCGCTGCAGTATTTTAAGCCGGCACAGAAAGAAGTGTACCGATTATTAAAGAGCGGTAAGAAAAAAAGCGAAGATCCCACGCTCGATGAAGTTATCGACCTCATCATTCTTGGCGGAACGAGCGATCTCACCGAAGAGGAAATCGGATCGCTCAAGAACGAACTCGCCAAGGAATATTATAAAGAACGACGGCAGATCATCGCGACGGCCATCAAAAATGCCGAAACCAAGGGAAACGATGTTGAGCTCAAAGCAGCCCTCGAGGAATTGGACAAGCTCCCGCTTGCGACCGACTAGAGCCCCTTTTGCTTGCATTTTTGTAAGAAATAAAGGATAATAAGGTATCAATATATGCCCCCGAAACGCGCGAAAGCCCGCAACTCCCGGGTGAAAAAAGTTAAAAAAATGCCGAAAACCAAGAAAACTTTGAAAAAGAAGGTTGTTAAAGCCGTAAAAGCTCCCAAGGGGAAAAAAGGTAAACCACTTTCCAAGCTCGAAAAGAGCATCAAAGCCAATGCCCAGGAGATCAACGAGCTCATCGAGCGCGGACGACCGCGCGGCTTTGTGACCGACAACGAAATCCTCTATTATTTCCCAAAGATCGAAGACAACGTCGGCCTTCTTGATGAAATTTATGACCGCCTCGAAAAAGCGGGTATTAAGGTTATCGAAACGAGCGCCCTCATCGATTTTTCAAAAGACGAAGACGACAAGAACTTCGACGATTCGATGGCGTTCGAAGGCGACGTTCCGGATGCCGTGCAGATGTACCTGAAGGAAATTGGTAAAACGCCGCTCCTTTCAAAAGACGAAGAGCGCGAACTCGCAAAGCGTGCCGAGAAAGGTGACGAGGAAGCGCGGCAGAGACTCATGAAGGCGAACTTGCGTCTTGTTGTCTCGATCGCCAAGCGCTACGTGAACCGCACGCCGCATTTGAGCATTCTCGATTTGATTCAGGAAGGGAATATTGGCTTGTCGCGCGCCGTCGAAAAATTCGACTATCGCCGCGGCTTCAAATTCTCAACGTACGCAACCTGGTGGATTCGCCAGGCGATCACACGTGCTCTTGCCGACCAGTCGCGCACGGTACGCATTCCGGTGCACATGGTTGAAACGATTTCAAAATATACGCAGGTGCGCCGTCAGCTCATCCAGGAGCTTGGCCGCGATCCACTCGCCGAAGAAATCGCCGCCGAAATGGGTATTGATGTCGACAAGGTGCGTCACATCCAGAAAATCTCACAGGAAGTTCTTTCGATTGAAACGCCGATTGGCGATGAAGAAGATTCAACATTGTCTGATTTCATTCCCGACGAAAAGAATGCCACACCATCGCAGCTCACCGCCCGCGCCATGCTTCGCGACCTTATTAAAGAAATCATGATCGACCTCACCGAACGAGAACAGCAGATTTTGAAGATGCGGTTCGGTTTGGACGATGGCATCAGCCACACACTCGAAGAAGTGGGCAAAGCGTTTGGTGTCACCCGGGAGCGCATCCGTCAGATCGAAGCAAAAGCTTTGGAAAAAATCCGCGAGCACGGGAAAGCTCCGGCGTTAGAAGGGTTCGAGAGTATTTCGTAATAACCACTTACCGAGTCGGATCTGGACCATATTCAGATTCCGCAGAGGACCCAGCGATGGGTCCTCTGTTTTATCTATTTAATTTCGTAAGCAAAATTATATTTTTTCTTACTCCAAAAAGGACCGGCGTAATCGACGCCGATTCGCCTTTTGGTTTTGATTTGCCGGGCTTTTACGAAGACGCCGCGGTCTTCAATCCATAGACCGGTTTTTCTGTTCGCCGGTTTTTCGTTTTGGGCACGGTCGATTTTCAGATAGCGAGTCAGGAGGGCAGGACCTTTTATGGAGGTTTTCATTTTGTGATCTTGAACGGCTGCTCGGAGCAGTACTGCCGCTGGATAATTTTTTGGACCGGTCACGATATTCACCATCCAATGCATGCCGTAGGTGAAATAGACATACCAAATGCCCGCCGGGCCGAACATCACATTTGTGCGCGGTGTTCGCCCACGAAAGGCGTGTGATGCCCGATCGCGCGGGCCATCATACGCCTCGACTTCCGTGATCATGAGCGATATGGTTTTTGGCGCGATCTTTCCGTTGCGGCGCAAGGATATCCGCCGCACGATATATTTCCCGAGGAGCTCACGAGCAACCGTGAGTGTCGGCCGGTTGAAGAATTGGCGCGTCAATATCTTTTTCATAACTTTTTCATTATAATCAGTCGTAACCATTCTTCCCACTATGAATTCACCCAAAGATTTGCCCCGGCTCAAGAAACGGTGGCAGAAGATCTATAAAAAACTCAAAACGCTTTTCCCGCGGGCAAAAATTGCGCTCAACTTCGGCACCCCATGGGAGCTCCTCGTCGCGGTGCAGCTTTCCGCACAGTGCACGGATAAAAAAGTGAATGAGGTGACGCCGGTGTTGTTTAAGAAATATAGAACCCTGAACGATTACGTGAAGGCATCAAAAACTGCAAAGGGCATCCGCGATTTTGAAAAGATGATCCATGCTTGCGGTTTCTATCGTGCAAAGACAAAAAATATTTTAGCTGCTGCGAACTATATCCAGAAGAAATATCACGGCAAACTGCCGAAGACGATGGAAGAGATGATCAGGGTTCCTGGCGTCGGTCGAAAGTCCGCAAATGTGATTTTGGGCAATGCCTATGGCGTGGTGGAGGGGATAGCGATCGACACGCATATGATCCGCCTCTCGAATGTCTTTGGTCTCACCAAAGAAAAGGATCCGGTGAAGATCGAGCGTGATCTCATGGCGATCATCCCCCAAAAAGACTGGTTCAAGGCAACCTATATGATCATCAATTATGGCCGTGCGTACTGCGTTGCGCGTCCGCACAAGCACGAACTCTGCCCACTCACGAAGGTGCTTGCTCGGGCCTAAAAATAAGGGTTCTTTATCCACATTGTGAGCGGGGGCCACATGCTATACTTGATTGGTAAGTAATATTACAAAGAAGAGCCGTTTTCCGGTGAGGTCGGAAAGCGGTTTTTCTTTTAGGCGTAAGGTAAATAGAATGAGAACGTTGACTTTGTCATCAAAATTTTCAAAAATAAGGAATGCCTTTTGAGCAAGCGCCCTCCCGGGAACACACTGATATGAAGGAGTCTTTTAGTAAGAGAATGAAAAGAAAGCTTAAAGTTTTAACATGGGCAGTTGCCTTGGGTGCGGAAAGTTATGTGGGGTATCATTCTGCGGTAAATCTTCATGAAAAATTCAAGCAGGACACAGCGGAAGCCGAGCAGATCCAAAAACAGGCAGATGAAAAGGCTGAAAGATCCGAGATAGAGCATTTGCTGGAAGGGAAGTATAAGCGGTTACTCACGCGCTATCATGAAAACGATATTGAAGATACTTTGATTTCTGCCGAAGAATTAAATGAGAAATACAACGAAAGAAAGAGTAGAGATCAAGAAGGCATCGCAATCGACGCTATAGAAACTCACGATGGATTATTGCGACAGGAACAGGTTCAAGATGTGGTCGTCAATCTTCCGCAAAGTTGGACTATCGGGAAAATTGAGTCGATTCATTTTCTTAAGGGGGTTGAAAAAGCAGATAAGGGGTATGCACCATCAGGAGTACTTGCTGACGAAACCCCCAACCCTGCAACCGGCGAATCCTCTATCAGGTTTTTTGGCTCAGCTAAAAATGAGTCTGTAGAGTATGTCATAGAAACTATCGATCACGAAGTGGCTCATGCCAACGACTGGCAAAATCGGCCAGGGCTTTCCCTTGAAGAACGTTTAGCTTTTTGGACAAAAGTTTCTGATCGTTCTTTCGCCGCTGATCGCTATTACTCTTCCTATGTAGAAGGTATTAAAGATAAAGATTTGGGAGCAGAAAATTATTATAAAACCATTGAATATTGGGCGGAAATATGTCAGGCATATTTTAATCATCCTGACGATCTCGACGTCAATGATTTTCGATTGGTCGATCGTTTTGTTAAAAATGCTGACCCTGCATACAATTTGAGAGAAGCCGTAGCATCAAATCACGCTCTCGCGGAAGCGGTCCGCGAGGAGTCACGAGTAACGCCATGATTATTTTGCATGTAAAAAAAGGAGGAAAAAACTGTGGGGTACTTGAATGCGATCGAGGATCGTTTCGCTTCACAAAGGAGAAGGCGCCAGAGTTCGAAGCCTTTTTGGAAGAGAGCCTTGCGAAAGGTATACCTTCTTACGCTGATCGTCGAGAAGGATTGAATTCGCGATCTTTTATCGAAAAAAATGTGATAAAAAAAGAAGATGTTGAGCCATATTTGCTGAGGGATTTTCTACGACATAATGGATATATCGTTGAGGAAATTCACCCGGAAATCGAACGGGAAATTCGAATGCTCATTGAAGAAGTGCCCGACGATAGCCCCGACAAGAAGCATGTATTGGAAAAGCTATCCGGGATGACCCACCTCGAGCAAACTGCCATTCTTGAAGCGCTACGTGACGCAGATAAAGGGAAAGAAGAAGATTTGACAAATTAAGAAAAATGATGTATAAATGACCTCAGGGAGGATGAAATGAAAAACGGGAAGAAACGCACGGCGGCTCTCGGCGTATTGCTTGTTTGCACGATCGCGTTGATTATTTTGTCGATGCGAGCTCCGAGCAGCTGGGGAGAAAAAACTAATGCGTTGATTTTCCTCGGCGCGTTTTGCGGAACCCTCGGCCTCGTTTGCTTTGCATGTTGGGCCATTGCGAAGGGGCAGCGCGGAAAGGCTCGACGGCGGGAAATATTGCCTGTGGATCTGAAGCAACCCTTTTAGTTCCACGTTCCGGCGACACTTCTTATAACCTCGGACAATTCGTCCGGGGTTTTTCTTTTGACCATTTTTTTCTTGGGGAGTATCATAAAAGAAAGTTTGCGTGAGTACCCCTTATGGCCCAAGCCCAAGGGGGATTACGTTGCATCGAGGGGGAATTATTAAATTTTTATTAAAAATATTTTGACAAATGCCACAACTCGAACTTGTTTCAACCAATAAGCCCGCGGGGGACCAGCCGAAAGCGATCGCATCGCTTGTTTCGGGTTTGGAAAAGGGCATGCGCGACCAGACGCTGCTCGGCGTGACCGGCTCCGGAAAAACATTCACCATCGCGAATGTGATCGCAGAGATTCCAGAAGCCGACGCTCGTGATCGCGCACAACAAGACGCTTGCCGCACAGCTCTGCAATGAGTTCCGCGAACTGTTCCCGAAAAACTCCGTCAACTATTTTGTCTCGTACTACGACTACTATCAGCCGGAGGCGTATATCCCGTCGAGCGATACCTATATCGACAAGGAGGCGCTGATCAACGATGAGATCGACAAGCTGCGCCACGCGGCGACGACCGCGCTTCTCACGCGGCGCGATGTGATCATCGTGGCGTCGGTTTCGTGCATCTACGGTTTGGGCGCGCCGGAGGTGTATCGCGAAGAACATTTTCCATTTTAAAGTGGGCGACAAGATTGAGCGAAAGGAATTCTCGCGCAAACTTGTCGAGCTGCAATTCAGCCGCACGAACAGCGGACCTCAAGCGTGGCACGTATCGCCTGCGCGGCGAGAATTGGGAGATCATGCCCGCGGACCGCGAGATCATCTACAACATTGAGGTTCTGAGCGGAATCATCCGTCGCGATCTATGAAGTCGATCCGGTGATAGGATTCCAGCCGGGCAAGACGCCGCCGATCCCGGACATCATCTTTGCTCCGGCAAAACATTTCATCACGGAAGCGCCGGAGCGCGAGCGGGCGATCGAAGAGATTCAAGAAGAATTGAAGGAACAGCTCGCAAAGTTTGATAAGGAGAAAAAATTTTTGGAAGCCGAGCGACTTGAACGCCGGACCAAGTTTGATCTCGCCATGATGCGCGAAGTGGGCTACTGCCACGGCATTGAAAACTATTCGCGCCATCTTTCCGGCCGCGCCGCGGGCGAGCCGCCGGCAACGCTTCTCGATTATTTCCCGCACACGGAAGATCGGCAAGCCGGATTTTCTCACGGTGATCGACGAATCGCACATGACCGTGCCGCAGTTGCAGGGCATGTTCAACGGCGACGCGGCGCGCAAGAAGACGCTCGTTGAATATGGTTTTCGGCTGCCGTCAGCAATCGACAACCGGCCGTTGCGATTTGAGGAATTCGAAGCGCGGATCGGCCAGACGATTTATACATCCGCAACGCCGGGTCCGTACGAGCGCAAGGAGAGTGAGGCGCCGCGAGGGCAAACGGTCGAGCAGATCATCCGCCCGACCGGTCTCGTCGATCCAAAGATCACGATGCGCGCCGGCGCGTGGCCAGGTGGAAGATCTCATCCCGCGCATCGAGGAGCGCGTGGCAAAGAACGAGCGCGTGCTTGTGACGACGCTTACCAAGCGGATGGCGGAAGATCTCGCGCTCGTATCTCGAAGAGAAAAAAATAAAAGTGAACTATCTGCATAGCGATGTGAAGACGCTCGATCGTATCAAGATCCTGACCGAACTCCGCAAGGGGAAGATTGAAGTGCTGGTCGGCGTGAATCTTTTGCGCGAAGGGCTTGACCTGCCGGAGGTCTCGCTCGTCGCCATTTTGGATGCGGACAAAGAAGGATTTTTGCGGAGCGAAGTTTCGCTTATGCAGACGATCGGCCGCGCCGCGCGCAACGCGCAGGGCGAAGTGCTGATGTACGCCGATAATATCACGGGCTCCATCGAGCGCGCCGTAAAAGAAACCGACCGCCGCCGCAAGATCCAGGTTGCCTATAACAAAGAACACGGCATCACGCCCACGACGATCATCAAAAAGATTTCCGATATTTTGCCTAATGTGGACGAGATATTGAAGCTTGAGACGAAGCCGATTCCCAAGTCAAAGACCGCTCTGCAGAAGCTGATCGCCGAGAAGCAGCGCGAGATGCGCGAAGCGGCGAAAGCGCTCGACTTTGAAATGGCTGCCATTTTGCGGGATGAAGTTAAAGAGTTGATGAAGCGACAAAAATAAAAACCGCCGATGATCTGGCGGTTTTGTGGCAGGGTGAGCAAATTCTGGAAGTCAGGGGTTGCGCAGTTCGTTGTCTTCAGGTTCTTCGCGAGTCTGGTCGGCTTGCCCCGTTTTACCGGAGGGCGCAGGGGGAGTTTCTTTTTGCCGTTGCAGATCGTCCGTAATGCGATTGGATCCGGAAGGATGTCGCGTAGGACGATGCGGATGACTTGATGAACGATCGCTTGCAGAGAGAGCGTCAAACATGGCACGGGCTCCTTTCTACGGATTTCTTTCAATATTATATCTCATAATAATCGCAAGGTCAATTATGTTACAATGAACATTCCATGGACCTCCTTTACTATTACCTCAAGAAATATAAAAAGACACTTTCTCTCACGCTCGTCCTTGCGACGATCAACACCGCGTTTTCGCTCGTCGATCCGCAGGTGTTTCGTCTTATCATCGACAACTATATCTCGCAGATCGGTTCGATCTCGCAAAGCGACTTTTTGCGCGGCGTAGGGCTTCTATTGCTGGCATCGGTAACCGCCGCATTCATATCGCGCGTGGCAAAAAATTTCCAGCAATATTATGAGAACGTTGCGACCCAGCGGGTTGGCACCGACATGTATGCGGATAGCGTCGCACATTCTTTTTCGCTGCCCTACAGCATTTTTGAGGACCAGCGTTCCGGCGAGTTGCTCCAAAAACTGCAGAAGGCACGTATTGATACCCAGCAGCTCATGATCAGTTTTGTGGATATCATTTTCGTTTCGCTCGTCGGCATCGTGCTCGTTGTCCTTTACGCATTTTATGTCCACTGGCTCATAGGCCTTTTGTATCTCCTCATCATCCCAACGCTTGGCACGGTTACTTTTTTCTTAGGACGCAAAATTAAAACGATTCAGAAAACGATCGTCGTTGAATCCGCGAACCTTGCCGGATCAACAACCGAAACGCTCCGCAACGTCGAACTCGTGAAGAGTCTCGGCCTTGAAGACCAGGAGACGAAGCGCTTGAACGATGTGAATAACAAAGTGCTCGGCCTCGAACTCTCGAAGTTCAAAGTGATCCGTGGCTTGAGCTTTGGGCAAGGGACCGTCGTAAACGCGATGCGCGCGGCGATTCTTTTTGCGATGCTGTGGCTCATCTTCACGGACGCGATAACGCTTGGCGAGTTTCTCACGCTTTGGTTTTACTCCTTCTATATATTTTCGCCGCTCGGCGACATCAGTACCGTCGCTGCGCAATATCAAGAGGCGAAAGGCAGTTTGGAAAAATTGCAGGAAATTTTGGCGATTCCATCGGAAGTGAAGCCGACGAATGCCGTGCAGATCGACACATTGAAAACCATCGATTTTAAAAAAGTTTCCTTCCAATACCAGGAAGGCAATACTCCCGCCGTGAACGATATTTCATTCACCATCAAGAGCGGCGAGACCGTCGCGTTCGCGGGTTATTCCGGTTCGGGCAAGACGACACTCATTAAATTGCTCGTCGGACTCTATAGGCCTAATAAAGGCTCAATCGTTTTGAATGGGGTGGATGGGGCGAACGTCGATTACGATGCGTTGCGGCGGAAAATCGGCTACGTTTCGCAGGAAACCCAGCTTTTTGCCGGAACGCTGCGCGAAAATTTGTTGTTTGTGAATCCTTCCGCGACCGATGACGATTGCTGGGAGGCACTTGAAAGCGCTTCGGTGACCGACATCGCCCATCGCGGCGGCAAAGGACTCGATACGCGCATCGGCGAAGGCGGCATAAAAATTTCCGGCGGCGAACGCCAGCGCCTCGCGATCGCGCGCGCGCTCGTCCGCAAGCCCGACCTCATTATCTTTGACGAAGCAACGTCGAGCCTTGACTCGATCACAGAACGATCAATCACGGACACCATCAAAGATATCGCGCGTTCGCGTCCTGATCTTATCACCGTCATGATTGCGCACCGGCTTTCCACGATCTCCCACGCCGATATAATTTATGTTTTGCAAAAAGGAAACATCATTGAGCGTGGCTCACACGCAGAGCTTTTGCGCAACCGCGACGGGCTCTACTCGGCGCTGTGGAAAGAGCAAAGCGGTGCCGGGGAAGCTTGGGAAGCCTCGCCGGTTTTTGCGGGATAGATTAAACTTTATCGTTTGATTATTTCATTAAAAAAAGATAACATTGGTATACAACTGAAGACCGATAAACCCCCCTATGAGCCGAGCTCGGGGGAAAATTCGTTATGGTCACAAACATGGCACACGATAAAATCATCATCAAAGGTGCGCGGGAACACAATCTCAAGAACATCAACCTTGAGATTCCGCGCGACAAAATGGTTGTTTTCACCGGCCTTTCTGGTTCGGGAAAGTCGTCGCTCGCATTCGATACGATTTTTGCCGAGGGCCAGCGTCGCTACATTGAGTCATTATCTGCCTATGCGCGGCAGTTTTTGGGCCGTCTCGATAAGCCGGACGTGGATGATATTGAGGGGCTATCGCCCGCGATTTCAATCGACCAAAAAAGCCATTCCTCCAATCCGCGTTCGACCGTTGCGACAATCACCGAGATTTATGATTATCTCCGCGTGTTATTCGCGCGCGCCGGCAAGCCATTTTGTCCGACCTGCGGCCGCGAAATCAAAAAACTGACGAATGAAGAGATCGTTGACGTTGCGATTGATTTTGCAAAGCAGAACGACGTGGCGGCGGGAAAAAAGGGAAAGGGCGCCAGCAACAACCTTGTGATTCTCGCACCCGTCGTCCGCGGCAGAAAAGGGGAGTATTACCAGATGCTCTACGATTTTTTGAATGCAGGATTTTCTGAGGTCCGCGTCGACGGGAAATATCATTCGCTCCGCGAACGGGTTGAGTTGTCACGCTATAAGATCCACAACATCGACCTCGTCGTCGACCGCATCCCGGCCGGAATGAATTTTAAAGAAAAAGATAATCGCTTGCGCCTTGCAGAGGCTATCGAACACGGCCTCAAATACGGTGAGGGCGTCGTTACAGTCATCACCGACAAAGAAGTTTCTTTATCGGCAAAGTTCACCTGCCCCCACGACGGATTCTCATTCCCGGAAATTGAACCACGATTATTTTCGTTTAACAGCCCGTACGGCGCTTGTCCCGAGTGCCATGGCTTGGGCACGAAAGATTTATGGTCGGATGAAATCTGTCCGGTCTGCGAAGGCAAGCGATTGCGGGTCGAAAGCCTGAACGTTCTCATCGACGGCAAAAATATCAATGGCGTCGTCGCATTTTCCATTGAGAAGGCATACGCTTTCTTTGACGGTATGAAATTCAAAAACGCCTCGCTCACCGAGGTTGCCGAAGCGCCGCTCCGAGAGATTAAATCCCGATTAAAATTCATGAGCGATGTCGGCCTGGAATATCTCACCCTCGACCGGAAAGCGGGGACATTGTCGGGCGGCGAAGCCCAGCGAATCCGCCTTGCCTCGCAAATCGGCTCGCGCCTTGTGGGTACGCTCTATATATTGGACGAGCCGACGATCGGCTTGCATCAGCGTGATAACGCAAAGCTCATTAAAACGCTCCAGGATTTGCGTGACCTTGGGAATACCATCATCGTCGTCGAACACGACGAAGATACGATCCGCGCCGGCGACTATCTGGTTGATATTGGCCCAGCTGCCGGCGTCCATGGCGGCAACGTCGTGGCAAAAGGGCCGATCCCGGAAATATTCAAAGATACCAAGCAAAATTCGCTCACGCTCCAATATTTGCGCGGCAAACAATTCATCGAAATGCCCGACACGCGTCGAAAGGTGGACAGCAAGCAAGAATACCTCAAAATCCGAGGAGCTCACGCGAATAATTTGAAGGATGTTGACGTTGATATTCCGTTGCGCCGCTTTACGGCGGTGACCGGCGTCTCAGGCTCCGGCAAGTCGAGTTTGGTATACGACGTGCTCTACAAAGCCGTTGCTGACAAGTTGAATAGGGCGACGTACAAAGCCGGCGGATACAAATCCATCCTTGGTTTGGAATATATCAACCGGATTATCAACATCGATCAATCGGCGATCGGTCGCACGCCGCGATCGAATCCGGCTACGTATGTCGGCGCGTGGTCCCATATCCGCGATCTTTTTGCCTCAACCGAAGATGCGCGCGTGCGCGGATACAAACCGGGACGGTTCAGCTTCAACGTCCCCGGCGGCCGCTGCGAAAACTGCGAAGGCCACGGAACGATTGCGATCGAAATGCATTTCTTACCAACCGTGTATGTGACGTGTGACGTTTGCAAGGGCAAACGGTTCGACCGCGAAACGCTCGAAGTCGAATACAAAGGAAAAAATATTTTTCAGGTTTTACAGATGACCATCGAAGAGGCTGTGAAATTCTTTGATGATATTCCGTGGCTTAAAGAAAAATTGAGCATTCTTGAAGAAGTCGGATTGGGATATTTGGAACTCGGCCAATCGGCGACAACCTTGTCCGGCGGCGAGGCGCAACGGATCAAACTTTCCGCCGAGCTCGGCAAGCGCGATACGCGCCGCACATTATATCTGCTCGACGAGCCGACAACGGGCTTGCATTTTGCGGACGTTGATCAGTTGATCAAAGTTTTGCAAAGACTCGTCGACCGCGGGAATACGATTGTCGTCATCGAACACAACCTTGACGTGATCAAAACGGCGGACTGGATCATTGATCTCGGCCCCGAAGGGGGCGAGCGGGGTGGCACGATTATTGCAACGGGAACGCCGGAGCAGGTGGTGCGAAAAGCGGGGAGCTTCACCGGCCAATATCTCCGAAAGGTGCTTGCCAAGTGATTGTGGACGCGATTTGATATCATAAAACTATGCCTAAAATCGTTGATGGAAAAATCTACCACGAAGGCCAAAAAATTGGCTGGATTGACGGTGAACATATCCGCGGCGAAAGCGGTAACAAACTCGGCTATTGGCAGGGTGATTTCATCTACAATGACGAAGGCCGCAAGATCGCGTATATAAAAGATGATGAGCTGCACTTTGAGAATGGCCAACCTTCGATTTCGCTTCAGCACATCAATGAAAAAATCGAAGGGACGTATCCGTTGAACGTAAAGTGCGCCGTTCACGCATTACTCGAAGATTGATCGGGGCGGCGTAAAAACGATGGTAAAAAACGATTACAAAAAATTACCCGACACGCCGGGCGTATATATGATGAAAAACGCCGAGGGCAAGATTTTATATGTTGGCAAGGCAGGTAACTTGCGCCGACGTGTTTCGAGTTATTTTGAACGGCCGCACGACGTGCGCATCGAACGGCTCGTTTCAAAAATCCACACGATCGATTTTGAGCAAACCGACAGCGCCCTTGAAGCGCTTATTCTCGAAGCAGAACTCATCAAGAAACTTGAGCCACCGTTCAACGTGCGGGAGAAAGACGATAAAAGTTTTCTCTATGTCGAAATCGGCAAAGAGCGATTCCCGAGAGTGTTTTTGGTGCGTGGAAAAGACGCGGAAACCGGCAGGCGCTACGGCCCTTTTACATCGGCCTCGAGCGCCCGTGAAGCGCTTCGTATTCTCCGGCGAATTTTTCCATGGAGCACCCATGATCCCGATACGATTGGAAAGTTCAAACGGCCCTGCTTTGATTACGAAGTCGGATTATGTCCCGGCACGTGCATCGGCGCCGTAACGCGCGAGGAATATATAAAAAATATCGACCGACTCAAATTATTCCTCGAGGGCAAAAAGAAAAGCGTTATCCGTTCATTCGAAGCCGATATGAAGGCGGCGAGCAAAGCGCTCGCGTTCGAGAAGGCGGAAAAACTGCGGCGGCAATTGTTTGCCCTCAGGCACATCCGCGACACGGCATTCATTTCCGATTCCGAAATCGTCGCCGGCTCCCATGGCGATGGCCGCAGCGAAAAAGTGAATGGCGAGCCCTATCGCATCGAAGGCTATGACATATCGAATATTTCAGGCACCGACGCCGTCGGATCGATGGTGGTATTTGAGGACGGCAAGCCGAATAAAGATGAATATCGAAAATTTAAGATAAAAAGCATTTTCCAACCGAACGACGTCGGTATGCTCACCGAGGTTCTCACGCGAAGATTCTATCGACATGCGATCGGCGGCCGAGTAACTGCGGAAGCGTGGCGTCTGCCGGACCTTGTCTTAATTGACGGCGGCATCGCGCAGGCAAATGCCGCAAAAAAAGTTCTACTGCGCGCCGGCCTCAACGTTCCCATCCTCGGCATTGCGAAGGGCGCGGAACGCAAACGGAACGATATCATCGGCGCAATCCCCAAGGGTGTCACAAAAGAAACGCTCATCCACGTGCGGAACGAAGCGCACCGTTTTGCCATTGGATACCATAAAGCCCTCCGTAGCAGGAGAGCTTTGCGCTAGCTGGTCCAGAATATATTTAGTTCGAGATCGTGAAGGCCGGGCTTATGATTGACGGAAGATTATTGCCGTCAAATGACAGCCGGATTTTATAGGTTCCCGGCACAACTTCTTTTTTGAGCGGACTATAGCGAGAAAGGGAATATTCACGGGTATCCCAGGCATACGAAGTTTGGTCGGGTCCGGTTTGCGAAAGGATAACACCGATGAACGCTCCCGTCTGCCCGTTGAGTAAATCAATCTCGCCGGTAATGTTTCCTGCATTGTCCCACGAAATGGGATTGGTGACTCCGATGACCCACTGGTCGTTTGTGACCGGTGTTATCAAATGAATGACGACTGGCGGTGCCGGGCGATTTGATCCGGCACCGTTGGGGGCTGTGCCCGGCGGGAGCGTGTTGCCGTTTGCACCGCCCGCGCTCGTAGTGTTTGCCGCAGTCGTTGTCACGGCCGAATTTTCTGCGGTTGCGGTTGAAGATGTGTTTGTCGTCCCGCCCGGAGTTTGTGATTGATTGGTAAGACTCCCGTGAACTAGAACAAGCACGATGATGACCGCGATGACCACGGCTGCGGCCACGACTTTGCTCGTATTGCTCATTTTGTCCATAATGAATCTTATACCATGAATGTCCGCGTTCGACAATCAGTTTCGCCTACGTTGCGCCACGGTGGTATCGGCGTTTTGCCGACCGATACCATTTACGGCATTGTAGGCTCCGTACTCAATAAAGAAAGCGTCCTGCGCATCTACAAGGTGCGGCGGAGGAATCCAAAAAAACCGATGATTGTTTTGGTCGGCTCAATGAGTGACCTTGCGCGTTTCGGCATTGTCCTTTCACCAAAGATTAAAAAGGTATTAAAGAAAATTTGGCCCGGGGCGGTTAGCGTTGTGCTCGATATCGCTGCGCCATCCGCAAAAAAGAAGTTTTCATATCTCCATCGCGGCACCGGAACGCTCGCATTTCGCATGCCGAAACTAGCCTCGCTCCGCGCCCTCCTGCAAGAAACCGGTCCGCTCGTCGCGCCGAGCGCCAATTTCGAAGGGAGGCCATCAGCGAAGACCGTTCAAGAAGCAAAAAAATATTTCGGCGATACAGTCGATTTCTATGTAGATACCGGCCGTCGTAGTGCAAAGCCTTCAACGCTTATCAAAATTGAAAGGGACGGCATCGTGGTTCTCCGGCAGGGATCGGCAAAAGTATAAGCCAGAGGCCGTGATACAATAACAATATGCTTTCCGACGAGATCAAGCAATTTTTTCATGGCGACGTTGCAACCGACGGCGCGACGATCGAAAAATATAGCCGCGACTATTCGGTATTCAAAGTTCGCCCGCAAGTCATCGTTTTTCCCAAAGATATCGATGACATCAAGAATCTCGTCAAATTCGTCAACAAAAAAAAAGCTGCGGGCGAGAATATTTCGCTCACCGGGCGTTCGGCCGGCACCGACATGACCGGTGGGCCACTCAATCAGGGGATTATCGTTTCGTTCACCAAATATTTTAACCACGTTCAAGAGATCCATGAGTCGACGAACAGCTCTGACGAGGCGTATGCCGTCGTCGAGCCCGGTGTCTATTTCCGTGATTTTGAAAAGCAACTCATACCAAAAGGACTTTTGTATCCGGCCTACCCAGCTTCAAAGGATTTGTGCGCCCTCGGGGGGATGGTGAATAACAATTCCGGCGGCGAAAAGACGCTCGCTTATGGCAAGACGGAAAACTACGTCCGGGAGCTCGACGTTGTTTTGAGCGATGGCAATGAATGTACGGTGAAACCGCTTGAGGGTACGGCATTACGAGCAAAGCTCAACGAGCCAGGATTTGAAGGCGATATATACCGCAAATTATATGAGCTTATAGAGAATAATTACGAAATCATTAAAAAAGCCAAGCCGGATGTTTCAAAAAATTCCGCCGGATATTATCTTTGGAACGTGTGGGATAAGAAAACGTTTGACCTCACGCGCTTGCTCGTCGGTTCGCAGGGGACGCTTGCGCTCCTTGCAAAGGCAAAGCTCGGCCTCGTCCGCGCGAAAAACCATTCGCGCCTGTGCGTGATCTTCCTAAAAACGCTCGATCCCGTCGCCGATCTTGTCGTTGACGTTCTCAAGTTCCATCCCGAGAGTATCGAATCATACGACGACAAAACGATGGAGGTCGCAGTGAAGCTCTGGCGCCAAGTGCTCGGCTCGATGAAGGGAAATGTGTTCAAACTTGGATGGCAGTTTCTTCCGGAAATGTGGATGGTGCTTCGCGGTGGTATGCCGAAGATGATTATGCTTGTCGAACTCACTGGAGACGACGAGAAAGCCTTGGTTGAAAAATTGAATCAACTTGCCGATGACGTGCGAGCATTTGCCAAAACTCATCCCGGCATTCAGGTGAATCCGCTTCGCAACGAAAGCGACGAAGAAAAGTATTGGACGATTCGGCGCGAAAGTTTTGCGTTGCTCCACAATAATACGACCGGCAAAGATACGGCGCCCTTTATCGATGATTTCATCGTAAAGCCGGAATATCTCCCGGAATTTATGCCGAAATTGAATGCCATCCTCGATGCCTATAAAAAAGATCTCATCTATACCATCGCTGGTCATCCGGGCAACGGTAACTTCCATATTATTCCGCTCATGAATCTCAAAGATCCCCGCGTCCGCGCGCTCATTCCGGAAATCTCGGAAAAAGTGTATAAGCTTGTTTTCGAGTATCACGGCTCCATCACCGCCGAGCATAATGACGGCCTCATCCGCACGCCATACCTCGAAGAAATGTACGGCGAGAAAATCATCGAATTATTCCAGGAAGCGAAAAACATTTTCGACCCGCAGAACATCTTCAATCCTGGCAAAAAAGTTGGCGGCAGCCTGCAGTACAGCGTGGACCATATAACCGCGACGCAATAAATGCGAATAATAAAAAAACACCCCCGACGCATTGTCGGGGGGTGGTGGTTATGCAACCTCGAGGATAGCTCTTGTTGAAGTCCTCGCTATCGTCGGGTTGGGGTTCCTCCAAACGATCTTTAGCGGATCGGCTCTCAAGATCCTCTTGATCTTTTCGCGCGCTGAACGGTGCCACGAGCTGGCGAGATCAAGCTTGAGGTATCGCTGCCAATGTATCAAGGCTTTCCGCGGCGCCCCGCTCATTTCATATGCCAACGCCAGGTTGTAGTGCGGGTCGGGGTAGTTTGGAGCGATGCGGATGGCTGCCTGGTATTCGGCGATTGCCGATGGCAGGTCGCCAAGGTCGTCGTAGGCATTCGCAAGGTTAAAGTGGGCCACGACGTGATTTGGATCAATGGCAAGTGCTTTTTGATACTGATCACGCGCGGATTGAAAGTCCGAACGATCGTGGTATATCCTCCCAAGGTTGATGTTCGCACAAACGTGATTCGGATTGATGGCAAGGATCTCTTTGTAGAGCTTGGCCGCCCCCAGGGGGTTCGACTCTTCAAGCGTAAGGGCCCGTTTCAAAAGTTCCGTGCTCATTTCATGCTCCTGTGGTACGTTTTTGAAATTCCTGCCTGAACCATAGCACGAAATGTTTTTTAATGGTATCCTAATGAAAATTCTCGGATTTTTCCCATGCGCCAGTCGCAATTATTCACGAAAATCGAGCGGAACGCACCCAAGGACGAAACCACCAAAAACGCCCAGCTTCTCGTGCGCGCCGGGTTTGTGTCAAAGCTTATGGCTGGCGTTTATAGCTATCTGCCGCTCGGCTTGCGGGTGCTGAACAATATAGAGAACATCGTCCGAGAAGAAATGGACGCCGTCGGCGGGCAGGAGATTTCCATGGCGATCCTTCATCCAAAGAATATTTGGCAAACCACCGGCGGCTGGGACAAAATCGACGTCCTCTTTAAATTAAAGAGCCGGACCGACAAAGAATATGCCCTTGGTCAGAGCGAAGAAGAGGTGGTGACGCCGCTCGTCATGAAATATGTGAATACCTATAAGGATCTTCCGAAGGCGGTATATCAGATCAACTGGAAGTTCCGCGATGAGCTTCGTTCGAAATCCGGACTGCTTCGCGGGGTGGAATTTCTCATGAAAGACATGTACAGCTTCCATGCCGACCAGAGAGACTTCGAACGTTTTTATGCCGAAGTCAAAAAGGCGTACTTCAAGATCTATAAGAGACTTGGCCTCGTTGCAAAAGCCACGGAAGCGTCTGGCGGCGCGTTCACGGAAAAAATCTCCTATGAATTTATGGTACTCACCGATGCCGGCGAGGATGAAATACTCTATTGCGACGCGTGCGAATTTTGCGTAAACGTGGAAATCGCCAAAGAAAAGGAAGGGGACCAGTGTGACCGGTGCAGCAAAGGCAAGCTCGCAAAAGCAAAAGCCTCGGAGGTCGGTAACGTTTTTGATCTTGGCCAAAAGTTCACGAAGGATTTCGACGTGACATTCACAGACGAGAACGGTGAAAAACAGTATCCGATTATGGGTTGCTACGGCATCGGCATTTCGCGTCTGATGGGCGTTATCGCGGAGAAATATAACGATGACAATGGACTGTTGTGGCCGGATGCCGTTGCGCCATTCAAAGTCCATCTCCTTGCCCTGAACGACGCCGACGGTACGCATATCTACAACGCTTTACGCGAGAAAAATATTGATGTACTCTATGACGATAGACCGATCTCCGCAGGCGAAAAGTTCGCAGAAGCTGACCTCATCGGCATTCCGTGGCGCTTCGTCATAAGCCCGAAGACTGGCGAAGGCATGGTGGAGGTAAAAAAACGCGGCGAACAATCAACCAAAACGGTGAACCTTGCAGAAGCCCTCACATTCTAATGGCACTCTTCGATTCAATATTTAAAGATATCGGCATCGATCTTGGAACGGCTAATTCTCTCATCTACGTAAAAGGAAAAGGTATTTTAGTGAACGAGCCTTCGGTTGCCGCCATTAACACCAAGACAAATCATGTGCTCGCCGTTGGCGAGGATGCAAAAAAGATGCTTGGCCGAGTGCCGACGCATATCAATGTTGTTCGTCCGCTCGTGAACGGCGTGATCTCGGATTTTGAGATGACGGAAGAAATGCTTCGCCATTTACTCACGCGTCCAAAGACGAGCTCTATGGTTTCCTATCGCCGCGCCATCCTCGCGATTCCTAATAACCTCACGGAAGTTGAACGAAAATCAGTGGAAGACGCGGCTTTAAATGCCGGTGTTTCCAAGGTTTATCTCGTGGAATCACCCACGGCTGCAGCGCTCGGAGCTGGTCTTCCGATCGAGCTTCCATCGGCCAGCCTTATTATCGATATCGGTGGCGGAACAACGGATATCGCCGTGATTTCAATGGGCGGTACCGTTGTCTCGCGAACGCTTAAAGTTGCCGGCGACCGATTCAACGAAGATATCATGCGCTTCGTCCGCGACGAATTCCATCTCGCGATCGGTGAACCGACCGCTGAATTTGCAAAGATCGCCGTCGGTTCTGCTATGCCGCTTGATGAACGCATGGAAGTGCCGATCCGCGGCCGCGACTTGAGCACGGGATTGCCGCTCGAGATCATTCTCAAAAATAATCACGTTCGTATGGCAATTTCAAAATCGCTTCGCCAGATTGTGGACAGCGTCCACGAAGTGATCGAAGAAACGCCGCCGGAACTTGCAGGCGATGTTCTGCGGCAGGGTATCATGCTTTGCGGCGGAGGGGCGCTCCTGCGCGGCCTTGATGAGCTTCTCGAAAAGGAGACGAACGTTGCGGTGCACGTGGCCGACGATCCGCTCACCTGCGTGGCGCGCGGTTTGGGCCAGATGGTGGACAATTTTGATGCGCATCGGGAGCTGCTTGATAACCCCCTGAAGCCGCTTTCGATCAACTTATAAATTTTTAAACTTTTCCGTGACCTACCGCCGGTCCCATCGATGGATTCTCGGAATCCTCATTCTTGTGCTTGTTGGAGCGATTTTTTTTGCGCCGTCGTATGGATGGGAATTGCGCAGTTGGCTCGGTGAAAATCTTGGGTCGGGGAATGGCGCCGGCCAAGGTACATCCCTTGATGCGAGCACGTCTGCGCTCGCTGCACAGAACGCCGAGCTTGAAGCAGAGCTCGCGATGTATCAGACCGTCGCATCGCAATTGCCCGTTGATTCGAGCAATGATATCCGCGCGATGGTCTATTCCCGATATCCGCTTAATTTTAAAAATGAGATTTTGGTAAACGCCGGTTCTGCGGACGGCGTGACGAGCGGCACGGCGGCGCTTTTTGAGGGCTTGCTCATCGGCCGCGTGATCCAGGTTTTTCCGCACGAATCGCTCATCCAAACTGTTTTTGATAGCGGTTTTGAGATGGCCGTACGGGTGAGCACGTCGAGTTATGACGGCCTTTTCGAGGGCGGCGCATATCCAAGCGTCGGATCGATAACAAAATCGGCGAACCTGTCGGTGGGTGATGTTGTTTATTCAGCTACTCCTGGCTTGCCCTACGGGATCCCGATCGGCACCGTGGCCGCCACGAGCACGTCGGCTGATAGTTTGTTCACGCAGGCTGCCGTCACATTTCCGTACGACATTGATCAAATTAAGACGGTATTCATCGCGCAAGGATCATGATGAGATTTATTTTGGCATGTCTGTTTCTCGCCCTCGCATTTGTGATGCAGTTTTGGTTCGCTTCGTTCGGCGTTTTTATCAATTTCATTTTCGCTGCGCTCATCGCCTTCGCATTCCTTTTTGATTTTTGGGATTTGCTTTTCTTCGTGCTCGCTGCGATTTTTGTGATTAACTGGCAGCCAGCATTCAGTTGGGAACTTTTCATCTTTGCCGCTGTGCCATTCGCGGCTTACATACTCCACAATTACACCACATGGGAAGCGTGGGTTGCGAACCTTGCAAGCATCGTACTTGGCTTGCTCATCCTTTATATTTCCATTGCACCGCGGCTATTCCTTGCGAACCTCAGCACGTTTTTTGTCGATCTCTTCGCATGTCTCATTTTCGGGAGCATTATATTTGGAGCGCTGAATAGGAGGGAAAATCGATAATGTGATAAAATGTCGGTACCAAAGATTTTATGCCTCGCCGTAAAACAAAATATAACGAAATCGCTTTCGAGGATTCCTTGAGCGACGACTGGGGTCGCGACCTCACGATGGTCGAGGTGCCCCTCGGTAACCGGCCGCTCTGGGTTCTGGGGATTGTCCTCGGAGGCATCGCGCTTGTCATCCTCGGCCGCGTCGCGCTTTTGAATATCACGGGCAACGCCTACTTCACGGCGCGTGCCGCTTCGAACGTTGCACAGGAAAATGAAACGCCTGCGCCCCGCGGCATTATCTACGATCGCGAAGGCGACGCGCTTGTTGAAAATAAAGCCGTCTTCGCGGCCTACCTTGATCCGCATCAATTCTTATCGGAAGATCCTGGACAGCAGGCGAGTACGATGCAGGCGATCCAAACTATTTTCGGACTTTCATCAGACACCATATCTTCAATGCTCGACAACAGCGAAGCGCAGGACTTCGCTTCGCCGGTTGTTTTGAGTGACAGCCTTACCCAAACCGAACTCGTGAACCTTCAAGCGATAAATGCCAGTCAGCCGGCGATCGATTTAAAGAGCAGTTTTGAACGGATATATCCGAACGGCCCCATCTTTTCATCGGTTGTGGGCTACATCGGCCATGTGACGCAAAGCGACCTGGAAAACGATCCAAATCTCACCGTGCAGGATCTTGTCGGCAAAGCAGGCATCGAAAAACAATACGATAGCACGCTCGAGGGCATTCCCGGCGTGAGCGTGCAGTTCACCAATGCGCAGGGGCAGGTTTTAAAAACCGAACAGCAATCGAATGCTTCCATTGGCCAGTCCGTGACGCTCACCATTGACGGAGGTTTGCAGACGGCCCTTTATAACGATCTCGTGAGCGGACTTGCCTCGCTCGACCGCACCGTCGGCCTTGGCCTCGCCATCAACCCGCAGAATGGACAAGTGCTTGCGATGGTGAACCTGCCCGGCTATGACAACAATGTTTTTTCAAATCCCGCGTCGAACACTGCGGAGATTGAGAATTTACTCACGTCTCCCGACGAACCGCTATTTGATCGCGTGGTCTCCGGCAATTACAATCCGGGGTCAACCATTAAGCCGCTCGACGCGGTTGCAGGACTCAAAGAAGGCGTGATCGATCCCAGTCGGGAAGTTTTTTCACCGGGATATTTGCTTGTGCCGGATCCGTATAACTCCTCAACGCCAACCCGCTATGCTGACTGGCGTTATCAAGGCTATGTGAATCTCGCCGCTGCACTTGCACAATCATCCGACGTCTACTTCTACCTCGTCGGCGGCGGGTCGCCGGTATCGACCCCAATGTTAAACGATCCGAGCGATTACGGCATCACGGGACTGGGCATCACCCAGCTCCATGATTGGTGGCAGACGTTTGGCCTCGGTAAGCCGACCGGCATCGATATGCCAGCGGAGGCGAGCGGATTTTTACCAACGCCGCAGTGGAAGCAGCAGAAGATGGGAACGCCGTGGCTCCTCGGTGATACGTATAACGTCTCAATTGGGCAGGGCGACTTGCTCCTCACGCCACTCCAACTCATGAGCTACATCGACGCGATCGCGAATGGCGGCACAATTTATCGGCCATATTTGAATGCCAGCTCGACGCCGGTTGTTAATGAAGATTTAACATCTTTGCTGCCAGAAATTCAGGACGTCCAACAGGGAATGGTCGAAGGGGTAACTTCGCCGCTCGGCACGTCGTATACTTTGCATGACCTGCCGTTTCCGGTGTGCGCAAAAACTGGCAGTGCACAAGTGCACGACAATTCTCAGGAGAACGCGCTCTTCGTTGGCTACGCACCGTGCAACAATCCACAAATCGCATTGCTCATCCTTATCGAAAATTCAAAACAAGGCAGCTTGAATGCTGTGCCAATCGCAAAACAAGTGCTTAATTGGTATTATGAAAATAGGATGACGCAACCATGAGTGAACTACGACAGGACATTATATCGGGCGATTGGATGATCCTTGCCCCGGGGCGCGCAGAGCGACCGCAATTTTTGGACGTAAAAAAGAAGGCACGGAAACCATCGCCAAAAAGCACATGCCCATTTGAAAACCTGCAGGCGTCCGGCAACTGGCCGCCGATTTTGGTATATCCAGAGAAAAACCTTTTGAATGACAAATGGAAAATCGCCGTGATCCGTAACAAATACCCGGCGCTCATGCCGAGCAATGTCTGTTCGAAGCCCACGGCGCACGGGATGTATCACGGCATGACAGGAATCGGTGCGCACAATTTGATCATCACGCGTGATCACAATAAAAACTTCGCCGACCTTGATCGCGCAACGGCAGTGAAACTTTTTGAAATCATACAGGCATGCCACATGCTTGCCTCCCAGGACCAATGCGCAGAATATGTTTCATCATTCTTCAACTGGGGACCGACCTCCGGCGCCTCAATCTGGCATCCGCACTATCAAGTGCTCGCATTACCCATGGTTCCGACGCACACCATCAATTCGCTCCGCGGCGCTCACCGCTATTTTGAACAACATCATCGGTGCGTCCGATGCGACATGATCAAAGATGAGAAAAAAGAGAAGGTTCGGGTGATCGAAGAAAATGCCCAGGCGATTGCCATCGCGCCATATGCTTCAAAGTCTCCGATGGAGGTTTCCATTATACCCAAAAAGCATTTGCCATCGTTCCGGGAGACACCACAGGCAACGGTCGCCGGCGTGGCAACGCTTCTGCAATCGGTCATGAAACGCATCCGCCGCTATGCGAACGATCCGGACCTCAACTTCTTCGTGCATGACGCGCCGCTCACCCATGGCAATTACCGTAAGCGCGATTATCGCTATCATCACTGGCACGTCGAAGTGGTTCCTAAACTTTCAATTCCTGCCGGCTTTGAGCTTTCAACCTGGATCGATATCAACACCATCGACCCGGATCGTGCCGCAGCAATTTTGCGCGGAGAGCAATAGCCTGCGCCGGGGATTCATGAAAAAAATATTACGATATCGGACGGTAAGCGCGATTTCTTTTTTCTCGATCATACTTGTCCTCGGTGGCGGCATTTGGGCGATCGCAGCGCTTGCCGCAACAGGCAGTGGCCCGTTCATTGTACACTTCGACGATCTGTCGGGGATAACATCCGTTGGTGGCCTTGCCCCCATCATCTTTATGGGCGTCATCGGTCTTATCGTCACCGTTATGAATTTTTTTATCGCGCTCGAGCTCGAGTCCCGCGACCGGTTTTTAGGGAAACTTACCGTTGCTGGGACGCTTATCTTTGCCGTCTTGCTTTTTATCGCCTTTGCGGCTATTATTAACGTCAATGTCTGATTTTGCCATCATCCAAACCGGAGGAAAACAATACAAGGTTTCAGCCGGGCAAAAATTGAGAGTAGAGAAGCTTGAGCCGAAAGGCGACACGGCTTCATTCGACGTTTTGCTCCGTTCGACCGGCGGCAAGGTTGAAGTCGGCACGCCAACGCTTGCGAGCGCCGCTCAAGGCCGCTTCGTTGGCGACGTCCGCGGCGAAAAGAAGATCATTTTTAAATATCATTCGAAAACGCGTTTCCGCAAGAAGAAAGGACATCGCCAGGATTACACTGAAATCGAAATTACGAAGATATAAAAAGAGCTCCGCGAACGGGGCTCTTTTTATTGCTATTTGTAAACCGATTAGTGCCACGCGCCGAGGATCGCGCCCATAAGGCAGAGCCCGACGAGGTAGTAACACACGTTCAAAAGCCAGAGCGTCCAGGGTTTTCCTTCCCAGAGCGTTGGCGTGAGTGTGAGCGGCACCGCAAAACCGAGCCACATATAGAGCGCGATATGGATGCCGTACGTTGCCGTCCAGATCAAATAATGCGCTTCAGCGGAATTGATAAAAACGGCGAGCACCCAGCTCATAAGGAGGGCGCCGATCAGCATGAATACATACGACCCGCCCATACCCTTCGCTTTCATACCCTGCATCTTCGAATCACTCATGCCGTTCAATTTTGTCCACGCTTTTCCGAAGAGCGGGCCATACCACAAGCTTCCGAGGAGCATTTGCACGATCGCCGCAACGATCACAGCCCAATAATTAATAGCAATCATGGTTGTTGTATTTTTTCGACCCTTTCATACAGTATAGCAATTTGCCTTCCTGTTCCGACTGGCTCTCGGCAGGTTTCAGGGCGTGGTAAAATTTCTCTATGGCTAAATTACTTGCGGCGAACTGGAAGGAAAATCCGAATTCGGAGAAAGCAGCGCTCGAACTCTTTCGGGCGGTGAGCCATGGTACTAGCGGCAAGCAACCTGCCATTATTGTTTGTCCGCCATTTATCTATCTTGAGAAAATCGCTGATGAGTTTAAGCGATTAAGGGTGAAGAAAAATCTAGCGCTCGGCGCACAGGATGTTTTTTGGGAAGAACAAGGACCCTTCACGAGCGAAGTGGGGCCAAAAATGTTGAAATCGCTCAGTATGCGCTATGTGATCATTGGCCACTCCGAGCGTCGCCGATGGCTCCACGAAACCGACGCGATGGTGAATAAAAAAATAAAACTTGCGCTCAAGGATGGTCTTATCGTCATACTGTGTGTCGGCGAGTCGCTCGCGATACGAAGAAAAGGGGAGAACGTTGCAAAAGATTTTATTAAATCCCAATTAAAAAAAGATTTGGCTGGCGTCCTGCCTGAGAAGATAAAGAAGTCGGTCGTAATAGCTTACGAGCCCATCTGGGCCATTGGCACCGGGAAATCAGACAAGCCCGTGGACGCTGCACGAATCGCTGATTTCATTAAAAAAATGACGAAGACAAAAGTGCTCTATGGAGGGTCGGTTAATATCAAGAATATTCGTGATTTTGTACAATTAAGGGAGATTGATGGTGCGCTTGTCGGTGGCGCAAGCCTCAAAGCAAGTGAGTTCAAAAAAATGATAAAAGTCGTTGCAAAATTACCATAACCTTTAATCGCTATGGAAAAACAAAAACATTATTTCTGGTTCCTGTTGAACGTTCTCCTGGTCGTCATGATTCTTGTGGCTGTGTTTCTCGGTATACCGTTTGTCTCGGCAATGAAATCTTCATACGTGCCGGCACGGACGATGACGGTGAGTGCAGAAGGCCAAACCTCCGCAACCCCAGACCTTGCGGAAATTTCATTCTCGGTTGTCACACAAGGGACGAGTCCTCAAACGTTGAGCACAAACAATACATCAAAGATGAATGCGGTATTGCAGTTCGTTGCGTCACAGGGCATTTCGGCGAGCGATACGGCAACGACCGGATACGATCTTGAACCGAATTATCAATACGACACAACGTCGCAGCGGCAGTACATCACCGGCTACACGCTCACGCAGACCGTGACCGTGAAAATCCACGACTTAACAAAAGTCGCCTCGGTGCTTGGCGGTCTTGCTCCGCTTGGCGTGAATGAGATCGGCGGCGTGAACTTCACTTTCAACGATCCGGAAGCGGCCCTTGCGCCGGCGCGTGCTGATGGTTTTGCAAAGGCAGAAGCAAAAGCTCAAGAGATGGCATCGGAAACCGGTGTTTCGCTCGGAGCGATCATCAATGTTTCGGAAAGCGGCACAACGCCTCCGCCGGGACCGATCTATAGCATGGCAAGCGGTGGGGGTGCCGCAGTCGGCGAAGCTGTGCCACCAACCATCGAACCCGGCACGCAGGATCTCACGGACAACGTGACGATCACGTATGCGTTGCAGTAGCCAATCGGCGGTGCGGCTCGGAGCCTCAAGATGCCATGAATAAAACCGACTGGAGAGCAATCCTCATTATTGGCGGTGGTGTTGGCCTGCTCATTCAACCCATCCTTGCGAATAATATTCCGGCGGCCGACTTCTCGTATCTCACCCTCCCGTTTCGCATAGGAATATTTTTGTTCTTCTTGATCGCTGCCCCGGCCGCGCTTGCGCTCGCACGACTGCTCTCCCGTTGGATCAAAGGGCTCTACCAGTTCGCCCAGTTCGCAGCCGTTGGCACGTTGAATAGCTTCATCGATGTCGGCGTGTTCAACTTGGAAACATTCCTCCTTGGCACTTCGCTCATCAGCAATACGCTCTTCGCCGCATTCAAAGCAATCTCATTCCTTTGCGCCACAACGAACAGTTTCGTGTGGAATAAACATTGGACGTTCGGCTCGCGTGATAAAGCAAGCGCAAAAGAACTTGGAGGTTTTTACGGCGTGGCCGTCGTCGGATGGGTTTTGAATGTCACCGCGGCAACCATCGTGAAAGCGATGGGGCCCGTCGACTCACATGTCTGGGTAAACATCGTCGCGCCGTTTGCCGGGATCATCGTCTCGTTTGCGTGGAACTTTGTGGGGTATAAGTATTGGGTGTTCAAGAAGAAAGATTAATTGTATAAAGGTTGTATGGAAAATCCAATAAAAAACGGGGAAGCGGTTGAGCACGATCAAGAAGCATTAGTAGAAAAAATTTACGACGAGGTATCGGTCCAAAAGAAAAAAGATCCAGCCAATCCCGAAAAAGAAACTCCCTTGCTTGAAGGCGTTGCCCCTGAGCGAGTGAAGCGTGTCATTCAAGAGTCCTTGGCACGGATGGACAGTTTTATCGAAGCCGCAGATCGGGATGAAGCGACCGGGTTGAAGATTGATAAAGAAACCGCAGAAAAAATCGGAGCAATTTGGATTTATTCAGGCGTGGGAACCTACGATCTCCCTTACAAGCCAAATGATAATCCACGTCTCCGTAAGTCTTTTATGGCGGGAACGAATCGTGAGCGCATTGACCATACGGTTCTTCTTGCAAGACGTATTGCGGAAGCGCGCAGCGGTAAACGGCTACCGCTCAAAAAGGGTGGATCAAAAGAGGAGCGAAAAGCATATACGGAGGCCATGAAGGAAATGATGGCGGAATTTGCTCCCTATATTGTCTTCGGTGGCCATGAAAATGAGAATCAGGACATCGAAGAAGTCTTGGAGCGTGATGGCATCATCATCCCGCAGGAGAAAGTGAGTATCATTCGCCGGAAGGACGGCGAGAAAATGTACTCCACGGCAGATCAGGTTGAACATTTCATTTCTCCCGAAGAAGTCAGAGACAAAGAAGTCGCATTCGTCTCGAACGATATTCATTTAAATAGGATTCTCCTCATCCTTAAAAAAATAATCGAGAAATATCCTGACCACCTTCCGCAGGGAAAGCCGGTCCATCTATTTCCGACGCCAACGATGCCGAGTGGCCGCGAAGAGTTCAAGTATATGGAGGCTTCAAATATCATCCGTTACATCTATGATTTCAAACGGGCGGCCGAAGAGCCATATCCATATACCCTCGAAAGATAATAAAAAAGCCCAGAGCGCCTCTTGCAATTTTACGAGAACCCTGCTATAATGACCTACGAATGAGTGTGAGTGTGCTTAATTATTTATGAGGCACACGCCCTCTGTTCTATTTGGCCAAAAACCCCGCAAGGGGTTTTTGGTTTATAGCGCCCTGCTTGCTATACTGATAGCGGAGCAGCTAGAGAGCACTCGTTCAACACAAATAGAACTGGAGGTCACCATAGCCGCTCCGCCCAGCACTTTTTGATGCCGTGCGAAAGAGTTCTGAGCGGAGCGGCCTTTTTATTCTATCTATCTATAATCAATGACCAAGCGATTTCAGGAAAACGTTTCATTGGCTCCCTACAGCCATTACAAAATCGGCGGCCCCGCGCGATATTTTTTTAACGCAAAAACGGAAAAAGATATCGTGTGGGCGATTAAAGAAGCAAAAAAGCTCAAGCTCAAGATTTTTATTTTAGCCGGTGGCACCAATATTCTCATCGGCGATAAAGGTTTTAACGGATTGGTTTTGCGACCAGATATACAAATAATCAAGGCAAAGGGGACAACGCTCACCGTGGGCGCTGGCGCGCACATGGAGGACGTCCTCAATTTTGCGGTAAAAAAATCGCTGTCCGGGCTTGAATGGGCTGGTGGCTTGCCGGGAACGCTCGGCGGCGCGATCCGTGGTAACGCCGGATGTTTTGGCGGTGAGATTAAAGACAATGTGGTTTCGGTGCGGAGTTTGGACACGAAGACCATGAAAATAAAAAAGCTCTCGCTGAAGGATTGTAAATTTTCATATCGCGACAGCATCTTCAAGCAAAAAAATGGAACCGAAGTCGTGCTTGACGCCACGCTCCGGCTTGCAAAAGGGGATAAGAAAAAAATCCTCGCGAGCATAAAGGAAAAAATTGCGCATCGCGTCAAGCATCATCCACTTGAACATCCGAACATCGGGAGCACATTCAAGAATGTGCCGTTATGGATGATTCATAAAAAGGGCAGCAAGGAATACCATACGGCGCTCGCAAACGCCCGCCTTGTTTGGAACGGTTCAGAGTTTTCCGTGAAGATGGATCCGTTTCCTGTGATTTCGGCAGCCAAGCTCATCAGCGAGTCAGGTTTGCGCGGTGTGAGTTTCGGCGGCGCGATGATCTCGCCAAAGCATCCGAATTTCATTGTGAACGTCCTTGAGGCTAACGCCCAGGACGTGCAGACGCTCATCGAGCTCGCCAAAGCGGAAGTCGGGAGGCGATTTGGTGTAGAATTAGAAGAGGAGGTGCAAGTGCTCTAGACCTCGTCCAGTCTACGTTGTCGAACAACACAGGTTGGGGGTAAACCATAATAACCATAATGAAAATAACTATCACAAAGGCGAGTGACCTTACGCCGTCACTGTCGATTTACATCGAAACCAAGTTTGGCAGCCTTGCAAAGTACGTTAAAAAATTTGACGAAAAGGGCGAAGCGGAAATCTGGCTCGAAGTTTCCCGCACGTCGCAGCATCATCGGAAAGGAGAGGTGTTCAAAGCCGCTGCAGATCTTCGCTTGCCCAAAAAAATTTTGCGTGCAGAAGAATATGCCGATGATATTCGCGTTGCGATTGATCGCGCGCGCAACACGTTGCGATTAGAAATTGAAAAATACAAAACGAAACGCGAGCGACAATCGTAAGTTATCCACAGCAAGGGCGAAGTGCGATTCTATATACTGAAAGTATAGAACTTTCGAACTGCGAGGCCGCGTGCCCGGTTCGAAACATAATTGGGGTGGTCGGCAACCCAAAAAAAAGAAAATAAAAACTGCTATGGCAAAGAAAAAGCGGAAAGCGGCGAAGAAGAAGACCACAAAGCGGAAAGCAAAGAAGAGCCGCCGCAGATAGCATCGATTGTCACAAAATGCTTCGGAGCAATCCGGGGCATTTTTGTTTGCGGGCGAACGTCGCCGATCGGGCCGGAAGCCACTTTTCGGAATCGTTTAAATGATTTATAATAATGGCCTATGTTTGATTCACTAAAGAAGGTTTTTGGAGGGAATCATGTGGCTGCTTTCCAAAGGAAAGTGGATGAAATTAGCGCCCTCGAGCCGGAAATTGCAAAGCTTTCTGACGACCAAATAAAAGAGCGAAGCCTCAAATTAAAGGAGGGGATTTCGGGCGGTTCTACGCCTACTGTTGATACGGACAGCGTCACGGAAGAGGTTCGCGATCCGAACGACTCGCTTGATAGCATCCTTCCAGAAGCATTTGCCCTCGCGCGCGAAGCCGCGCGGCGAACGCTTGGCCAGCGGCCGTTCGACGTGCAGCTCATGGGTGGCGTCGCGCTTCACGAGGGGTCGGTTGCCGAAATGATGACTGGTGAAGGAAAAACACTCGCGGCGGTTGCGCCGACGTATCTTAATGCGCTCACCGGGAAAGGCGTGCATGTCGTGACCGTGAACGAATATCTTGCGCGACGCGACGCAGTATGGATGGGACAAGTGTATCGCGCGCTCGGTTTGAGTGTCGCGTGCATCGTTCCCGGCGCGGCATTTTTGTACGACCCCGAATGGAAAATTCCGGAAGACGCCGAGAAGCTTGCGGAAAAAGCCGTTGACGTCACGGGAAGTTTTTTGGTTCAGCAGGATTTCTTGCGGCCGGTGAATCGGCGCGAAGCCTATCAGGCAGATATCACCTATGGCACGAACCACGAATTTGGTTTTGATTACCTGCGCGATAATTTGGCCTATAGCATTGAAGGTCAGGTTCAGCGCGGGCACCACTACGCGATCATCGATGAAGTCGACAGTATTTTGATTGACGAAGCGCGTACGCCGCTTATCATCGCTGCGCCGGACATGCAGTCAAGCGATTTTTATAAGACCTTCGCGCGCGTGGCGGCAAACTTGGTAAAAGAAGAGGATTACGATGTTGATGAAAAGCGGAAGACCGTTGCCATCACCGACGCCGGTGTTGAGAAGGTTGAAAAAATGGTCGGTGTGCAAAATATTTACGCGCCGGAAAACATCCGCCTTGTGCACTACCTGGAAGAGAGCGTAAAGGCTCATGCGTTGTTCCATCGCGACCGCGATTACGTGGTAAAAAACGACGAAGTGATCATCGTCGACGAATTCACCGGCCGGATGCTCCTCGGCCGCCGCTATCAGGCCGGACTCCATCAGGCGATCGAGGCAAAGGAAGGCGTGAAAGTGAAAGACGAATCTCGCACATACGGCAAAATTTCCATCCAAAACTATTTCCGCATGTACGAAAAAATCGCCGGCATGACGGGAACCGCCCAGACATCAGCCGAAGAATTTTATAAAGTCTACGAACTCGACGTGGAAAGCATTCCGCCGAACCGTCCGCTCGCACGAAAAGATTTGAATGACCTCATCTATAAGAACCTTGGCGCGAAGGTTCAGGCGATTGTAAAAGAAGTCCGTGACCGTCAGCAAAAAGGGCAGCCGGTGCTCCTTGGTACTACGTCAATTGCCAAGAACGAAATCATCTCAGCCGCGCTTGCGCAGGCGAACGTCAAGCATGAGGTATTGAACGCAAAAAATAACGAGCGTGAAGGTGCGATCATCGCGCAAGCCGGCAAGCCGGGAGC
Source organism: uncultured bacterium (assembly GCA_963705915.1). Classification (GTDB taxonomy): domain Bacteria; phylum Patescibacteriota; class Minisyncoccia; order UBA6257; family 2-01-FULL-56-20; genus JAKAGE01. The sequence goes on from OY970126.1 coordinate 131,934, forward strand.
CGTCACGGTTGCAACGAACGTCGCCGGCCGCGGCGTCGACATTTTGCTTGGCGGCAATCCGCCGACACCGGAAGAAGCTGAGAAAGTCCGCGCGCTTGGTGGTTTACACGTGATCGGCACCGACCGGCACGAAGCCCGCCGCATCGACAATCAGCTCCGCGGCCGCGCCGGGCGCCAAGGCGACCCGGGATCTTCGCAGTTTTTCCTTTCACTCGAAGATGATTTGCTCCGCATTTTCGGCGGCGACCGGATCAAGGGCCTCATGGAACGCTTTGACCTGCCGGAAGACCAGCCGATTGAGTTCGGCATGGTTACCAAAGCGGTTGCACAGGCGCAGGAAAAAGTTGAAGGAGCGAACTTCGATCTCCGCAAACACCTGCTCGACTACGACGACGTTTTAAACAAACAGCGCGGCGCAATTTATAAGAAGAGGCAGGAGTGGCTCGGCATACTTGATAAGAACGACCTCGCCCAAGCAATCGCCGACGCCGCGCTTGCGCACTTTGAGGTAGCGCTCGCGCCCCGCCTTGCAGAAGAGAGTGTTGAGGGGCAGCCCATCGGGAAAGAGGCGGTTATAAAAGCCTTTCACGATGCCCAAATCACACTCAACCCGGAAAACGATTTTGAGAAATCTATCACCATGCAGAGTGAAAAAGTTGCCGAGCATCCGCTCGCAAAAAATAATCTGCTTGGCATTCTCGACATGCTGTGGATGACGAATCTCGAAGACCTCGAGGCGCTTCAGGAGTCCGTTGGCTTGCGCGCCTATGGCCAACGCGACCCGCTCGTTGAATACCGCCAAGAAGCAAGCCGGCTTTTCAAAGCGTTTTGGAGCAATTTCGATGGATGGGTATTTGCGAATATGTTTAAGTTGGTAAATACGACGGCAGTGAACACTTCGCCGACAAGTGGTGGCGTGATCAATATCCAGGCCCCAGCCAGTGTTAGCACGGCAGGAAAAGCAGATGAAAAAATTGGGCGCAATGAGCCCTGTCCGTGTGGTAGCGGCAAGAAATGGAAGAAGTGCGGACTTTTGAACACGCCTGAGCACCAAAAAAATATGGCGCAACGGGCGTCAAAACCAAAACACGAAGTGATAGGAGGATAACGATTGCATAACATGTGCATCTGATTCAGGGTTGGATTTTCTCATCGCAAAAATTCCTTATAAAACAAGGATCTCAAAAATTATCCACAGGGTGTGGAAAAGAAGTCTGAATTTTTGACGAAACATAGCGGGAAACTATATCGTTATAAGAACGTGTTGGCTAAAAACCAACATGACAACCCCTCCTAACAAAATTCAGATCTATTCGTATTTATTTATGGAACTCAAAATAAGCAAAGGAGACCGGCTAACCCAGCTTGCCATCAAGATGAGAAAAGGGGATCGGCGTGCAGCTTCAGAGCTCTATGACGATCTTATGCCCAAAGTATTCGGGTTTCTTTTCACGCGTACCGGCAAGCGCGAGATCGCTGAAGATTTATCGCAGGACATCTTCGTGAAGCTTGTGCAAAAGGTAGATAGCTTCGATGAAAAGCGAGGCAAGTTCACGGTTTGGTTTTGGCAGATGGTCCGCCACGTACTCATCGATCACTATCGCGAAAAAAAGGAAACGCCATTCTCCGCATTTGAGGAAGAAACCGTAGCGACGATGGCCGTGGAGGAACTCCCGGACTTCGACCATAAATTGCGCTACGAAAAATTGAAAATATTCTTAACAACGCTTACCGACGAGGAACGTCAGCTTTTCGAGCTTCGCTACGTGGCTGAAATGCCGTACAAAGAAATCGCGACGATGCTTGAACGCTCAGAGGGGTCGCTCCGTGTCGCCGTGCTGCGGGTGAAAGAAAAGATTAAAAAAGAGTTTGAAGTTCAACGAGCATAACACGAAAGCGCTTTTAAAAAATTTTTAATGAATCCAGATCTGGATAAAACCATGAAAAACGATTTAAAAAAAATAGTATATCCATCCGAACAATTCACCCAAAAGGCAAAGGGGCGGTTTTTGGCAACGTTTGACGCAAAGCACGGAACGCGGCCTCAACCAGCCGGTCACCGGATGACGGCATGGGCCAAGGCATTCATCGTCATTGGGGCGCTCGCGGCAGTGATGGTGAGTGTTTCGGCATATGCCGACACCGCGAATGTAGCCGCCGACAACCCACTCTATCCATTCAAGCGATTGAGTGAAAATGTCCGTCTTGCGCTCACCCCAAAAAATGAACAGGCGCAGGTTGAGGCAAGCCTTGCGGTGCGACGCGCGAATGAGATCGCCGACCTTTCAACGCGTAAGCCGACAAGCACGATCATTGCAAGCCTCTCCAGCGATTTTCAAAACGACGTGAGCAGCTCGCTCGGTGATCTTGGCGCCGAAAACGACGGGAATGTTTCTTTGAGTAGCAACGCCACCGCGACACCGTCGCCAACTGCTGCACGGATACCCGCGGCCGTTTCTCCTCATGCCACGTCAACGAGTGCCACGGCCATACCGACGCCCACCATCCGCACCCTCGGTACCGGCTCGCTTTCCTGTGATGAGATCACGTCGATTTTGTCGGGATCGCTTGCGGCGCGTGTACAGATTTCGAGTAATGCCTCGCTTCTCGCACGGCTTGAGGGCCGTTGTGGCGAGATCGATAGCGCGCGGGTGAGCGCAACGTCTTCCTTCCAGGCACGCATTCCGGTTCCGATCCATCCGACGCCAACGTTGAAGTCGTTGCTCTAGTATGTGATATTGTAGACAAATGACTATTGATGAATTTCAGAAAGCCGATTTGCGCGTCGGCACTATTCTTGGGGCCGAACGCATCGAAGGTTCGGAGAAATTATTGAAGTTGCACATCGACCTCGGCGACGCCGAAGGTGGTCCACGGCAAATTATTTCCGGGATTGCCAAATACTATACGCCGGAACAGCTTATCGGAAGGCAGGTTGTCGTCATTGCAAATCTCGACCCTCGCATGATGATGGGCCTTGAAAGCCGAGGTATGCTGCTTGCCGCACACGGGCAAGATGGCGTGCCCATTATTCTGAATCCTGATTCGTCAGTTCCTGCGGGATCGAAGATTTCTTAATTGTGCAGGGGATATGCTACAATAACTTTCATGAAAAAAACTATACTCGTCGTTGTGTTTGTCGCGGTCGCGGCCGGCGTTATCGGCCTTGGGGCGTGGTACAGTAATCAAATTTCAGCGCAGAGCAATCAGTCGGCGGTCGATCAAGGCGCTGCAGCCCAAGAAACCCAATCACAAGCCATGCAAAATCTTAACATTATCGACACCGTCGTTGGCACGGGAACTGTCGCTGAGCCGGGAGATACCTTGAGCGTCCTTTACACAGGCAAGCTCGATAACGGAACCGTCTTCGATGCTTCATCGCTTCACGGCAACCAACCGTTTTCATTCACGCTTGGCGTGCAGCAGGTCATCCAAGGATGGGATCTCGGCCTCGTTGGTATGAAAGTCGGCGGTACCCGTGAGCTCACAATTCCTCCAGAACTTGCCTACGGTGATCAGTCACCATCTGCTTCGATCCCGCCAAATTCGACGCTTCACTTCACCATCCAATTGCTTTCTGTTTCGACGAGCTCTGCCTCGAGCAGTTCCGGCGAAACCGTGAACATCGGCCAATAATTGGAAGTCTGCCTTGTGGATAACAGCAACGGCATGCAAAAAACCCAGAAAAATCTGGGTTTTTTGAGCTTCATTTTTTAATAAAGTTTTAATGTACCGCTTGCTATGATGGAGGCATGCGAGCACTTTTAGTTGAAGACGAACAAAAAATGGCGAGCTTTATCATGACCGGTTTGAAGACCGAACATTTTGCGAGTGATTGGACGGACAACGCAGAAAAAGCACTTTTTTGGGCAAAGACCAATCCGTACGATGTCGGCGTCATCGATATCAACCTTGGCAAGGGAGGCAATGGTCTTGATGTCTGCAAAGCGATCCGAGTAAGCGGGAAAAAGTTTCCGATTATCATGCTCTCGGTCATCAACGATACGCCGACGAAAGTTGAGGCGCTTAATCTTGGCGCCGATGATTATCTCGTAAAACCTTTTGCCATGACCGAGCTCACCGCCCGAATTCGGGCACTCATGCGGCGTGAGAAGAGCATTGTTGGGCCGGTGATGAAAATTGCCGATCTCGAAATGGATACGCTTGCCCATAGCGTGAAGCGCGCCGGCAAATCGGTGGCGCTCAATAAAAAAGAATTCGCACTCCTCGAATATCTTATGCGGAATGAAGGAACGACGCTCACGCGCGGTATGATTCTCGAACACGTCTGGGATATGAACGTCGATCCATTCACAAATACCGTCGATGTCCACATCCGATTTCTACGTGCAAAAGTTGACGAAGGGCATAAAAGAAAATTGGTAAAAACAGTTCACGGCTACGGTTACAAAATCGAGGGATAGATGATATTATGGAGAAATGCGCTCACCAACCGAAAAACATTTTGTCCCAACCATCTTTGTTGTTCTCGGCGCGACCGGGGACTTGATGACAAAAAAGATTGTTCCTGCACTTTTCCAACTTCACGAAAAAAAGGCGCTGCCGCCCCATTTTAAATTTCTGGGTGTCTCGCGGCGAGATTGGACCGACGAAGATCTTCGCCGGCACATTGAAGCAATTTTGAGCGTGAAAGCTCCGCATGCTTCGCGTGCATCTATCGAATCATTTTTAAAACTCGCCATCTATCATAAGCTCACATTCCAATCTCGCGAGGATTATAGTGGGCTGAAAGACGCATTGCATAAAATCGACGACGAGAAAGGCATGTGTTCAAATAAGCTTCTCTATTTATCGGTGCCGCCGCAATTCTATGGAGAAATTCTCGATAACATCAAACGGGCCGGGCTGCACGAAGAATGCATGCCCCACAGCGAGGGCGAAGGATGGACGCGGGTCGTTATTGAAAAGCCTTTTGGCAATAATGAAAAAAGCGCCAAGGCGCTCGACGAAAAAATCGCAAAGATTTTTAATGAAGACCAAATTTATCGCGTAGACCATTATCTCGCAAAGGAAACGTTCCAAAATATTCTTGCGTTCCGGTTCTACAACGATCTTTTTGAGAATGGCTGGGGGAAGAAATTGATTGAGGCCGTCTATCTGCGAGGTCTAGAAAATATCGGGGTGGAGGATCGCGGACCTTTTTATGATCCGCTCGGTGCTCTCCGCGATGTTGGACAAAATCACATGCTTCAGATGGCTGCCCTCATTGCGATGGAACAGCCTGAGAATCTGGACGCCGAAGCGATCCGCGCCAAACGTGCAGAGATTTTAAAAAAACTGAAACCGCTTTCGACCGATGAGGTGGCCGCACAGACGTTTCGTGCCCAATACGAAGGCTATGGATCAATCAAAGGCGTGGCACCGAATTCTCAGACGGAAACCTATTTCCGCGTGCGATTTGGGTTTGACGATCCAAATTGGGAAGGCGTGACATTTGTAATGGAAGCCGGAAAACGACTGATTGATCCCCGCGAACATCGCGAAGTCACGGAAATCGAAGTCGTATTCCGCCATCCGCAGCCATGTCTCTGCCCGCCGGGAAACCATTATCGTGATCGCGTTGTTTTTCAGCAGGATCCTCAGGAAGGCATTTTCATCCATTTCTTTGCCAAAAAGCCGGGATTCACTATGCAAATTGAAGAACGGACATTTGAGTTCGATCTCCGCCGCCATAACACGGGCGGCCGAAGTAGTGAGCGTGAAGAAAATAAAGCCCAGTACACGCAAGAGTATGAAAAACTTCTCCTCGATTGCATGCAAGGCGACCAGACATTATTCATTTCAAGCGAAGAAGTTGCCGCAATGTGGCGTTTTATCGATCCCATTGAAACAGGATGGCAAAAAGGACTCGTGCCTCTGCGGCGCTATGTTCCGGATGGCCCTGCCGTTACCGTTGAAGCGGCCGTCATCGATGAGCCGCACGCAAACGCCAAGCTTCCAAGAGAAATCGGGATATTTGGCCTCGGTAAGATGGGTGCGAATGTGGCGCGTGAGCTTCGGGACAAGGGTTGGCGAGTAGTCGTTTCGAACCGGTCGCCAGGATCGATCGATGAAATGAAAACCGAAGGCTTCGAAACGGCATATTCCTCAAAAGAACTTGTCGGCCGCCTTAAGGCGCCGCGGATCATTTGGCTCATGATCACGGCAGGCAAGGGCGTCGATGAATTTCTCTTTGGCCGCGATGGGAAGGGTGGCCTTGTGAGCCAACTTCGCAAAGGCGACATCGTGATTGATGCCGGCAATTCTTTTTATGAGGATACCGTGCGTCGCGCGAAAATCCTTGCACGCAAAAATATCCACTTCATGGACGTTGGTTTTTCGGGTGGCCCTTCCGGCGCGCGCCACGGCGGATCGCTTATGATCGGCGGTGAACGTAAATTATTTGAAAATCTCGAGCCGTTATTCAGGGACCTTTCGGTGCCTGGCGGTTATTCCTATTTCGGTACTGCGGGCGCAGGCCATTTTGTGAAGATGGTCCATAACGGCATTGAATATGGCATGATGCAATCGATCGCCGAGGGTTTCGCGCTCATGAAGAAATCGCCCTTCAAACTTGATCTCCAAAAAATCGCGAACGTGTATAACCGCGGCAGCGTCATTGAGTCGCGCCTCATCGGTTGGCTCGAGGACGCATACAAGATATACGGCAAAGATCTTGTCGGAGTCTCGGGCTCGGTTGCCTACACCGGAGAAGGCGAGTGGACGGTAACAACGGGCAAAAAAATGAAGATGAAACTTCCCGCAATCGAAGATGCGTTCCGTTTCCGCGTTCGCTCAAAGCAGTCGCCGACCTATATGGGTAAAATTCTTTCCGCGTTGCGCAACCGATTTGGCGGGCATTCCATCGAAGGTCAGAAGAATCAGAAAAAGTAGTTTCGAGCTATCCAGAATCAAAGCATGCCCCAATGAAGTATAATAAAGGGTATGCTTCCGGACGACATTAAAAATTACGCAAAACAGTTCGATTACGAGCCGATCGTCGAGAACTCAAAGAAGCTGAAGAAATTCAGCAAATTTGTGGTTGCTGGCATGGGCGGATCACACCTCGCCGCCGATATTATTAAGTCCTGGCATCCGGAACTCGATCTCGTTATCTGGCACAATTATGGTCTGCCGAAACTTCATGAAAAAGATATTAAAGACCGCTTGATTATTTTGAGTTCATATTCTGGGAACACTGAGGAGACGATCGATGCCTTAAACACCGCGAAGGCCAAGCACTTGAATGTTGCCGTTGTCGCTGCGCGAGGAAAGTTGATTAAGCTCGCGCAAAGCTTGAAGGTGCCCTATGTGCAAATGCCGGATTTTCATATGCAGCCACGCATGGCGACCGGCCTCAGCCTAAAGGCACTTCTTGCGCTTATGGGTGAGCGGGTATGGCTTTCAGAAGCCAAGATGCTTGGCACATTGCTTCATCCATCACGGGAAGAACTTCGGGGCCGCGACCTGGCGAAGCGCCTCCACGGCACGGTTCCGATAATCTATGCATCGGTGCGCAATATGGCAATCGCCCAGAATTGGAAAATAAAAATGAACGAAACCGGCAAAGTTCCGGCGTTCTGGAATGTCGTTCCCGAGATGAATCACAATGAAATGACGGGATTCGATGCCAAAGACAAGACAACATCTCTTTCGCGCCATTTTCATTTTGTATTTTTGAAAGACGCCGATGACGATCGCCGCATTATTAGACGGATGAATGTGATGGAGAAATTATTCCGCGACAGGGGATTTAAGACAGAAATCGTTTTGCTCCAAGGCAAAAATGCGTTGCACAAAATTTTTAACGGTCTGATCCTTGCCGACTGGACAGCATTCCATAGTGCCAAACTTTACACCGTCGATCCCGAACAGGTGCCGATGGTTGAGGAGTTTAAGAAGCTGATTGGGAGATAGGAGGGTTAATGCCGTCCGTGATATAATAACGGGACTATGTCCACAAAACTTTCGCGTTCCAAGCTCGAACTTTTCATTGATTGCCCGCAATGTTTTTGGCTCGATATGAAACAGGGGGTGAAACGCCCGTCCGGGCCGCCGTTCACGCTCAATAATGCGGTGGACTATTTACTCAAAGAGGAATTCGACGTTCATCGTGAAAAAAAGACGCGGCATCCGGTGATGGAAAAATATGAGATTGATGCGTTGCCGTTCCAGCATGAAAAATTAAACACGTGGCGCCATAACTTTACAGGCGTCCAGTTTGAACACAAACCGACCGGATTTCTCGTCTACGGCGCCGTCGATGATCTTTGGGTAAATCCAGACGGCGAAATCAGCGTCGTGGATTATAAGGCGACGGGGGCAAAAGAACACAAAATTTATGATTCGTATCGCAGGCAGATGGAAATTTATCAGTGGCTTCTTCGCCAGAACGGATTTGATGTTTCGCCGATCGGCTATTTCGTTTTCGCTCGCGTGAACAAAGGCGATGGATTCGGCAATGGCAATGCGGCGCTTGCGTTCGATATGTTCATTGAGCCGCTCCACGGTGATGATTCTTGGATTGAGAAGGCATTGAGTTCGGCTAAAAAAACATTTGACATGACGACGGCGCCGGAAGCGACGCCGACCTGTGATTATTGTTCTTACCGGAAAGCTGCAGCCCGGGTTGGTTCCTGATGTTGCAAAGTTCGAGAAAGTATGTATAATAATTAGTCAGGAGGGCGCTATGGCTTCGTCGCCGAGTAAGGTTCAGAGAGTTGTGATTTGTTTTGTGAGTTTCGGGGTGCTGCCGCTGTTGGCGCTGTTCATGGTGCCGCATGTCTTTAACGGCATCCAGGAAGTTACCGGCTGGGACAGCAATCTCTTCTACCGCGCCTTTTGGAGTTTTTTGATCGGGGCGGTATTGCTTTGTGCCGGTCTTGGAGTCTTGCTGCGTCAGTGGCTGCTGAAGCAGTGCGAACCAAATCATCGGGAACATCCCGAGACGAATATGGCACGATGAGTGGAAAGTTTTGTGAGGCCGGGATGCGTTGCGTCTCGGCCTTTTTAATTAGTTTTAACCCCGAACCTCTATAATGAATACATGCCGTTGATTTCGAAGTTCAAACCGCTCCATTGGACGAGCCACGCAAAAGCAAAGATGATCCATTATCGTCTGAGCCCGGCGCGAGTACGGCGCGTGCTCCATTCGCCGAAGCGCACCGAAGAGGGCATTGCACCGCGCACGGTTGCCGTGATGCAACCGGCGTCGATGAAGAAAGCAAACATGTGGACGCAGGAAATTTGGGTGATGTTTCAGGATTCGCCAAGGGAGCGCACCGTGATCAGCGCGTGGCGATATCCTGGCGTCACAAAGCCGCGTGGCGAGATCCAATCTTTTATGAAAAAAGAATATCGGGAATTTATGGCTAGTTGACAAGCAGCATAAAATATGCAAAAATATAGACAGAGTACTTCTCCTCAGTTGTGGAAGGAATTTGGGAGGGACTATGATAGGTTCACGAAAGATTGTCGAGATGCCGAGAAAACAGGAAGGGCAACCGAAAGGGGTTGAACTTACGGAAGTGATCTGGCGCGAAGCCGTTGATTTCCGGGTGAGACTCCTTGAAGAAGTTGTGAATACGGTTTTCCGGCGCGGTGAAATTCGACTCGTCCCTCCCAGGTTCTAACAGGGTAGTCGCCGTTCGCGCAAGCGGGCGGCTTTTTTTGTTGATTGATAATTCCCGAGTATTTTGTTGTAATAACCTACATGATCCTCATAAGCCCCGCGTTTGATAATGACACCGTTATCCCTAAAAAATATACGTGTGATGGCGGCGACATCAACCCTGAACTACAAATCCAAAACGTGCCTCACGGCACGAAAAGTTTGGCGCTTATCGTGCACGACCCCGATGCCCCGATGAAAGGTGGATTTACCCATTGGGTGGTTTGGAATATCGATCCGGAAACGAGCGTCATCAAAGAAGAAAGCGTGCCGCCGGACGCCATCGAAGGACGTAACGGCGCCGGCCGCATCGGCTACATGGGGCCGTGCCCACCGTCGGGAATGCATCACTACCATTTCCAGTTGTATGCGTTGAATGCAAAACTCAATTTGCCCGCAACCTCTTCTCTCGGTGAGATAGAGGCGCAAATCGATGGCCATTTGATTTCACAGACCGATCTTGTTGGGCTTTACGAGAGATAGCCCACGTTTGTGAAATTGCCTTCATGGAGGAGCGGTATCCTATGATATAATGATGGTATGGAGTCGAATGGATCTGCGACGATATTGCGATGGGGGTTGGCATTCGTTTTCTTCTATGCAGCGATTGCGGCCTTGCTCAATCCTTCAGCGTGGATTCCCTTCATTCCCGGATTCATCGGAACGATCATGTCCGTCAGATTGTTTCTTGCCATATTCTCGATCTATCAATTAACACTCGCCGTCCTGCTCTTCACCGGAAAAGAGTTATGGCTCGCGTCGCTCCTCGCGACAATCACGTTTGTCGGAATCGTTGTCGCTAATTATCAAGTGATCGACATCACATTCCGGGATATCGGCCTCGCATTCGCTTCGCTTGCTCTATTCCAAACTACGCGACATAATACATAATCTATGAACTTTTTCGATAATACTTCAGCCTTGCCGTTCCCCGGCGAACTCACCGAGCGCGACCGTTCCAAAGACGATCGTGAACTTATTGAACTTTTCCTCAAAGGAAACGACGTGGGGTTCTCGGTTCTTCTCGATCGCCACATGCCAATGGTGTATCGTTTTGTATATCGCTATCTGCATAATACCGACGACGCGAGCGATGTGACTCAGGAAACATTTATCCGCGCCTGGAAGCACATCAAAAAATTCGATACCGCACGAAGCTTTAAAACGTGGATCCTTGCCATCGCGAAGAATGCATCACTCGATTTTATAAAAAAGAAAAAACCAATTCTTTTCTCACAGATTGAAGCGACGGATATGGATTTGGATATCGCCCTTGCTCCGCACCTTGAAAATGCCGTGGGCGAACTGCCCGATGCCATGTTCGACAGAATGAGCGAAGCAAAGATGCTCGATGCGACGCTCGCCAAATTGCCGATACCATATCGCGTCGTGCTCACCCTCCGCTATAACGAACATCTTAAATTCCGTGAAATTGCGGAAATTCTCGATGAGCCTATTGATACCGTGAAGAGCAAGCATCGACGTGGTTTAATGCACCTCCGTAAGCTTTTGCCAGAAACGCTTGCGTAACCGTGACGGGTGGGCCTTGCGGGCCGCACCAAAAAGCACGATAAAATCGTATATTTGGCAAAGCCATGCACAGTTTCGATAGCAAAAAGTATGGGAAATTGATTGAAAAATCAGAGACACCGGCCCCGCCGGCTGATTTGGCGCAAAAAACCCTCCTCGCGATCGTGTTGCGGCAAAGGAAGATTTTGATGGGTAAGCTCATTGGGCTTGGCCTCGTGTTCGCGGCTTCGCTTGCGATGGTCGTGACGCAGCTCGTGACCGCGACGTCCCAACTTGGACAGTCGGGCTTCTGGACATTTGGATCGCTTTTCTTTTCAGATTTCGGCGTGGCCATCACGAACCTTCCTGATATGGTTATGTCTCTTTTTGAGTCATTCCCGATTTTATCGGTCGGCCTCGCGATCGGCGGCCTCGCAATTGCCATCTGGTCGTTCGCAGGTTTTATCGACGATGCCAATGTATTGCGCGCAAGCCGGTCGCTCTTGCTCGAATAACTTCTGTTTGCCATGAACGATATTTCCCATTCAAAAAAGATGAACGCGATTTTAATTATTCTCGGTAGCATCGCCGTCGTTTTTGTTGTCTTTGCCCTCGGCGTTTACGTTGGATATCGGAAGGCTATCTTTGCATCAGGGCGCAGCGATAATTACTATCGGGACTTTTTGGGGGGCACACCGCCGGCGGGGGTGATGGGATTCACGAGCGGCATGCCTGGAGACACCCATGGCGTCATCGGCACCGTCATTGATATTGGCAGTTCGAGCGTTGTCGTCGAAGATGCCAACAGCGATGAAGAGTCGGTGGTCATTTCTTCCGGGACGGTTATCCGGATGCAGAACGAAACGATTGGTATCGACGGTTTCACGACGGGCGAAGGCATTGTTGTGATCGGCGAACCCAATGACAGCGGCCAGATCGAAGCGCACTTTGTGAGGGTTTTCCCTGCGACGTCATCGTTTCCGGCATCTCCGCCTGTGACGCCGATGTCGAATACGTCGAATGAAGTCATTATCCAAACCTTATAACCATTTATGTTTAAAAAATTCACACAAGCAATGCGGGCACATAAAGTCATCACGGCCATCATCATTATCGTTGTCGTCGTTGGAGGGTATTATTGGTACAAATCAGCGCAGGGTTCGAATACGGTGACGAGCTATGTGGTTCAGCAGGCTTCGCTCGGAACCGTTATTGCGTCTGTCTCAGGAAGCGGGCAGGTGCAGTCGTTGGCTTCGATTCCGGTGAAGAATCAGGGCTCGGGTAATGGTAATGTGACGCAGATTTACGTGACGGTCGGTCAGCATGTCAGCGCGGGACAGTTGCTCGTGCAAGTTGATCCGACGAACGAACAGAAAGCGCTCGAATCAGCACAGCTTAATATGCAGTCCGCGAATATTTCGCTTGAGAAACTGCAAGAAGCTCCGGCAACGACAACGCTCCAGCAGGACGAAGATGCGGTGACGCAGGCGTCGACGTCGATTGCCACCGATTACCAGTCAGGCTACGACTCCCTTGGCAGCCTTTTCGTCGATCTGCAAAATGTGATGACAGGACTCCAGAATTTTGTTCTTGGCAACAACGTGAATAAAATTCAAAACGATCCGAATGCATTCGTAAGCCTTTTGCCGGCATACCTTCAACCTTCGGCCCAACCGTATGCCACCAATGTCCAATCGACGTATAACGCCGCGACGGCAGCGTATAGCCAGAACTTAGCCGACTATCAGGCCCTCTCGAGAAATTCAAGCTCATCATCGCTCGATGCTTTGTTTTCAGAAACCGCGAACACCACGAAGGCGGTGAGTAATGCGGTGATCGCATCAAAGGACCTCATCACCTATATCGTGGACAGCTATCCGAGTTCGTCGAGTACGAAGCCGTTGCCATCAATTGTGAATAGTGACCAGACAAATTTCTCCACGTATACGCAGACGATTACGAACGACATTACGAATATCACCAATGCCCAAAACACCATCGCAAACGACGAGATTTCCCTCAACGAGAAGGAAGAAGCACTGACATCGCTCGAAGCCGGTCCCGACCCGCTCGACGTGCAGTCCCAGCAAATTTCAATCCAGAGCTCGCAGATGTCGCTCCAGACGGCGGAGCAGAATCTCGCCGATGATTCCATCCGGGCACCAGTGTCGGGAACGGTGTCTGCTATCGGTGCCGTTGTCGGAACACCGATTGCATCTTCTGCAGTGACACTTGTTGCGGATGGCGAAGTTGCTCAGGTGACGTTGAATGAGGTTGATGCTGCAAAAGTAAATCTTGGCGACCAAGCCACACTCACCTTCGATGCTTTGCCCAATCTTTCGATCGCAGGGCAGGTGGTGGAACTCGATCCGGTGGGCACAGTGAGCCAGGGCGTTGTGAATTATAACGCGCAGGTGAGTTTCACTAATACTTCAACGAGCACGCTGCAAGTTAAACCGGGGATGAGTGTGACCGCGAATATTGTGACTCAGGCTGACCAGAATGTTATTACTGTTCCGAATTCGGCGATTGTAACGGAGGGTGGTTCGAGTTATGTACTTGAACCTGCGACGCCGCTTTCCGCAGCCGATCTTTCTACGGCGAGCGCAGCTAGCGGTATCCAATTGCCCCAAGGCACAAAGATGGTTCCGGTGACGGTGGGCCTTTCGAATGATACGGTGACTGAAATTACGTCTGGCGTGAATGCGGGCGATCAAGTCATCACACAGACCATTCATTCATCCGGAAGTTCAAGCGGAGGTACAAGCGCCGGAGGTACAAGCGCTCTCCGTGCATTAGGAGGCGGAGCTGGTGGAGCGGTTTTTGGAGGCGGAGCTGGTGGTGGCTTTGGCGGAGGCGCGGTGCGCACTGGCGCAGGGGCTGGTGCGGCGAGATAATCGATTACGCTATGAAGAAAGACATCATTCAATGCACGGATATCAAAAAGGTATATAACACGGGCGGCATAGAGACCGTGGTCCTTAAAGGGATCACGTTCTCCGTTGCGGAGGGCGATTTCGTCGCCATCATGGGGCCATCCGGATCAGGTAAGTCGACGCTCATGCACATCATCGGCGCGCTCGACACGCCTACGTCAGGAAAATATATGCTCGACGGCAAGGATGTTTCGAAATTATCCGACGATGAACTTGCCGACATCCGCCGGGAAAAAATCGGATTTGTATTTCAGTCGTTTAATTTGTTGCCGCGCACGACCGTGCTTCGCAACGTGGAATTGCCGCTCATTTATGAAGGTACCGAGAAAGAAAAACGGGAACGGATTGCAAAGAAAGCCCTCACCGATTCGGCATTCCCAGAAGCCTTTTGGTTTCATCATTCGAATCAGCTTTCTGGCGGCATGATGCAGCGCGTTGCCATTGCGCGATCGCTCGTCAACAACCCCGCACTCATTCTTGCCGATGAGCCCACGGGAAACCTCGACTCGCGGACCGGTGAAATCGTCCTGCATACCTTTCAGTCACTCAATATGAAGCACGGCAAAACTATAGTCCTCATTACGCACGAGCTATACGTCGCCGAACACGCCAATCGGATCATCCATATTTTAGATGGCAACATCGTGAAAGAAGAGACGAATCATCATAAGCGTATTGCAAAAAATGAACCGGCGCAGGCTGCGCTTACGATTTAGTTTTTAACACTATGACCACGCAGGATCTATTTGAAGAAACCTATAGTGCGGTAACCGTCAACAAGGTACGGTCCGGTCTTACGATGCTTGGCATTGTGATTGGCATCGCGTCAGTGATCGCCATGGTTTCGATTGGGCAGGGGACGCAGGCTACGATTTCTGCAAGTATCAATTCATTAGGGGCAAACCTCATCATCGTGACGCCGGGAGCGCAACGCGCCATCGGGTCAACGGTGAGCGCCGGCCTTGGCAGCTCACACACGCTCACGCCAGATGACGCAGACGCGATAGCGACGCAAGTGCAAAATGTTGAGGCGGTTGCCCCGTCCGTTACTGCCCGCGAACAGGTAGTTTATGAAGGAGAAAATACCAACGTGAGCGTTCTTGGAACGGTGTCGAGTTATCCGCAGGTTCGCAATGTACAGATTGCTCAAGGGTCATTTATTAGCGATACCGATAACACCGATGCAAACCGGGTCGCGGTCATTGGTCCAACAGTTCTTCAAAGTCTATGGAATCCGAGCGGCAACGCAACGGCGACGCCTGACCAGGCGATTGGGCAAACGATCCGTATCGACGGCGATGATTTCACGGTCATCGGCGTCACAGTCTCCAAAGGTGGCAGTGGATTTACGAATCAAGACAACATGATCTATGTGCCGCTTTTGACGGCGCAGCGATACTTCACGGGCGATACGTCATATGTGACAGAAGTGGACATCGAAGCGGCAACGCAGCAATCAATGACGCAAGTCCAGAACGACATCACCAATCTCTTGCTCGAGCGCCATAACATCGCCGATCCAACCGAGGCGGACTTTACCGTTTTGAACCAAGCGGACATTGTGCAAACCGCTTCAAGCGTTACGAATACCTTCACGCTACTCCTCGCTTCCATTGCTGCGATATCGCTCCTCGTGGGCGGCATCGGTATTATGAATATGATGCTCACGACAGTCACTGAGCGCACGCGCGAGATTGGCTTGAGGAAGGCAATTGGCGCAAAGAAAGGCGACATCACATTGCAATTCCTCGGCGAGTCGGTGATGCTCACCTTCACTGGCGGCCTGATCGGCGTTGTGCTCGGATGGCTCATCTCCGTTGGCATATCTACATTTGCAGGCATATCGACAACAGTTTCCATTCCCTATGTCCTTCTCGCTTTCGGTGTGTCTGCGGCGATCGGCATTATTTTCGGTTATTACCCTGCAAAGCGTGCGGCCTCCCTTAGTCCCATTGAAGCTTTGCGCTATGAATAAAGGTCAAAAAAATAAAATAAAAATATGAGAAAAATTTGGGTAGTCGTCATTGCGGTCGTGTGCGCGGGCGTATTCTTCTATGTTGGGATGGTGTACGGAAAAAATACCGCATCGTCTTCATCTGCTGGCCGAGGCGGCAGTTTCGCGTTCTCTTCGTCCACACGGGCCGGATTCGGCGCGCGCGGGGGGACAGGAACCGGAGGGACGGGAGGCGTCGTGACAGGCCAAGTTATTTCAACGAACGCCGACAGTATGACCGTGCAACTCGCGAATGGCAATTCACAGGTGGTGTTTTTCTCGAGTTCAACGGACATAGAAAAACCGTCACCGGTTCCAGCGAGCGAGCTTACTGACGGGACAGAGGTGATTGTGACAGGCTCATCGAATTCAGATGGGAGTGTCACGGCGCAGATGATCCAGGTTCGGCCGGCGGGTATGGGCGGATTCTTTGGAGGTGGTGGATCTGGGAGCGCATCATCATCAAGCCAGTAGCGAAATAAAAATTCCTGCATATGCAGGAATTTTTATCTGCCGTTTCAGATACGATTACGGGCGAAAACATCATGATTCCTGTGGTTTATGCACACTTCGCGAAAGGATATCAAAAAAAGGCTATATAATTAAACCAAAGGCGAGTTCCTGCCATTTTTTCGGTGTTCGGACACTCACCATGCCGACCCAAAAAGCGATTAAAAAAAAATCTACGAGAGAGAAGGGGCGAGCATCTGCATCGCGTCGTACTTTGCGTAGTCCGCTCCGTAGCAGGGCTAAAACTTCCCAAAAACCCGTTCGACGAAAAATCCCTGCGCGACTCACAAAAACAGCTCGCCGCACGATGCTTCTCCAGGCCATTCGAGAGGCGCGTGCCAAACGAGCGTTGCGTGAGAAAGGCGAAGAGCGTCCGATCCATCCGCATGAGCTGCGCCGGCACGAAGAGAATCCGATCATCGAGCCGCGAAAACATAATTTTTGGGAGATGAAAGCAACGTTCAATCCTGGCGCGATCTACGCCGATAAACGGGTGCATCTTTTGTATCGTGCAATCGGTGGGGATGATATTTCGGTCCTGGGTTATGCATCCAGCGAGGATGGCGTAACGATCAGCGAGCGACTCAACGAGCCCGCATACATACCAAGCCATATCATAAAAAAGACGGAGGCGATGCGTGCCAGTGCTCCGCCGGTGGCGTATCTTTCGGGTGGTGGATGGAATGGTGGTTGCGAAGACCCACGGCTCACTATGATTGATGACCGTGTCTATCTGACTTACACGGCGTTCGATGGCTGGGGTTCGGTTCGCATTGCACTATCCTCGATCGGTGTCGAGGATTTTTTGCGAAAGGCATGGCGTTGGAAAAATCCGGCGCTCATTTCACCGCCGGGCGAAATCCATAAAAATTGGATGCTTTTCCCGGAAAAAATTCACGGCAAATTTGCTTTGCTTCATAGCATCTCGCCGCACATTCTGGTCGATTATTTCGATTCCCTTCACGAGCTTGAAGAGTCTCGGCGCACCATCCGGAGTGTTCGCGAGATGGTTCCAAATCTGGGGCGATGGGATAGCTTTGTGCGCGGAGCCGGACCGCCGCCAATGAAGACGAGGCTCGGATGGTTGCTTTTTTATCACGCCATCGACGCTCGCGACCCCGGTCGCTATAAGGTGGGCGCTATGGTGCTCGATAGCGATGATCCGACCAAAATTCTATATCGTTCACAGAGCCCGGTGCTTGAACCCGAAATGGAATATGAAAACAACGGCATCGCCTCTGGTATTGTTTATTCCTGTGGGGCCGTTGTGAAAGATGGTACACTGTATCTTTATTATGGAGGAAGCGACAGTGTATCGTGTGTAGCGACGGCGAACCTCGACCAGTTCCTGGAAGATCTCAAAAAATACGGAACACCAAAACTTGTACTTCATGCCAACCGTTAAACGGTCACCGCATAACCCAATCTTTGCGCCGGATCCTTCTTCTGCCTGGGAAGCCGTCGGCGCTTATAATCCTTCTGTTGCCATGAAAGATGGCGTGGTGCATGCTCTTTATCGCGCTTCAGCCACGAAGAGCAAAGTGGGGGATATCGAATTGGAAATCTCTTCCATCGGCCACGCCGTGAGTGATGACGGCGTCCATTTCCGCGACCGTAAACGTTTTGTTTTTCCCCAATACCCATGGGAGCAGTTTGGCTGCGAAGATCCGCGCGTCACGGAGTTCGAAGGGCGTTATTACATTTTTTACACCGCCGTGCAGGCGTTCAATGCCGATGGCATAAAAGTGGCCGTTGCGATAACAAAAGATTTTAAGACGATCGACGAGCGCCATCTCGTCACTCCGTTCAACGCCAAGGCAATGGCATTGTTCCCTGAGCGCGTGAACGGAAAAATCGCCGCCATACTCACGGTCAATACCGATCGTCCACCGGCAAAAATCTGCCTCGCGCTTTTCGATCGTATAGAGGATATGTGGTCGCCAGAATATTGGAAAGAATGGTATGCCAACCTCGAAAAACATGTGATTCCGCTTGCCGAAAACTTTGATCGCGATCAAGTTGAGGTCGGTTCGCAGCCGATAAAAACAAAGAATGGCTGGCTCATTTTTTATTCCTACATCTATAATTATTTTTCGCCTCCGCCGATTTTCGGCATTCAAGCGGCACTTCTCGACTTTGCGAATCCGCAAAAAATAATTGGGGAGGTAAAACGTCCGTTTCTTATCCCGGAAGAAGATTACGAGCAATACGGCCGCGTGCCGCATATTGTTTTTCCATCCGGTGCACTTATCGTCAAAAAAGAAGTCTATCTCTATTATGGCGCAGCCGATACGTCTTCTTGCCTCGCAAAGATTCCCTTACAGGAGCTTGTCGATCAGCTGGCTTTCACCGCCGAGCGGGAACTTCGGCGCTTTGAAGGAAATCCGATTCTTGTGCCGATCAAAGATCACGGGTGGGAATCGAAAGCTGTTTTCAATCCCGCAGCAATTTATGAAAAAGGTAATGTGCATATTTTGTATCGGGCGATGGGGGATGATAACACATCGGTCGTAGGGTATGCTGTTTCCCGTAACGGTCTTCATGTTGATGAACGTTTCCCGAAGCCGATCTATGAACCACGGGAGTCCTTCGAGGCAAAATTAGTTCCCGGCGGCAATTCAGGCTGCGAAGATCCTCGCATCACGCGGATTGGTGAGACGATTTATATGTGTTACACCGCCTACAACGGCAAAGATGTTCCGCGTGTGGCCTTCACCTCTATCAGTGTTCATGATTTTGTACATCACGCCTGGCATTGGGCAAAGCCGGTTCTTATCTCGCCACCAGGCCTTGACGATAAAGATGCTGCGTTATTTCCAAAGAAGATAAAAGGGAAGTATTGGTTTTTGCATCGGCTTGGTTCCGATATATGGATCGATTCAGTGAGCGACCTCAATTTCGATGGAAAGACCAAATTCCTCGGCGGGAAAATTTTGATGCGGCCACGCGACACCGAATGGGATTCACGGCGCATCGGCGGTACGTCGCCGCCGATCGAGACCGAATACGGATGGGTTTGTTTTTATCACGGCATCTCAAAACGCACCGGGCATTACAACATCCGCGCCGCCTTACTCGACCTCGACGATCCCTCGGTTATCTTATATCGCACGCAAGATCCGCTGCTTGAGCCGGAAATGAAATACGAAAAAGAGGGGGTGGTGAATAACGTGGTTTTCCCATGCGGCTCGGTCCTTATAAAAGACAAGCTCTATGTTTATTATGGCGGGGCAGACACTGTCGTGGGGGTTGCAACCATCGATATGGATATCTTGATATCCGGGCTTGTTCGAGAGGCAAAAGACCGGGGTTTGATATAATAAAAGAAAAGGTCGAAAAACCATATGATTGGTTTATTCATCTTATGATTGTGCAGAACTGGACGGATGTGATCGTGGGATCGCTCCAAAATCTCTGGCTTGGGTTTGCGAACTTTGTTCCAAACCTCATCGCAGCGATCATTGTTCTTATTATTGGTCTTATCGTGGCTGCAGGGCTCGGAGCTCTCATTGAAAGGATCTTCGAAGGCCTTCGGCTCGATGCGTTTCTTGAAAAGCTTGGCTTAAAGCCGTTCTTCGAGCGTGCCGGCCTGCGGCTTCGGGCGTCGTATTTCCTCGGTCGCTTGGTGTACTGGTTTATTGTGATTGCGTTCTTGCTCGCCGTTTCACAAACGCTTGGCTTGTACGCGCTCTCGATGTTCCTCACGAGTGTTGTGGGCTACTTGCCGAACGTGATTGCAGCAGTGCTTATCATGCTTGCTGCGCTCGTGCTCGCAAGTTTCTTGCGCCGTGTCGTCACGGCATCCGTAATGAGCGCAAAGCTTCATGCCGCGCGTTTTCTCGGATCGCTCACGTGGTGGGCAGTCGTCGTCTTTGGGTTGCTCGCCGCGCTTCAGCAGCTGAACATCGCCTCGGCGATTATTCAGACGCTCGTCACCGGATTCATTGCGATGCTCGCTTTGGCTGGAGGCTTGGCCTTCGGTTTGGGCGGCAAGGATTACGCCAACCACTTGATCGGCCGTTTGCGGGAACATACGGAGGCAAAGTAGTCGGTTGGATGGTTTAAATAAAAGGCCCGTAGAGGGCTTTTTATTTTGCCCTACGAGCTAGACCGCCCCTTGCGAGAGTTTCTTCCTTTTGCTATACTTTTCCCTATGTTAGCGATCAAGTTACAACGTATTGGCAAGAAGCATCAACCGAGCTATCGGTTTGTTGTTGCTGAAAAACGCTCAAAAATGGCCGGCCCGCCGGTGGAAGATTTGGGTTCGTATAATCCCTTCACGAAAAGCGCCGTTGTAAACAAAGACCGCGTTTCGTATTGGATCACAAAAGGCGCTCAGCCGACCACTTCTGTCCACAACCTCTTTGTCTTACAAGGCGTCCTTAACGCTCCCGTAAAGCCGGTCAAAATGAAGAAGGCAAGTGCAAAGCCAGCCGAGGCAGCGGTCGAAGCCGCTCCAAAAGTTGAGGAAACATCGGTGCAAGCTCCGGAAAGCACTCCCGAAGGTGCAACCGAAAGCGCCCCTTCTGCGTAAATACTAGGTGGTGGGGGTCGATTCTTGACAAAACCCATTCAATGGGTTATACTTACGCCACAATCACAAAAATCATTGATTGAGAAAGGTCGTTTCGAAATCACTGCAATTCAATGGCGAATTCATCTTCAGCAGATCAGGAATTCCTTGAGTACTTGGTAAAGTCGCTCGTGGACCATCCGGATGATGTGAAAGTTGACCGCAAGGTTGACGAGATGGGAGTGTTGCTCTCGCTTCACGTGAATCCGATGGATATGGGTCAGGTGGTCGGCCGTCAGGGCGCGACTGCAAAGGCCATTCGTTCGCTCTTGCGCATCGTTGGCGTCAAAAACAACGCTCGCGTCAATCTCAAGATCGAAGAGCCGGAAGGCAGCACTCGCGCACCGCGCGGCGAGCGTCCGGCCCCACAGGAAGGCGAACAGTATTAATTATTTGGTTATATTCCACAAAAACCGCCTTGCAAAATGGCGGTTTTTGGTTTATTATCATCTTCATTATGGCACTCGCGTATACCGATTTAACCAAGGGAGTTTTGTTCATCATGGACGGAGCACCGTACGAAGTCATCGAGACGCATTTTTTGCGCATGCAACAGCGGAAGGCTGTCGTGCAGACCCGCATCCGGAATTTGATTACGGGCAAACTTTTGGACCGCAATTTTCAGGCAAGCGACAGCTTTGAGGAAGCCGAAATCAGCAAACAAAATGCCATATTTATCTATATGAGCAAAGGTGAGTACTGGTTCCACGAAGAAGGCAATCCCAAGAATCGTTTTTCTTTGAACGCCGATCTTGTTGGCGACCAGGGCCAATTCTTGAAACCAAATACCAAAGTGCAGACGATGGTTTTTAACGAAAAAGTGATCAAGGTTGAGATCCCGGTGAAAATGGATTTCAAAGTGATCGAAGCTCCGCCGTCCATCAAAGGAAATACGGCGCAAGGCGGCACGAAATCGGTGACGATCGAAGGCGGCGCCAAGGTGAATGTCCCGCTTTTCATCAACGAAGGCGAGATGATTCGCATCAACACGCAAACGGGCGACTACGTTGAGCGCATTTAGGGTGTAGCGCATTTAGCCCAAACGTTGACTGAAGCTCTCCCAAAACTCGCATACTACTATGGTGACCTTGAATGAAACCAACAAAAAGGTTTTTGTCGGCATGTCCGGCGGCGTTGATAGTTCCGTCACGGCATTGCTCCTTAAAGAACGCGGCTATGATGTCGTGGGTGTTTTTATGCGCTGTTACAACATCGATGGCTGTGCCGAGCGCGACGCCGAAGACGCCCGCCGTGTTGCGGAACATATCGGCGTCCCGTTCTACGTCTGGGATTTTGAAAAGGAATACAAAGAGCGGGTGGTGCAATATATGATCGACGGCTATCGCAATGGCATCACGCCGAATCCCGACGTGATGTGCAACCGCGAAATCAAATTCGGTTTGTTTTTGGAAAAAGCGCTTGAGGCTGGCGCCGATTATGTTGCAACGGGGCATTATGTGAAGATTGCAGAAAAGAACTCCTTTGATATGGCTGGCAAAAATGGCGGCAAAAATTCCGGCGCCAAATCGTTTTCGTTATTCGCAGCCGAGGACAAGAGCAAAGATCAGTCATATTTTTTGTGGACGCTCACGCAGAAGCAATTGCAGCATTGTACATTCCCGATCGGAGATTATAAGAAGACCGAAGTGCGTGCGATTGCCCGCCGCGCCGGATTACCTACGGCCGAGAAGAAAGATTCGCAGGGGATCTGTTTTTTGGGACAGGTGACAATCGCGGATTTCCTCAAAGAATATATTCCCGAAAAGCGCGGCGCACTTGTGATGACGACGGGCGAACCCGTCGGCGAACATTCCGGCGCCGAGTTCTATACCATCGGTCAGCGGCACATCAATGCGGATTTCAAGTTTCCAAAGAATGGCGCTCGCGAACGCCAGCCGCTGTATGTTGCGTCAAAGGATGCAAAGACGAATACCGTAGTCCTCGCAGAAGGCGAAGGGAACGAAGCGTTGTATCGAAAAGAGGTTTCTCTTGTTGGTGTGAATATTATTGATCACGGAGATTTGAAAGGAGGATCGGCCAAAGTTTTTGCCCGGGTCCGCTATCGACAGCCCTTATCGCCGGCGACTTTATCACCGCTCGAGAATGGTACTTATCGACTCGCATTTGAAAAGCCGCAGAAGTTTGTTGCTGAAGGCCAGTCGGCAGTTTGGTATTCAGAAAAAGGGGAGATGTTGGGAGGTGGAGTGATTATGTAGAACGGCCGCGCCGCAGTGGACCCGACGGGATTTGCACCCGCACCCCCTATTTGCTAAAGATAGATGCTCTTCTGTTAAGCTACGGGCCCAAGATCCATGCGGCAAGACCATCGTAGCAAGATAGCCATTAAAACAATCTAAAAATAATAGCCACTGAAGTGGCTATTATTTTTAGCAAATAGGGCGACATCCGCAACTTAAGCGAACATCTATCTTTACTTCTATTTTAGCTTGCGGAGCAGGGTTGTCAAATGTGATTTAATAATTCTTTAATCTTTATTTTAGATTCTCTTAATGGCCTAAGGCGCATAATCATAGCAGTTCTTTGTCGTTACTATGAAAGCTAAGGAGGAACGATATGAAGCGCGTTCGGGTTATTGACGGTTATGTTTTGCCCAAAAAATTTAAAAAGCCGCAGAAGTTTGTCGCCGAAGGCCAGTCGGCAGTTTGGTATTCGGAGGAAGGGGAGATGTTGGGAGGCGGAATAATGTATTAAAAATTTAGGCGAGTATACCTTCATAGCATGTAGCTATGAAAATGATTATACTTATAACAATGACTTTTTCGGACATAGCAAGCTCTACAATAGGAGCAGGGCAATTTTTGTCATCACACATTCTAGGAGAAACGATAACCCTCATAATAATCGCGATTGCGGCGATATTGGCTCGTCCTATAACCAATATGCTTGACCGCTTCTCTCCACCAAAGGATGTACAAAAAGACGTGATAGTGTCTTGGGTGGAAACCTACCTAGATGCCATTTTTGAGGCAGTCAATAATGGGACGAGAGATGTTGTATTGAAAGCTCACGGATTACGATATTACGATAATTCCCACAATCAAGAATGGTTTGGCTATTGGAATAGGAGATTGAAACCAGAAGACAGGACAGGGCTTACGGTTCCCAATACAACTGATCTAGTTATTCATCACTACAACTTACTTAGTCATGCGGTCTATTGCGCCTACGTAACGGACAATTCAGGAAAAGAATATCGCTATTTCCCAGAAGGGTACTATCGGGGTCATATAAAGCGATTTTGGTATTGGGCGACAGGAAGAAAGTTCAAAGTACCCCCTGTAACCTTTCCCACGGAATGAAAGTAGGTTTTGGGATACAATTAAGAAGACATTTTCTCATATGGGCGATATCTTTAAACGCGACATTTTATCTCATCTCGAAACCATTTCCAATGATAATTGGGGTTCATTAGAAAAAAGCATTTTATCGGTTATTGCGAGTGGCTTCCTGGGTCTTTTCATTGGTTTCAGTAAAGACAATCTTTTCCATAGTGGAACGCTGATTTTTTCACTATTTTGTTTCGCTAGCTGTATTATATTTTTTACACTATCTTATTTGGTGCATCATTTCCTCACTTCATCATTAAAGAAAAAAATGAAGGCAAAACCGGATCAATTCCCAGAGGAAGATTATGCTAAATTAGCAGAAGAAAGCTGGCTTCGTTATGCTATGAGTTTTTGTAATTATGCTTTTGTTGCTTGTTTCATAGCCGGAATAATCGCAATAACAATTTTTGGATATTTAAATCTTGTTTAATAATGAACTGGAAAAAGATAGTAAAATGGATATTTATTCTCGCAATCATTGTTTGGTGGTTTAATGCCATACGGACGGAGCCGATACAGGGCGATAAAGAATTACTTATTGGAAGCAATATCGTATTTATTGGCATACTTCTTATCATTGGACCACATGTTAAAATACCAAAAGAATGACAGACAAAGATAAGTTTTATAAACTCCTTGAGAAAATGGAGTATTTCAAGTCGATTTCCGGATTTAGGTTTATATCTAACAAGACCGACTACGAGTGTGGCGCCGAATCAAATTCGGAGAAAATCTAAAACCTCATAAAAATAAAATAAAGAAAGCCCTCCTAATCGCCAGACATGTGTTCAAAAAAGAATCTTCTATAAGCTTCGTATTTTCCACCGAAATCAATGTTGATAAAAAGATATGCGATGAGATGGGGTTTACCAAGGTTACAACTTGGAAAAAAGGAAAGTAAACGCTTTTGCAACTAAGCCTTCGCGATATTTTTCTTGATATCTAAGAACACTCCTGTCGGAGATTGATCCGCTGGAAATATTTCCTTTAATGAATAGGGGAAATAGCCTTTGATGGCTTTCCAAATTTTGATTGTAGGAGCAATTTCATAACCTGCACCAGGTTCTTTCTTGCCCTCCATCCTATCTTTGAAATTTTCAGGTTGCTCGGGTGAAATTATATAGATTTCCAATTTATGCTCATCAATGGCTTTTAAGATGAGATTATTGATATGCTCATCCCGAAAGCTGTATCCGATGACAAATAATCTCGTTCCCGGTTTAGAGATCGCTTCTTCGAAAATATTGAAATACCAATTCAGTAGAGGCTCCTTTGTTATATCTTCCAATTTATTGGTTCCTAAAATTAACTGACTGCTTCCGTCGTGGGAAAGCCAGCCTATAGAACCGTGAAGTTTGATATAGCAATAACCTCCGATAGAAGGCAATTTTTTTTCTTTGTATTCTTTTAATTGATCTTCGTTTGGCAAAGACACCTTAGTAGTGGAATCAATTCTTCCGGATTGGATCGCGTCAAAATAAGGTCTATTGCCAGGAACAGAAAACCCCAACGGCATCGTTTTGTTTTCGCGTTCAATAAATAGATCTTGATTTAAAGTGAAGTGTGCGCCAACCTCCCCTGACCGCCCCGCGAAATCGCCGAGCCATTGTCTGACATTTCCAGTGTAGATACCAAACTTGCCATAATCTCCCTGAGAATATCTTTTTAGAGAATCATCCATTGAAGAATAACTTTCCAAGACGATATCCTGAAAAACCTTCTTATCGTTGGCGGTGTACCTGGGATCTCTTTTGACGGCAGAATACACCGACTCGAAATCGAAGTCATTTTTTAAGACTTCTCTAATCTGGGGGATGGCGTCCATTTGAGGATTGCTGAGTATTTTCGACCACATTTCTTTGGCTAATAAGCCCCCAAAATTGAAAGAGAAGCCAGCTCCAGTAAGCAGAATATTTTTCTTAGTTATTAAAGCCATCCCGGTTTTCCTTATATACTAAATTACCCGACCCCTCTTGGTCTATGGTGCCAAAACTAGACTGCTGGGGGAAATGGATTCGAATCCAAGGAATCGGTTACAATTAAGGTATGCTCGAAGACATTCTCGCTGACCGCCGCAAGAAGCTCGATACCCTCAAAAAGGCTGGCATCGATCCGTATCCTGCCCATGTAAAGCGCAGCTTTTCGGTTGGGCACGCGCTCGACCATTTTGATGAGCTCGAAAAGAGCCGCGAAGGCATCTCGCTTGTCGGTCGCGTGCGGAGCTTGCGCGACCAGGGGAAGATTATGTTTGCCGACCTTGAAGACGGCAAGGGAAAGATTCAGGTGGTCTTTAGGGGAGAGGACATCAAAGATTTGGATTTCTGGCGCAAGGTGATCGACCTCGGCGATTTCATTTCGGTCACGGGCCCGCTCTTCATCACAAAGCGTGGCGAGCGGAGCATCGAAGTCCATCACATCCAGATGGCTTCGAAGGCGCTCTATCCGTTGCCCGACAAGTGGGAGGGACTTGAGGATATCGAAGCGCGACTTCGCGAGCGGTATCTCGACCTCATTGCGCATCCAGAAATCAAAGATCTTTTCATTAAGAAAGCTATTTTCTGGACGAGCGTCCGGGAGTTTTTGGAAACCGAAGGATTTTTGGAAGTCGAAACGAGCGTACTCGAATCGATGGCCGGCGGCGCCGAGGCAGAGCCATTCGTCACGCATCACAACGCGCTCGATACGGAATTCTATCTTCGTATCTCGCTTGAGCTGCAGCTCAAGAAACTCGTCACGGGCGGCTTTGAAAAAATATTCGAGATCGGACGCGTATTCCGCAATGAAGGTATCGATCGCGAGCACCTCCAGGATTTCACCTTCATGGAATGCTATTGGGCCTACCACGATTACCGCGACATGATGGAACTCATGCAGAGGATGTATAAGTTCGTCATCGAAAAAACGATGGGTAGTTTGCGGACGGCTTCGCTCGGTTTCCATATAGACTGGGAAAAACCCTGGCCCGAAATCGATTACGTAAAGATTTTCAAAAAAGAGAACGGCTTTGATCCGCTCGAAGCGACGCATGAGCAGTTGTTCAAGCGGGCAAAGGATCTCGGCCTCGCGCCCGAAAAGGGATTGCAGAAAGGACGCCTCATCGACCTTGTGTATAAAAAGACGGTGCGGCCGAAGCTCATCGAGCCATGTTTCCTGGTTGGCCATCCGCTCATCGTCTCGCCGCTTTCAAAAGCGTCGCGTGAAAATCCGGAGATCGCCGAACGGTTCCAGATTGTGGCATGCGGGAGCGAACT
Organism: uncultured bacterium; assembly: GCA_963705915.1. GTDB lineage: Bacteria > Patescibacteriota > Minisyncoccia > UBA6257 > 2-01-FULL-56-20 > JAKAGE01. Next base: position 159,723 of record OY970126.1, read on the forward strand.
GGGCAACGGCTATTCCGAGCTCAATGATCCGCAAGACCAGCGACAGCGGTTTGAAGCCCAGATGGATTTGAGGAAGAAAGGGGACAACGAAGCGATGCAGCTCGATGAAGATTTTTTGAAAGCGCTCGAATACGGCATGCCGCCGACCGCCGGTTTTGGCATGTCGGAACGGGTATTCGCCATTCTCATGGATAAACCCGTGCGCGAGACGGTGTTCTTCCCGCTCATGCGACCCAAGAAATAAAAAAACACCACCGAGGTTCCTGGTGGTGTGCTTAAGATTACGATCGCTGGATTAACTCGCGTTACGGAGCGGTCTTTCTGCACCGGAAGCGGGTGATAGTTCCTGGGGGTAAAATGCTTTTTTGAGGATTTCTGCTCTCGAGGCGAGCATCTCATTGAATTGTCGAAGTGTTTCCCTTCGGAAGCTGTCTTCTGCGCCGATATCTTTCTGGTGCGCAGTCACTGCCTCTTCGAACGTTTTATACTTATGGGCGCGCAGGTCCTGCTCAAAGCACGAGAAAATGTTCTGTGCGTTTCTTTTCGCCGAAGCCATATCGTTTTTGTCCATTGGTCTGGAGTAGCCCAAGGTCATGATGTCCTCCCGTAGCGTTTACGATTAAGTTACTCCGCTGTTTATAGCGCAAAATGCCGGGAAAATCAAGCCTCTTCCAGCTTTTTTGCTTTCTCGCAAATCATTTTAAGCTCGCCGTCGCGTCGCGAAATTTTTCCTTCAACAACAACAACGGCATTTTCCGTCCAGGCCGATGCCGTTTTTTCGAGAACGCTGTTGAACACCACAATCTCCATCGGCTGTTGGGCAAGATCCTCGATCGTCACAAACATCATGGGTTGGCCGCTCTTTGTGAATATCTTATGGATTTTCGAAACAAGGCCAGCGGTGCGGACCAGTTTTTTCTCATCATGGATGGCGGCAAGCTCAGCGATGGGTTTCGCCTGATAGTGCTTGATCATATCGGCGTGCGCGGTCATCGGATGGTCGGAAATGAAGAACCCGATCAGTTCTTTTTCCCAGGCAAGCTTTTCTCCCGGCGCCGCCGGCGCCGTCGGCTTTAGCTTGAGATTAAATTTTGGCGTCGCATCGCCAAAAAGAGAATTCGATCCGTTCATGGCGCCCCCGCGCTTCATGGCGGTTGCGAATTTGAGGATTTCATCGATGTTTTCGAGCGCTTGTTTCCGCTCAACGCCAAGCGAGTCCAACGCGCCGCTCTTCACTAAACTTTCGATGGATTTTTTATTGAGATCCTTGTGTTGGTTTCGCGTGAGAAACTCTTCGAAGTTTTTGAACGGACCATTGCGCGTGCGTTCTTCGATGATCGCCCGGGTGATTTCCGAGCCGACATTTTTGATCGCAAGCAATCCAAAACGAATCTTGTCGCCTTCGGGCGCAAAATTGATATAGCTGCTGTTGATATCCGGGGGTAAGATGGTGAGGCCGGATATTTTTGCTTCTTGGATAAGAAATGAAATTCGCTCGATGTCGTTCATTTCGGCATTGAGAAGCGCGGCCATGAACTCTTCCGGATAGTTGGCTTTGAGATAGGCGGTCCGATATGCGGTTGTTGCGTAGCAGGCGCTGTGCGCTTTGTTGAATCCGTAGCGGGCAAATGGTTCGATGAGCGCCCATGCCTTTTCAGCCGTCTTTTCAGGAATATTATTCTTGAGCGCGCCCTTCACAAACTTTTCCTCTTGCTCGTTAAGAAGTGTTTTGATTTTTTTGGCGACGGCTTTGATGAGAAGATAGCCTTCGCCGCGGGTGAGGCCCGCAAGCTTCGTGGCAAGATCCATCACCTGTTCCTGATATACGATGACGCCGTACGTCGTTTTGAGCGTTTCCTCCATCACGGGATGGACGTACGTTATTTTTTCCTGTCCGTGTTTGCGCTTGATATAGCTCGGAATAAGTTCCATCGGGCCTGGGCGGAACAAGGCGACGAGCGCGATCAGGTCTTCGAGGCCGGTCGGTTTCAGGTCTTTCATATAGCGGCGCATGCCGGAACTTTCGAATTGAAAAACGCCAGTCGTGTCGCCGCGCTGGAGTAATGCAAACGTCTTCGGATCGTCGAGCGGTATAGAAGAAATGTCGAGCTGCACGCCGTGAAGGTCTTTGATAATCCGGACGGCGTCTTCGATGATGCTCAGGTTTTTGAGCCCAAGGAAATCGATTTTAAGAAGACCGAGATCTTCGATGGCATGCATCTCGAACTGGGTGATCGTCGTGTCTTTTTCTTGCGGTGCAAATTGGATGGGTACCCGTTCAACGAGTTGATCTTTTGCGATCACCGTTGCGCACGCATGGACCGAAGCGTGGCGTGCGACGCCCTCAAGATGTCGGGCGGTGTCAATCAGCCGTTTCGCTTCGGGGTTCGTTTCGTAAATCGTTTTAAGTTCCTGCACCTTTTCCAAGCATTCATCGAGCCATCCTTCTTTCATGCCTTGCGTTGGGTTGAAGGGGATGAGCTTTGCGATCTGATCGCAGAAGGCATAGGAATATCCCATCGCACGGCCGGCATCGCGGATGGCAGCGCGGGCCGCCATCGTTCCGAACGTTATAATGCGCGCAACGCGGTCTTCGCCGTATTTTTCGCGGGCATACGCGAGCACTTCGTCCCGACGGGTGTCGGCGAAGTCGATGTCGATATCGGGCATCTGTATACGTTCGGGGTTGAGGAACCGCTCGAAGAGCAGATTGTAGCGCAGGGGATCAATATCGGTGATTCTAAGGATATAGGAAACCAAGCTGCCCGCAGCCGATCCTCGGCCGGGTCCGACGGCAATGCCGTGCGCTTTCGCCCAGTTGACGAGGTCTTGTACGATAAGAAAATAATCGGCAAAGCCTGTTTTCTCGATGACGCCGAGTTCGTAGTCCAGTCGTTTTGTAATCTCCGGATCCTCGCTGCCTTTTGGAAAGCGGAGCGGCAATCGTTCGTCGACGAGTTCGCGAAGATATGCATTGGCTGTCTTTCCGTCTGGTTTTGGAAAATCGGGGAGCAGCGTTTTGCCAAGTTCCAGCTCAACGTTACACCGCTCGGCAATTTCAGCAGTCCGCGCAATGGCGGCTTCGCCGCCAGGAATGCTCGCAAATTTTTCCGCCATCGCCGCGGGCGACAGCACGGAAAAATCGTCTTCTTTCATGCTCATCCGATCATCGTCGGAAAGCCGGTTGCCGGTTTGCACGGCAAGGAGAACGTCGTGATAGTCGCGATCTTCAGATCGTAGATAGTGGCTGTCCTGCGTTGCGACGAGTGGTATGCCGGTTTCCTCGGAAAGTTTTATGAGCAGAGGCTCGACTTTTTCCGAGTCCGCCACGTTCGGGTGTTTTTGCAGTTCCAAGAAATAATTTCCTTTGCCAAAGATTTCTTGATAGTCGAGTGCGCATTTTTTTGCCTCTTCGTATTTACCGGCGAGAAGGCAGCTCGCAATTTCGCCGCCGAGACATGCGGAAAGGGCGATCAAGCCCTCATGATGTTCGCGGAGCAAATCTTTGTCGACGCGGGGACGGTAATAAAATCCTTCAAGATGGGCCTTCGAAACAAGTTTTATCAAATTTTTCCAGCCAACCTGATTTTCTGCGAGCAGGATGAGATGGTAATAACGTTCGTTCGATTCTTTTGAAAAGCGATCTCGCGGCGCAACGTAGGTCTCAACACCCAAGATGGGTTTGATGCCATTCTTTTTCGCCGCCTTATAAAATTCAACAGCGCCATAGAGGACGCCGTGATCGGTGACTGCAATCGAATCCATTCCGAGCTCTTTTGTCCGCTCTACGAGCGCATCAATTTTGGTGAGCCCGTCGAGCAGGGAATAATGCGAATGCGTATGAAGATGGGTAAATTTGGTTGGCATAGTTCTTTCAGGCCTTTCGGCCGTCGTTGCCCCCGCAAGCGAGGATGCAGAACGTTGAAAATTCCTTTACATTTTACTATAGCTCTATAATATATGAAAGTCGCCGGAGTAGCTCAATGGCAGAGCAGCGCTTTTGTAAAGCGAAGGTTGGAGGTTCGACTCCTCTCTCCGGCTCATGGATAGCGCCGTCGCTGTTTTTTTAATCAATTTTTAATCTTGCGTTGTTATACTGGGTTGAATGATAGAAAGGTCCGTACTTTCAGGCTTGTATAAAGATCGTCAAAAATCAATGCAAGAAATTGCAGATTTTTTAGGTTGCTCGTTGCACCAAGTCGTTTTTTGGATGAAAAAATATGGTATCAAGGCTCGAAGTCGTAGCGAGGCCATCTATATAAAAAATAACCCCAACGGCGATCCGTTCAGCGTCGATCTTTCAAGCGATCCAGAAAAAATGAAACTCCTTGGATTAGGTATCGGACTTTATTGGGGTGAAGGAACAAAAGCAAGCAAGGGATCAATTCGGCTAGGTAACACAGATCCGAAACTTATTAAAACTTTTATAGAGTTTCTTGAGAAGATATTTCATATCAAAAGAGATAAGCTAAAGTTTGGATTGCAGTTATTTACTGACATCACTATTAACGAAGCGCTGGACTTTTGGACCAAAAAACTTAATATACAAAGGAGCCAAATCAACAAGCCAGTAATTACAAAGTCTGGTTCGTTGGGTACTTATCGAAAGAAGAGCCAATACGGCGTACTGACGGTTATGTATCACAACAAAAAGCTCAGAGACATTCTGATGGGTTTATTGCCGATGTAGCTCAGTTGGTAGAGCAACTCCATGGTAGACCGAGAGGTCGTGCCCACGATTAAGGAAACTTATTCGTGAATCCCGAATTACGGTCAAAGACCTTCGCGGGTTAAGACCGTGGCGAGTGCATATTCGCCCGAACGACTGACAAGGGGCGCTACGCTGCAAACAGTATGCGCAAGATACAGTCTAATCCTCATATAAGATGTTCGAAGTTGAGGTATCAATGAAGGAGTAGGTCGCCGGTTCAAATCCGGCCATCGGCTCAAGGTTGATTTTTTCTGCCGGGCATAGTACGATATTCCCCATGGCTAAAGTAAAACGAGCCGATCGGTTGATCACTCTGCGCTGCTCCGTTTGCAAGCGGCGTAATTACTATACGAACAAAAACAAGAAAGTTGTTGAGCGTAAAATTGAATTGCAAAAGTTCTGCAACTGGTGCCGTGCAAAAACCCTCCACAAAGAGGCTCGCATCACCGGAAAGTAAAAAATTGCGCTCCGCCTCAAAACGGGGCACAATTTTTAGGTAGGGGAGCTTAGTTAAATGGTATAACTGCGGTCTCCAAAACCGCCGTCGGAGGTCCGATTCCTCCAGCTCCCGCCAATACACATCGCTCGCGAAAGCCGGAATGCTACACTAAAAGTATGAAAAAGATAGGCATTTGGGTGGCCGTGATAGCGTTCATCGTAGTTTTCCCTCATAGCTTTATTGCAAACGCGCAGAATGTTCCGCCGCCAACGGTGCCGACGGGAGTTTCTGCATACATCACCCAAGCAGGACAAGTATATGTTTCCTGGAATCCAGCCTCGAGCACCATCGGGATCGAAGGATATTATCTTTATCGCGACGGACAAGAAATTGCGAACACGCCCGGTTTGCTTTTTTATACCGACAATGCGCCGGCCGGTAGTCACACCTACAGCGTGAGCGCTTACGATTCGGAAGGCAACACCTCGGGGCAGTCTGCGCCGTCCCAGGTTATAACCCTTGTGCAAGACCAACCGCCGACCGCTCCCACGAACATCACGTTCATTCCGTCGTCTTCGTCGGTAGCTTTTTCTTGGGATGCTGCCACGGATAACATTGCGGTCATCGGCTACTACATCTATCGCAACGGCCAAAAATTAATTCTGCAGAATGCGATCACCGGCACAAGCTTCACCGATACCGGACTTGCAACAGGCTACACCTATAGCTATCAAATCGGAGCGTACAACGCGCAAGGGTACATCACGCGATCAGCGCCGATAAACGTGACAACAATTTTTGACATAACGCCGCCGTCGGCGCCAAGCAACGTGACAGCAAAAGCGATTTCATCTTCTGAGATAGACCTTTCCTGGCATCCCGCAACGGACAATATTGCCGTTGTGAATTATGCCGTATATAGAAATAGTCAGCTGCTCGGTTATGTAAACGGCACGAGTACAACCTACGCTGACACAGGGTTGTCGGCTAACACCTTATATTCATATCAAATTCAGTCGGTTGATGAAGTTGGCAATGTTTCCACGTTGAGCATCCCGCCAGCAACCGCATCGACGCAGCCGCAGGATCTCACGCCGCCATCGATCCCATCGAATATCCAATATGTTTCGCCCTCGACTTCAGAGATCGATCTTTCGTGGCATTCCTCAACCGACAACGTCGGTGTCGCCGGATATTATATCTATCGAGACGGAAACGAAATTGGGAGTACGGCCTCTACAACCTATGCCGACACCGGCCTTGCAACCGACACAACCTATCAATATGCCATAAAGGCATACGATGCTGCAGGAAATATTTCCCCGCAGCAATCGATTGGCGCGACAACGCTCATCAATAATCCCGTGGCGCCGATGCAGACGAGCACGCCGCCGCAAGTGCCGCCATCTTCTCCGCCGCCAAGTACGCCTCCGTATTCACCACCGTCAACGCCGCCGCAAACGCCGATGTTCACGTTCACAACCGGACTTTACTTCGGCATGCGTGGGGCGAATATAGTTGATTTACAAACGGTGCTTATAGCACAAGGCGACCTTGGCTCGCAATATGCAACCGGCTACTTTGGCTTACTCACGCAGGCGGGGGTCCAGAAGTTCCAATGTTCGAAAGGCATCGTTTGTTCGGGGAGTCCCTACACGAACGGCTATGGTTCCGTTGGCCCCCGCACGCGGGCCGCGTTGAACTCGCTCTAAATAACCGCCGGGTTGACATTTATTCTGGTTCGGCTATACTGCTATCAATTCCAATGACGCATGGGTTGTGGCTCAAGCCGAGAGGCTTGGATCGCATAAATCCCGGCCGAGGATAATCAAATAGCTTTGATTATTGTCGTAGCGCCTTTGGAAAGGCGTTTTTTATTAAAAATATATGAAAACCAAAGCACAAAAATCAGAAGAATTGAAAAGGGCAAAAGCGTTGCTCGATAAAAGCCAGGCGCTCATTTTCGCCGACTTCACAAAGATCACTGCAGAAAATGTCCGCAAATTGCGGAGCGAGCTCAAAAAATCCGATGCGAGCTTTCTCGTCATCAAAAAGCGACTCCTCAACCTGCTTCTCAAAGAAAAGGGGATTGCGATGGACCTTAAGCAGTTCAAGATGTCCGTCGGCACCATTTTCGCCGCAGGCACAAGTGATACCGTTGCCGGGCCGGCCTATCGGTTCTTCAAATCGCTCGAAGTACCGGAAGGCGGCGATAAGGCGATGTGGGTCAAGAAATTGCTCGGCGGTTACGACATTACCGGCAATACTTCGATGGATGCTGCGCAAGTTTCCGCGATCGGCCAATTGCCGCCGCGCGAAATTCTTCTCGCCCAGCTTCTTGGCATGATGGCGGCTCCGGTCAGGTCATTTATGTATTTGCTCGAAGAGAAATCAAAAGCAAGCAAATAACGGAAAGGTCGTAAACGAAATTATCCAACAATACTATGGCAAATTTAGACGATATTCTCACCAAGGTTGAATCGCTTACGGTCGTTGAGCTCGCCGAGCTCGTCCACAAAATGGAAGAGAAGTTCGGCATCTCAGCTGCAGCGCCTGTCGCTGCGGGCGGCGGTGCCGGGGCCGGTGCAGCCGCGGAAGAAAAGACGAGCTTCAACGTTGTCCTCAAAAATGGCGGCGCAAGCAAATTGAATGTCATCAAAGTTGTCCGCGAAGTGAACCCGACGCTTGGTCTTAAGGAGGCGAAGGATCTCGTGGATGGCGCCCCAAAGACCATCAAGGAGAACGTAAAGAAAGAAGAGGCGGAAGAGATGAAGAAAAAACTCGAAGCCGCCGGAGCCCAGGTTGAGATTCAATAAGAAATATAATTAAGAGCGGATAGATCTTCTGTGTTTTGGAGGCTCTCGGAGCCGCGAAGGCGGCGAGAGGAAGCGGTCGAGCGACAACGCTCGAACCGCGTGCCTCCAAAATGCAGAAGGCTATCCGCCTTTGGGCGTTTAGCTCAGTGGTAGAGCGTTCCGTTCACATCGGAAAGGTCGCAGGTCCGATCCCTGCAACGCCCACCCATGAAGATCATTTTTCTGAATGCATGGTACGGAAAGATGGGGGACGCCTTGGCCGCGTTTCTCAAGGAACAAGCGGTAGACACAGATATATTTTGTTTTCAAGAGATTAGTGAGCCATGCGAAGTCCTTGTTGACGGAGTTTTGTTGAATTATCAAAAAACCATCGGTACGAAGACGGTAACGGCTGATGACGATTTTTCCCTGGCAATGTATATTCGGCCCGGCATTACTATCTCCGAAAGTGGAACAATATTGCGTGAAGAGCCTAATGTGGGGCTAGGGTTATATATGAGTATTCCGTTTGAGGCCAGCTCGATAACCATTGTGAACCTTCACGGCATGTCACGACCAATCGAAAAGCGGGACGATCCTGGCAGATTGAAGCAGTCGCAGGAACTGCTGAGTTTTCTTAAGAAAAGAGCTGAGCCCGCTGTTCTTGGCGGCGATTTTAATCTTTTTCCAGATACGCAAAGCCTGGAAATGATTCGAAGCGCCGGGTATCAAGACCTCATCAAAGAATATAATATTCCGACAACGCGAAATCGCTTGGCGTGGATTTATCCCGAGAAGCATCTGTTTGCCGATTATATTTTTCTTGATCGCCGCATCTTGCTGAAAAGTTTTTCGGTTCCCAACATAGAAATTTCTGACCATTTGCCCCTTATATTGACCATTTAGGGGGCCTTTTAAAGGGTAACTATCCCTTGACAACAAGTACAGGAGGCGTATACTTAGGGTATGAACAAATACACCATTAAGGATTTCAGAGCGGAGTTCCCGACAGAAAAGTCATGCTTGGACTATATATTCGCCCAAAAGCATCCTGATAAGGTCAAAACCCACTACTACGTGGCTGGCCGGAAATGCTATGCGGATTCAAAGGGCAAACAAATCCACCCTGTCGCAGGAACGGTCTTTGAGAAGTCCTCGACCCCTTTGACCTTATGGTTCTTTGCGATCTATTTGTTTTCGGTTTCGCGCAACGGGGTTTCGGCTATGGAACTTCAGCGTCAGCTTGGAGTTACGTATAAGTGCGCTTGGAGAATGGCAAAGCAGATTCGGGCTTTAATGACGCAAGGGGACGGCAAGTTCTCCGGCATTGTTGAAGTGGACGAAACCTTTATTGGTGGTCATCATAATCAAGCCAATAAGTTTAAGAAAAAGAGCGTTGTTTTCGGAATTGCTGAACGGGGTGCGAATGACATAAAAGCATTTGTCGTCCGTAGTCGCAAGGGCAGTACGTTGCTCAAAAAGATTAAAGACAACGTGGAAAAGGGTACGCGTATCCATTCGGACGAGTTTGACCCTTATCATCGGACATGGAACATGGGCTATTCCCATTATTCAGTTAATCACTCACGCAGAGAATACGTGCGGGGCAAAATCCACACTAATACCATCGAGGGCTTCTGGGGACAGTTTAAGACTTCTTTGCGCGGGACTTACCACGCCGTTTCGAAGAAGTACCTACAGTCTTACGTGAACGAGTTTGCTTTCCGCCGGAACGTACGGCCTGCGGTTTTTGCGGCGATGATGGCGAGGATATAGCGGCTCCGAGGAGCTTGTAAAACTTACCCTTGCTGTTGTCTTTGTCCATAACTAAATTGTAACTGATTCTTTGATATAATGAGTAGGCCAATTCTATGGGCCCGTCGTATAGCGGTCTTATTACTGGTGGTTGTCATCCATCGAACTCGGGTTCGAATCCCGACGGGTCCACAGTTTGGTCAGTTGAAATAAAACACCTAAATCTGATATAATAGATAACGGATGACAACCCACTTTGGTACATTTCTTTGAGGTTCTCGAGGACTTTAAGGTTTGTCCATTTCCTTGGATTCCGAGTTCTTTACTCGGACAAGTGTATCAACCAATTACCGCCAGCAATGGCGGTTTTTGGTTTCATTTATGCTCTTTATCTTTCCATTCAACCAAGACAAGTGCAATGATCGCCGAGAGTAAAAAAGTTATTATGATCGGATGATTTCGGACTGGAAGCGTAACAGTTACAACAAAAGGAATCCATATCAGAACCGTGAAAACTGCCCATCGCTTTAATTCTTGTTTCCAGTTCATAGTTTAGAAAATATCACTTTAATTATATCCCATACCGATTTTGGATCGCGCACAACAAGACCCCCTACAAATATTAAGATACCATACAACAACCAATGTTCCCTGAAAAGATACTCAAAAAAGTATAGCCATCTTATAATTTTCCAGCCCTTGGCTAATTTTCTTCCTTCGGAACTAATGACGATATGATTTATAACTACGACTGGAGGAGGGGCGGCGAGAGGGTTGGGAGAAGTCGGATTAAATAATGTCCCCTCGAAAATATATCCCTTTTCCGCACAATCTTCTAAGCAATCTTCAAAATCCCTTTTTCTATTCGAATTATTTTTTTGGTAAGAAGTGGTGAGTAAATAAGCAACAAAATCATTCCATCCCACTCCTTGCAAAACTCCATTGTTTCTAACTGGTACCACGACACCTACTTTTGGTTCGTACTCATATAAGTACGTTAGTATCGTTTTCTTCATTAACATGATTCTAATTCTAACAAATAATCGGTTACTTGTCATGAGGGGATAGTGTCCTTTTAAAGTTGCCTGTGCATATTTAAGGAGGAACGCTCAAAAAAGCCCAATAAAATGGGTCTTTTTGGTTGAAGAACTTCGAAAAGTAACGATATTTGACGCTGTGGCGTAGTGGTATATAGTGATAGAGAAGTGGGGAATTGTGGATAGAACTGGGGATAAACCCCCTTTTCTGTGCAGAACTCCGGGCTGGGAGGCCCGACAAAAACATGCTACTCGGCGAATACCAACACAATTTAGATACAAAAGGTCGAATGGCGGTTCCGGCAAAATTCCGCGAACAACTTTCGGCTGGCGCCATCATCACACGCGGAATCGATAACTGCTTGTTTATGTTTGGACACGCCGAGTGGGAAGAGCTCGCGAAAAAGCTGATCGCATTGCCGATCGCGCAGGCGAATGCGCGCGCATTCGGACGGCTCATGCTCGCCGGAGCATCTGATGTCGAGCTCGATCACCAAGGACGAATTCTTATTCCTGATTATCTTCGCAAGTACGCCGGTCTTAAAAAAGAAGTGATCGTGACCGGACTTTATAATCGCGTGGAAATCTGGGACGAAGCGTCATGGAAGTCTTATAAGACCAAGACGGAAAATGCATCGGAAGCAATCGCAGAAAAATTGGGCGAGCTAGGGATTTAACCAAGCGCGGCGACCACGCGATCATCGCCATGCACAACCCAGTTCTTTTAAAGGAAGTCATTGAAGCGCTCAATCCACGACAGGGGAATTTTATGATCGACGGTACCGTTGATGGCGGAGGCCATGCGGCGGCGATCATGCAGAACATTATGCCGGAGGGAAATTTTTTAGGTGTGGATTGGGACGAGGCGATGATTCGAAAGCGGATCGATGAAAAACAATACGGCGACCGCGAGCAATATGTCTGTGGGAACTACGCTGATTTGCCGGAAATAATTTCACGGGAACAATTTGGCAAGGCCGACGGATTATTGCTTGATCTTGGATTTTCTTCCGAACAGCTTGAGTCGTCGCATCGAGGATTCAGTTTTAAAGACGAATTCCGCGATGACCCGTTGCAGATGACCTATGATCCGTCGCGCCGTTCTGTTGCGGAGATTATCCGCGAAGAAACCGAAGAATCACTTGCCGACATCATCTATCAATTCGGTGGCGAACGACGCTCGCGCGCCATTGCAAAGGCCATCAAGCTTGCAGGTAGAAAGACTCCTATAACGACGACCGGCGAACTCGCAGAAGTAATCAGAAAGGTGCTTCCGGGAAATTATGAACATGGGCGCATTGATCCCGCAACCCGCACGTTCCAAGCGCTCAGAATTTATGCAAACGGCGAACTAGAGAATATCGCAAAAGCGATTGAGAGTTTGCCTGACATTCTAAAATCGGGAGGGCGCGTTACGATTATCAGCTTCCATTCGCTCGAAGATCGCATCGTAAAGCAAAAGTTCCAAGCGCTCGCCAAGCAGAACACTATAACCATAATTACGAAAAAGCCGATAGCGGCATCGCGTGAGGAGATTGCAGAAAATCCTCGCAGCCGCTCGGCAAAACTGCGCGTTGCAAAAATGATATGACCTTTATTCAACCCAACAAACCAAAAAGCTTCCTCAATATTATTCTTGTTGCCTTAGTTGTCACCCTCCTCGCGGGAACATTTTGGCTTGTTGTGGTTTATAATCAAACCGTGAACACCTCGCATAACATTGCGACGGCAAAAGCAGAACTCGACACCATCGGATCCCAAAATACCGCGATCAGCAACCAGATTGTCGCAACGCTCAGCACAAACCAAGCCTCGGCTATCGCAGCCCAGGACGGCCTTGTGCAAGACCAATCGCCGCAGTACGTCGCGATTAACAACCAATGGCCTATCGTTTCTCGGTAATTATCGGCAGCGTCATCATCGCGTACGCGGTTCTCATTTTTCATCTCTATCAAATCCAGCTTGTGAAAGGCGGCTATTATCTCGCGAAAGCCGACTCTGAATTGGCGTCGGCGCAGGGGAGCGACGGCAACCGAGGCTCAATCTACTTCACCGACAACACCGGAGCCGAATTGCCGGCGGCGATTGAGAAGGAATTCCCGATCATCTATGCCGTTCCGTCGTCGATTGCAAATCCTTTGCAAACAGCAAATACCTTCGCGCCAATTTTGGGCATGTCAGCCTCGACACTCCAAAAGATTTTTTCAAAACCAAACGACGATTACGAATTGCTGGTCAATAAAGCTGATCAATCCGTGGCCGACCAGGTTGAGGAAGTAAATGCAAAAGGAGTGTATGCCGACGTCCTGAACGAGCGTTATTATCCGCTTGCGACCGTTGCGTCGCAAATCCTCGGCTACGTGGGTCCGAACGCTTCAAACAATGGCGAAAGCGGCAAATACGGCCTCGAAGAATACTATAACGATTACCTTGAGGGCGTGGGTTCAAGTGGACCGTCGACCGCTGGTGGTTCCGATTTGCAATTGACCATTGATCCGAATATCCAGATTGAAGCCGAAAAAGTTTTGGACGATCTTGTGACGGCGAATGGTGCAAATGGTGGCAGCGTGATGGTGGAAGACCCGCAAACCGGACGAATCCTCGCCATGGGGGCGGATCCGAGTTTCGATCCAAATAACTACGGAGCCTCGCCGATTGCAAATTTTTTAAATCCAAACGTGCAGGCTGTTTACGAACCTGGGTCGATCATCAAAGTGCTCACGATGGCGGCTGGAATCGATTCCGGGAAAATAACATCGAGTACAACGTACGATGACAAAGGCTACGTGAACGTTGATGGCGCGCACATCACAAACTATAACCTCACAACCTACGGCACCTACGGTCCTGGGACAACCATGACCGAAGTGATCGAACACTCTATTAATAGCGGCGCTATTTTTGCTGAAAACCAGACAGGAAATTCAATATTCACGGCATACATGAAGAAATTCCATCTCGACGAGAAGACTGGCATTGATCTGCCCGGTGAGGTTGCCGGAAACCTCACGCAGCTCAATCCCAAGTCGCCGCAAGTTGATTTTGATACGGCGGCCTATGGGCAAGGTATTTCCATGACGCCGATTGAGCTCATGACGGCCGTCGCGTCGCTCGCGAACGGCGGCATTATGATGAGGCCGTATCTGAATGCTGCGCTATCTCCGGAGCCGCTCGGCCGTTCGGTGAGCACGAGCACGGCGACAGAAGTGACCGAAATGATGACGGCCGCCGTGGACGATGTCGTCGGCGCGCCAGCGATCAGCGGCTATTCCATTGCAGGAAAAACCGGCAGCGCCTATGTTCCAAATCCAAATGGAGGCGGCTATCTCAATGAACTCGACGACTCATATATTGGCTTTGGGCCGACCTCGGATCCAAAGTTCATTGCTTTCATTCGTTTGAACACGTTGCCCGTGACGTCGCTTGCCGCAGAGAGCGTGGTGCCAGCGTTCAAGGAATTGGCGCAGTATATCATTAATTATTACAACATTCCGCCGGATCGGATTTCCGGAAATCAATAACCTTTGTAATAAAGATGAAAAAGTTTTTCATAAAAATATTGCGATGGAAATTGCGCCAGCTTGCGCGATTCACGCTCTGGCGTTATCGGCCGGGCATTATTGGCATCACCGGCAGTGCCGGAAAAACATCAGCAAAGCTCGCGGTAAAAGCCGTCCTCGAAAAGGGACGGCGCGTTCGCATTTCGGAGGGCAATCTGAACAATGATCTCGGTCTGCCGCTCACGATCCTTGGCGATTGGAAATCGAGGGACCTCAAGCTGATTAGTCGTGAGCAACCGCCGGGCACGGCGCGTTTTGCAAAGCTTGGGTTTTGGATGAAAGTCATTTTTGGGGCTTGGTGGAGGATTATCTTCAAAACCAGCGACTATCCGGAGATCCTTGTCTTGGAATACGGCGCGGATCGACCTGGAGATATTAAATATTTGTTAACCATTGCACGGCCGAACGTGAGCATCATCACGGCGATTGGGGATGTGCCGGTGCACGTGGAATTCTATCCCGGACCGCTCGAAGTTGCGCGGGAAAAAGGGCGGCTCATTGAATATCTGCCGTCCGATGGCTATGCCATTTTGAACGGCGATGACGAAACCGTGCGTAACCTGCAATCGCGCACGCGGGCGCATGTAATAACGTATGGCTTCAGTCGCGGCGTCGAAGTGCGTGCGTCGAGGTTTGAAAATAAAGTGACGAGCGACGGGGAGCCCGTGGGTATTTCCTTCAAGCTTGAATATGCGAGCGGTGTCGTTCCGGTTCGCCTTGAAGGCGTTTTCGGTCGTGCCCACGCCTACGCTGCAGCCGCAGCAGCTTCTGTTGGTATAATCTTTGGCATGAACCTCGTTGCGATTTCAGAGGCGCTCGCAAATTATGAACCCCCCGAATCGCGCATGCAGATTGTGCCCGGCATCAAATACACCTGGGTCATCGATGATTCGTACAACGCGAGTCCGCTCGCGATGCAATCAGCACTCGATACATTGCGCGATCTCCCCGCGCGCCGCCGCATCGCCGTTTTAGGCGACATGCTGGAAGTCGGCAAATATACGATTGAAGTCCATGAACGGATGGGCAAACTCGCCGCCGAATCAGCCGATGCGCTCTTCACCGTTGGCCCGCGCGCAAAGTTTATCGCAGAAACTGCACTCAATGCTCGTATGAAGCGCGACAAAGTCTTTAGTTTTGATACGGCAGACGAAGCGCGTATCCCCGTGCAAAACTTTTTGCGGAAAGGGGACGTGGTTCTTGTGAAAGGCTCCCACGCGATGGAACTCAGCAAGGTGGTGCAAGAAATTCGGGACCAGACGCCAAAGACAGTTGCCGGACCCGAACGGTGAGGCTATAATCTTTCGGACGCCGCTATCGTCTAGCCCGGTCCAGGACGTTGCCCTCTCACGGCAAAAACACCGGTTCAAATCCGGTTAGCGGTACGACTACTGAATATAAAAAATGTTACTCGATGGCGTTCCCACCGGAATGGTGCTCGTTTGGCCAGGCAATAAATATTGAATGTTGTGTTCCTCTTGCCCTTGCACGGTGAATGAGTCAGTAATGAACATCGTGGTCTCCGCGGGAACGGGGATACCGCGCGCGAGAACGCCGCCGGCGGTTACGACCACGTATTTCGGTATGTTTGTTGGAAGCGCGTTGATCTCACGCCCGATTTCGACATAGTTTGCATTGAACGCGCCGGGGACGTTTGGGTTTTGTGCCCACATGATGAAGTAATCATAGTAGCCGAAGAACGCGACGACGATCAGGAAAACAACGCCGAGGAATCTCGCAGCGTTTTTGCTGGCATGGTTACGGACGAGGTTGTAAATCCAAATGCCGGCAATCGCCGCAAAGATCATGGCGGGCACAACCATAAGAAGCGATCGCAGCGCATGAGGGATGCCTTCGTCCGAAGCGGCAGCGGGAATTGCGGCAAGAATAAACCACAAAAACGTAAGCCAGAGACCAAAAGAAGAAAGCGATGCAACGTCAAATACGGACGAGGCGGTTGTTGGTGGTCCAGCCGGTGAAACGCCTCGATTTTTCCGCCGTCGTTTTATGAGTGTGTATATCCCCAAAATAATGCCGAGCAGGAAGAGTATGCCGACGGGCCAGAACAGTTCCGGCGCGCCACTGATGTTTTGTCGCCAGTTCGTGTCGCCATGGACATTGAACTCAAGCATCGTCTTCCCAAAGTTGATGGCAAATTCTTTTGCCGGGCTTTGCGCGTTGGTCACCGAAATTTCCGATGTGCGGCCAAAGAAGTCAGACGGATTCTTTAAGAAAAAATAGCCGATTGGCGCGGCGACGATAAACGTGAGCAATATAAAAACAGCAACGCGCTTCCAAAATCCTGGATTTTTTCTGAAGTATGGAATGAATAATAAAAATAAGAATGGGGTGATGCGATAGGCGATATAGGTGTAAAAACCGAGGCCGTAGATTATGCCCGCGAGCACGGCGTACATGTACGGCGATATATACCAAGGGGAGGAGGGTGGAGGTTCGTCAGATCTCGGCGATCGTGGCGTGGACCCTTTCCGTACAGCTCGTATCAAAAGATAAAGCGCCCACGTGAGCAGGAGCGGCGAGAGAATTGCTCTGAACCCTATGCGCGAAAAATTGATGTGCCAAAACGACGTCGCAAGGAGGAAGGCGGCGAGCAGACCGATTTCATAACCGAATAATTCTGCAGCCAGCAAATATAATCCGAGGACGGTGAGTACGCCCGCAACTGCGGCAGGCAATCGGACGACCCAAGGTTCATAAACCGGCCACACTTTCAAAAAGAGCGCGATGATATTGACGTACAATCCTTCGCGACCGTTGTCTTCGGGATAGAACACCTGAAAGTGCCCCGTCTGCGCCACCTCGACGGCATTGTTGCCATCCATCGCTTCGTCAGGATAGAGTCCTGGCGGTATGGTTGAGAAATGGTAGAAGCGCAGGAAGGTTGCTATAATGAGAACACCAACGAGCAGCCAAATGCGTGTGGATTTGCCCATGGATTTATTATAACGAACCCACTATTATGCCGGACCAAGTTTCTTCTTTTGAACAGACGATCGAATCGGATTTGCGCCAGCTTGCGGCGGAGATCCAGCACAACCGCGAGCAGCCTGAATTCAAAAATGCTGGCGAGCAGGCCATCGTAAGGGAATCGATCAGGGCGTTTCCGGCACTGAATACCAATAATAATCAAGCGACTCCGGCTGCGCCTGCTCCGTCGCGAGGCGTCCTGCCGGCCTATGCCGACGCGGCGTCGCCCGAAGTGAAATTAGAAATCGAATATTTGCTTGACGTCGCCTTGAGACAGGGAATCGGCAAGGCTGTCACTGAATCAAAAAAGTCACCGTACTTTGTGCAAGACGCATTCCATGATGCGCTCGCCGGAAAATTGTATCCGGAACTCCAGAAGCGTGGCATCGTAAAATAAAATTATAAAGCAGATCAGGCCCGCACGATTTGGTACCATTACTACATGGGGTTTTATATATTTCTGTCTATGGTTGTAGCGGCAATCCTCGTCGTTGTGATTTATTGTATTGTTCGCAGCATCTCGCGGGCGCGCATCGCGAATTCCCTTGGAACGTCAATTTTCCTCATTAAAATTCCGCGATCAGGATCGTCTACGAGCGGAACCGCTACCGCAGGGGGATCCGAGCATGCCGACTTTAAAGCCGAGCTCGCGCATTTCGAACAACTGCTTGGCGGCCTTACTTCCATAAAAAAACCGGTCACCTTTGAGATGGCGGTCCCGCACGTTGGCGAGGAAATCCATTTTTATATCGGTGTGCCAAAGCTATCGGCAGAAACTGCGGCAAAACAGATCCAGGGCCTTTGGAATGGCGCGAGCGTTGAGCTCGTGCAGGACGACTTTAATATTTTTAATGCGAATGGCGCGACGGCTGCAGCCTATCTTGCCCAAAAAGAAAATTTTGCGTTACCGATAAAAACCTATGCCGAGCTTGGCCTCGATTCCTTCGAGTCAATCATCGGCGCCTTTTCAAAAGTGAACGAGGTAGGCGAGGGTGTTGCGCTTCAGATGCTCATCATGCCCGCTTCAAGCAGCACAAAAAAAAGCGTGCAGAGCTACATCAATCTTTTAAAGAAGGGGGAGCCGCTCAAAAAAGTTTTCGGCAAAGGTTTTCCGGTGAGCGCTTCGGATGTATCGGAGGTTTTTAATCCAAAAACAAAAGAAGAAAAGAAAGAAGAGCTTGTGGTTGATGAAGAAGCGATCAAGGCCTTGCAGATGAAGATCGCAAAGCCGCTTTTCAATGTGAATCTTCGCTTGGTTGCTTCCGCGGGATCGCCATTCCAGGCGAATGATATTCTGGACGGCCTCGCGGCCGGTTTTAGCCAGTTCGCGAGTCCGATGCGGAACGAGTTCAAAATCGTGAAACCGAGAAACCCAAGCGGCATTGTTAATAAATTTATTTATCGCCTGTTCGACACAGGTGAGGCGATGATCCTTTCGGCAGAAGAAATCGCAAGTTTCTATCATTTCCCGATTTCATCCACGGAAACGCCGCACGTGAAGTGGTTGAAATCAAAGGAAGCGCCGCCGCCCGATAATCTTCCTGCGCAGGGATTGCCGATCGGCGAAAGCGTTTTTCGCGGCCAGTCGAAACCGGTATACATCACGGACGATGATCGGCGGAGGCACGTTTATGTTATCGGTCAAACCGGAACCGGCAAGTCGACGTTGCTTGGTAATATGATCATCGAGGACATCCGGGCCGGCAAAGGAGTTGCCATCGTTGATCCTCACGGTGACCTCGTGGAAAACGCGCTCGGATTTGTTCCGCGCGAGCGGCTTGATGACGTGATCTATTTCAATCCCGGCGACCTTTCACGTCCGCTCGGTTTAAATATGCTCGACTTCAATTATGATCGCCCCGAAGAAAAGACATTTATCGTCAACGAAATGCAAAGCATTTTTAATAAATTGTTCCCGCCGGAAACGATGGGGCCTATGTTCGAGCAGTATATGCGCAACGCGCTTCTGCTTTTGATGGAAGATATGCAAAATGAACCGGCGACGCTCATGGAGGTGCCGCGCATCTTTACCGACACGGCGTATCGGCTTCGGAAACTCTCTCGCATCCATAATCCCGTGGTGATCGATTTTTGGGAAAAGGAGGCGGTAAAAGCCGGCGGCGAAGCATCGCTCGCGAATATGACACCGTATATCACCTCAAAGTTCAACAATTTTATTTCGAACGATTACATGCGCCCAATCATCGGCCAGCCGAAATCGGCATTCAATTTCCGCGACGTGATGGACAATAGCAAAATTTTGCTTATCAATCTTGCGAAAGGCCGGATCGGCGATATCAACGCCGGCCTCCTTGGCATGGTCTTTACGGGGAAAATTCTCATGGCCGCGCTTTCCCGCGTGGATATTGCTGATGCCGACAAACGCCGCGACTTTAACCTATATATAGATGAATTCCAGAACTTCACGACGGACTCCATTGCCACGATCCTTTCGGAAGCGCGCAAATATCGACTGAATCTCACGATGGCACATCAGTTTATCGCCCAGCTCACTGACAAAATCAAAGACGCTGTTTTTGGCAATGTCGGCTCGCAAGTCGTATTCCGGGTTGGCGTGCAGGATGCAGAGTTTCTTGTAAAACAATTTGAGCCAGTCTTCGATCAAAACGATCTGCTGAATATTGACAATCTGAACGCCTACGCAAAAATTCTGATCAACGGGCAGACTTCCAAGCCGTTCAATCTTCGCATTGCGACCACGTCATGGAACGGTGGCGATAAGCAACTTGCCGAGAAGCTCAAGGAATATTCGCGGACGAAGTATGGACAGGATCGCCAAGCTATCGAGGCCGACATTTATAAGCGGCTTCGGGAATAAGGATTTCGAAGTCGGCGTGGTAAAATAAACGATATGATTCGCTTTTTGAGTAAAACAAAACCCCGAGATATTCGTGGTACGGCTTTATTGCGGCTTGATTTTAACACTGAAGATGATTGGCGGATGCGTGCCGTGCTCCCGACGATTACGTTTTTGTTGGAACATGGCTGTCGCATTGTTATCGCGAGTCATAAAGGACGCCCGCACGGCTTCGAGAAGAAATATAGTTTGAAAAAAAACGCGGTGCATCTCACGAAACTTCTCGGAAAGAAAAGCATTGCCGGTGGCCAGGTTCACTTTGTTCCGCACTTTCGTTTTGGCGAGATAAAGAAAGAAATTGCCACCGCGCCAGAGCGATCAATTTTCCTTTTGGAGAATTTGCGTTTTATGCCCGGCGAAGAAAAAAATGATCAAAAATTTGCAAAGCAGCTTGCATCACTCGCGGATTTTTATGTGAACGACGCTTTTGCGGTATGTCACCGGGCAAATGCCTCCGTGGTTGCCGTCACGAAGCACTTGCCGAGTTATGCAGGGTTCGAACTTGAAAAGGAAATTATTTCGCTTGGGAAAATCATGGACAATCCTAGCCGTCCACTGACCTTGATCCTTGGAGGCGTGAAAGCCGAAGACAAGCTTGGTGTTGTAACGTTTTTTAAAAAGAAAGCTGATTGGTTTTTGCTTGGTGGCGGCCCCGCTAATACGATTTTAAAATTACGCGGCATGGACGTAAAAAGATCAATCGTCGACGAGAGTCCCAAGAGTAATACAGCGTTAAAAAAGATCATCAGCGTTCAACGAGCGGCGCAGCAGATAGTCGTGCCTATTGATTTTGTGTGGCGCGCCGGCGCAATTCTTGATTTTGGACCGAAGACCGTGGCGGCATTTGCAAAAAAGATTGCGAAAACAAAGACACTGTTATGGAGCGGACCGCTCGGGCTTATCGAAGAAAAAAAATATGCGAAAGGAAGTGTCCGCATAGCGCGTGCCGTCATAAAAAATAAAAAAATATTCAGCATCGCTGGCGGCGGGGAGACGGTTATGTTCTTAAAGCAATATCATCTTGATAAAAAATTCAGCTTTATCTCGACGGGCGGGGGAGCCATGCTTGATTTTTTGGCTCACAAGCCGCTACCGGGGCTTGAGGCGCTTAAATTTGGAAAACAATAATCAAAAACCCGGTAAGGCTGAAAATGCCTGTGATAAACGGGAATGTTTAGCAAGATTTTTTGTGGGACCACGAACGGAGCCGCTCTATAAGGCTCGTTTTTCCACAGTTTTTCCTTCCGTTAGGATGATTTCGAGGGTATCATTATACATGAAACATTGCAGCGCTTGTTCCTGGCTGGAGTTCGCTCAAGAATATGTCCGTAAGAAATTACGCAAGCGCGGTTACTGCGACATTACTCGCCTCCGTTTTATTATGTAATATTCTGAACGTCGCTCAAGCGACGACGTATACATTTACTCAAAATAATTGGACGGGCGGAGCAACTTCAAATACCGCTCTGCATCCTGGAAACGAAAATGGTTGGACGCAGTATCAGAGCTCCACTGGAATCGCAGTGTCTTCAACTATTCAACTCGGCACTACGAGTGCTTCGATCTATCAAACTTCGAATACCGATTTTAACGCGGGAACATTTGCGAGTACAACGGTGACGGGAAGCGGCGCGGCGGCGAGTGTTGTGCTCGCCACGGGTTCAAGTGTTGTGACGACAACGTCATATGCATACACCGGTGCGACATCTACGTTCATTGTTCCTGGCGGTGTGACGAGTATAACCATACACGCCGTGGGAGCCGGCGGCGGAATTTCCGGAAGTTTTAATGCTGGATCCGGTGGGTCGAGTACGGGAACATTATCCGTAACGCCTGGTGCAACATATTACTTTGTGGTTGGCGGAACTGGTGCCTCGGGCAGTAACACAGAAGCGGGCGGCTTTGGTGGCGGTGGTACTGGTTATTATGGTGGCGGTGGCGGTGGTATGACCTGGTTTGGTGCAGCAAATATTTTTGGAACGACAACGTCTACTTCTCAGGTTATTATCGTTGCCGGCGGCGGCGGTGGTGGTTCAAGTTGCCCTGGCGGTACTGGCGGAGGGAGCAGTGGTTCGACTGCAAGTATGACTGGTTGCACAAGTGATTCGGGCGGCACTGGTGCCGGTGGCGGAACGCAGTCAGCCGGCGGTGTCGGTGCCTACGCCAATTATACGCAGTACAGCGGCGCTAGCGGAACATTCGGTCACGGTGGGAATGGTTGGTACGTTAATGCCACCAATTTTGGTGGTGCGGGCGGCGGCGGCGGTTATTTCGGCGGCGGCGGAGGATCCACCGATCAATACGCTTGGAACACTGGCGGCGGCGGCGGATCAGGATTCGTATCGAGCACGCTCAGTGCGGCAACGACGACGCAAGGAACTGGGGCGCCATATCAAACAAACGGATCGTTATCAATTTCTTATAGTCAAGTTACCTATGTTTCTTCGGGGACGTTCACGTCCGCTCCGCTCAATGCCTCGAATCAAAATTGGAACACGATCTCATGGGATAATAGCGGCGGTCAAACGATTACCATGAAAGCTCGGTCTGCAAATAATGCGTCGATGACGGGCGCCTTACCGTGGACATCGTGCAGTGCAATCGTGAGCGGTGGTTCTCTTACCGGCGGAGGATGCGTGAATAATGGCGATGCATATATCCAATATCAAGCGACTCTTTCGACGTCCAATAACGCGCAAAGCCCTTCGCTTGACGATGTGACAATAGCCTACACCGGCGTCTCTACGAGCGGCAATCTCGTCTCGTCGCCGTATGACAGCGGCTCGTCTGGTAATGCGATAGGATCGCTTGCGTGGACAGAAGGTGCGATTCCGGCAAGTACGACGGCCACCATTTCTCTCCGGACGGCTTCCACTTCGGCGTTGCTCGTTTCTTCTCCGTGGACTAATCTCACCGATAACACCGCAAACTGTACCAACGTGAGCGGGACGGTCACGTGCAGCAACGCAGCACTCCCTTCGTCGATGCAAAGCGGCAGTGCCAACGAGTGGTTTCAATACGAAGTCGCGCTCACAACTTCAAACGCGAGTACGCCGACGATCTCTTCTGTGGTTGTGCAGTACGTCGTAAATTCACCTCCGCAATTCAATCCAGCCATCGGAGGCGGCACGGGTGTGGCTGCTTCGGAACTTAACGGAACGTCTTCGAGTGCCGGGTGGGTCCAATTCCAATTTTCAGCGCTGGACTCCGACGCCAATACCGATGGCAGCTATGGCGGTCATGCCACATCCACGGTGACGCCAAGTTATCAGTATTCATTGAATGGCGGCGCAACCTGGAACCCGATGAATACGTTCATCACGCCGAATGCGACATCGGACATCACGATGGCGACCGGCACATGGTCGCCGACGTCCACAATAATATGGAATGCGAAAGCGGATGTCGGGTCGCAATATGTAACAAACGCAGAGATCAGCGTGACCTTGAACGACCATCAGCCTGCCAACAATACAGCAACCGCGACGAGCGCCGCATTCGCGCTCGACACGCAAGCCCCGGTTGTGAATTCGCTCACAATGGACGCTAGTGCGCAAACTATCAGCTTCAATTTTTCGGACAATTCCAATTTTTATTATCGCGTGTCGGGTTCTCCGTTTACAACATCCACGCCGACATCGAGCCTGCCGTTTGTAAACGTCGGCGGTACTGCCACGACCACATCTGGCTTCCCGCTTGTGTTCGCCTCCACAAGCACTCCTGTGGTCTATACGGAGTTGGAAGATGTGTACGGTAATGACTTATATCAGATATCGAATGGCCCCGTGGTGCCCACGGGATTTGCCGTTAAGGATGTTTCAAACAAACAAGCCGGCAAATATCAAGCCTATCTTTCGTGGTCGACGAGTACCATTCCAAACTTCAAACAATACGACGTGTTTCGTTCGACGGGCGGATCGTTTTCGTCGATAGCGACCGTGACGCCGTCAAGCACGACGTCATATGTCGACACGGGGCTTTCCTCGACGACGGTTTACTATTATAAGATTCGTGTTGAGGATACGAACGGGAATATTTCAGCATTCACGCCGCAAGTTTTTATCACGCCGACCGGCAACGGTGGTGGTCCGGCGATTTCTTCTGTGGCTTCAAATCCGAGCGACACGAGCGCGGTTGTCACATGGAACACCAATATTTTGCCGCAAGCTTCATATGTGTATTGGTCGCTATCTCCCGTGATGGCGGCTCCGGTTTCGATTGTCGCCGCGGTGGCAACGTCGGGCCCTCCGTTTGTGAATACCGCAACCCTCACGAATCTCGTTCCGGCCGACACCTATTACTTCTACGTGCAGTCGACCGATGCACAGGGGGATACCACGATCGACAACAATAATGGTCTTTACTATAGCTTCCAGGCGACCAATAGCCACCCCCCAGTCATTTCCAATATACAACTCACGCCATCGCAAAATTCTGCGGACATCCGGTGGCAGACCGACAAACCAACAAATTCAGCGGTCTATTACGGCACTGCGGCGGGAAGCGAGACAAATTCGGTTTCGAGCACGATGTCGCTCACCACGACACCGGAAGTCCTTTTGAATAACCTGCAGGCATCGACGACGTACTATTATTATCTCTATTCGAGCGACTCATTGAATCATGTGGCGACGACATCGGAATCCTATTTTGTCACTTCACAATTCGGGCCAGTTATTTCCGGCGTGACGACTACGAAGATCGGTTCGACGAGTGCAACAATTACGTGGTCAACCAGCAAAGTCGCCAACTCGAACGTCTATTATTCCACGTCGACGAATGCCTCATCGTTTACCGGCATCCAATTATCCGACGCTTCAACCACGCACGCCGTTCCAATCACGGGACTCGCTCCTTTGGCGACCTACTATTATTACGTGCAAGCTGTCGACTCATATGGGAACGTGACGACGGATAAAAACGGCGGAGCGTACTATTCATTTACGACGGCAGCCGATACCGTTCCTCCGGTTATTTCGAATATAACAACGCCGACCCTTGGCCAGACCGTTGCGACTGTGGCGTGGAACACCGACAAGGCCGCGACTTCCCGCGTTCTTTACGGAACAACAAGCGGCGTCTATACCGCGTCGACCACGCTCGATCCGACGCTCGTCACGTCTCATGCCGTATCGCTTACTGGCCTTGCCGCGGCAACCAAATATTACTTTGTCGCGGCTTCCGTCGACCAATATGGCAATAGCGCCACATCAACCGAACAATCGTTTACGACGCTCACGCTTCCAGGCCCCGAGATCACGGCGGTTGAGGCCGTGAACACAAATGATTTTGGCGCGACCATCACATGGACCACTGATACCAATTCCGATTCACATGTCTATTATTCCACGGCGACATCTTCATTTACGTTTTCCTCGGGTAGCAGCAATTTTGTCGGCGGTTCTGCGCCTTATGCTCATTCCGTGACGATCGCAAATCTTGCACCTGGAACAACCTATTATTTTTATGTTCAATCCACCGACCTAAACAACAACACCACGATTAATAAAAATGGGGGAGCGTATTATGCATTCGCCACCACGAACACCGCAAACCCGACAGTAACCGATATCCAGGCGACGTCAATTACGAGTTCAAGCGCGCTCATCGGTTGGACAACCGACAAGCAAGCCAACTCGCAGGTGCTCTATGGCCTTACGTCGGGGAACTATGCTTCCTCGACGTCGGTGTACGATAATGCACCGCGTGTTACAAACCACAATGTCGCGCTTTCCGGTCTTGCACCCGATACTATCTACTATTACGTCGTGACGTCAGTCGATTCTGCCGGGAACACAGCGCAATCATCCGAAAATAGTTTTACAACCGTTGCCCCTGCCGGACCGCAAATTTCCAGCGTGACCGTTGCGAGCGCCTCTGACTACAATGCGACCATCACGTGGACAACCAACACCGATTCCGATTCGCATGTGTATTATGCAAATAGCACGTCTTCGTTCTCACTTTCGTCGGGGAGCGGCAATCTGGTGGGCGGAGTAGCACCATACGAACATTCGGTCACCGTTACAAATCTAACGCCATCGACCACGTATTATTTCTACGTGCAGTCGGTCGACGCTTACAATAATGCTTCTATCGATAAAAATGATGGTGCCTATTACTCATTTGTGAGCACGAATGTCGCCCAGCCGGTACTCTCGAATGTTTCGGTGGTGGTGCAGGATCAATATTCTGCGGGGATCACCTGGTCTACCGATAAGCTTTCGAACTCGCAGGTGTTCTATGGCACGTCGACTGGCATGTATACGGCCTCGACGTCAATAACCGATCTTGGTCTTGTCACGTCGCCGCACTCCTTGGCGATCACCGGACTCGTGCCCGCGACCACATATTATTTCATGGCGCAGTCGGTGGATGCAGGAGGCAACGTTGGCACGTCGTCAGAACATACCTTTAGGACGCTTTCGCTCCTCGGTCCCACAATTACCAATGTTTCCACAACGCCATTCGATGTGACGGCGAATGTGAGTTGGGATACCGATGTCGATGCTGACTCATTTGTGTTTTACGGAACGTCGACGCAGGCGCTCGCTTCGTCCACGGGGTCGTCGCTATTCATCGGCGGCTCTGCGCCGTTTTATCATGAGGTGACGTTATCCGGCCTTGCGCCGCAGACCACATATTATTTCTACGTGCAATCCACCGATGCGTCGGGCAACATAGCCTCGACTCAGGCCAATGGCCTTCAGGCATTCACGACGAGTGCGCCGGTGTTCTCGAATGTCACGTCGACATACATCGGGGATACGGAAGCAATCATCAACTGGCAAACGACAATGGATTCGGACTCTTTTGTTGAGTATTTTCAGCCGTTGGGCAGCGGATCAAGTATTGTGGGCGTTGGAACGTCAACGTTGGTCGGCGGTTCTGCGCCGTTCCAACACTCAGTTGAGATTGACGGCTTGAACCCCGGCACTACGTATGACTATTATCTCGAATCCGACGACGCGAGTGGCAATGTCCATGTCGACAATAATTTCAACACGTATTACACGTTCACAACCACCGATCATCGGCCGCCCGCAATCTCTGATGTTTCAGTGCCAATTGTAAACGCCTCATCCGCGATTATTGTTTGGTCCACCGACCGGCCCGCGACGAGTCAGGTGAATTACGGATTGGCGTCGGGCGTCTATACCTCAAGCACCGATCAAGATCCAACACTCAGCGAGTATCACGCCGTGACAATCTCCGGCCTTGCGGCGTCGACCACCTATTATTTCCAGGCAGTGTCGGATTCAAGTGTTGGGAGCGAGGGGATATCTGGGGATGATTCATTCTCAACGCTCTCCACGGGGGAGAATGAAGTAATCTACGTCGGCTCCGGCGAGCCGGCGCCAGTCACCCGAACCACGCCGCCGCAAATTTCAGAGATTACGGCAACAACTACGCCGTTCAATGCGATCGTGAATTTCGTGACCGACGAACCGGCGCTCGGTTTTGTGGAATACGGGTCGAGCACGGATTACACCTCTGCCTCGGCCGACGGAGCGTTCAATAAAATACATAGCATCACGATACAAGGTCTCATTATGGGAACGACGTATCATTTTGACGTGAAGGCAATCGACCAATTTGGCAATACGGCGACATCGTCTGATATGACATTCACGACGCAATATCTTACCGAGGCCACCTTGCCGGCGTCGACGACCTTTGCAAACGCGTACGAATTTCAGCAGGAAATCGAAAACAGCATCGCGTCTGCTTTGCCGAGTCTCGTGCCGCCGTTCTTGGGTACGCCTATCGTTTCTGATATTGGAGAAAATGGCGCAACGGTCACGTGGACTACTAACATCAAGTCATATTCTGTGGTGTACTACGCGACCGATGTAGATTACAACGCAACTTCCTCAAATGGTAATCCATATACGGCGCAGACTTCAGATGTAAACAATAAGTCGACCGACCACTCGATTGCGCTCACCGGGCTTGCGCCGAATACGCTGTATCACATTATGGCGGAATCATTCAGCCTTCCGGGCGTATTCGGCAAGAGCGCTGACATCACCTTTACAACCGCAGCTGCGAAAGTAGTGCCGCAGATTTCCAATATCACGCCGACAGGCTTCCAGGTTTCATGGACGACCGACCCGCTTACCAATTCAATCGTTGAGTACACGGATTCGAAGACTGGTCTTACGCAGACAATTACCGACGACTCGCTCGTCACCGTACATAGTGTGACCGTGCAGAACCTCACGCCTGGAACGAATTATGCTGTAAATGTTTCGGGTGACACTGCAGGCGGCAATGTCGTTGCCGCTGCAAGCCCGATTGCCGTAAAGACCACGCGGGATACCACGCCGCCGGTCATTTCAAACATCAAGATCCAGACGATCATTGACCCTCAAACACCGACGGTCGCGCAGGCGATCGTGGGTTGGGACACCGACAAACCGGCGAATTCCGTGATAAACTATGACCAAGGCGTTGGCGGGGTGACGTCAACGTTCTCCCATAGTATCCAGGACCTCACAAGTTTCGTCACGGCTCACGTGGTCATCATCCCGAACCTGGCTCCCGGGTCGGTCTATCGCGTTCAGATCGTTTCGACCGATGAGGCCTCAAATACCACGAGCTATCCGCCGCAAACCATCATTGTTTCACAGCAGTCCCAGTCCATCCTCGACGTCATTCTCAACAACTTCGAAAATACATTCCAATTCTTGCAGAATATACAGAAATAATGGCCGATGAAAAAAAGATCAAAGTACTGCTGGTAGACGACGAAGAGATCATTCGTATTTATTTTCACGACATCTTTTGGATTTACGGTTTCGAAAATCGCTGCGACCTTGCCATGGCGGTCAATTTGGATGACGCGGAAAAAATAGTAGCCGACCCAGAGACGCGGCCGGATGTCATTTTCCTGGACCTCACGCTACCGAAGAAAGTCGACGAACGGACGCTGATTGATCCAGAATTCAGCTTTCAGTTCCTTGAAAAGATAAAAAAAGATCCGGAGACGAAGCGTATCAAGGTGGTAATTTTTTCGGGGCACGCCGACAAGGAATTTCAAGATGAGGCGAAGGCCAAGGGCGCAGACGGTTACGTTCACAAAGAACAAAGCTTGCCAAAAGATTTGGTCGACGCCATCAATAATGTTCTTGGCAGTATGCTGCATTCATGAGTGAGCCTATCATCAAGCTCGATCACGTGAATTTTTGGTATGACCGGGGGAAGCCTTCGGAGTACCAGGCGCTCAAAGACGTTTCGTGCGAAATCTATCCGGGAGAGTACGCGGCCTTTTTTGGTTCTTCCGGATCGGGCAAGACGACGCTCCTGTATCTCATTTCTGGGATTGAGCAGGGACAGGAAGGAAAAATCATCATCAACGGCCGCGATATATCTTCGTTCACGAAACAAGAACTTGCCATCTATCGGCAGATTGGTGTGGGCATGGTTTTTCAACAGTTCAATCTCATTCCGTCGCTGTCCGTTATCCAGAACGTGATGCTGCCGATGTCGTTTCTTGGAGCATCACAGGAGCGGGCACGCCGGGAGGCGATGGGACTTCTCAAGCGCGTTGCGATTGACAATCTTGCCGACCGTTACCCCGACGAGCTTTCTGGCGGGCAACAGCAACGGGTTGGCATCGTTCGGGCACTTGCGAACAACCCGCCGATCATCATCGCTGACGAGCCGCTGGGGAACCTCGATTCGGCAAACGCCGATATGGTCCTCCAGTTTTTGAAAGAGCTGAACCAAAAAGATGGGCGCACGGTGATCATGGTTACTCACGAAGCCTGGAGTCTCCGCGACGCGCGGAAACTTTTCTATATCAAAGACGGCGTGGTCACCAAAGAGGATGGTGTTGGTGAAGAGGCGATCAAGAGCGCAATCTCAAAAAACCTCTATGGGAAAATGTCACCGGAGCTTTCGCAAAATGAGGCGGCCGCCCGAGCTTTTTCGAACCTTTTCTTGCGAGGATATGCAGCGCAGGAACTTAAACGATTTGAATTTTTCCTCCATCAGCGGCTCGATGACAAAATCGACGCGGATATATTTCGCAGTGTTCTCGATCGGCCCTGGCGTGACGGGGGGATGGGATTATGGAAGCAAAAAGCGGCAAAGGTGAGCGGTATCATTGAAGACGTGATCGCGGAAAAGCGCACCGTGGGAGACATCTATACCGAACTTGAGACGCATCGCGAAGCGCCGCTCCATGACGACATTGAGAAGTTGAGGACGTGGCTTATCCAAGACTACAAAGGAAAGCTGACCGATATCCAGAATATGCAACTCGCTCAGGTAATCAACGAACGGATTCGCGGCGTTATCACGCCCGATCATTTCACCGAAATTTTAAACTTGCCTCGCAGTAAGTCGGGGCTCGGATTCACCATTCGCACCGCTCACCGTATTGCCGAGAAATTAGAGTTTATCCTTAAAGAAGGGCACGCGGATCTTCCGTCATTTGCGCCGCAGGCGGTA
The DNA here is from genome assembly GCA_963705915.1 of uncultured bacterium. Lineage (GTDB taxonomy): Bacteria > Patescibacteriota > Minisyncoccia > UBA6257 > 2-01-FULL-56-20 > JAKAGE01. The sequence goes on from OY970126.1 coordinate 190,344, forward strand.
AAATAAAAACTATGGACCCAAAAAATATTGTTCCACATCAGCTCGGCATGGGCGATCTCGTGCGCCTTTCGGTCCGCAGTTTTTCCGCGAAGCCCTTGCGGACAATTCTTACCATATTCGGCACATCGGTTGGCATTGCGACGGTGGTCGTCCTTGTCTCTTTGGGATACGGATTGCAGAACATTTTACTTGGCAAATTGATTACAACGCCGCAGTCGCTTGTCACGTGTTGCGCCTCGTACCCGTCGGATAGTAATCTTGTTATCGATCAGGCAAAAGTTGCCCAAGTCTCGCAACTGCAGGACGTTCAGACGGTGAGTCCGGTCGCTGAATTTTCCGGTGCCGTGCAAGTTCCCGGTGGCACGTCGGGGCTTGTGCTTGTCGATATAGCCGACCCGAACTATTTTACGCTTTCCGGAGCACTGCCTGATATCGGCCAAGGATTTGGGCCATCGGGCGGCGTTGTCATATCAAGCCAGGCGCTTAAGCTCCTCAATTTATCTTCAACGGCGGCCACGCTCGGCAAGCAGGTGTTCGTGACCGCGTTTTATCCGGGAGATAATGGCGGTGCGGCGTATGACGTGACCACGACAAGCAATCTTCCCATCACGGGCATCGTGGTTGACAACGCACTTTCACCGACCGTTATCGTTTCAAATAACGCATTGCCGGTGACACCGCCGTTCTACAAAGAGGTTTACGTGGAGGCAAAAAATGATGCAGCATTCGCGGATTTGCGCAGCACACTCGTCAGCCAGGGGTTTATCATCTCGGCGCATATCGATCTCGTGCGGCAGGCCGAGCAGGTGACTAACATCATCACGATCATCCTCGGCGTGTTTGGCGTTGCTGCGCTTATCGTCTCTGCCATAGGCATGTTCAATACGATGATCGTCGGCTTCCTTGAACGCACCTATGAAGTTGGCGTCATGAAAGCGCTCGGTGCGACCGACAGCGACGTTCGCAAGCTTTTCCTCACCGAAGCGCTCGTGATGGGACTCGCGGGGGGCATTGTGGGGATTATCTTCGGCGTCGGCCTCGGCCAGATCTTTAACCTTGTCGTGAGCGCGGTCGCCGAACACTATGGCGGCGTGGCATTCACATTGTTCGTCTCGCCAGTCTGGTTTATACTCCTCGTGGTCGGCGTCTCGGCTGTTATCGGTCTCGCCGCCGGCTTCATTCCTGCGCGCCGCGCAAGTTCGCTTTCACCGAAAGAGGCGTTTGTAAGGAAATAGGTTTATCACTCCCGTAGTATGTACAGCTCATGAAGTACGATATTTATTTTCATAATGATTTTGATGGCCGAGCATGCGCCGCCGTCGTGCTCGCCTTTTTGCGCAGCCGCGGTGATGACATCGAGCACTTCACCCCCGTCGATTTCGATCTTGAAGAACAGTGGCTCCAGGATGATTTCTTTGAAAAACACCGGCTCTTCAAAGGCAAACGCAATCCGGCAATCGTGGTCGATTTTTTATATCATCCGAAAGCTGCGTTTTGGTTTGATCATCATCCGACAAGCATTAAGCGGGTTGATTGGCGGAAGAAATTCAGACGAAGTAAATATTTTAATTGGGATTCGGATTATCCGTCGTGTTGCCATTGGGTTTATGATGCACTTCGAAGAAATTTTGGATGGAAACCGCCTGCGCGCCTTAAAAATTTAGCGGAATGGCTCGATGTGATTGATGGCGCACGATATACGTCGGCCAAGCAAGCGATCGAAATGAAGGAGCCGGCACTCAAAATGGAAGGCTTCATGGAAAAAACATTCGAAGATCGCACTTTGATTGTCCCCGTAATTACCATGCTTGCCGAAATGACATTTCCTGAAATGGTTCGCGTACCTTTTGTAAAAAAGGGGATCGCCGCTTACGAAAAAGAACAACGGCAGAGCATGGCTTTCTATAGAAAGAATCTTCGCGTCATCGGTAAGGTTGGATTTATCGATCTCACCAACACAACATGTAAACGATTACTTTATGCTCCATTTTATCTCCGCCCTCACATTCGCTATGGGATGCGTTTTACCCGCAAAGGCGCATGGTTTCATGTGAGTGCAGGGGAGAACCCTTGGAAGCCAACGCATAAATTACAATTTGGCGATATCATGAAGCGCTATGGCGGCGGTGGCCACGAAACCGTTGGCGGGGTGGAATTTTATAATCAGGCAAAGGCAGAAAAGGCAGTGAAAGAAATCATCCAACTTCTTAATGCCGAAGGGTAAGAAAAAATACTACGCCTACCTCATTCCGCGCACCGGCAAGTCTGGTGTGACTTCGGATTGGAAAAAATGCGAAGCGATGGTGAAAGGCGTGACCGGGGCACGGTACCGGAGCTTTGATACCAAAGACGAGGCCGAGGCGTGGCTTGAAGGTGGCGCGACATACCAAGCAAAGCAACGGCCAAAACTCGAACGCGGTATTTATTTTGATGCCGGCACTGGACGCGGCAAAGGCGTTGAAATCAGCGTGACCGATGAAAAAGGAAAAAATTTACTCCATAAAGCGATATCAAGCAAAGAACTCAACCAATTCGGAAAGCATTTGGTTGGGAGCGATTTGGCAACCAATAACTACGGGGAGCTTCTTGCACTAAAATACGCACTCGGTATCGCTCGCACAAGCAAAACCAAAAAAATATTTGGCGATAGCAAACTCGTGATTGATTTTTGGTCGCAGTGGCGTATCAAGCGCAATCGGCTTCCGGAAGAAACCGTTGAGCTCGCCGATGCAGTTTCCATGCTGCGCGAAGAATTTGAAAAAAATGGAGGGATCATCGAGCGTATCTCGGGTGATTTTAATCCGGCCGATTTGGGGTTCCATCGATAGCAAAGCAAATGAAAAGCCAGTGCGGGCAGGGCACTGGCTTTGATATCCTGGGGGAGGCTATTTTTTCTTGCGCTCGGGGCGTTCGGTGGGCTTTGTTTGCCGCGGAGATTTGGAAGGTGATCGGGGGCGGTGATGCGGATCCTCTGCCTTTTCGGCAAAGGCATTTCCTTGGTCGTGCAGAAAGGTGGAATTTCCCATCGGACTCCTCGCGTAAAAGAAGTGAAAGCAACTATTTTTTATACTAATCTAAGCACGCTATGCGTCAATAGACTTTTTCCACAGCACCCTTCCGCTTTCCCCTTAAGTGTGGTATGATACTTTCGGCAATCCAGACGATCGCTCTCCGGCTGCGCAAGCGGCTCGGAGGGAGGAAAATCCGGACACCATCATCGCGCAAGTGATTGATAAACGTACGAGCTAACCGCTCGCTGCCGTAAGGCAAGAGATGCGATCAGTGACGTCTGCGGTTGAAAAGCTGCAGAGAGCCCTATCCCAAGCTTGATGGCTCAATTCCGCCATAGGGACAACAAAGCGGAAATGAAACGGCAAAATTCTTACGGGGTGCAAGACCGCGCTCTCGTGCAAACGAGAGAGTGTCGCTCGAGTCCGCGAGTGATCAAGGACCTAGATAAATGATCGTCCTCGACAGAATCCGGTTTATGGATTGCCCAGCAAAAAGCTCCGCAGTGATGCGGGGCTTTTGTTATGATTGAACTATATGGCCGACGTCATCGACTTGAATTCGCTTGCCACCCGTTCGGAAGCCGACATCTTCAAAACGCTCAAAACGTCGGAAAGAGGATTGTCGTCACAGGAGGCAACGAAGCGACTTTCGCAGTACGGCTCGAATGAATTTGCCGACCGGAAAAAGTTGCAGCCGGTGGGTATCTTTCTTTCAAAATTCAAAAGCCCGCTTTTACTCCTCCTCATCGCCGCCGCATTTATATCATTTTTCCTCGGGTCGCATATTGAGGCGACGGTTATCTTCGTTATCGTTTTAGGAAGTGCCCTGATTGACTTTGTAAACACCTATAAATCCGCAAAAGCCGCCGAAGCATTGCAAGAACAGGTGACGATCACCGCCGCCGTCACACGCAACGGTGAACTCAAAGAGCGAAATATGCGCGAGGTGGTGCCCGGCGACGTTTTTGCGCTTGAGGCCGGCGACTTGGTTCCGGCCGACGGGGTTCTCCTTGAGGGGCGCGACCTCTTTTTAAACGAGAGCGTTCTTACCGGTGAATCGCTACCCGTAGAAAAAATTACCGAAGGTGAAGCTTTAGCCAAGGACCGTAGCCTAAGGCTTCTCTATCTCGGCACGAGCGTGGTCTCGGGCAAGGGGACGGCGGTTGCGGTTGCGACTGGCACGCAAACAAAAGTCGGCAACATTGCTGGTAAATTGAAACGTCCGGACACACCGACCGAATTCGAGAAAAACCTCAAAGAGTTCAGCCTTTTTATTTTTCGCACAACGATATTTCTCGTGCTTGCGGTCATCCTTTTGAATATATTTGTTTTGGCCCGTGATCCGCTCCAAATCTTCCTTTTTGCCGTTGCGATTGCCGTAGGCCTCACGCCCGAGCTTCTGCCGCTCATCGTCACAAGCAATCTCGCCAAAGGGGCCATTGCCATGTCGAAAGGCGGCGTCATCGTCAAAAAATTGGCGGCAATCCATAACTTTGGCGGCGTGGATGTTCTTTGTACCGATAAGACCGGTACGCTTACCGAGGATCGGATTGTCCTTATGCGATCGGTCGATGAATTTGGTAACGAGAGCGAGGACACCTATTATTGGGCTTACGTGAGCAGCCAGCACCTCACCGGCATTCGAGGCGTTCTCGATAAAGCGATCGAAAATTATAAGAAGATCAACGTGAGCGAGTGGGAAAAAGTGGACGAAATTCCGTTTGATGCCGAACGGCGCATCGAATCGATCATTGTTAAAAATAAAAGTAAAGGCGTTTTGATTTCCAAGGGCGCACCGGAGGAAATCATGAAGATTGCGGATTATTACGGAGTGAAGGATCGAAAGAAGCTCACCGCCGCCACCCGCGCCAATATTAATAAAGAATACGAACATCTCTCCACGAACGGGTTTCGCGTGCTCGCTGTTGGCGTCAAAGATGTTGAGGTAAAAAAAACGCCATACAGCACATCCGACGAGAAAGGCCTTTCATTCATTGGTTTTTTGGCGTTTCTTGATCCGCCGAAACGAAGCGTGAAGGATACGCTTAAAAAGATGGCCATCTATAATGTCGGTATCAAAATTATCACCGGCGACAATTTTCTCGTAACAAAAAAGATTGCAGAAGAAATTGGCTTGCCGGTTAAAGATCCGCTCACGGGCGACGACCTTGCAAAACTCGACGAGCATCAACTGAAGCGCCGGGTGGAAGGAACGAATATTTTTACGCGTGTGAATCCGGAGCAAAAAGAGGCGATCATCCGCGCGCTCCGCGCGAACGGCCATGTGGTTGCCTACATGGGCGACGGGGTGAACGATGTGCTTTCCATTAAAGAAGCCGATGTTGGCATCTCGGTGAATAATGCCGTGGATATCGCGAAAGAAACGGCCGACATCATCTTGCTTCGCAAGGGCCTCGGTGAGATCATCGACGGCATCGTCGAAGGACGAAAGACATTCGCGAACACATTCAAATATCTCATGATGGCTTTGAGTTCGAACTTCGGCAATATGTTTAGCATGCCGATCGCTTCCATCTTTTTGCCATTTTTGCCGATGACCGCTCCGCAGATTTTACTCAATAATTTTCTCTACGACTCATCTCAGCTTGCAATTCCTTTTGACCACGTCGACCCTGACTTCCTTGTGCGGCCAAAAAAATTCGATATCAAATTCATGAAGAGGTTCATGATGATATTTGGCCCCCTGAGCTCGTGTTTCGACTTCGTGACATTTGGAGTGCTACTCTACGTGTTGCATGCTTCCGGGGCTACGTTCCAGACCGGCTGGTTCTTGGAATCAATCGCCACGCAGACCCTTGTCGTGAATATTATTCGCAGCCGCATGAATTTTTGGCAAAACGGTGGCCCAAGCAAGGCGCTTGCCTTTGCAACGATCGGTGCCGTTGCCGTGGGATGGCTTCTCACCTATTCGCCGCTCGGGCCCGCGCTCAACTTTACCCATTTTGGATGGTATCCCGATCTCCTTATCCTTATTATTGTCACCGCCTATCTTTTTGCCGTTGAGATCGCTAAGAAGTATTTCTACCGCCGATATGGCTATTTGATTGAAAAGTAAGCCCCGTTGGCTTTACGGTCAGAACTCGAAGCGCGTCGTTCTAAGTAATTTTCTTATCCGATCGTGCAAGCAACGGCACAATCGGTTTTATGATTTCGTCGAGGGTAAAACCAAAGACGCCAAGCGTGGCGTCTGTTATATCAAGCGCATAGAATCGTTTTCCGACCATCTGGGTAAGTGAGCGTGTGATGCCATCTGGGCAGCGATAGAAGACCCGGTCGTGCCAGGAAGCGCGATCGCCGAGTTCTGGGTAATAGTCCATGATGGTTTGGACGTTTTCGGCGTAGCGGATGGCGAGCGGTTCGCGACTCTGTGGCATAAAGAGAATGCTATTATTCTTATGCTCCCGGATTTCATAGGCGAATTCTTTGAACGACGCAGCGTTCGTGAGGTTGATGGCGCCATTCGGCTCAAAGCCGTGACGATCGCCGCCAGCAACCATCGGCAGGCCAATTTCTTTGGCGATTTTTGAAACGCGCCCATTCATTTCCCAAGGCTGAAGGGCGTTGATTTCGAGGGCGTGGATCACCTGATGGTGGTGAGCTAGAAAATCCTCAACCATCGATGCGTGAATTTCGTGACCGATTTGCCCTTGATCTGAAAGTGGATGATTGAGGACGATGAGTGAATCTGGCATATCCGCAATTTTTTTCAGAATCTCATTGAGGATATTCGGAGTAGGATGTTTGGTATATTCGCAAAAAGACTTTAAACATGCTTGGGCTTCGCGTGGCGGTAGGTTGTGCATCCCGACATGAAAAACGGCGGTTTTGTAGGGCACGGTCCATTCCAAAGAGACCGGAATGTCCGGTCCCGCTCGATGATCCGTTCGCAGGCTCTCGCACGCAGCGATTTCATCATGGTCGGTGAGTGATACGAACGCTTTCAGTCCGAGTTGTTCAATCTGTTCCGCCTCAAGATCGTAGGCAGCTTCCGGCGAGACGGGAGAGGTCCAGTAGCCGTTATGGTAATTAAACTCTTCTTTCCATTTACGCTTATGGCGCTGTTCTGCCCAGTGGATTACGCTTGGCACAAGCAGCATGTTGTTGATAGCGCTTGGGAAAAATCCCAAACCCTCTTTTGATTGTGACGTGTGCCCGTGCAAAGAAATGCCAGTTCGAAACTCACCCGCGTGGCGGTTTTTCCAATGGTAGAAAAACCGGGTCATCGAATTGACGGATCGGCGTGCTCTACGCGCTCCGAGATATTAAGCGCTCGGAGAAGATATAGCAGCAGTGTCATGATAAGGGCCGTGACAAAAGCAAACCGAAAAAGGCCTAAGCCGGCCAGAATGCCGATGCCAGCGGTTGTCCAGACGAGCGCTGCCGTCGTGAGCCCGCGGGCATGATCGTTCGTGTGGATGATAAGGCCGGCGCCCAAGAAACCAATGCCGACCACGATATTTGCGATAATACCGAATGCGCTGTTTGCCGCCGTGACGTCGGGGACTGTTCCAAGGCTTGTAGCGGTTATATAGGGGAGCACGAGGCCGATCATCGCAAAGATCGAGGCACCGCCGGCGACGAGCATTTCGGTTCGAACGCCGGCTTCTTTGCCGACAATCTCACGTTCGATGCCGAGGAGCGCACCAAGCGCCAGCGCAACGATAAAGCGCACGAGCATTTGTTCAAAACTCAACATTATATTAATATTAGCACATTACTTTTTACGTAAATCCACATCAATGCGTACCGCTATTGCAGATATTGTCCATAAAGAAGGCGACGAAGTCGAATTGTTTGGTTGGGTGCATGCTCGCCGCGACCACGGAAAATTAGTCTTTATCGATCTCCGCGACCGGAGCGGGCTTGCCCAAGTTGTTTTCGGTCCGCAGATCAAAAACGCTTCTGAACTTCGCCTTGAATACGTGGTAAAGGTGACCGGCACCGTTCAAAAACGGCCACAGAATATGGTGAATGAAAAAATCCCGACCGGGTATTTTGAAGTGAATGCAACCGGCCTCGACATTTTAAATGTCTCCACTGAGCTTGCCATTCCTGTCGATACCGATGGCTACGAGATCAACGAAGAAAAGCGCTTACAGTATCGCTATCTTGATCTTCGTCGTGAACGATTAAAAAACAACTTGGTGTTGCGTCATCGCTTGATTAAATTTGTCCGGGATTTTCTCGATGAACGAGGCTTTTTGGAGATCGAAACCCCCAACCTTACCAAGTCCACACCGGAAGGCGCACGTGATTATCTCGTACCATCGCGCGTCCAAAACGGCAAATTTTACGCCTTACCGCAATCACCGCAGCAATATAAGCAGCTGCTCATGGTCGGCGGCATTGAAAAATATTTTCAAATTGCGCGATGCTTCCGCGATGAAGATACTCGCGGCGACCGGCAGCCTGAGTTTACGCAGCTCGATCTTGAGATGAGCTTTGTTGAGCAGGAGGATATTCTCAATCTCAACGAGGAGCTTTTAATTGCGATTGTAAAGAAATTGGCACCGGAAAAAAAGATTCAGCAAATCCCGTTTCCGCGTCTCACGTATCAGCATGTGATGGAAAAATATAAAACAGACCGTCCAGATATCCGTGAGGACAAGAACGATCCAAACCTGCTTGCGTTTTGCTGGGTGCTCGACTTTCCGTTCTTCGAAAAAACAGAAGAAGGTGGCTGGACCTTTACCCATAATCCGTTTTCTGCTCCCAAAAAGGAATATATGGACGATCTGCTCGCCGGGAAAAATGTCCAGGATATTCTTACGACCCAGTATGACGTCGTGATGAATGGCCTTGAGATTGGCGGTGGCAGCATCCGTAACCACAACCCCGAGGCGCTCAACGCCGTTTTCAAAATTATGGGATATAACGAAGATCAAGTCGCTGCGAAGTTCAAGCATATGCTTGATGCATTGGGGAGCGGCGCGCCGCCGCACGGCGGTATCGCCTGGGGCCTCGACCGACTCATCTCGCTCATCGCCGCCGAGCCGAACATCCGGGAAGTGATCGCGTTTCCGAAGACTGGTGACGGACGAGATCCGATGATGGGGTCGCCGTCCGAGGTGGACAAGAAGCAGCTCGATGAACTAGGATTGGAAATAAAGAAAAGCAACAATAATTAAAAAATATGAAACATCCAAAAGAAGAGCGAACGCTCGTCGTCATCAAGCCAGACGGTATTGAACGGTCGCTCATCGGCGAGATCGTTAAGCGCTATGAGCAAAGTGGTTTGAAGCTCGTCGGTTTGAAAATGTTTGTGCCGACCGAAGAGCTTATCGAAAAACATTACTTGCTGGATCCGGAATGGCCGATGAAGACCGGTATGAAAACGATTGAATCCTATAAATCAAAAGGGCAAAAGTCGCCATCGGATGATCCGCTTAAGATTAGCGAGGTCATTCTGAGGAACCTCAAGCGTTATATGGCAAAAGGCCCGGTCATAGCGATGGTGTGGCAGGGGATTCATGCGGCCGGCGTAGTGAAGAAAATAACCGGCAGCACCGAGCCGCTCACCTCGCAAATGGGAACCATCCGTGGGGATTATACGATCGATTCGTATCAGATCTCGGACGTCGACGATCGCGCCGTGCGGAATTTGGTGCACTGCTCCGGCAATACAAAAGAAGCTGAACAGGAAGTTGACCTTTGGTTCAAACCAAACGAACTCATCGATTACCGCCTCATTAACGAAGAAATCTTGTACGACTCCGAACTGAACAAAATCCTTTAGTTTTTCATGAAGACAACGACGCTCTGCTACCTTCTCCGCGACGGCGAGGTTCTGCTTGGTATGAAGAAAGAAGGGCCGCAGGGTTTTGGCGTTGGTAAATGGAACGGTATCGGCGGGAAAGTTGAAGAAGATGAATCAATTGAAGAAGCTGCGATCAGGGAAACAAAAGAAGAGATCGGCGTAGATATTGATGCAGCCGATCTTATTTCAATGGGTTCGATCAGTTTCGTATATGAGGACATTCCTGATTGGGATCAGGTTGTAAATGTTTTTATAACAACAAGGTGGTCCAGCCAACCTGTTGAATCGCGGGAGATGCGTCCGCAGTGGTTCCCCATTGATAAGCTGCCGTTCGCATCCATGTGGAGCGACGACGAACACTGGCTGCCGCTTGTGCTTCAGGGGAAGACGATTTGGGGCGAATTTGTTTTGGATCAAAAGGGAACCGTCGTGAAGCGTTTCACGGTGGACGAAGCGTAACAAATAAGGGTGCGGGAAAGTATTAATACGTGGAACACTATTTCATTTTGAGGGATGCTACCGTGAAGATTGTGAAGCAGGGAGTATATACCGTACGCAGGGAAGAGGCGACAAAGATGACGTTTCAAGAAGTATTGCACGCTGACCACAACGTCGCGGCGCATTTTCGAAGAGAGACCCAGCTTTGCCGGGAGTGTCGCACTGAATTCTCGTTAGAACCGGGAGATATGATTCTGCGACGCCGCGAAGTCTTGCGGGGTGAACACAAGATCGAAAAGAATGTTTTCTACGTGAACTGTCCTGGGTGTTATTTGCTCCAGTGTCTCTTTGAAGAAGAATTGGGGAATACCCGTTTTTCCATGGCATCCAGAGTGTTCGAGGAAGCGAGGCAGCCCGCGCAACTTCCACTCGCAGCATAACCAACCAGCCGGTCGCCGCTCTGTTCGCGGCGGCTTTTTTTATTGACCTTCGCCGGTTTTTGAAAAAGCTTTCACAATGGCATCCATATCGCCCTCCATAATTTTTTCGATGTTGTGCCACTTTTTGCCGATGCGGTGATCGGTGATGCGGTCGTCGGGAAAATTGTAGGTTCGGATTTTTTCGGATCGATCTGCCGAGCCGACCTGTTCGCGCCGAAGGTCAGTGATAGAACCGGTCGCCCGATGCTGCTCGATTTCATAAAGTTTTGCGCGCAATACCTCCATGGCTTTTTCCCGATTCGCATATTGTGACCGCTCTTCACGCGAGGCTACCACGATGCCGGTCGGTTTATGAAGAATACGGACTGCGGTTTCTACCTTGTTCACATTCTGTCCGCCGGGACCTCCCGCACGAGAGAATGTCACCTCAAGATCGTTCGGTGCAATATTCACTTCGCGGGCTTCCACGATTGGCAAGACAGCGACCGATGCCGTTGATGTGTGCACGCGCCCGGACTTTTCAGTCTTTGGGATTCGCTGTACGCGATGAACGCCAGATTCATTTTTGAACGCTTCGTACGTCCCTTCGCCCCTGATTTCCGCAACGAGTGATTTATAGCCTTGAAGCGACGTCTCGTTTGCGTCAAGGATGGAGAATCCCCAGCCTCGTTTTACGGCATAGCGTTGATACATGCGGGCCAGGTCTCCCACAAAAAGCGAAGCTTCATCGCCTCCGGCACCCGCCCGAATTTCCATAATAATCTTATTGGTTGTCATATTAATTTTGTCCAACGAACTATGCTATGATAATAGCAAATACATGCCGAATCAACCGGTTATCCTCATCGTCGACGACGACCCCGCCTTCCGCGAGATTTTCAGCACGAAACTTTCTTCGGAAGGATATCGAACCGAGACCGCAGAAGACGGAAAGGTTGCCATTGAAAAAACGAAGCAACTCAGGCCTGATCTCGTTCTCATGGATGTGAATATGCCGGTCATGGATGGGGCAACAGCTACGCTTAAGCTTCGGGAAGACCCCGATACAAAAAATACGAAGGTGGCGTTTCTCACGAGCCTTGGCGATCCTCGTCTCGACATGGAACAATTGAACATGAAATTCTCGGAAGACTTCGGTGCGCAAGGATATCTCAAAAAAACCGACGACCTTGATCGGCTCGCCGAGCAGATTAAAAAATTTTTAACGTAGCTATGCGTGAAAAACCTCTCATCTTGGTTGTGGACGACGAACCAAATTTGCTCGAGATCATGTCGACAAAACTCGCGGCATCAGGTTTCGAGCCGGTCGTGGCCTACAACGGAAAAGAAGCCATAGACGCTGCAGTGAAACTCCAGCCGGACCTCATTTTGATGGATATTCATATGCCGGGCGAAACTGGCACTGATGCGGCGCTTTCCATAAAACAGAATCCTGCGACAAAAAATATCCGCGTGGCATTCCTGAGCAACATGAAGGATCCGTGGCCATCGGTGATGGCGGACAAGAAAGACGTAAGCTTGCAGATGGGCATCGAGGATTTTATCGACAAGACTGCGGATTTGGACGCGATCGTCGCGAAAATCCGAGAGCTTTTGGCAAAGAAATAAAAGCCCCCGAGTTAAGCCTGGAGGCTTGTTTTCGCACGAAGATTTTTAGTCAATACCCATCGAATCTTTTTCTAGCAGCAAAGAGGGTGTTTCTGCTGTGGTGTGGCGCGGGCTTTTGAAGAAATTTCGCAGCCAGGACATGAGAAACCAAGATGCGAAAAAGAAAAACCCGAGCCATTTGAAATGTTTGATCAACGGCAGGAAATTCATTCCGACGAGCATGACGCCAAGCGTGACATCCCGTACGCTGCTCACCCCGAGTGTTATGAAGAGCGCAACGTGTCGCGGGACGGACAAGAGTCGGCCGGTGGTCAAGGCGATCTGTATGTTCAAAAAACTAGTACACGCAACGGCTGCATTGGGGGATAGGCTTTTTATGTCGGTGCCGGGGGCAAGGGGTGTGTGCTTTTCGATCCATTGCTGGGCGCTTTCGATGGCGTTCTTGATGGGAGCGATGCGTGAAAAGTCATGATAGGCGATTGCCCAGAGCATGACGGTAAAAAGATCACCACACAGCGTACCCATGCCAATGAAAAAACGCGGGGGATATCCGAGTCCTTGAAGCATAGGCATGCCAAGGGGCGTATAGGCGAAGCAGAGGAACAACGCCAAGATAAGCTTCACGGCGATAACACCTCGCAAGGTAAGTAACTAAAATTATTATTTCATAAAAATCTGAACTTGGCAACAGCGTTGCTGCTCAATGTACAACAAAGAAAAAAGCCCCGGCGAATTGCTTCGCGCGAGGCTTTGTTGAAAAGAGCTGTTGTTGAGGTTACTTGCAGCGTTGCGGGGGTTTCTTGTTGATGATCAACCTCGAATTCCCCGAATTGGCAACGTTCCCGCCGTAAGCCGTACTACTGCCGCCGGCCGCGTTTGCCGTGCCGCCAGTTGCAGAAGATGTACTGCTGGAATTTCCAGCATTGCTGATCGTCGCTCCACCGCCATTTTGCGTGACGTTGAACGTGATCCCTCCGGTTCCAGGTGAGCCGCCGCCAGAATTCGAGCTGGAGTTTTTATTCCCCCAGACGCCGATGCCATCCTCGACGGCAATGAATCCAGTTGCCGCAAACGTACCGATGGTACCGATTTCGATACCGGTAAGTTTGCCGCTCTGGTCTTTTGCGTCTCGATCCAAAGCCATGACGGCGTCCTTCGTTCCGTTGTCCGGGACGATGACGTTCGGCATGGTCGGTGCCTGTGCCGGCTGCTGGGTGAGACTCCTGAGGAGGGCTGCTTTTATGTCGGGATCCATAGTCGGTTGTGCTGGCTGGTTTCTGCTCGCATCGCGCAGCGCATTTGCGGCGTCGCTCAGATTGCGAGCGGCATCCGCTTGTGCCTGAGCCGCTGCCTTGAGGTCGGAAGCGTTCACGCTGACCTTCACGGTCTGCGGTTGTGCGCAGGGGTTCGAACACGGATTCGTATTGCAGCAGCAGGTATTGTTACCGCAGTTTTGGTTTGCATTGTTAGCCGCGGGTTGCGTCTGTGCCGATGTCACGACAGCGAGCATCAGGCCGATGGCGAGCATAGTGACTGCGAAGGTTGCTTTTTTCACAAAAATTCTCCTTTGGTTGCTATCGTTGATGATTTTCGCGGGCAGGATTAAAGCCCGTCGCTCGCATGCGAGAGGCGGCGACATTAAAGGCGAGTTGCTTCTGTTTGTTTACCGTGCGGTGATCGAGGATGGATTCTCCAACAAGAGAAGCCATTGCTCGCGGGTCGAATTGAGATCGTCTCCCAAATTCGAATGCTTGGCGAAGTGCCGTTTTGAACTTGCTCGGACCTCTGATGTGGTGGCCATTTTGGATAAGAGCCGGCGCATTGAGCTTGAGCCCTTGTCCGTGGATATCAGCCCACACCGCCGAATTGGCTGTTCGCGTCGGATACTCCGGAAGGAGCATCTTAAGCGCGAGCGATCCATTTGGATTGCGTGCCGTTGTGACAAGGACTGGCGTCTTCGTCCATAGCGGCGTCCCGTTTCCATCGACACCGTTTTGCTTCCAATAGTAGGCAGCGTACGTTTGGTCTTCGGGAATAGCGGTTGAGGCGGGATGATCCACGGGGATGTCCACTTCGTATAACACCGGGCCTTGTGGAGGGATAAGCTCGGCTGGCTCGAAAGCGACTTGCTTAGAAACCAGGTTGAGCCATTCACTCTGAGGCCGTGGCATAGAGACTCCGGAATACATCGCGAGCGGGAGATCTGTCGATTGGATCGACGGAGCTGGCGCTTGGATATCCGTTGCTTCTTGGTTTGCCGTTGCGGTTGGGATCGGCGAAACTTGCCCGCTCGGTTTCAGTGGCTGGATCGCGCGAGACGACGCCGGAGCTCCGAATTTCATTGTGAAGATTCGTTGCTTCAGTTTCAGTTCACGTTTTCCAACTTTGATCGCGCAGGGAAGCTGTAATACCGACCCTGCGTAGAGCCACATGTTCTTCGCGGCGATACCTACCGAGCCATTCACTTTCACATGGTTCGCAAGATACGCAGTGGCTTCGGGATAACCGTTGCCATAAGCGTCTTTCGCGAGTTGTGAAACGCTGTACTCCTGAGGATGAGCGATCGATGGCACTTCGAAGTTTTTGCCGTCGTATTTCACTTCGTCCGCTGGAGCTGGCGTTGGTGTTGGCGATAGAGCAGGTGCCGGGTTGGTCACCGTTTTTTGCGGTGACTGGATGCTCTCTTTCGCTGGGACGTTTGGGAACCAATACCGTCCAGCTAAGAAAAAGAGAGCGCAGGCGACCACGAATAGCAATGCGAGCAGAATCTTCCTTCCGGTAGCCGGGGAATCCTGCACGATGGTCGTCGCTTGTTCGTCTCTCAATATTTCTTTCATGACCATTCTCCTTCGTTGGATTCGAGGGCTCCGACAACTGCATCACATTTCTCACATTCGCTTCATGCGGCCACAGTATGGTCCACTACGCGACAATGATCGATGTTCTGATAGCTGTACATTGTTTTGTCCTATTGCTTCATGCGGCTGCTTCTGCAGTCCACTACACAAGAGAAACGCAAACAAGTTTTTCAGAGCTTTTTACTGATAGTGTTGAACGAAAATCATTGCGCCTGCTTTGCAAAAACAACTTCGACAGGCTCAATCTTTTTGGCGTCGAATAGCGAACTCAACATCTGGTGTCGCTTTTCGAATATCACCGCATCGCCATTGTTTTGGGCGGCGGTGATGATCTTGGCATGGGTTGTTTTGCTAAAGTAGCAGCCCGTTGCTTCGAAGGCGAGCCCTTCTTTCCAGAGGACGACGTAGATCAGCTGCAGAGAAATCTCTTTCCTGCAACAGAATTCCTTAAACTCGTCTTCAGTCGGATCAAACAAATGTCCGTTCAGAATGCGAAAGACTTTTTCCTTGGATTGCGCAGCTGGGTTTTTGCGGACGGGGCTCATAAGCGCCCCGTTTGCCGTAGTGATGATGAATGCCAAGACGAAAGCTATTGCGCCCGCGACTAGTGCATAGTCCCAGGGATAACTCTTCATCTTCCCATAATAGAAGATCGTGACGAGAGCCGACGCGATGCTTGCAAGCATCGCAAGGTTGGCGTAGGACTTCACCTCAGACTTATCCACCTGTGTCATGCGGGTAACCTCTCTGATTTTGAATTGTGAAGAGTGCTAGCGCACCATAGATAGTACGCTTCTGCGAGACGTTTTTGACGGATCACGCAGTGCGGAGAGAGTATCATACTTTAGCCGCATTGTCAATAACTTTTCCAAAAAAAACCGCCCAACGCGGGCGGCCTTTTTTTGTGCGGAAGCTAGTCAATTATTGCTGTTTCTTCACGCGCACTTTCTTTGGCTTCGGCTCAACAGCTTTTGCTCGACGGCTCTTAAATTTCTCAACGCGTCCAGCGGTGTCGATGAGTTTTTCTTCGCCGGTATAAAAAGGATGACACCTAGAACAGATTTCCACGCGGATTTCGGCTTTCGTCGCACCGGTCACAAAAGAATTGCCGCAGGCGCAGATGACTTTTGCTTCGGGGAAATAGGTTGGATGGATATCGGTTTTCATAATGGAAATAATTATAGCTCTTGATTTTTTAATTGTCAAAACCTACACTGCGCGTAGAAGTGGTAGTACCAACCCAACATTGAACGGAGGTGCAGGATGCAAAAGAGGGCCTCAGGGCATTTGCTTTTGCAAATGCTTGTCATCGCCACGATACTGATTATTGTCGGCATAGTCTCGTTCGCAAGGCGATCGAATGAAAGGGCCGCCAAAGATTTTCCTAGCAGATTTCCTGAGATCAAGGATGTTCCTCGATCGAGCACTGCTTGCATCGATGACAAGAAAGCCATCGACAAGCGCATCCAGGAGTTGCGTATGACGCTCGGCGAAGCCGACCTCAGTGACTCGGGGGACCGCGGAAAGGTGTTAAAGGAATTGAAGGCGGCTGCTTGGGACGCAAACACGTTGTGCGATACGGTAAATGGACACATCGATACCGAAGACGACGATTAAGATTTGGGTTTCGCCCGCACAACCACGTGCGGGCGCATTTTTATTGTGGTTGACATCCTTCGGGTGTTTGTTACAATGGAACTCGGCTGTAAAAGCGGCCACTGAACGATCATTTACAACTGAATAGCAGTAGAGAGTTTTTTAGTTGTCCCAAGAATTCTTTTGGCGACGTTTTTCAAAATGTCGCATGATATTCATTCGAACCCCTCTATAGAGGGTTTGAATGTAAGTTCAAATCTTTTTTCAGAGGATTTGATCCTGGTCCAGGATGAACGCTGGCGGCGTGGATAAGGCATGCAAGTCGAGCGATCTATTAGTAGCAATACTGATAGGGAGCGGCGAACGAGTTAGTAACACCTTGGTACGTACCTCGAAGATGGGCACAGCTCGCCGAAAGGCGGGGTAATTCTCAATATTGTCGCAAGACGAAAGTCGCAAGACGCTTCGAGATCGGCCTAGGTCCGATCAGCTAGTTGGTGAGGTAACGGCTTACCAAGGCTATGACCGGTAGGGGAGGTGAGAGCCTGACCCCCAACGACGGAACTGAGACACGGTCCGTACACCTACGGGTGGCAGCAGTCGAGAATATTCGACAATGGGCGAAAGCCTGATCGAGCGACGCCGCGTGCAGGATGAAGGCCTTCGGGTCGTAAACTGCGGTAGTACAGTAACAATGTAAATGAGTGCTGTATGGAAAGAGGTGGGTAACTACGTGCCAGCACCAGCGGTAAAACGTAGACCTCAAGCGTTATCCGGATTTATTGGGCGTAAAGCGCGTGTAGGAGGTTTTGTGCGTCTTCTGTTAAAGCCCAGGGCCTAACCCTGGAATCGCAGGAGATACGACAGAACTAGAGGAGGTTAGAGGTGCATGGAACTCACGGTGTAGGGGTGAAATCCGTTGATATCGTGGGGAACACCAAAGGCGAAGGCAGTGCACTGGGACCTTCCTGACTCTGAGATGCGAAAGCGTGGGGAGCAAAAAGGATTAGATACCCTTGTAGTCCACGCCCTAAACGATGTCTGTTTGGTGTTTCGAGTATCGACCCTCGGAGTGCCGTAGCTAACGCGTTAAACAGACCGCCTGGGAAGTACGATCGCAAGATTAAAACTCAAAGGAATAGACGGGGACTCGCACAAGCGGTGGAACATGAGGTTTAATTCGACAGTAAGCGAGGAACCTTACCAAGGCTTGAAATGTATGTCGACGGGTGATGGAAACATTGCCCTTCTCACAAGGACAGTATACGCAGGTGCTGCATGGTTGTCGTCAGCTCGTGGTTTGAACTGTTCCCTTAAGTGGGGTAACGAGCGCAACCCCTATTACGCGTTACAAGTGTCGCGTGAAACTGCCCAGCACAAAGATCGGAATCAAATGATTGTGATCTTCGTGCTGGGAGGAAGGAGGGGATGACGTCAAATCCGCATGGCCCTTTGATGCCTTGGGCTACACTCGTGTTACAATGGCCGCGACAATGGGTTGCCAACCCGCAAGGGGGAGCTAATCCCATCAAACGTGGCCCCAGTTCGGATTGGAGGCTGAAACCTGCCCCCATGAAGCCGGAATCGCTAGTAATCGCAGATCAGCCACGCTGCGGTGAATACGTTCTCGAGTCCTGTACTCACTGCCCGTCAAGCCAAGGGAGCCGGTAATAGGTGAAATCTCACTCACGTGGGATCAATCTAAGATCGGTGACATGGGCTAAGTCGTAACAAGGCACGCGTAGCGGAAGCTGTGCGTGGATCAATTAAACTATCTTAAAAATAGTTAAGTCGAACATTGCGTTCGCGCAATGGGTTAGCGTTGGGACAACTAAAAAGCTCTTTGCATGTGGTAAAATAAAGCTTATGGCAGATGAATCAAAAAAGGTTATGGTGATTGAGGACGACCGTTTCTTGTCGACCCTCGTTAAGGCGCGTCTTGAAAAAGAAGGTTTCGTCGTTGTTCAAGCATTTGACGGCGAAGAGGCACTCGAGACGCTGCGGCGGGATTCGCCTCCCAATCTCATCATTCTCGACCTCATCATGCCAAAGGTCACAGGCTTCGAGCTTTTGCAGACTGTTTCCATCACGCCGGGATTGGCCACCATCCCCGTCGATCATCCTCAGTAACTTGGCCCAAGATTCAGACATCGAAAAGGCCAAGCAGTTGGGCGCCAAAGAATATTTTGTAAAGGTAAAAGTATCGATCGATGACCTCGTCGGCAAAATAAAATCACTCGTACAATAATTTCATCATGATCAGCGAAGACATCCAAAAACAAATCCGTCCCGGCGCGAAGGTTCGTGTCTATGAGGGCAAGACCCCATTCACCGGCCTCGTCATTGCACGCAAACACGGCTCCGAGCCGGGTGCCACGTTCACCGTGCGTACCGTGCTCGCAGGCGTCGGCGTGGAAAAAGTGTATCCAATTCATTCGCCTGCAATTGTAAAAGCGGAAATCGTTTCAAGTCCAAAGAAAATCCATCGTTCAAAGCTCTATTTCGTCCGTAAGATTTCGGGTGCGCGCATCCGCCAGAAGCTCGACGTATCGCTCTAGTCTCATTTCACGATCCAAAAAAGTAAAAAACCCCGGTCCGAAGACTGGGGTTTTTGGTGCGGCTGCGTTCGAGGTTAGATCCTTAGCTGAAAGGATTTGGCGGCCGTCGAACGACCACAACCGAATTGCGGTGCATAGATGACGTTGAACTTTTGAAGAACAGCCTGACCAGTCGGGGATCGTGCGAGGTCGCACGAGGTCTTCAGTGCTTCGAGGTCGGGGCGATGCTGCCCGCGCATCATATCGATGGCTGCGAAGGCGGCGGACGGTGCAAACGGATCAAAGGGAGGAGCGTGTGCTGTGGCGGCAACGGGTGTTGTGATTGGAGAACGATTCAGGTTCGCGGTACCTGGCGACATTACTACAACAACAATCGCGAGTGCAGCGAGCCAGAGTGAGAGCCAAAGCCTGGTTCTCATCGTTTGGGCTCCTTGTGAAGCTCGAATCAAACAGAAAAACAACTACCTCTAAGTGTAGCATAGCGGCTCTTTCATTGAAATTATTGCCAAAGCTGTATTATAATCCCGAAGTGCTTTATATATGCGCGGGTGGCGAAATTGGCAGACGCATCACCTTGAGGTGGTGACGCCCGTAAGGGCTTGCAGGTTCAAATCCTGTCCCGCGCACAGGAGAAAATAAAAACGACCCTTAACGAGGGTCAAGCGGAAGTGAGCATGTGCTACCAACCCACAATAGCAACGCTCGGTTCAAAGCCGGCATTTTTGAGCGCTTTCTCAATTTTGGAGATTTGCGCGGATACGACTTGCCTAATCTTCGGAAGAGATCGCGAGGGGACACTCTTTTTTCCCGGACGACTGGCTACGATTTTGATGACAACTCGAGCTGTGGTTTTTTGCATAAGCATATCTCCTTATGGAGCTGAGCAGAATATAACAACCAGGGTGGTCAATAGTCAAGCGACAGTGGGAGTATCGGTTAAAAAATAGGTTCGAACTTCGTCCACTACCCCGCGCACAAAATCCGTCTAACGCGTTAAAGGTAATACACCGCACAATTGCAGCTCCATTTTGCTAAAATATATTTATGATGAAAATAGAAATGACGGATTCAGATATTAAGACTCTTGATCGATTGGTCGGTACATGGAAAGTATCGGGTGATGCGCAGGGCCAAATCAAATATGAATGGATGGAAGGCGGACTCTTTCTCGTGCAACATGTTGATCTACAATACGGCGGGAGAAAAATAAAAGGCATCGAAATCATTGGTCATATGAAGCAGCCCAATGAACGACCGAGCAAAGAAATATGGAGTCGCTTTTACAGCTCTCTTGATGGCCTGACGCTCGATTACGTTTATGAACTTACCGACAATATTCTCACGATCTGGTTCGGTCATAAGGATTCCGACAATCACATGAAGAGCGTTTTCGACCCCAGCGGAAATAATTTTTCCGCAGAATGGGAATGGCCGGGAGGAGGCTATAAGGTTACGGGAACTAGGTTAGTAGGATAACTCATCAAAGCTCATTTTCTGGAGGTAGGTTCGAACTGAGTCCAGTACTCCGCGCACAAAAAAGCCCCGACAAGGTCTTGGATAACTTTGTCAGGGCGTTGATGCGTCAGTATTCTCGTCAGTGGCTAACTTGAGCGATTCTTCTTCGAGTATCGGCCGGTACACATTCGTTGCGGCAAGCGTGGATGCTTCAGCCCATCGATCGAGTGCATTCACGAGGGCTGTTCGTTTCCGAACTAGAGATCCCTCTCGTTTGCTGTCCGACGACCTTATGAGCGACCTGAGGAAACTGGTTAGTTCACGAAGATCAGAGGCGAGTCGGTCGATCTCCCGGTAGTGGAACTCAGCAGCGATGCTATCTGGGTCCCCGTTGACCGTGAAAAGCAGGCATTCGATTTCGGTGAATAATTTTTCAAGGAGCGAATGGGCGTCAAGAAATTTTCTATGAAAACTACCCACCCTTCTGTCGCCGCCTTTTCTTCGATCGTTTGCGCCTGCATACATTCTCTGAAGGCGCACAAGTTCTCCCTCGTATGTGGGAGTTCGTCGATCTTCGCCTTTGCGATGATCGTCCATAGCAGCCACCTCCAAAGATGAATTTTATTCAAGCTGTGCGGATTATATCCTGATTGTTATTGTTGGTCAACGCCCTTTCCTTTTTTTTTGAATTTGCTATAGTGATTCCCAATGAGACGGCACCCTGGTCTCTATCTCGGAATAATTGTGATCGTGGCGATTGTCGCCGGTTTTTTTGTATATCCAAAATGGATTGGTAGACAATACGAACCGTGGAAACTTGGCCTCGATTTGGTCGGGGGCAGTCACTTGGTTTACCAAATCGACTTATCGAACGTCTCTTCAACCGACCAAGCGTCCGTCGTCGCAGGCTTGCGCGGTGTGATCGAGCAGCGCATCAACCTCTACGGCGTGAGCGAACCGGATATTTACACCTCTCAAAATGGCAACCAAGCGCAGCTCTACATTGACCTCGCGGGCGTGAATGATCTCACCGACGCCATCAACGAAATTGGCCAGACGCCAACCCTCGACTTCCGTGAAGTTGACCAGACGGCTTCGGGAACGCAATACGTGTACACGAATCTTACCGGCCAATATATTACCGGGGCATCACTCGTTTTTGATCCCACGACCGGCGCCCCGCAAGTGCAAATTAATTTCAACACCGAAGGGGCCCAAATCTTCGGCGAAATAACCACCGCGAATATCGGCAAGCCGCTCGCCATCTTTCTCGACAACCAACTCCTTGAAGCGCCGACGGTTCAAAGCGCCATCACGAATGGTTCGGCCGTTATCACCGGTAGTTTCACGGTTGCCGAGGCTCAAGACCTCGTGAGCCGTTTTAATGCAGGAGCTTTACCCGCACCTATCTCGCTTATCAGCCAACAGACGGTGAGTGCGACCCTCGGAACTGACTCATTAAAGAAAGTTATTCTTGCGGGTATCATCGGCACGCTCCTCGTTATTCTTTTTATGCTTTTCTACTATCGCTTGCTGGGCTTGTTCGCAGCCATGGCGCTTGTCATTTACATTGCGCTCACCCTCGGCATCTTCAAGCTTTTTGGCGTCACCATGACGCTCGCCGGCTTGGCTGGTTTTATTCTCACGATTGGTATGGCGGTTGATGCCAACATTCTTATATTCGAAAGGATCAAAGAAGAATTGAAGCGGGGATTACCGAAGGCTTCGGCAATCGAAGAAGGCTTCCGCCGGGCGTGGCCATCGATCCGTGATTCGAATATGTCGACTGCGATCACGGCAGCCATTTTGTACTTCTTCACTTCTGAGTTCGTTCGCGGCTTTGCGCTCACGCTTCTTATCGGTGTTATTGTGAGCTTATTCAGCGCCATCACAACTACGCGGCTTTTCTTGCGGGTATTTTTGAAAGATAAAGCAAAACCACAACCACAACCTCAACATGCTTAATATCGTTGGCCGGAAAAAAATATGGTTTGCCTTGTCGACAATCCTCGTCGGCCTCGCCATCATCGCTATTGCAACGTATCGATTCCAGTTGAGCGCCGAATTTGCTGGAGGCTCGCTCTGGGAGTTCAAGGTGCCAGTCAATCAACCGTCGCTCACCGATGTCCAGAATGTATTCACGAATACCCTCCATGTGGATGGCGCTCAAGTGACCTACGATTCGACTAACCAAGAATTCCTCGCAAGCTTCAATACGATCGACGAGACGACCCACCAGCAGTATCTCAAGATTTTGCAAAGCACATGGCCATCATTCCAAGAATTAAATTTTGAATCGATCAGTCCTTCGATTGGCGGCAATCTCCTCTATAACGCTATTATCGCAATCATTCTGGTGCTCATTGGTATTTCAATCTATATCGCGTTTGCATTCCGCAAGGCATCACGGCCGATCAGTTCGTGGCAGTATGGATGGATCACGCTGCTCACGTTGTTCCACGACGTATCCATCCCGGCTGGTTTGCTCGCGATCCTTGGCCACTTCCGCGGCGTGCAAATCGATAGCGATTTCATTGTTGCCTTACTCGTGGTGATGGGCTTCTCGGTGCACGACACGATCGTTGTCTTTGACCGTATTCGTGAAAATCTGCTCAAGCAACGAGGCAGGGAGCCGTTCCAAAAAATCGTGAACGACAGCGTGAATCAGAGCATCGCGCGTTCAGTGAACACATCGCTCACGCTTATTCTCGTGCTTCTCGCATTGTATTTTGTGGGCCCCGTCGACCTTCAGTACTTCGTTTTGACATTGCTTGTCGGTGTGACGACCGGTATTTATTCATCAATATTTATTGCGAGTCCAGCCCTCGTTCTTATCGCTCCCAAGGATATCAAGTAGCGTCTTGTTGACAGGCCTTGCATTATAGTGTAATATTGTATATACTATAAGAAAATAAACATCCAATGCCGTCTATATCCAAGATTATTAATAGCGCGCTTGCGGATCTCAATCCTCGCCAAAAGGAGGTTATTTCCGCCCGTTTTGGCCTAGAGAAAGGGGATAACGGTGAAACGTTGGCTGCGATTGGTGAGCGAATGCACGTTACCCGCGAACGCGTGCGCCAAATTGAAAATGGCGCGATCTCCCTCGTCAAAGCCAATATGAGCAAGAACGATGAAGCGGTCGCCATGCTTGAGCGCATCAAAAAGTTTATCGCGAGCAAGGGGGGCGTGGCCAAGAAGGCCGACGTTGCCCAGTTTGCTTCCACGCTTGCGAATGGCATCCGCGAATCACACCTCGATTTCCTCGCTGAAGCGACGGGTGTTTTCAATTTATACCGTGAAGACGAAAATTATCATCCGTTCTATTACGTGAGCGAAAAAGATATGAAATCAGCCCAAAGTTTTGTTGATGGTTGGGTTAATTTCTTGAAGAACCGCAAAGAGAAAGTTCTCTCCGAGTCGTATCACGTCCAGCTCGCTTCTTTCTTGAAGACCAAGTCCACAAGCCAGGGCGTTGCGGAAAACTACCTCGCCATATCGAAGAAGCTTCACAAGAATCCGTATGGGGACATGGGACTTCGCGAATGGCCTGAAATCAGTCCGGCGACCGTGCGTGATAAAATTTACCTTGTCTTGAAGAAGAAGGCTGAACCGTTGCATTTTGAAGATATCGCAAAAAACATTAATCAAGTTGGCTTTGATGAACAAGAAGCGCTTGCGCCAACCGTGCACAACGAACTTATTAAAGATAATCGTTTTGTTCTTGTCGGCCGTGGTATGTATGGTTTGCGCGAACACGGTTATGAACCGGGCACCGCGCGCCAGGTGATCGCAAGGATTTTGAAGCATCGTGGGCCGTTGCGTCCGACGGATGTTGTGACCCGCGTGAACGAAGAGCGTTTTTTCAAGCCGAACACCATCCTCATCAACTTACAAAACAAGAATTACTTCGAGCGAATGCCGGATGGCCGGTATCGCGTCCGTGAATCATAACCGCGGCTTGCGGTCGTTTTAGTTCTCGCAATTTTGAAAACTTGGTATGCTTAGTATAGTGATTTATGTCTAATTTCTTTTCATTGCCACCATTGCCGGGCCCTGTTACAGGGGTCTTCGGAAGCATCTGGACGGTATGGGAAGCGGTCTGGTGGATCGTCGTGCCCATCATCGCCATCATCGTTTTCTGGGAGTCCTGGCATCTCTATCTGCATCATCAGTGGATCCATAACATTCACTGGGTGTTGCTTGAAATTAAAGTTCCAAAGAATATTTTGAAAACGCCGCGGGCGATGGAGCAAATTTTTGCCGCCGCGCATGCACCATATTCATACGGGTATAGCTGGATCCAACGCAACATTCAGGGTATGGATGAGTTCTGGATGTCATTTGAGCTTATCGCACGAAGCGGAGAAACTCATTTTTATCTTCGCGTACCGGACGAATTCCGTAACATGATGGAATCCGCCATCTATGGCCAATACCCTGAAGCAGAAATTTCGGAAGCTCAGGATTATTTGGATGAAATGCCGAAGGTCATTCCAAACCGTAACTTCGACTTGTCTGGTTTTGAAGAAGTATTGCGCGATCCTGGCTATGTTCCAATCCGCACCTATCTTTCATTTGAGGATCCGGTTGAAGAGCGTCGCGTTGATCCGATAGCCGGTCTCATGGAAATAATGTCGAAGCTCGATGAGGGTGAACAAATTTGGTATCAATTACTCATTCGCCCGACGGGGGATGATTTTAAAAAAGAGGGAGCCGAGGCCATCAATGCTTTGCATGGCTACGGCGAGGAGGAGCATAAAAGTGGCTGGTTCCCAAAGGTTGACCTTGGTTTTACATTTGCCGAAGCGGTTCGGGCTCCTTTCGTGCACCCCGGGGAGCATGAAGGCGAAGAAGAAAAAGAAAAAAAACCTAACATCCGAACGGTCCTTCCGGCGCATGAACAAGAATGGGCCGCCGGTGTACAGAAAAAAATCCAAAAATTAGCATTCGAGACCACAGTACGCTTCGTCATTATAAGCGAAAAAAATATCGCGCCGCCGGACTCGGGCCAGGTGATGTCTCTCCATGGTTACATGCGGCAATTCAATTCACCCTATATGAATCAATTGAAGCCGGAGAAAACCACGACGACCGCCGGCTATGCAGTGAAAGGGTTATTCAAAAAGACACGCCTCCAATTCCGAAAGCGTCTTTTATATGAACATTATCGCAATATCCTGCATGGTCCGACGGCCATCCTCAACATTGAAGAGCTTGCAACGATTTTCCATTTCCCGATCGCCACCGTTTCAACGTCCGAACTGGAAAAAATCGAATCACGCAAAGGCAGCCCGCCGGCTTCGCTTCCTATCATTGAAGAACCATAATCATGGCCTACGATCCAAACAAAGATATTACGCCGATCGGCTACCACAACTATCGCGGCAATCGCGAAGAAAAATTTGGTATCAAACTTGATGATCGGCGACGTCATGTTTACGTGATCGGAAAGACTGGCGTGGGCAAGTCGACGCTCCTCGAAAACATGGCGGTCGCGGACATTCAAGCGGGGAAGGGCATGGCATTCATCGATCCACACGGATCTTCCGCGGAAAAATTACTCGACTTTATTCCCGAAGAGCGCCTTGACGACGTGATCTATTTTGATCCATCGGATATGGAATTTCCGATAGCATTCAACCCTATGGAACAGGTCGGTACGCAATTCCGCCACCTTGTGGCATCGGGCCTCATGGGCGTTTTCAAAAAGATATGGGTGGATGCATGGTCCGCCCGTATGGAATATATTTTAAATAACACACTCCTTGCGCTCCTTGAATTCCCCGGTTCAACGGTGCTTGGGGTGCTTCGTATGTTTGCAGAGCCGGAATATCGCAAGAAAATCGTAAGCAACCTGCACGACCCAGTCATTAAAGCCTTCTGGCAAAATGAGTTTGCGCGCTATTCGCAGCGGCTTGAAACCGAAGCGCTCGCAGCCATCCAAAACAAAGTTGGGCAATTCGTTTCAAATCCGCTCATCCGCAATATTCTTGGCCAGTCGCGCTCAACGGTGAATATGCGTGAGATTATGGATTCAGGGAAAATTTTGATCGTCAATCTTTCGAAAGGGAAAATCGGCGAAGACAATTCTGCTTTGCTTGGCGCGATGATGATCGCGCGTATGCAGCTTGCCGCCATGTCGCGCGCCGACACCCCCGAAGAAAAACTTCGCGACTTTTTCTTGTACGTCGACGAGTTTCAGAACTTTGCCACGGATTCCTTTGCAAACATTTTGGCTGAAGCGCGCAAATATCGACTCAGTCTGGTTCTCGCCCATCAATATATTGGCCAGCTCGTGCTTTCTGAGGGCAACACCAAAGTGCGCGACGCAGTTTTTGGCAACGTCGGCACGATCATCAGTTTCCGCGTTGGCGCCCCGGATGCGGAATTTTTGGAGCCGGAATTCACGCCGGAATTTGAACAGCAGGACCTCGTAAATCTTTCAAAGACAAATATTTACTTAAAATTAATGATTGACGGCGTTTCGTCTCGTCCATTCTCCGCAACAACCTTGCCGCCTCCGAAGTTGCCACTCGTTTCTCATCGAGATGTGATTATCGCGAATTCGCGTCAAAAATATGGTACGCCGCGGAGTGTCGTCGAGGCGAAAATTGCTGGTGAGTGGGAAACGCAGAGCGATGTCGTGATCCAAGAGAAAATTGGCCGGCGTAACGAGCAACCGCTTTCGAGCGCTCTTAGGACTGATATGCCGGCGCGTATGCCTCGTGCGCCCGGGGGATCGCAGCAGAATCGACCATATAACGATCGGCCCGAACGGCGTATGCCACAGATGCAACAATCGCAAGCCAGGCCGCAGCAAGCCCAGCCCCAGCCGCAACTGCAGATGCAAGTCCCAGCCGAAGAAGGTAAGTCACAGCCAGAATCAGCGCCTATATCTCGACCGCGACCCACACCACCACCGATTCGACACAAAGAAGAGATAACAGAGCCAAAACGAGTCCCAAAGCCGAACGTGGACATCGACGCCCTCCGGCGGGCGATCAGTGAATCCCTTAAGCGACAAAACGAAAACGATGGCGAAGGAGTTTGATATCCTCACAATATTCCCCGATATATTTGATTCATATCTCAAGGAATCACTTTTTAAGCGGGCCCAAAAGAACGGTCTTGTTTCTGTGTGGGCACATAACATCCGTGATTTCACCAACGACAAGCATCAGAAAGTTGACGACCGGCCGTTCGGCGGGGGACCCGGCATGGTTTTGCAGGTTCAACCGATTGCAAAAGCTATTGTAACATTGAAAAGAAAAAACGATCGTAAGAAAACCCGAATAGTATTATTTTCGTTGCGTGGGAAGAAGTTAAACGCAACCGTTGCAAAACGCCTTGCGAGCTATGATCGCCTCATCATGATCTGCGGTCGCTACGAAGGCGTGGATGAACGAGTCGCCGCGCACATAGCCGACGAAGAAATTTCGATTGGCGACTATGTATTGAGCGGGGGCGAATTGCCGGCGCTCGTACTCATGGAATCAGTAGCCCGTTTTATTCCTGGGTTCTTGGGAAAACATGAATCACTGGAAGATTTTAAAGGTTCCTATCCTGCGTACACCCGGCCGGAGGTTTTCTCCCCGGGGAAAGGCCAGAAGTGGCCGGTTCCTAAGGTCCTCTTGTCAGGGGATCATAAGAAGATAGAGGAGTGGCGCCGTCGGCATTGATTTTTTAGATTGTTTTAATCTGTCATACGGTATTCTGACCGGATGGCAAGACGCCTACCGATCCCGGATTTTGCTTTTGGCATTGCACTTGCGTTTATCGTGGGAATTTTTGCTGCGAGCCTTGCATGGAACTTGTTCGTTGTGGTGGCGTTGTGTGCTCTTATACTTATCAGCGCTCATTACATTGCTCGTTGTTTCCTTTGGAAAGAAACGGCTGCTGTCCTCGCCGTGCTGCTCTTCGGTGCACTATATTATCAATGGTATCTCGCCCGTGACGAGCACACGCTCACGCTCCCGTTTAATAAAGAAATATTCTTCACGGCAGTCGTTGCGGATGAGCCCAAGGAATCGGGAAATTACGAGACGTTTACCGTTGATCCATGGCGCTCGCACAGCATTTTTGTGCTTGCGGCGCCGAATAGCGGGTTCCGTTACGGCGATCTTCTTGAAATCGGCGGCTTACTTGATGAGCCAGATGCACCAGGAGGGGATCCGCTTATAGCGTCGCCAAAAATTTCAATCATCGCGCACCATCGAGGCTTTTGGCTGCGAGAAGACCTCATCAACTTCAAGGAAGCGATTATAGGCCAATATCAAAAATTCTTACCACCTGACCAGGCGGCTATTTTGGGTGGTGTCACGTTTGGCGGGAGTTCTGGCGTGAGTGATGTCCTTAAAAATGAAATGGAAGCGTCCGGCACGTCATACATCCTTTCGATGTATGGATATAAAATTGCAGCCGTGACGGCGCTCGCCGCCATCCTATGCGAAAATTTTTTCTCACGACGGATAACCTTTTTTATATCGCTTGGCCTCGTCGCGTGTTTTGTGCTCATGGCTGGCCTTGTGGCTTCGGCGATGCGCGCTGGCATCATGGCAGCAATTGCACTTATTGCAAAAGAAAGCGGCCGTCAGGTTGACAGGCGCAATGCAATAATTTTTACGGCACTCATCATGCTACTCGGCGACCCGACGATGCTCATGGGTGACGCGGGTTTCCAACTTTCATGTCTCAGTATTTTGGGTATCACATATCTCCAAAAACCTTTCAAGCGATGGTGGGGATACGATGATGAGGGATTTTTAGGCTGGCGAGAAGGTGTGATCACCACGCTCGCCGTGCTTGCGCCGATGGTTCCGTTGGTGAGCAATGCCAACGGACAGTTCCCTATAACCTCGATCGCGTCGAATCTTCTCATGTTTCTTGCGACGCCATATACCCTGGGCCTTGGGGCAATACTCGCGGCATGCAGTTTTCTTTCGGTTGGTACGGCGTGGAGTATCGCCATGATCGGCGGGATCATCCTACGCTATGAACTTTTTGTAATTCGCTTGTTTTCTTTTGTCGTCATCCCGTTTCCTATTTCGTTTGGCATTCCTCTTGTTGTCGCCCTCTATTATGCTGCGCTCGCCATATTCCTATTTTATTTTTATGAAGACGAGTAGTCTTCCCACAAAAATAAAAACAATCCACCCCCTGAGTGTTTTTGTGATGTGCGCGCTGCTCATTGTTGACGGAGCGATTTGGTGGTCGTTATTCCACAATATGAAGGTCCCGTCCTTGCACTCCTATAATCTATCTTCTGCAAAAGTAGCAAAGCCGGGCGATCCAAATCTGGTTATCTTCCCCGGGGGCGTAACCGTGCTCGTAAATGCTGGCGCAAACAGTGAAACCTCGCTCAATCTGCAACGGGTGATGCCTCAGGGCGCCACGTATCTCGATGCCGTCATCATAACAGCTCCAGTCAGCCGCTATTTTGGAGGCCTACAAACGATTCTCGACCATTTCCGCGTCGGCGCATTTTTTTACAACGGGCGAGATGCGCCGGACAACGGCTCTGATGTTTCTTCTTGGGCTGCGCTTATGGCGCGCCTCGCGGCCCAGCACATACCCATGATAACGCTTGGAGCGGGAGATTGCCTGCGGTATAAAGTCAACGAAATCGATGTGTTGGCGCCGAACAATGATAGCGCACGCAGTGCGGATATTGAGCAAGCCGGACTGGAACTCAGTATCAGATGATATAATTGAAGATATGACGCTCCTCGTGAAGAACGTCCACGTTGTGGGCGGCAATAGAACGCTTTTGGAACCGACCGATGTTTTTGTGAGCGGCGATCGTATCTCGGCGATCGGCAATTTTTCGAATAAACCTGCGGATGTAGTGCTCGACGGCCAGGGCGCATATCTCAGCCCGGGGTTCATAGACGTCGACACCGACTCAGACCATTATTTGACGCTCTTTGAATATCCGAGTCAGGAAGATTTTTTAAGGCAGGGTGTGACAACAATCATGGGCGGCATGTGCGGCAGTTCACTGGCTCCGCTTATGTACGGCGGCCTTGAGTCATTGCGGAAATGGGGGAACACCGACCGCACCAACGTGGACTGGCATAGTGTGGCAGAACTCCTCGTGGCAATCGATAAACATCCCCTTGGGGTGAATTTCGGGACACTCATTGGACACTCGACGATTCGACGGGCAATCCTCGGCGAATCAATTCGCGACCTTACCAAGAGCGAGATGAATGTATTTACGGAAACATTCATGACCGCCCTCACAGAAGGAGGCTTCGGCCTCTCAACTGGTTTAGCGTATGTGCATGCGCACAAGACTCCGTACGCCGAACTCAAAACGCTTGCTGATTATGTCAAAAGATTTAACGGCGTTTATGCCACGCATCTGCGCGACGTTGAAGACGGCCTGGAGGCTGCTGTCCAGGAGGCGGTCACGTTAGTAGAAGACACCGACGTAAAAACGGTCATTAGTCACTTTGTCCCGATTCGCGGCCATGAAAAAGAATACGAACGGGCATTGCAATCCATTGAGGCGCTTCCGCAAGGTTTCGATTTTCGCTTTGACGTCTACCCATCGCTTTCAACGATGAATCCGATTTATACTTTTTTACCGCGATGGGCTCAAGATGGTGGCTACGACGTGATGCTTGCGAACCTCAAGGATCCATGGCTTACCGGGAAGATGATTAAAGATATGCCGCCGATCGACGAAGCAAATTTTTTTGTTGCACAAGCTCCGGGCGGAGAGTTTCTGGTCGGCAAATCTCTAACAGAAATTAAGCAGCTTTATAATCTGAGCGATGGGCGCGAGGCGCTTCTGCGTCTTATGAGTGTTCTTAGCATGCGTGGTACCGTGCTTTATAAAAATATCAACGAGGCGCTCCTTATGAAAGCTCTTGTAAGCAAGAGGAGCTTTATTGCTTCGAATGCGCCGAGTTTTGATTTCAGTCATGAACGGCGCTTGAAGTCAGAAAGGACAAGCTCAACGTTCACAAAGTTTTTGTCGCTTGTCCAAGAGAAAAATATCATGCCGCTTGAGGATGGTATTCGCAAAATAACATCTGAGCCCGCCCGGATGTTTAACCTCGACAATAGGGGAGAGATAAAAGAAGGTAATTTTGCCGACCTCACCTGCTTCCGTGGAAGTGAAATAAAATTCACCATCGTGAACGGCGTGCTTGCTATGCAAGACGGCCAATACAAAGGGACGCTTTCTGGGAAGGCGCTGCGCCATCCCATGCCGAAATAATGGCCAGCCATACTCCTCGGCGTGTCGCCCGGACGCCGGATTATTTTCTGATAGCCGTTATTTTTCTCCTCGTCGTATTCGGCCTCGCGATGCTTGCGTCGGCATCGTCTGATCTTGGCAAGACACAATTCAATAACACCTACTACTATCTCGAGCATCAAATTTTATACGGGCTTTCGATCGGCATCGTCGGCTTCATCGTTACTTATGTTGTGCCGTTTTATACTTGGAAAAAGTTTGCTTTCATCTTTCTTTTGATCGGCGTGATGCTTCTCATAGCCGTTTTTACCCCGCTTGGTACAACCGCGCTTGGCGCAAGCCGTTGGCTCAAACTTGGGCCGCTGAGTTTCCAACCATCCGAGCTTATGAAGCTTCTTTTCATTATTTATCTTGCCGCATGGCTTTCAAACACCAAATTCAAGCGCTCGAATGATTTCCAGTCAGGCTTCGTGCCGTTTCTCCTTATTACAGCCCTGGTCGGTGGATTGCTTTTTCTCCAACCCGCAACAAGTACCGTGCTCATTTTGATGGGTGCCGGCCTTACCGTTTATTTTGTAAGTGGTGCTCCCTATAAATATATTATCGGTATCATAGTGCTCGGTTGCGTCGTTGTTGCCGGACTTATTTATCTCACACCGTATCGACGGGCGCGGATCGTCGGCTATCTCGACACCAGCGCAAACACCCAGGGGCAAAATTATCAAGTGAATCAAGCCCTCATCGCTATCGGATCCGGTGGCCTTGCAGGCGTTGGTTACGGACAATCAGCAACGAAGACCAATTATCTTCCGACGCCGATCGATGACTCCATTTACGCCGTGACAGCCGAAGAGCTCGGATTCATCGGCGCTGCGATCCTTGCCATGCTTTTTGCATTGCTTGGCCTCAGGATGTTTTGGCTCGCAAAGCGAATGGGCGACCAATTCGGACGGCTTCTTCTCGTTGGTTTCGGGATGGTTATCACGCTCCAAGCTTTTGTTAATATGGCCTCGATTTCCGGACTTATACCGCTCACGGGAGTGCCATTGCCGTTCGTGAGCTATGGCGGCACGGCTCTCGCAATCTCGCTCACGATGATGGGTGTTTCTGTGAATGTTACAAAATATCGATAATAAAAAGATACAATATAACCATGGCTCGAGCACAAGAAGGTTTTAGCGTAGTACTCGCTGGTGGCGGGAGTGGGGGGCACATTTATCCGCTTTTTGCCGTCGCCGATGCCCTCAAGAAAAAAATGCAAGCCCTCGGCGGGACGACGGAATTTACCTACATCGGCCCGCACGACGCCTACGCCCCACTCTTTACGGCGCGCAATATTCCGATCCGACCGATTGTCGCAGGCAAGATCCGCCGTTACTTTTCCTTCGACAACATTTTAGACATTCCAAAATTTTTTATTGGCACGATCCAGGCGTTATGGCAGATGTATCTTGTTATGCCTGATGCTGTTTTTTCAAAAGGCGGGCCTGGCGCGTTTCCGGTGGTTCTCGCTGCATGGTTCTATCGAATTCCTGTCGCGATCCACGAGTCTGACGCGCAGCCAGGACTCAACAATCTCGCATCAGCGCGTTTTGCACGAAAAATTTTTGTGAGCTTTGCCCGTGCGGCACAATTTTTCAGCGCATCACAAACAACCGTGAGCGGCGCCCCGATTCGTGACGAACTTATACGGAGCAAGTCCACGAAAGAAGCGGCGAAGGAATCGCTCGGTTTTAAACCTGGCGAGCCTTTAACCCTCATCATCGGCGGTTCACAAGGTTCTATCCGCATTAATGAGTTTATCGTGGCAAACCTTGCTGAGATTTTAAAGATCACACAGGTACTCCATCAAACCGGTATAGCAAACTTTGACGAGGTCAAAAAACTATCAAACGCAGCGCTTGCGGGTCAATCCGCAGAAGACTTGGTTCGCTATAAAGCCATCAATTACTTCACGGGATCCGAGCCGAACGGAGCCGATAGCCTTCAGATTGCTTTTGCCGCAGCCGATCTCGTTGTTATGCGTCCGGGCGGCACCATATTCGAAGTTGCAGCATTCGGTATTCCTGCCATCCTCATACCGATTATGGAGTCAGCGAATGACCACCAGCGAATCAACGCCTATGAATTTGCGGATGCCGGCGGCGGCGTGGTGATTGAAGAAAACAACTTGTTACCGGGAATATTTCTCTCGCAAATCAAAACCGTGTTTACAAATACTGACACGTACGCGAAAATGGCAGCTGCATCGGCCAAATTTTTCATCCCCGGAGCTGCGGAAACCATCGCAGACGGCATTATTGCCATGGTCGTACGGTGATTGAAGCTTTACATTTTAGTAGTGGAATTTTATATTGTAGGCAGGCATTGAAACGTACATCATGATAGGGGAGGGCTGGCAGCCTATGCTGAAGGGTTCGATAAGTTTGACGGGGGAAGAGGGCAGTCTGCAGTTTGCGATGAGGTTTATTCAGTCCGCGGTCGAAGATCTCAAGAGTAACCAACCAGAGCTTCAGGCCACGGCAGCCGTTTTCGTTTTCAGTGATTCAACCGTGAGCGATCTCGGCGACCTCAGAACTTTTGCCGGGCATTGTGCTCATTACAAACTTGATCCTGATTATGTCGCCAAACAGATTTGGATGAAGCTGTCGAAAACAAAGAAAAAGCAGGCCATGGAATTCCTTCGGCAGGCCGGCTACGTAAAATGAACGACCATTAACCCCGCACGCTTTGCGCGGGGTTCGCTTTATTTATAGACGCACAAATTTGTAACGATAGGGCTCACAACCAGATAGAGCTGCCAGAGGAATAAACCGACAAAAATGACATAGGCTGCCGTTCGAATC
This sequence comes from uncultured bacterium, assembly GCA_963705915.1. Lineage (GTDB taxonomy): Bacteria > Patescibacteriota > Minisyncoccia > UBA6257 > 2-01-FULL-56-20 > JAKAGE01. The sequence continues at coordinate 225,141 of OY970126.1, forward strand.
GTCCTCTCGTAGCGAAATTTCTCGCCGTGCACTTTTTCGTAGCGCGCCTTTAAGATTCCCCAAAGCGATTGAAGAAAGATAAATCCAATATAGAGAATGCCAACGGTGAAAAGACTTTTGAGTGCCGCATCGTTCTGCGCCAATCGGTTTGGTACATCACAGTATGCCTGCGCGAGAAAGATGAGAAGCGATAGTTCTGCGGCGACGACAAAAAGCGCTTTGATCACTGCCATGCCGGCGATTAAGGCAACCACGGCAAGGAGTGCCGTAAAGAGCAGTCCCAGCACAATCCAAAGACTTCCAACGATTGTGGCATTCGTCACAAAAAGAACGATCACATAAAGCACAGAAATTACGATCGCGAGATAGGGGAGTTGTTTTTTGAAGCCTGACGAATCAGGTTGAGGCATACCTCTATTCTAAGCTACAATGAGTTATTATGGCAGACGCTACAGATCGACCGGTTCGCGTCCGTATAGCGCCAAGCCCCACGGGCTCGCTCCATTTTGGCACCGCAAGGACGGCGCTCTTCAACTGGCTTTTTGCGAAGAAAAATGACGGTGTTTTTGTGTTGCGCATCGAAGATACCGACAAGGAACGATCGGAAAAAAAATATGAAGACGAAATCCTCGACGGTTTGAAGTGGCTCGGTCTTCTCTGGGATGAAGGTCCGTATCGTCAGAGTGAGCGAACCGCAATCTATAAGAAATATTTGGAAAAATTGCTCGCTGACGGACATGCCTATTATTGCTATTGCACAAAAGAAGATTTGGAAGCGCAGCGTCAAGCGATGCTCGATGCTGGCCTCGCACCAAAATACAGCGGCCACTGCCGGAATCTCAAAGAACCCCCGAACGATAAAAAGGCGGAAGTCATTCGTTTTAAAATTCCGGAAGTGAAAGTTGAGTTTAAAGACCTTGTCCGCGGCAAGGTGACATTCGACGCGGCGCTGTTTGGTGATCAGGTGATTGCAAAAAACCTCGATACGCCGCTCTATAACTTTGCCGTCGTGGTGGATGATGAACTTATGGAAATCAGCCACGTGATTCGCGGCGAGGATCATCTCTCAAATACGCCAAAGCAGATCCTCTTTCTGCGTGCACTTGGATTTAAAGAGCCAATATACGCCCACATCCCGCTCATTTTAAATCCCGACCGGAGTAAGATGTCGAAACGCTTCGCCGATACCGCACTCCTCGAGTATCGCAACAAAGGTTATCTGCCAAGCGCCATCGTGAATTTTATGGCACTCCTCGGCTGGCACCCTAAAGACGACAAAGAAGTGCTCACCGCCGATGAAATCATTAAAGGATTCGATATGAGTCGCGTGCAGCAATCGGGGGCAATTTTTAACGAAGAAAAGTTAAATTATTTAAATCGCGAGCATATAAAGAAATTGAGCGAAAAAGAGATCGCGGATTTACTGGCACCCTTTATTGAGGCCGAGGCAGGGGAGGGGGCTAAGGAGTTGGACGAAAAAATGCTTAAGAATATTATCGCCGTCGAGCGGACGCGCGCAGTCACGCTGAAAGATTTTGTGACGGGAGGAAAATTCTTTCTTCACCTGCCTGATTACGAACCGAGTTTGTTGATTTGGAAGAACGTCTCGCAAAAAGATGTTGCCGCAACGCTCAAGGACGTCAAACGGGCACTTGAGGCCGTTGAATCCGCTGAATTCAATAGAGAGTTTTTTACCCAAGCCCTCGCAGGCGTGATTGCGCAGGCGGGAAATAGGGGAACGGTACTCTGGCCGTTGCGGGTCGCCCTTTCCGGCCAGTCGGCGTCCCCCGACCCTTTTGACATTATGGAAATACTTGGCAAAGAAGAATCTCTGGCTCGTATCACGATCGCGATCAAGAAGTTGTAGATTGGCGAGTGATATAATGAAAGAGTGAAACTAAAAGCGCTCGCGTTTATCTTCCTCCTCGGACTATTTGCAACGGCGCCTGTGTACGCCTATTCAACCGACCAGTATGGCAGCGGTTCGGTGCCACTGCCATACACCGGGACGTCGTCCTTCAATTTTGACTTTAGCAGTTCGTTCCAAAACCTTTTGACGCCCTTTGCGGCCTTTTTTAATAATCTTTCAAACTCCATAGGTAACCAGCCGGTAGTTGGCCCGGCAAACACTGGCCAGCCATCAATGCCGACGTTAAACCTCCAAAATATCAATTTCCAAAATGGCCCGCAGGAACTCGACCAATGGTTTTCAAGTATTACGCATTTAAATTTTTCAGAGATCATGACGGCGCTATTAACCGGCATCCTGTGGGTACTTGGTCTTACGCAACAATTTATTCAATGGTTATTGGGGTTCGTACGGAAGTAGACCTGTAAGCCTTGTAAAGCTCATTATCTGGCGTAAAATATATCTTGTGCGACAGATATAGTTTTGTGAAAGGCTCTATTCCCTTCAGCAATGTGGCAACCATCTATTAAAAGATTTTAAAAAATAAAAATCCCGCAGAGATAAAAACCTCTGCGGGTCAAACTGGTTGAACTTAATCAGCTTCGATTTGCCACTCAAGCTTTTCGCCAAACCTGAACGGGACAATCGAGTCATCTAGTCCAGGCACCGGATACGCCTGCGGCACGATCCAGGTTTTTTTGACGAATGTTATCCGGTCTTCCCTCTTCTTGTAGCCATAGAACATTCGTCCATGGTCCGACATGAACGGCTCGAGAAGATCAAGACGTCCATGTTCCTCAAAAAAAGAAATGAGGAATGGAATTGCGACGGGCCGGTTAAAAACCCCGCATGCGTGTCGCGCCTGTTCTTTGGCGCCGTGGCGAAGGTGCGAAGCGTCGTCTGTGCCGCAGACAAAGCGTGAGTCGCCCGAAAGGACGGCTTCCTGAAGCACTTCGCGATCCCGCTTCCATTTTGCTTGCGGCTTGCAGCCTTCATGGATGCACATCAGGCCTCGACTTCGTTCGCTGTAACCGAGGACGTCATCTATGGTTAGGAACAAGTGATGAGGCGTGATCGTTGCGATAACGCGCCCGTCATTTTGTTCTCTAACCCACTCAATCATATCTTCGGAGCTTGCATGCTCCGCGGAAATCTTGAGTTTGGGAAAACGCGATCGGACTTCGTTCAAGGTCTTAATGAAAGCACCTTCTTTGAGGAGCCCCTCGACTTCGACGTCGGGCGATTCGGGGTGAAACTGGACAACTGCTCCCCCTTTCTCGAGGACCTCCAGTGCTGGGTACAGCTTGGTGTAGTCCTTCACGCCGTACGCTGAATGCGAACCCGTCGTCACAGAGAAAGGATAGACCTTGAAAACGTTGATGTCCCGAAGGATGGCTTTAGTCACCATCTCTTCAGTCGTTGCTTCCGTGAGTTGCATGATAGGCACGAAGTCCAGCTTCTCCCCGCCCGACAAATTCTCAGCAACTTCCATAACCTCTCCAAGGTACGACACCACCTCATCCGCGGTGAGTCTCGGCGGGTTCGTATTCGGTTCAAGCGCGACACGTCCTCGCCAGCCGGTATCGATAAGCATTTCGACGAGAAATGGCATAAGGGGTTTTTGTCGCAAATGGGCATGCCAGTCGTCTGGTACGCGTATCGTAATCCGTTCAGATGTCATATGCACAGGCATCTCTCCTTTTGATGCTGGTTTTGTGTCTCGAGATAGTTGCACACGTATTGGGTCGGCAATACCGGCCCGAACGGCACCTTGAGATGGATCGCGCCGAAGGATATTGCGTCGGCGTGAAGGGTGTCGAGCAGGTATAGAACATCGGGATAGTCCCAGACACTTGGTCCGATGACCGGCATTCTGGGCACACGCTGCTTGAGCAGCTTAACTGCATTCCAGTTGTGGTGCTGGGCTGCTTTTCCTGAAACGCCCCCGCCTCCCGGACCTGGAAGGCCGGCAAGAGGACTTGGTTTGTCCGCGCACGCTATATCCCACGGAACACTATTTAGCGATATGGCCTCGACAACGTCCAACGTTTCTTCTGCGATGGCGAGGTAATTCTGTTTGACGGAAAGTTTTAGGATGAGCGGATGATCGGTCACGCATTTGATATTTTTGACCGTCCGCACGATCGCATCAACTTCATCTGATGCGTGGTCGGTATTTGGGCACGAGACATTTAGTTCGTACGCCGCGACTTTGAGATGATTTGACTTGAGCACCATGGTCAGAAGTTCGGCCTGTGATCCAAAGAGTGACGGCACAAAGTTCATCTTGTCGAAGTTGATGCGGGGTACAATCTTTTTCATCCACACATCAAAGCCGGGATTTGTGAGGCCGACCTTGTTTACAACCCCGTCTTTGATCCAACGAACACAGCCCCACGGTTTTGACCAGTGGAGGTTCCCCTTCAGCGGGTTGAAGGTGATGCTCTTTCCAACGATAGTGAAAAGGGTTGGGTCAATGAGGCCAAGCCATATGAATGGCCGATCCCATAGCCATCCCCGCCCATCGAATCCGAGTGCGCCACTTGCGACGACAAATTCCAGTTTGTGGCCGTTTGAAAGCGTTATTGGCATAACGACAAGCTCCTTTTCTTCTTTATTTACCTTTTAATGCTGTCTGTCCCCGATGGTAACGAAAAACATTGCACGGGTCAACAATCTCGCGTATCATCTTTCGGCATGGCTAAACGCATAGGACTCATCGCTCTCGTCATCGTCGCGTTCGGCGTTTTTGATTATTTTTGTGCGCAGCTGTCAAACTCTTTTGCTGCAACCACGAATGGACCCAGTCCTTCAGTTAGTGCCTCATCACCAAGTCTCTTTGATCTGCCAATCGGTCCAGGTTCGGGCGTTGGCGGTTTGTCGGCAGGCATATCGAATGGTTTGTCGCAAGTGGATTTCAGTTTATTTTCCCAAAATGGCAAAGGATGGAGTTATATAACCCAGGGCTATGGCAAAACCCCCTACTCTTCTTGGTACGTAAACGGTTGGCATAACGGCGTGGATATCGGCGCAAATTACGGCGCACCAATTTATTCACCTCGCGCGGGTACGGTGATCGCAACTGGCAATCAAGACAACTATTGTCCCGGTCGCGGATTCGGAAAGTTTGTCGCCGTGAGCGATCCGCAGGACAACGTATTTTTGTGGTACGCCCACCTCGGCACTATAGACGTGAAGCCCGGAGAGGCTGTTTCACAAGGAACGGAACTTGCGACCATTGGCGATACCGGTTTGGAGACCGGACCGCATCTTCATTTTTCTGTATTTGAAGCGGCGGGTTTTTCGATCGAAGATAAAAATGGATGCGGACCGGATGCGAATGGCCACGACGTGAATCCGATTCCCTATCTAGAAAAGTTTGGACAATAATTTAGCGTTATAATGAAGCTATGAAAACTTCACGTCGCACAACGCACGCAGTGCATTTTGTTGGTATCGGTGGCATCGGCATGAGCGCTCTCGCCCGTTACTTTTTGGCCCTTGGGAAGAAATCCAAGCAGGACCCAAAATGGCTTATTTCAGGATCGGACGCCGTCCAAAGCTCTATCACGAAAGAACTCACAAAAGAAGGCGTAGAGGTCAAAATTGGGCATAAAAAGGCCTATGTGAGCCCTGAAACGGGCCTCGTAATCTATAATCGGGCAATTCCAAGGGATAACCCTGAGCTCCTTGAGGCCAAACGACTAAAGATTCCCATTGTCCCCTACGCTCGCGTCCTTGGAGAAATAACAAAAGGTCACATGTCGATTGCCATTACGGGATCCCACGGGAAGACCACGACGACTGGGCTCACGAGTTCACTGCTCATAAAAAATGATTTTGACCCAACAGTGTTTGTTGGATCGAAGCTCAAGGATCTTCATGGGCGGAATTTTCGTATTGGTAAAAGTCGCTACCTTGTGCTCGAAGCCGACGATTTCGGCGCAGCGTTTTTAGAGTATTCACCAAAAATCGCTATCGTAACGAACATCGATCACGAGCATCTGGATTTTTATAAGACGTTCAGCAACCTCAAGCATGCGTTTCTGAATTTTTTGATGAATCTTCAAGGCGGCGGCTTCATGATTCTCAACCGCGATGATAAAAATCTTTTCTCACTCCAGAAAAAGATCGCAGCCGTTGCCAAGAAGAAGCATGCAAAGGTTGTTTGGTATTCGCTACGTGACCCAAAGCGGGCCGACGCCGTTCGGGATATTAAAAAAGTATTAAAAATAGTTGGCAGCCATAACATGTCGAATGCCCTCGCCGTCTATGAACTCGGGGTGTTATTAAAAATCCCTAAACAAAACATCCTTCGGGGGCTCGCTTCATATCATGGCGCATGGCGTCGGATGGAATATCGCGGCATGGTTATGCCGAAAGGGCGCGACGAAAGCAAGGGGGCTCTTATCTTCGACGACTACGCCCATCACCCGACAGAAATAAGAGCAACGCTCCAGGCATTTCGCGAACGATTTCCAAGATCTCTTCTTGTTTGTGTATTCCAGCCCCATCAGGCTAAGCGACTCCAAGCGCTCTTCCGGGAATTTCAAGACGCCTTTACGCAAGCCGACAAGCTCGTATTGCTGCCAATCTATAAGGTGGCGGGTCGAGATGAAACTTCCCGATTTGATGCAAAAAGACTCGCTCACGCCATCAAGCAAAGATATAAGAAGCAAGACGTCCGTTATATTCCCAACCCTCGAAACCTTATGTCGATTGTAAAAAATGTGGCCGCCTACCGCTCCCCCGCCCGACCTGTCATTGTCATGATGGGCGCTGGCGACGTTGTGGCCATGACAGACAAGATCGTAACGTCGAAATAATTTTTTCGTAAGCGACATGGTAACAACCATTGATAGAATTCGTTTCTATGTTATAGAACATTCCTGATCCGAGCTCGGAGGTTTTCAGATGGCACCTGTAGTGACAGCAAAAATCCTCAGATACTCATCCCATGAAGTAATCCGCAAGACGTACGACACGTGGGATGGCCGCCAACACAAAGTAGTTTCCGAAGTCACCCTTGAGGTCCTCGTTCCAATTCTGAACACGCTGCGTTTCAGCTATAAGAAGCTTACTGCTTACTGCGTCCGGCATATCAAGTCGCGCTCAAAGCGGGCACAATTCGTCACCCTCGTCGGTTCGCTCTCGCCTGGCCGGGAAGTCGACGACTTTGTGGCAATATGCCAGCTCGAAACTGGGTCGGGAGAAATGATCCAAGTCGACATGGCGTCAGTCACAAGCATACGGCCTTCTTCGGAAGGCCATTTTTTTGCTATACTATGCATAATGTTTGGCGACTATAAAAACCTTGAAGAATTCAAGGAGGCATCTGGCTATACGATTGATGATGTTTGGTATCCGAGAGTCACAAAAATCGTCACGATTAAATCGAAGCCGGCACTCTATTATTATTACGGCGAAGCGAAAAGTTTTAAGGCTGCTCAGGAAGCGACCGAGCAATCAGCAAAAGAAGGTACCATGATCCACGAGGCGGTTGAAGGTTTTTTGCTTGGCAAAAACCCTGAGGTTCCGGACCAAGTGAAGCCCGCCGTCAAATCGTTTTTGGAATTTTTTGATAAAAATAATATTCAGGTGACGTCGGATCTTGTTGAGCGCCGGATCGTGAACTATGATCATCGCTATGCCGGTACGGTGGATGCGATCGCGCTTATCGGTGGTAAACTCGGCGTCCTCGACATCAAAACATCGCAAGCGATCTATCGAGACTATTCTCTTCAGACGTCGGCATATATGGATGCGCTCAAGAGCCAATTCCAAAACCTTCAAACGCGATGGATTCTAAAAATCGACCAAGTCCAGTTTTGCAACAAATGTGGCGCACGGCGGCGCATCAAGGGCGGCCGCGAGAAAATAAAAATTGATTGGCGGAATAGCAAAATGAAAACCTGCGAGCACGAATGGGCAGAGCTTCAGGGAGATATTGAGCTTCAAGAGTTCCCCTATTGGCAGGGTGACTTCCAGGCGTTTCTCGGGGCAAAGAAGCTTTGGGAATGGGAAAATGAGGAGTGGCTTAAAAAAGCAGGATATCTGTCGTAAGAAGCAGTTGAAACGTCTCAGGTCTGAATTTCGTATAATACTATGAAAGGTCGAAGATGGCTGGCAAACAGCCCTTTCGCTTGCTTTTCTCTAGATAAATCGATATCAAACCATTACATAAAAATCATGTCGAAAACAGCATTGTGGATTACCATTGTCGTAGTCGTTGTCCTTATCGGAGCGGGTGTTTGGTGGTGGAGTATGGCTCAAAACCAAAATAATGCCTCCCCTGCCGTGACGACCGCCCAGCAGGCCGGCTCGAATGGTTCGCAGCCTGTCGGCAATTCAGACGCAGATATCAGTCAGGAGATGTCAAACGTTAATGCGCAAATGAACGGAATGAGCTCGGACTCAGCAAGCATCAATCAGGGCTTAAATGACCAGCCGGTTCAGCAATCACAACTCTAACCATGCATAAAACATTACAAACCGTAATCGCCGGAGGCAGCCTGGCGACCCTTCTGCTCGCAGGGCTCGCTCTCCCGGCTTTTGCGCAGACCTCTCCGGTTACGAGCCTTGGCTTAAGTGCCTCGACAACGGTTTCAGCGTCAGTTCGGGGTGCGGGCTTGGGCGCGAGCATCACCAGCGAAGCAAGCATCATTGCGATGGCGCAGCAGCGTGCCGACGAGGAAATTGCGCGCCGCATTACCGCATTGAATGCCTTGAGCACACGCATAAATGAGGTACAGAGGCTTTCTTCAGACGAAAAGAATACTCTCTCAGCATCGATTCAGTCACAGATCACGCTTATGAATAATCTTCAGGCGCAGATTGCGGCTGATGTCCAGTCAAATTCGACCTCGTCTCTTAAAACCGACATCCAATCAATCACAAAATCCTACCGGATTTATATATTGATCATTCCGCAAGGAGCAATCGAAGCCGCGTCGGATCGGGCGCTCATCATCGCAAACGGTATGAGCACAATTTCCGGTCAACTTCAGGCTCGCATTGCATCATCAACGGACGTGTCGGCATCAGTCATTGCGTCAGCCGAGGCCTCGCTTTCGGATATGAATGCGAAGGTCGCCGACGCGAATACGCAGGCAACGGCAGCTAACAGCGAAGTTGAGTCGCTCATGCCTGACAACGGCAACCAATCCGTTGAACAGTCGAACACCGCAGCTCTCAAAGACGCTCGCTCAAAGATCTTGGCTTCACAGCAGGACTTTGTAACGGCGCGTGAGGATGCATTGGCCATCATCAAAGACCTTGGCATCAAAATCAGCAGTTCAATTTCTGCTGGTGCATCGACGACGGCACAATAGGCGTTCGTTAAGTACTCATCATAAAACCAAGAGAGGCGCGTGAGGCGCCTTTTTTGGTCGGCTAAGATTACGAGAAATAAAAAAACAACCCAGTGCTACAAGAGCTGCTGGGTGTTTCGTCTCCGCGGGAGAGGGTGGTGAAGCTCGTTCGCTTCTTCGGGTGCATGCCTGCTTGCGCAGAACTTGCATACGGAAGAAGAGAAGGACTCCCCGACCCACTCGCCGTGAGACTTGTGAGAAAGTTTCTGTACGATCATCCGAAGACGATCAAGACGACATACTCATGATTCTTTACCATCCTTTCGGACGGCGTCGCCTTTTGAACCTTGCAAGCGGTTCCCATGTTTCCTTTTCGGCCGAAGCTTTAAAGGTCATAGTGGAATCCACTGCTTTGGATTCAAGTGTTACGGTGAGGGGTAAGCTTCCCTCTCGCTGATGCTTGTCCGAAATCGCGATCGTGTTCCCATCCAAGGACAGGCGCAACTTTCGCGTTCATCGCTACTTGCATCAAATCTACATCACTGCAGATTAACCCCAAGCCATTTCTAGCTCGAGACTTTCTCATTCATTTGCCGACTGTCTGTCGCCATACTTCAACCGGATGTGATCCAGTATCAGCAATGCCACATTGCTTTATTTAGACGAGATCTCTCTCGCCAATGCGCTGGGACAGATTGAGTCGGGCAAAACTTTTCTTTTTTTAAATTCGTCTACCCGTTGTGCTGATATCAATAATACGTCCTACAAAAATAGCGTCAAGGCCAAAAAATGCCTGTAAATGCTAGTAAACTGGATAACCTGTGGAATATCTGTGAAATCCAAAAAGGCCCTATTTTATTGCCAAACCGTCGAAACTGGCACTTCTATGCTGTAACCAAGCGTTGGGAGGCTCGAAGTAGAGGTGTTAAATGAACCAACATCAGCCATCCACGTTGTCCCACTGGCCTCTAGTTGCCCAAAAATCATATCCTCGCTTGAGTTCGGAGAACTGCAGCCGTAATAGGCCACTGTGCCACTCGCGGTGAACGGCAGTGTTCCTGTGAGCGGTGTGCAGTAGGTTCCGTCGGCCAATGCAACCGCCCACGCCCAGTTTGTCGGCGGGTTCTTTTCGGGTGATGTTTTGGGCAACGGCTTTGTAAGGTTCAATAAAAACGTTGATGTTCCATACGGTCCTTCCGCCGGGTTTACGCCACAAAGCAAGTTGGTGCTGCTCGCAATTTGAAAGCATGGATCGCTGATGGCATTGCCGACGGTGCAACGCCAGGCATCGGCCCGATAAGGAGCCGCTATGGAGTTTGCAAAACATGAACCATCTTCGACTGGCGCAGTTCCCGACGGCGGGGCAGTGGGTGCGAATGCAATCACCTCAGTCGGAGGCGTTGTCGGGGTTTCCGCAGTGGTGGTCGTCGTCGTGTTTTGATTTATATTCGAAAACGCAAAGAATTGGCCGACGCCGAATAATACAACGAGAAGGAGCACGATTATGACAACAATTTTACTGGTTCTATTCATCAAATTGGTCTACATAAATCGAAACGTGCTGACGATCCGATCAAGCACCGCAGTCACCGTGGCGTCATCGAACGGGCGCAAGTTGTAGGAAGCGGGATAGTTTTCAATCTGCGCCGAATGGATGGTGTATTCCACTGAATAGCACTGGCCATTGTGTGTCGTTCGATAATCAGTCGTCTCGTAATAGTTCCCCGCTCCAACTCCCGTGAAGTGATACACGAGAAACTGGATGCCATTCACCGTTTTTGTTGAGGTTGAATCTCCAGGGTTAGTGATAGGTCCCGGATTGAGACAATTCTGGAGAGCACTGGCGTCGCGGCTCGACCCAATGGTGAGCGTTGCGTCGGAGAAATTTGTTTGAGGCTCGAATGCAGATGGAACAGTAAGGGTGAAGAATTGCGTCCCTTCGGTGTTGTTCGATTCGAGGCTCCAGTTGGCTGTTGGAGATGGTGAATAGTTGTCCTGGGCTTCAAAATCGATCGGATATGCAACGCTAAATCCTCCGCTTGAATTCTGATCGGTTTGCCACTCGGCGGGGTTTGCATAATATTCCGACGGGCCGCTCGTTTGCGAGCGGCTCGTCGCACCAGTTATTCCTGAGCTTTGTACGGCTTGGAGTGCCTCTCCATATTGAACGCCCCAATAAAAACCGACAAACGGGAACACGATAAAGATGATGAGCGCGATCAATTTTGAATACCACGTGACTTTATTGAATTCGATCTTCATATGTACTATTTTACGTTTTTGATATAGTATTTGTCCAGAAGTTTTGACTGGAGAAAGTTCATGACAGGAAGTTCTCGCTTAGCGTTGGATGCACTTGCCTTGGTGCAGTGTCTTTTCGCCTTACTCACTGGTTTCTATGGCTTTGTGCTGACGCGTCAAGGAGAAATACGATGGCGGGTATCGAGCGTCAACGATCATCGCAGCTCAGCCATAGGCCTTGCCTTCGTCGCGGTCGCTGCGGTAATAATCGTTGAGGCCGTACTTCTTCCCCATTCTGTACGACTTGTGCACACGCGACTTTATTGGTTCAATTTCGCCGTGAGCATAATCGGTATCGCCTCTTATGGTACCGCCGCATACTTTAACCCTGAGAGACGTTCCGATCTGAAGAAGCTCCATCATGTTTGCGGTCGAATTGCCTGCGCATCTGCTGTCGTCGTAGCCTATAATGGATATCTCTTTTTAGGCCGCATTCCCCCGCTCACGTAATGCTTTTGAGCGGGGTTTCTTTATACCTGAATCTTCGAGAAGAAATAGCTGCCGAGTCCAAGGAAGACAATGGTGACTCCTGCGAGCACGATAAAGTCGACTCCTAAGCCGAAGGTCGTTGTGTTGAGGATGATTGCGCGGAATGAATCGACACCGTAGGACAACGGATCAAATTTTACGATTGCGCTGAGGGCTGCAGGAAGGCCTCCGAGCGGGAAAAGAGCGCCGGAAAGGAAAAATAGTGGCTGCACAAGGAAGTTCATAATCAATTGGAAGCCCTGCATATCTTCGAGAAGCGAAGCGATCATGGTGCCGAGTGCCGTGAAGAGCATGGCGACGAGCAACATGAAGACGATAAGTAACGGGACGAGCGCCCAGTTGTACGGAAGTACGCCAAAGAACAACGTTATGATAAAAACGATAAGTCCTTGGATTGTCGCGACCGTTGCGCCACCGAGTGTCCGGCCAATCATGATGTTTGTGCGTGAAACCGGCGCGACCATCGTTTCTTTTAAAAATCCGAACTGACGATCCCAGATGAGTTCAATGCCCGAGAAAATGGCCGTGAAGATGATGCTCATGCCGATCACGCCCGGTGCCAGGAAGTCGAAATAATTCCCCTGCCCCGCTGCTTTAAAGACAGACCCCAAACCGTAACCGAGGGCAAGTAAGAAGAGGATCGGTTGTCCGAGTGAGCCAACGATACGAGACTTTGAGCGGATATAGCGCTTGAGTGCGCGGAGCCAAAGGATGTAAATAGTTTTCATAATTTTTTAATACTATTATCGACGACCTCCGCCGCGCCACATGCGACCCATCTTTCTCATCTGATCGATCGACCCGGCATCTTCATCGCGGATTTCATGACCGGTGAGTTCGAGAAACGCATCTTCAAGCGAATCTTTCTTGGTTTGCGCTTTAAGTTCGGCTGAAGTACCGGACGCGATGATCGTTCCGTGATCGATGATTGCGATTCGCTGCGCAACGCGATCCGCTTCTTCCATATAGTGGGTGGTGAAGAATACCGTGATCCCTTCTGATTTATTCAACTCCTGCAAGTAGCTCCACATGTGATTGCGCGTCTGCGGATCGAGGCCAAGCGTTGGTTCGTCGAGAAACATGACTTTTGGATGATGCAAAAGACCGCGCGCGATTTCGAGCCGCCGCCGCATGCCGCCAGAAAATTCCTTTACCAGGCTATCGCGCCGGTCGTTGAGGTCGACGAATTTGAGGAGCTGATCGATCCGTTCGCGACGGAGCTTTCGCTCAACGCCGTACACGACGCCATGGAATTCCATGTTCTCCCAAGCGGTAAGCTCGTCGTCGAGGCTTGGATCTTGGAAAACTATGCCGAATGATTTTCGGACCAAGCTCGCCTCGTTTGCAGGATTATGACCGTTTAACATAATCGTTCCGCTCGTTGGATTGAGAAGCGTCGTAAGCATCTTGATCGTCGTCGACTTCCCTGCTCCGTTCGGCCCCAAGAACGCAAAAATCTCTCCGGGCTTTACCGAGAACGAAATGTCGTTTACCGCCGTGAAGTCCCCAAACTTCTTCACGAGGTTTGATACTTGAATAATGGAGTCCATGTGGTATGATTATTGAGAAGCTAAACTATTAAGTAACTTAACTAGTTTATCAGGGTACTATATCTCGTCAAGCATGGTATGTGGATAAGGCGTATATACTAGTACGAAGATCGTATTATTGATATTACTATGACTCGCAAACGCATCATCTATCTTATCGTCGCGATTCTCGTTGTCGGAGGTTTAATGTACTATTTTGCCACCCGCAACTCAAGCGGGAAATACCAATTTGTTACCGTTCAACAAGGATCAATCACTGAGGTGGTAAGCGTCACGGGGAATACTACGCCCCAAACAAGCCTCGACCTTGCATTTGAAAACGGCGGAACGATTGCGGTTGTCAATAAAAATGTCGGTGACCACGTGAGTCCGGGCGATGTTATCGCAGAGCTCAACACGAGCAATCTTCAGGCTCAGCTTGCACAAGCTCAGGCCAACGTTGACGAAGAACAGGCGCAGCTCGAAAATCTGCAAGCCGGCGCGCAGCCAGCCGATATTCAATCATCACAAGCAGCTCTCCAAGGTGGCGAGCAGACGCTCGCCAATGATTATAGCAGCGTGAGCAACGTCCTCGCGGCCGCCTATGCGAACGCAAACGATGCTGTTCGCACGCAGCTCCAATCATTTTTCATTAACCCCGAGAGTCAGAACCCACAACTCACGTTTACGATCAATAATTCACAAACGCTCAACAACCTCGACGCAGCGCGTGCCCAGACGAGCGTTGAGTTGAATACGTGGCAACAGGAAGTCGGATCGCTCAGCGTCTCGTCGCCGTCTTCGTCACTCGACATAGCGCTCACGAATGCCCTCAATCACCTAGCCGTCGTTAAAAATCTTTTAGCGCTCGCTTCCACCGCGCTCACCGAGGAGACAAGCCTTTCACCTACAACACTCGCAACCTATAACGGCGAGGTGACTGCCGCGACAACCGAAACAAATACCGCGAATACCAACGTGACGACCGCAGCGCAGAATATCGCCTCGCAGAAAATAACCGTAGAGCAGTTGCAGGCGGAGCTCAACCTCAAACTTGCCGGTTCAACGCCGCAGCAAATCGCCGCCCAACAAGCGGAAGTTGAACAGGCTCAAGCAAGTGAGCAGAGCGTGCAGGTGCAAATCAACGAGGCTTCGCTGGTTTCCCCTATCGCGGGCGTCATTACCGTGCAAAATGCACAGGTTGGTGAGATTGCAGCTCCCGACGCCACGATGACGTCGGTCATTTCAGATAATAACCTTGAAGTCGACGCTTATGTTCCAGAGACCGATATCGGTAAAGTGAATGTCGGCGATCCCGTGAGTATGACATTCGATGCGTTCCAAGGACAGACGTTCACGGGTAAAGTATTTTATATCGATCCAGCCGAGACTATTCTCTCTGGCGTCGTCGACTATAAGGTGAAAGTTTCATTTGACACCGTTGACCCGCAGATGAAGAGCGGCCTTACGGCAAATCTCGATATCGATACTCAAACCGACAACAATGCGCTTATTCTCCCGCAGTACGCGGTCCTCCAAAATGACCAAGGTAATTTTGTGGACATTTTGCAAAAAGGCTCGGTCGTGCAAGTCCCCGTGACTCTGGGTATCAGCGACAATCAGGGCAATATTGAAATCGCTTCCGGTGTGACGGCTGGCGAACAGGTGCTGAATATCGGACTCAAGCAGTAGCATGATCGATGTCCGCGACCTCCGAAAAGATTACAGCGAAGACGGTGAAGTGACGACGTCGGCGCTTCGCGGTGTCACCTTCACTATTAACAAAGGAGATTTTGTCTCGATCATTGGCCCCTCCGGGTCCGGCAAATCAACGCTGCTCCAAATTCTCAGTTTTCTCGACCGACCGACGGGAGGCAGCTACACGTTTAACGGCAAAGGCATCGGGGAGATGTCCGATCTGGAGCTCGCCCATGTGCGCAACAAGCAAATGGGGTTTGTGTTTCAGGCATTCAACCTCCTTTCGCGCCTCACCGTTTATGAAAATGTTGAAATTCCATTGGTCTATTCGACCGTCGATCCGACGGAACGAAAAAAACTCATCGAGGAAGCCGTCCGATCGGTCGGCCTCGAAGAGAAGCTCTACGTCGAAACGGGCAAACTTTCCGGCGGACAAAAACAGCGTATCGCGATCGCCCGAGCGCTCGTCAATAACCCCGACATTATTTTTGCCGATGAACCGACGGGCAATCTCGACTCGAAATCCGGCGCCCAGGTGATGGATATTTTGGATACTTTGAACCATCAGGGCCATACCATTGTTCTTGTGACCCATGAAACTTATACGGCTGAATTTGCAGATCGGATCATCGCGCTCCGCGATGGCATGGTTGAGAGCGATAAACCCGTGAAAAATCCGCGACACTCAAAAGATCAATTCTTTAAGTAATACTATCAAGACTATGAAGCTCAGCGATTCAATTAAATCAGCGCAAGCGACGCTCAAGCACGGCAAAACCCGTTCGTTTCTTACCATGCTTGGCATCGTGATCGGCATCGCATCGGTGATTATTCTCATGTCGATCGGCCAATCGGCACAGGATCTCATTTTGAATCAGGTGCAAGGCATCGGTTCGAATCTTATTTTCATTCTTCCTGGCGGCACGAATGGTAAATTTCAATCCCCTGCTGCGGCGCAAGGCGTTGTGATCAAGACGCTCGTGCAAAGTGACGTCGATGCATTGTCGCGCGAGCCTTCGATCAGCGGTGTCGCACCGATCGTGAACGGCCAAGCGAATGCAGTCTATGGCGACAACAACCTGAGCGTTACCTATCAGGGTGTCACAGGCAATTTCTTTGCTATGCGTAATTATACCGTCGTAAACGGCTTTCCATTCACCGATCAGGACGTGGACGCCTATAACGACGTTGCCGTGATCGGAAGCGACCTTGCAACAACACTCTTTGGCCCGAACATTAATCCAGTCGGCAAAGATTTTCGGCTGGGCAATATCACCTATCGTGTTGATGGTGTCTTGAAGCCAATGGGTATTGGGCCTGGCGGCGTGAATCAGGACGACTTGGTGCTCATCCCGATCACCGTCGCGCAGAGCCAGATGCTTGGCATTAACTATTTTCAGTATGTTCTCGTCGAGGCGAATCCTGATTACAATATTTCATTCGTGACATCGCGGATTGAGTCTGTGCTTGAACAGGATCACGGCATCACCGACCCCTCGCAGGATGATTTTACCATCGAAACACAGCAGGATGTATTGGCGATTCTTGGCAGCATCACATCAATCCTCACGATTTTCCTTACCGCAATCGCTTCGATATCGCTTGTCGTAGGAGGTATTGGCATCATGAATATCATGCTTGTATCGGTTATCGAACGTACCCGAGAAATCGGATTGCGAAAAGCCGTCGGCGCAACCGATGGCGATATCATGCAGCAATTCCTTGTCGAGTCCGTAATGCTTACGTTTGTCGGCGGCATTATCGGCATTGCCATTGGCGCTATATTTGTGACGCTTGTCTATCTCGTCCTCGTGCATTTCACGACCGTTGCATGGGTATTCGCCTTCCCACTTTCAGCGGTCATTATTGCGGTCGTTGTTTCAACGGCGACCGGTATCGGTTTTGGTATCTATCCGGCCCGCCAAGCAGCGCGCAAAAGCCCGATTGATGCGCTTCGCTACGAATAAAAAAACCTAGCCTTCTTCCTCTTTGTCCTCGCTTTCCGCCATTTTATCGAGGCTTTTTTTCGCGATAATCTTCATGTCCCGCTGAATTCGGTCCCATGCGTTTTTCATCTCTTTGCCGGCACGGATCACGTCTTTGATGGCTTGCTTTCGGGCGGCGCGGATATCATCGCCGTCGTCAAAAGTCCCATCTTCAGCTTGGGCTGCCGTCCGCATTTTTTCTTTCATGAGTACATAGGTCGCGCCCATACCAGCGACGGCACCGATTGCCATCAAGCCTACCCCGATTTTTAAAGCTGATTTTATTGGATTAAGCATGCATTGTACTACGCGCAAAATCCGCTTAATCTTTCATCAATCTCTACAGATCATTCTCCGGCATTCAGCGCCGCACGTGTTGAAGGGCCTACGTATCCTGCTGGATCGATGCCGTGGGCTGTCTGATATTTTTCAACCGCCTCTTCGGTGAGCGCGCCATAATATCCGGTGACGGGACCGCTGTAGAAACCTTTTTGCAAAAGATATTGCTGGAGGGCTGTCACTTGGCCGTCTTCAGATCCCACGCTTAGGAATTCTGTAAATGTGTCGGAATTTGAACTTATGGCCGTGTCGGTGTTCGTTCCGATATTTTGCGATGCATCACTCGCGAGTTGGGTTAAGGTCGTTGCCATCGTTTGGATTTGCGAAACGATTTGAGCGAGTTGGCTTTGCATGGATTGGATGGCCGCGAGAAGCGACTCGTCAGCGTTGGTTGATGTGATCGAGGTCGATTGGGCGTTCACGGTGACGTAGAGTGTGCCGCATCCGCCGCCTGTGACGCAGACGACGATAGAATCTGAGCCGGCATTCTCTCCGTAAAGTGAGATGCTCGATCCGTTGACCGTTGGTTGTGCGATATTTGAGTTTTCGTTCGATGACACGTAATAACTTCCGCCTCCCGAGAGCGATATATTGGATGTTTCCCCGACGGCGAGCGATGGGTTGGTAATACCAAAAGTAACGTTGCCCGTGACCGACGAAGATCCGACGTTGACTGTGAGGGTTCCGCAGCCGTTGGACGTTGAGCAGATAGTTACGGATGTTGACCCGTCGGTTATCGCTGAAACCGCGAGCGAAGTGTCGTTGAGTGATAACGAAGCGACGGAGGGGTTTGAGTTGCCAGTAATGTAATATCCCGAGCCGCCGGAAATGGTTTCGTTGATGATTTGACCAATCGTCATGGATGGATTTGGTTCGCTGAAGTAGATTGATCCGCTCGTTGATCCGACATTACCGATCGTGACGTAGAGCGTGGCGCAATTACCGTTATTGTCGCAGACGGTCACATCGGCGTTACCGGTCTCAAGGGGCGAAATACTGATTGAGTTTCCACTCAAAACTGCCGACATGACGCTTGGGTTTGAATTACTTGTTATGGAATACGTGCCGGAGCCGCCGGAAACAGTAATGGTTGTTCCCTGCCCGATCGCGACCGAGAGATTATTTTGGCTGAAGGTTAATACGCTGGCGGTTTGGACGTTTACGGATAGATTGGCACAATCTGATCCGGTTCCGGTATAACAGACTCCTAAATTGGTCGAACCAATTTGTTCACCCGTAACCGTGATTTGGGTACCATTTGTCTGCGCCGTCGCCGCCGAAGGGTTCGAATTGGTTGCAATGTATACCGCAGCCGAACTGCCCTGCGAGTAAGCGCTTGCGGACTGGCCAAGGCCAACCGTCAGGGAGGTTTCATTAAGCGTCGGAGTTCCCGTGGGTGATGGCCAAGTTTGCATGTCTGATTGTGCACCGTCCACGACAACGTAAACAGATTGGCCAGCGTTGATGTTATATGAACCGGCGTTAAGCGTTGTTGAAAAGTATCCGCTTGAGTTTGTTGTGCCAAGCGTCATGGTCTGCATGCCGCTCGCGCTCGCGACATTATAATAAAACATCACGGTCGCATTGGGGTCGGCGGAAATCGACACGTTTACCGAACCGCCACCAGCACTCGAAAGTGACAGTGTCGGGGTTACAGCCGCGTAGGTCGGCAAGGCAACGATAGCCGCGATTACTATTGCTGCGCCGATAACGTTGATCGCAGTAGATTTCATCCCTTTATGCGTGATATACGCACGTTCTGCTGAAAAGGGTGCATACATTAGGGTTGATTACGTAATTCGAGCCGTAGGACGGCTTGCTGCTTTTCCCGGTTCGTCAGTTTTGTTTTTCTTACGGCGTCACCTAGGATGTGGATCGTTTCATCATAGGTTTTCCGGTCAACCATATACGGCGTCCCATCTTTGCCACCATGAGCAAAACTGTAGCGGGCTGGATCCTCGTAGGACGGCGTTGCGCCGTAGATCACTTCGCCGACGAGTGCGAGCGCTCGAACAGTTTTGGGCCCGACGCCCTGGAGCGCAACGAGTTCTTCGTAGGTTTTTGGTTTATGGTCTGTTATCGTGCTCAGAATTTTTTCTAAATAGCTGCTTTTGTTGAAGTCATCATGGATGACTGGATGATATTTGAATTCGCGCGATTCGAGATTGAGAAGGGTGAGTTGCTGTCCTGAGCCATTTTTGACTGACACCATTTGATTGAGAGGTGTTGAATATTTTCTGAGGAGTTGAATGTCTTTTATGAGGGTTGCATAGCCCGACCGTGCGAGTTCGGTTGATATTTCACGAGTCTTCTCGCTCCCTTTTGCGGTAAGGTCGAGGACGGTTTTCATAATGACGGGCGAACTGATCGCCGCGTGTGGTTCGTCCACGAGGTCGTGGATGTCTTCCGAAAACCAATGATATCGCCGTGCCGATTTTTTTTCGGCGTTCATCCCCTGTTGCACCACCGCCCACGATCCCGGCTCCTTTCGCCCGGTTTTGGCGTCACGGCGCACCGAAAAGAAAAATGCGTGATGGTAAAGTTGGAAGCCGTCTTGAACAAGGGCGCTGTCTACTTTGGCGCTCATCTTTGAGTTATAGATAAGGTTTTCTGCGTGCGTTGTTGGAAGCGACAATCGTTCGCTCCAGGTCCGAATTTCATCGGGTGTTTTCCGCGACGTTTTCCCTTTTCCGCCGCAAATGAATATGCCGAGGTCTTGTTCCTGACTGCGGATGGCTTCTTTGAGGGCTGCGGTGAGAATCGTTGTGAGGCCCGATGCGTTCCAGTCGAATGCGAGTACCGTGCCAAGCGACTGAAACCAAACCGGGTCGGCTATCCGTTTCACAAATTCATCCGGCCCGTATTCAGCCACAAGCACTTGCACCATTTCTCGCCCGAGCTTAACCATGCGCTCGAAAAGCCACGGCGGACAATGTCCCCCGTCGAGCCCGAATGACGCAACGCCTCGATGGATCATATGCCTATTATACTGCCTGGAACGACAGAAGGGCCGAGCTATAAAGCCCTGATGTCTGCGATAAGCTCAGGAAATACGTCTTGATTGAAGTGTCCGCGATCACGAAATGTCCTTGCTGTGGCTCCCGGGAACTTGGATTGGAATTTCTTGAAATTGGCAAACGGAGTCACTGGGTCGTCTTCGCTGTGGTACAGCGTTATATCTGGAGCTTGTTGCGATACCAAAGAAAGACTGCCCTGTAAAACAAAATCAGCGAGTGAATCTTCGGCGGTGCTTTCAAAACAAGGAGCAATCAAAAATAATCCTAAAACTTTTTTAGGCATGGCATTTTCTGATAAATATTTTATGAGGAATGTCCCGCCAAGCGAGTGGCCGACAAGAATAATCTCCGGCTCAAGATAGGGAATAAATTTTTCAAACCAGATTTTCCATTCGACATATTTTGCGTTGGCTTTGTCTGGCATATCGGGCGCAATCACTTCGTAGCCAGTACCAAGTTTTTCGCCGAGCGTCCGTTTCCAGCCGGGCTTCGAGACTCGATAGCGCTCGAAGTCGATTTGGAAATCCTTTAAAAATGCCAAATAGCTCGCGTAGGTATCAAACGTATCGCCCCCGTGGATTACGACAACCTGATGCTTCATGAGGGTAGTTAAAAGAATCCTCGCACGTCACGAATCGTGATCAGTATCATGAGGGTG
This sequence comes from uncultured bacterium, assembly GCA_963705915.1. Classification (GTDB taxonomy): domain Bacteria; phylum Patescibacteriota; class Minisyncoccia; order UBA6257; family 2-01-FULL-56-20; genus JAKAGE01. The sequence goes on from OY970126.1 coordinate 246,376, forward strand.
ATGAGGAGGGCAAAGCCGATCCCGTTCACGTACGTCTCGATTTTTTCCGGAATCGCCGACCCTTTTATTTTTTCGATAATGATCATGACGAACCGTCCCCCGTCGAGTGCTGGGAATGGAATTAAATTTACGATGGCGAGGTTGATTGATATGACGCCGATCAATTGAAGAAGATAGGTCATGCCAATTTTCCCTGTTTCTTCTGCGACGCCAAATATACCGACGGGGCCGACAACGCCGGCAGGGATCGTAGCGTGGACAAAAAGCTGTTGGATAAGCTGTCCAAACGCCTGGAGCGTCAACCAAAAGATGATTGCTGCGTCGAGAAGGCCGTCGTAGAGCGCGCTCAGGGGTGGTTCGCGCGGCGTGCCACCTTGCTCAAGAAGAACACCTAAGGCGCCCTCGCCTGCAGGTGGATTCATGCGCGGCGTGACCGCCACGTCGACTTCCTTGCCGTTGCGAAGCACGGGGATGGTGACTTGTCGCCCTTCGTGGGAGTTCACAAAATTTATAAAGCTTTGCGTGTCCTTATAATTCATCACAATATCCCCTGCGGCGATCCCCGCTTGTGACGCCGGTGAATTGGGTTCGGTCCCTGTGATGACGACCGTCTGCGGCGAACCGATCATGAGCACGATTGAAATAAAAATCCAGCCAAGGATGAAATTCATGACGATACCGGCAAGAATAATAAGCGATTTTTTCCAAGCTGGCTGGCTGAAAAAAAGTCTCTTTGTGTCGTCCTTGGCTTCATTGTCGGCGGCAGGTTGAACGGCTCCATCCTTTTTTAATTCATCTTGCATGGCAAACTCTCCTCGTTCACCCGAGATGCGCACAAAGCCGCCAAATGGCAGCCAGTTCAGGCTATATTCGGTGTCGCCCTTCTTTTTTGCAAATATGCGCGGCGGGAATCCAAAACCAAATTCATCAACTTTGAGTCCAAAAAGTTTTGCAACAAAAAAATGGCCAGCTTCGTGGCCAAGGATTAGGAGTGAAAGACCGATGATAACAAGTATGGCGATGAGCATGTACACCTATAATACCACGAAAGCGCCCGATTGGGTTCGCTATTCACCGAGCTCTCCGAGCTTGACGTTCACCATCCCTTCAACGTCGCCATTCGCCTTCTCGGTGGCTTTTTGGATTTTATCCTTGCCTTTAAATGCGTCGTCTTCGGTTATCGATTTACTACCCTCCGCATCCTTCAGGCGTTTGATGGCGTCTTCGCGCTTGGCGCGCACCTGAATGCGCGCTGCCTCGGCAGTTTTTTTGACAACCTTTGTGAGTTCGTCTCGACGTTCGTTGCCGAGCGGTGATAGCATCGCCCGAATATTGTTGCCATCATTCGTTGTTGAAAGGCCGAGATGGGCATTGTCGATCGCCTTCATAACCGCACCAAGTGCGCCGGGATCCCAAACGGTGATTTGGATCGTTCGAGGCGGAAGGACAGAGAGCGATCCAAGTTCGCGAATCGAAAGATTTTGGTCGTACAGGCTCACCCGCAGATTTTCGAGCATTTCAACCGAAGGACGGTTGCCGCGAATCTGCCCAAGCTCCTGTTTGAGTTTTTGCGTGACGCTCAAGAGCGACGCTTCGAGGTCTTTAATAATTTGTTCTGACAGTGTCATAGGTTAAGCAGCAAGTAATGCCTCAAGTTGTAATCGTGGGTTCAAGCCAAAATTATTAGCGTTCCCGTAGAGTTCAAGGGTCCGATGCCAAAGAACCGTTCGGGTTTTGGATGGCTTTGTCCAGGCAAGGTTTATTATAACCGAATCGAGGAAGATGCGTAAATTGAAATCATCCGGGTCAATGATTTTTTTTATGAGATCCTTTCGACCCGCTTGAGGCGCTTTGAGATATTTTTCGGCGAGTTCAAGATTCTTCTGGAGTGCTTTGTCATGCAACAACCGATACGCAAGGCCTGGTTTTCCGAGCGCCTGCTTGGCGAGTGATGCCGCTTTTGCTTTCGTGAGGCCCTGGCCTCGAGTCAGCCATTTTTCGACCTCGTCGTCTTTTACGGGGCTAAAATAGATTTTTGGGAGACGGGAAACAATCGTCGGTAAAATACTTTCAATATCAGAGGTTACGAGGATGAGAAGTGCAGACGTCGGAGGCTCTTCGGTGACTTTGAGGAGTGCGTTCTGCGCTTCGGTTGTGAGGAGTTCGGCCTCGTCGATAATGAGTGTCCGTCGGGCGCTCACTGCCGGCTTTTGCCAGAGGAAATTTTTTATTTCGCGTGCTGCATCAATGCCGATAGAGTCTTTAGCGGTCGAGTCGAGCTGCTTCATGGAGGCAAGGTTGATGATTTTCGCGTCTTGAAGGACTGAATTTTCGGCGGCTGGCTCAAATGTTTTTGTCTCTAAAAAGTTTGCGAGGCCCGAGGCAAATGTTCGCTTTCCTATCATCGCTGGGCCGTAAAAAATATAGCCGTGGCCGAGCGCCCCGTTTTTGAGTAATTTTTTGAAATCAGCTTGGGCAGCTTCGTGCCCCACAATTTCCATAGGCTCACTATCGTTTATTCAGGAGCGTTCGCTTATACGTGTCGAGGTGGTTTAAGATAAGGCCGGTTCCTTTTGCCACGCAGAAAAGCGGGTCTTCGGCGAGATAGGCTTGGACACCGAGAAAGCGTTCGAGAAATTCTGGCAAATGATGGAGTTGGACGCTGCCGCCGGAAAGGATAATCCCTTTTTCCATGATGTCTGCGACAAGTTCAGGGGGCGTCACGTTAAAAACATTTTGGATGGAGGTCGCGATTTCAACGAGTAACGGATTGAGAGCTTCGGCAATTTCATTTGAATTCAAAATAATATCTTTTGGTAGGCCGGTCACGAGGTCGCGTCCCCTGATTTGATATTCCATCTTTTCCTTTGTTGGCATTGCGGAGCCGATCTCAATCTTCACTTGTTCGGCCGTTTGCTCGCCGATCGCGAGGGAATATTTCTTCTTTACATAATCCATAATTGCCTGGTCGAACTTGTTACCGGCAATACGCAAGCTGTTCCATGAGACGATATTTCCGAGCGCGATCACGGCTTGTTCGGATGTACCGCCGCCAATGTTGATGATCATGTTGCCTGAGCGCGCGTTGATTGGAATGCCGGCGCCGAGTGCCGCAAGGATCGGTTCGCGGACGATAAACGCGCTTCCTGCGCCCGCTTCTCGCGCAGCGTTCATCACGGCGCGACGCTCGGTTTGTGTAATGCCGGCAGGAACCGAAATCACAACGTCCGGTTTCATCACGTTGAACCAGCCCGACGCTTTTGAAATAAAGTACGTGAGCATGGCCTTCGTAATGTAGTAATCAGCGATGACACCATCTTTGAGCGGCCGGTATGCAACGATTTCATCGGGTGTCCGGCCGATCATCTCCTTCGCTTCGGCGCCCACCGCAAGTACGGTATTGTCCGGCCGCGTTAGAGCCACAATCGTCGGTTCATTGATGATAAAGCCTTTTCCGGGAACAAAAACGACCGTGTTAGCCGTCCCCAAGTCGATGCCGATTTTTTTCCCGAACATAGGACTGATTTTATCTAAATTTAAGAAAAAAGAAAAGGCTTAAACCCAACGCTAAATTCTTTGGATGTTTGCGCCAAGTTGTCTAAGGCGCTCGTCCATTTTTTCATATCCCCGATCGATCTCTTCCACGCCATCAACTTCAGAGACGCCTTTCGCAACAAGGGCAGCGATGATGTCCACCATGCCCGATCGTAGATCTCGCACGCTGAGGTTTTTGCTTGTGAGGGGCGTCGCGCCTTTGATGACCGCGAAGTGGTAGCAACCTTTACCCGCAAAACGGCATGGTTCGTTTGGCGGGCATTCTGTTGAAACTTTCACGTCCGCGCCCATTTCGTTTAAGTCGAGTGCGTAACCGAAACGATCTTCATAAATAGTCTCGTGGATCGTTGAAATACCTTCCGCTTGGGTGAGGAGCACGGCGAGCGGCTGTTGCCAATCAGTCATATAACCAGGGTGCACGTCGGTACGAATCTCAAGCGGGCGGAGCGCAGGTGGTTTCGCTTGCTCTTTTGAGGCGGCGAGGCCGGCGAATGCAATGCCATCGTTTGTCACTTCATACTCTGCGCCAAGTCGCCGCACGGTATTCAAAAATGTTATTAGATGTTCCTGAACTGCATCTTTCACGAAGATTCGGCCGTTCGTTGCGATCGCGAGGCAAGCGAACGAGACCGCTTCGTTGCGGTCGGGAATAATTCTGTGCGAAACGCCATGCAACCGCGGAACGCCTTCAATCATGATCGTACGCGGCGGGCAAAGTTCTATGATGGCACCCATTTTTTGGAGCATTTTCATAAGGTCCAAAATCTCAGGTTCGAGAGCTGCGTTTTTGATGAGCGTTTTCCCATGGGCGAGTACGGCGGCGAGCATGGCGTTTTCCGTTGCTCCAACGCTCGGGAACCTAAGCTCAATCTCCGCGCCGTGCAACCCATCCGGCGCCCATGCCTGATAGCTGTGCTTTGTGATCTGCATTTTTGCACCAAGCTTGGCGAGAGCTTCAAGATGGATGTCGACCGGTCGCGGACCGATCTTATCCCCTCCCACGATTGGCACCTCGGCCTCTTTTGCACGTGCAAGAAGCGGGCCGAGTGCAAGAATTGGGATACGATTCCGGCGCGTGAGCTCCGTTACCTTGCTGTTCTTGATCGTTGGCGTGACAATTTTTGCTGTGCCGCCGGCGATATCGATCTCACTGCCGATATTTTTGAGAAGCTCAGTGATGATATCGACTTCGTCGATTTGCGGAACGTTCTCAAAAAGACACGGTTCCTCGGTGAGGAGCGAGGCGATCATCATTTTTGAGACCGCATTCTTTGCACCAGCGAGTGTTATTTCGCCAAAAAGCGGCTTTCCTCCGTTAACGATAAATTTTGGCATGAAGGAATGATTCGAGGTCTTTTATGGCAACGCGTTCTTGCTTGCCGGTATCGCGGTCGCGCACCGTTACCGTGTCTTTCATGTTTGGATCATCCCCGTCGCCCAGAGTGTCAAAATCGATTGTGATGCAATATGGCGTTCCGATTTCATCCTGAGAATAATAACGCTTGCCGATGTTGCCGCGATCATCCCACGCAACAAAAAATTTCTTGCGGAGATCGTTGTAAATTCCTCGAGCTTTTTCGACGAGCACCGGCTTGTTTGCGAGCAATGGGAAAATCGCAGCCTTGTATGGCGCGAGTTTTGGTGGAAGTTTTAGGAAGATCCGGTCATCTGATTCCGTGTAGGCGTCGAGCAGGGTGACGAGCACTGATCGGTCGAGGCCGAACGCCGGCTCGATCACATGCGGCCAAAACGCCTCGCCGGTTTGGGGATCTTTGTATGGTGCATCTTTATAATGACGTTTCAAATCAAAATCGGTGCGATACGCTAAGCCGTAGAGTTCCTTGCGGCCGAATGGATAGTCATATTCAAAATCAATTGTTCGTTTGGAGTAGTGAGCTAAATCCCCTTTCTCGATATCATTCTCGTGAACATGAGATTTCTCAATGCCAAGGTCGTCCGTTATCCATGCCCAAATTTCTTTTCGCCACATTTCAAAGAATGATTCCCAGTCGGCGTCGCGCATTGGTGCAGGGATAAAATATTCGAGTTCCATAAGCTCGAACTCACGCGTCCGGAAAATGAAATTCCCTGGCGTTATCTCATTGCGAAATGCCTTGCCGCTTTGCGCGATCCCGAATGGCAGGTTTTTCCTCGCCGTATCAACGACGTTTTTGAAATCGACGAACATAGCTTGGGCCGTTTCGGGGCGGAAATAAACTTCATTGGATTTTTCTTCGGCGGGACCCAAGAAAGTTTTCAACATCAAATTAAATTGCTTTGCTTCAGTGAACGTGTTCTTTTTTCCGCAATTCGGACATGCTGCCTTCGTATCAATTTGATCTTCACGAAAGCGTTCGTGGCAGTTTTTGCATTCAACGAGCGGGTCGGTGAAATTCTGAAGGTGTCCGCTTGCCTCCCATACTTTTGGATTCATAATGAGCGCCGAATCAAGGCCGACCATATCGTCGCGGCGATGGACGAAACGATCCCACCAGGCGTTTTTAATATTGTTTTTAAGCTCAACGCCGAGCGGGCCGTAGTCCCAGGAATTTGCGAGGCCGCCATAGATTTCGGATCCGGGAAAAATAAAACCGCGCCGCTTGGCGAGCGAAACGATTTTTTCCATCAGGCTGTTTTCTTCAGGAGGTTTTTTCATTGGTATGCCGCTATTGCGTCACCGTTTTGTTATCAACGTGGTCCAGTGATGCATCGTCCGGTAATTGGGTCGTAATCGGCTGATCGGACGCCGAAAGTGTTTCACCGGTAAAGTCATCCGTCGCCGTGAGCGAGGTCTGTCCGACGAGGTTCACGATCTGCCCAACCTGGTTCACTGCTGGAGTATCGCTTATTTGGAACGTCGCTTCAAGGGGTTGGCCCAAAACCCCAGTTGTCGCGGCAATATGCGGAATAGTCCAACTCACGAGGCCGGTGCCTGGGTCGTAGACCGGCGTGTCGGACGCAACGCTGCTTGTTGCGACGCCTGTAAAGGTACTTCCGGACTGCAGATAGGCTGAGACCGTGACGTTGTCGATATCGGTTGCGTAATTTGCAAGCACCCAGCGCACCGTATATTCCGTCGGCTGATTTACCTTCGGTGGGTATGGACCGGTATTTTTAATGCCCGACGGATCATGGAAAAACCCCTGTGCAGCAACGGTTACATCGCCAGCCACTTTGGTATCCATTTCTGCAATCGATTGCGTACCGGTGCCGCCTGCAGTGTTCGGCGGAACCGTTGGCGAAGAAATCGTGGCGACGGTTTTCAGGACAAAATCCTTGTCGCTCGGAAGTTTGATGGGGTAGTTAGCTTTGGCAGCCAATTCAAAATTAACCGACCCCGACTGTCCCGGCGCGAGTGATGCGAGTTGCGGGTCGGTTGCGGCGTTCCAGGTGATGGTGTCTGAAATCGAATTGAAAGAGCCGTCGCTATGCAATTGTGAAAAATCGAACATCGTTCCGGTAAGCTTGGCGGTGATGTTCGGCGCTTGGAACGTGATGTTTGATGTATTCGTGTAAGTGAGTACGTAATTCAGTTCGTTCCCTGCACCTGCGATATAACTTGACGTGCCATTGAGCGCAATCGATATGGATAGCGGCGCCTGAGCGATCGTCACGTTCGTTGACTGTGTTGCAACCGGATATGTCTGGCCTTCAAACGATCCCTGCAGCGTACCATTCAAAGGGTATGGCGCATTTGCCGGGCCGCTGATATTTGCGAGCACCGTAAAGCTGCTTGAGGCGCCTGCGATGACTTTTCCAAGGTCCCATGCGATAGTTCCAGGTTCATTGGTGCTCCCAGTGACGAGTGGAAGACTACTCGAAACAATCGTGAGTGCTGGTGGATAATTCAGGATAAAGGTTCCATCGGTGAGATCCTGTGGGCTCTGGTTTGCGTAATTTATGGTAATCGGAAAATTTTGTCCGCTAAATACGTTTGCTGGAACGTTAAAACTGAAGCCGAGCGCCGCGGAACCTAACGCAATATCAGTTTGTCCTGTGGCTTCGTATTGATTTGCCGTGTTGTTCCCTGAGCTATACGTCATCGTCGCCTGAAGATGTTGAACGCTATTTGGATTGGTTGTTGCAATAACGTCGAATGTTGTGCTGCTCGTATTTCCCGCCGCAATGTCGGGAAGATTCACTTCCGCAACCCGCTGGGTTTGCGGCTCGTTTATAAAAGAAATTCCAGCGGGCAATAAAACAGAAAGTTGTGCGTCTTGCAGTGTTTGTTCAGAATCATTTGAAAAAGAAACAGTGAGGATGAATGGATCCCCTACAAATGTTTGGGTTGGGGCGCTGAGGGTCAACGTGAGTTGCGGGATTGGACGATTTTTTATAAATACCACGATCGCGGCTGCCACGCCAAGCATGATGATCAGTCCTGCGGCGAACCAAGCGAGGCCGTGGCCTTTGAATATGGATTTTTTGCCGCCGTCGCCGCCACTCTCACCCCCGCCTCCAGGTTGCTGTATCGGGGGCTTTTCGGCCGGTTTGTCTTGCGGCTTTTCCGCTCCTGTTGCCGCAGCTGCCGTTGCCTGCGGTCCCGTGAGTGACGAAGGCTGCGGACCCTTTCCAGGGACGTAGACATATTCTTTCTTTTTGCTGCCCCAAATGGAATTCGGGTTGTAGGTTGCCATAAAAAATCCGACCGTGCGGATATTACAATAATAATACCGCATCGCGCTCCAGCTTTGAAGCGCAGTTCTCACAAAAATATTCCTGGCGTCGGACGTAGAATGCTGCAACATCGTTGCGCCCGCACGCGGCACATACGGCCCCTTCTGGATCCCAGCCGAGGACGCTGAGAACGCGCGGCCAGGAGAATGCTTCTTGAAACATTAAACTCCAAAGTTCCGGTTCGGGTTGGCCTTCGGGGAGTAATTCAGCCAAAAAATGTAGGTCAAGAAACGAAACGGATGAAATCCTGCCCACTTTTAATGCATCCACAATTTGCGTGCCGTGTTGTTCGATATAACGCACGCGCGAGACCATCCCCGGCTCCAGGTGTGGAGCAAGTTTGGATGTGATTTTGCGCGAGCTCGTGGTTTTGCCGACCACTTTCCCGAATTGTTCAGTAAAAAAAGCATACCGCCCATCCAGGTCGCGAAGTGGATCTTTTTTGAGAACGATAGTGTTCGCAACATATTCTTGCATGAGTTCATTTTATCATTTTGTGCGCAGGCGTGGACGCCTTTCAAACTTCGCCTTACAACAACGCCTTGTTAAGTAAGGGTAATCCTGATATTCTGCAATGAGAAAGCGAGGTTTTATGTACGAGTGTCACTGCCCTTGTCACGGAAAGAATGGCGTAGGCATAGCGGACCATTGCAGGCCTTGTTGCGAGCTGTGTCCCCATTGCCACACCAACATCATGATTGGATGCATGGAAGCGCACCTCAAAGAAAGTCATCCCGGCGTAGACGCGTCAGCCGTTTTCCCGAGCTAGCAGCGGAAGCGGCGAAGAAGCCTTCGTATCGACCAAATCGACGATTCCGTTATCGTCGATTTATTTTTTCATCGTGCGCAGGGCAGGATGGCGCGTAAGAACGCGCGGAATTGGTTCGCTCGGAGAAAATACAATCTTCCATTCTATTTTCTCCTCGCTGCCAATTCCCGAACCCTGAAGGGTTCTCATCCCGCCTTCATACGAGCAACAAAAATGAATGTCTTTTAGACATTCATTTTTGTTGTGGTGCGCAGGGCAGGATTCGAACCTGCGTAGCCCATTGGGCGACAGATTTACAGTCTGTTGCGATTGGCCGCTCCGCCACCTGCGCAGAGCAATATTGTTATACTATGTTTCCGAAAAATACGGAAGGTTACACCGGCAAATTGTCGGCGCTGTCGCCGTCTTCCTTGAGGCGGTCTGCTGCGCGACGGCCAAAGCGGCGCCGGTCCTCCGTGCGACGGTCGCCGCCTGCGATCTCTCGAAAATCGATTACTGATTTTCGTTCCTGCTCGGCCTCCTTTGCTTTCATTTTTTGGAGATGAGATCCGAGCGTGTTGTCGAGTTTTAATATGACAACTTTTATTTTGCGGAGAAATTTGAAGAGAAATCCATTGAGAGCGATGTCTATTTTCTCCGGAATCTGCGAATGAGCCCATCGATCAAGAAACCCACCAACCTTTCCCGTTGTAGGCTCTTCTTCGATCCGCGGTAATGTGCGAACCATAAGATAGAGCACTGCCGAAAGGCAGACCATGAGAATCGTCGTAAAAACGAATTCAACCATCTGATTATTATACCTCGATCCGATAGAACTGATTCACTGTCACGTTCTCCCCTACCTTCGCGATCACGTCGTTCACTAAGTCTCTTACGGTCTTTGATTCATCTTTTATGTAAGGCTGGGCAAGCAGTTCCTCGGTATTCGTTGGAGCCATAGCTGAGATCTGCATCGCAAGCTCGTGGGCGAGCTTTTGGAATGGTTCTGAACGCACCACGAAATCCGTCTCCGCCCGCAGGTCGAGCAATACGCCGATTCGTTCATTGTGCACATATGAATGCACCAAGCCTGCGCCGGTTTCCCGTCCCGCGCGCTTTTCGACTTTAGCCAAACCTTTCTCGTGTATGATTTTTATCGCCGCATCGATGTCGCCGTCGGCCTCAATGAGCGCTTTGCGGCAATCCATCACACCGGCACTCGTCATCTCACGCAGTTTTTGAACCGCTTCCGCGGAAATATTTTTTGCCATGGGTTATAGTATACCAAACCTATGCCGCCTTTGCATCCTCTGCCGCTTTCGCTGCTTGTTGTGCGCGCAACGTCGTCCCCTCTTGAATTGCTGCTTCAATATTTCCAAGGAACCAATCGATACTGCGTTTTGCTTTGTCGTTTCCAGGGACGAGATAGTCAACTTCATCGGGGTTGGCATCAACGTTCGCAAGGGCCACGATCGGTATCTTCTTTAAACGAGCTTCCCGAATCGCCGTTGTGTGGACAACCGGGTCAATCATGATTATTGCATCTGGTTCGCGGGTCATGTTTTCGAGGCCGCCCATGAGTTCCTCGAGGCGACGCATCTCGCGTTCAAGTTCGAGGCGTTCTTTCTTGGTGTATTTATCGAGAGCTCCAGAAGCAAAATCGGCACGAAGCTTCTTGAGATATTCAATGCGCTTTGAGATGATCTTGAAATTCGTGATTGCTCCGCCAACCCATCGGGATGACACATAGGGCATGGAAAACTTCTTTCCGATCTCTACAACCCGCGCTTCTGCCGCCGGAATGGCACCCACAATGAGCACGAGTCCGCCGCTACGCACCTTTTCTTTAATGAAAGCGGTGGCAGCTTCGAGCATTTCTGAGGTTCTTTGCAGATTGATAATTTCAATGCCGCCGCGGTTTGCAATGATGAATTGCCGCATCTTGGGGTTTGTCTTGCTCTTTTTGCGGCCATAAAAAACACCCGCATCCATCATTTCGCGGGAAGCTTCTGAGGGATACCCAAGGTCTTGGGTTGTGCCCGGAGCGGTAATATCGTTTGCCATACGAAGGATAGTATAGCAAATCGGACGAATTGGTCAACCTAGAATGCGCGGGAGAGGAAAAAGACTACGAGGCCAAGTGCACAGAAAATTGCCGAGATGATCCAAAAGCGCATGGTCACCTGCGACTCGGGCCAGCCAAGGGCTTCAAAATGGTGATGGATCGGCGTCGAGCGGAACACTTTTTTGCCACGCAGTTTTTTGGAAATAACCTGAATGATCACGGAGAGCGATTCGATCACAAGAATAAAAGCAAAAAATGGGAGGATAAGCGTTGTGTTTGTGAGCATGGCGATCACGCCGATCGTGACGCCGAGCGACATGGAACCCGTGTCGCCCATGAAGAACTTTGCGGGATAGATGTTGTACCAAAGAAATGCGAGCAACGCGCCAATCATCGTTCCGCCAAACGCTGCAAGATTGTAGCGATGCAAGACGAAGGCAACGGTTGTAAGCGCGACGAATGCAAAAAGCGAAACGCCACCCAGGAGTCCGTCGAGGCCGTCGGTTTCGTTCGCCGAAAATGCGCTTGCGAAGATGATGAAGATGAATATGGGAATATACCACCAGCCGATCGTTATATTTCCGACGAACGGCACAAAAAGCACATCCCATTGGAGCCTGAAATAGAACCACCATGCGCCGATGATGGCCATGATGAAATATAAGACCGACTTCTGACGGATTTTGAGGCCTCCGCCGTTTGCGCCGCCGAGCTTGAGGACGCCGAGCCAATCATCGAGAAGGCCGAGCAGCGCGGCGCCTGCAAGCGCGGCGAGCGGTAAATAGGTCTCAGCCCGGTTTATAAAATCAAAGTAGTTCCAGAAACCCCCGAAGAAATGGTCGAGAAGTCCAAAAAAGATGGCCATACCGAGCACCGTTGACCAGATAATGATGCCACCCCCCGTCGGAGTCCCAACCTTATTTTTATGGAGGTTATGGAAAACGGGTGTCTTTGTATCGTCGCGGAGGTTTTTCCCGAAGTTCTTATTCTTGAGGAACGTAAACCAAAATGGAGTTACGAAAAGAGCTGTGAAAAATGCGATAGTGGCAAGGATGGTAACGCGTACGGTTTCGGCGACGAGCATAGAAATGTTAAAAAATCATTAACGATAATTTGCCTTTGCCCAATCAAATAGTTTTGTCGAATCGCCAAATCGGTCGTTCGTACCAAGGGCAAGGACGAACAGCGGATGCCCGTCGTAATTAAAGATGGTGAGAAGATTGCCGCTTGCTTCGTCGGTATGTCCGGTTTTGCCGCCGATGAAATCCGGTTCTCCGGAGAAAAGATCAATGCTATCAACCGCAACCTTCCTTCCGCTGGTAAGATTCGTGATCATTACATGCGGCACACGCGTGATCGCTAAGATTTGCGGATAGTTTTGATAGATTTGCTCGGCAAGCAAAAGAAGATCGTTCGCACTTGATTGGTTCGCGGCCGAAAGCCCCGACGGGTCGGCGTAATAGGTATTCACCATCCCCCACTGGGCAGCCTTTGCGTTCATGAGTGCCATGAATTGTGTATAGCCATACGTATCGGCAAGTGCCTCTGCGGCAACGTTGCTCGACGGCAATAAAAGCACACGGAGCAAGTCAGAAACAGTGTAGGTGCCCCCGACTTGGAGTGTGTATTCCTGGGGATCAACAGAAAACATCTGCGGAGTAATGGTGATGGTTTGATTCATATCCATACGATCAAACACAATCGCAGCCGTCATAAGTTTTGTAAGCGAAGCCATCGGCCAACGGGCATTCGTGTTGAGCGAAAGCATCGGCGTTCCACTTGCGAGATCTGCAACGAGCGCCTCGGCGTCGGGAAGCGATGGCGGCGTGGTGCTCGCAACTTTAGTGAATGATGCCGTTGAGCCCCCGACGACAAATCCAATACCGGTGCTTTGTGCTACGGCGACCGAAGGAGAAGTAGTAGTGGATACGGACACGGTGCTTGGAGCTTGCAAGGCGACTATCGGTGCGGAATTATTGGAAGACGATGAGATCGTGGATTGCGCTTCATCAGCTGACAGATTCGGTATTATCGAAAACGTTGGATAGACCGCGTGCGAAAAGAATATCGCGCCAATGACTACAAAAAGAAATAAGAATTTGAGGGCGTTTTGGGACATTGGCGGGCTATGGTTGAGACGATTGCGGAGTTGGGATGTCGGTTCCATTGGTATCGTTCCCCGTTTCAAAAACCTTCAAGAGTTCTTGGAATTTTTGATACTCCGGCAAGTCTTCTTTATTTTTTATCCCCAAATGTTTCATGAGGTCAAACGTTGTTTGATATAAAAATCCTGAAGCGTGTTCTGGGTCTGGAAAACGTTCAACAAGGCCGCGGATCATGAGGCTGCGCAAGATAACGATTGAGTTTACTCCGCGAAGATATTCAAGTTTCGCCCGCGAAATTGGTCCGAGATAAGCGACGATCGAAAGCGCCTCAAGGCTCGCTGGCGTGAGGTCTTCGGTAATCTCTTCCTTAACGAAATCCTCGAGTATCTTATTGAACTCGGGCTTCGTTGCAAGCTGGGCCTTCTCGCGGTCGGCGATAAGTTGTAGGCCGCGGCCGGAAGATTCAAGCGATTGGCGATACTGCTCGATCACGCCGTTTAGTTCATCCGGCGCGATGCCGAGCAGTGTCCCGATCTTTTTATACGTGAGTGGCTCACCGTGCACGAAAAGCAATGCTTCAAGCGCCGCGAATTTTTGTTCGGGATTTTCCATGTTATTCAGAGCCACGATGCCTCACCATTATATCAGAAAAATTATCGAGTTGCTCTAAGAAAACGAGCTGTTCCCGGGCAAGGTGAAGCACGGCAAGAAACACAACAATCATCTCGGAGCGGGACTTTTCGTCGGAAAGGTTTTTGAAGTGCATATCCCCTTCCTTTTGGATTCGTCCAAGCACCTCGCCAATTTTTTCTTCTAGCGTGACAATTTTTTCTTTTATCGTCTCAGTCTCAAGCTCATATGTTTTGATTGTCTCAAAAATGCCACCGAGCGCTTCGTGTAAGTGATCGCTTGTGGTTGTGGCTCCTGGGTAAAAAACCGTCTGACCCGGAGCCATGCCGGCGCTGCTTCCGCGACCCAAAAAATAGGGGCGGCTGTACGAATGATGGCTCTCGCTCCAAAGCTCACTCACATAGTTGAGCGCAGGTTTCAGCCTCTGATAAATCTTGAGATGTTCTTCAAGGTCTTTGATATCCGCCTCCTCTTCGCTTGTGAGTGAGAGTCCCGGCAGTAAATATTTCGACTTCAAAAAAATGAGCCGGCTCGCGACTGAAATAAAATCTGCGAGGATACGAAGGTCAACCCGAAAGCGGTCTTCATCGCCAAATCCCCCGCCCTGCTTGAACTCGTCAAGGTATTTAAGAAAACCGTCGGTGACCTGCGCAAGGCTCACCTCGCTTACGCTAAGCTTCTGTTCTTCTATTAATTCGAGGAGTTTATCGAGAGGGCCTTTGAACTCTCCGACGCGCAGTTCGTACGAGGTCGCCATATGTGCTTCATCATACGATATTCAAGCGTTTTAAGGTATACTGGAGCATATGCCGCAAGCGTTGTATCGAAAATATCGCCCCAAAAAACTCGACGACGTTCTTGGGCAAGAAACGAATGTCGAGATTTTAAAGAGTGCGGCGAAAACCGGACGGCTTGGACAAGCGTATATTTTTTACGGCCCGCGCGGCACCGGGAAAACGACTACGGCCCGCCTTATGGCCAAACTGCTCAATTGTGAAAAGCGCCGCACCGATCCGGAATTCGCAAAACTCGGCGAGCCGTGCAACGTCTGCCGTGAGTGTCAAGAAATCGACGCGCAAACGTCATTCGATGTGATTGAGATTGACGCAGCTTCAAATCGTGGCATTGATGAGATACGAAACTTAAAGGAAAGTATCAAAACGGCGCCAGCCTCCGCGGAACACAAAGTGTATATCATCGACGAGGCGCATATGCTTACCGGTGCCGCCTTTAATGCCCTCTTGAAAACGCTCGAAGAGCCGCCTCGACACGCCGTCATCATTCTTGCGACCACCGAATTTGAAAAGCTGCCGCCAACGATAACGTCCCGCGCTCAACGGTTCATTTTCAAAAAACTGACCAAGGCAACGATGGTCACCAAGCTCTCCGAAATTGCGAAAAAAGAACATATCAAGATTGACGACGCCGCACTTGAACTTGTTGCCGCTGCGGCCGAAGGAAGTTTTCGCGATGCCGAATCCCTTCTTGATCAAATCTCTTCATTTTCTTCTTCGAAGAGCGGGGGTATAACACTCGCCGATGTTGAACGGGCGACGGGACGGACCGGTCTCAAGAAAGTCCACGCCCTTGCCGAAAGGATTATAAAAAAAGACTTAAAAGAGTCGGTGGCCTACCTTGCAGAGTTAAATGACGAAGGCAATAATGTCGTGCAATTTACGAAAGATCTGATTCACTATCTCCGAAAGATACTTTCCCTCACAATAAATCCGGCAATCGAAAAATTACTTGATAAAGATTTAACGAAAGACGAACTTGCCGCCGCAAAGAAATTGGCGGCCTCGGCAGATACAGCGTTCTTGATATTATTATTAAAAGCGCTCATCCGGGCCTATGCCGAGATGCGTTATTCCCCTTTCGCTTCCGTGCCACTTGAAGTCGCCCTTGCCGAAAATCTTTGATGCGTAAATTTCTTGCCACTCATCAATATCTCATCATTTGGCTCTCCGGCCTCGTTATCATAGGCGCGCTTGCCGTACTCGTCCTTCAATTGAACAGCTCATTCTTGCCAACGCTCACATCGCTCAGTCAGCCGTTGCCTACCCCGCCGCCTGCTCCAAGCGTGCAACTTACGATCCAAACTAATGGAAGTCAAAAATCGCTTGTTGTGGCATGGAGCAATTTGCCGAGCGGCACGACGGTGCTCGATATCTTTCGTGGGAAAGGTGCCGATACCAGTACGTGGACCCTCTGGAAAACTATCCTTATTAACTTTAACGATCTGAACGGCGAAGCGAATTTTAATTTGAACGCGAGTGATTTGGGATACGAATATTACGTGCAGGCGCTTGGCGGCGGGTCAGGTGGTAATTCGGGCGGACCGATACTCTGGTCTTCTGGCCCCGGGGATCCAGGAACGAGTTCTTCAACGCAAGGCTCGGGCGGAGGGAGTGGCGATGGAGGAAATAACGGTGGAAACAATGGCGGCAATGGTGGCGGCCAAAGCGGCGGCGGGCAGAACGGTAACGGATCGAGCACCGGCGGACAAAGTGGCAATGGATCTTCAACGAACGGCTCCAGTACTGGCAGTGGAGGCGGAACAGGCGGCAGTAATTCTGGCACTAGTGGAAACCCGTATTACGATCCGCAGATCCAAATCACAGGTTATGGAACGGGCAATGGTGATTTTTGGGCCCAACACCTCGATCAAAGCATTGAACTTGGCTGGCAAAACCTCCCGGCGAATACAACCGATATCGTTTTCTACCGATCATCCAATCAGGACGGTCCATGGAGTCAGTTCCTTGAGCAAGAAAACCCGGGAAGCACCGGATCGTATTCGCTGCAGATTGTTGATGGAACATTGAACGATCCGTATTACTACGAAATGATTGCATCGCAGGGAACGACATCGAGTGCAACGTACGGTCCTATCTATCTGCCGCCAGAGCAGTAAAAACTAGCGTGTAACCGAAATAGTTTTATTGAGTTCCGCATGCGGCGCCGATAACGTGACGCTGCCTGATGCATTTTGTATGATCGAATATCCGGTATTGTAGTTTGTGACCGTATTATAGTAAGCGCTTGAAGCAGACGGATCGAACGGCATTAATGAAAGATAGGTCGGAACGAGGCACGGAGCGATATTATAACTCCCCGAGGCACTTCCCATATTTGTGGTTGTCGTCGGGATGGCCCCGGAAGAACACCCAAATTGGCCGTTGCCTTGGTCGGCAATGTTCTGACGAACGGCAATAAGCAATCCCTCGAGGTCTGTTGTGCGGCGATTGTTGCGCGCTCCCGCCAGCTGCCCGGCAGGGTTTGCGACCAAGAAATAAACACCGACGAGGATTGCGATGATCGCAATCGTTACAATAATTTCAATGAGGGTGAGTCCTTTGCGCATGAGATAATTATTTAATTTCCTGCCAGGAAAGCAACTGGTAGCCGTTCGTCGTCAACGGAAAACTCGGCGGCGGGCTGTAGAGAAGGTTCGCGTCGTAATTATACGTGCGTGTCTGGAATCCGCTCGGCGAGTAGTTAAATGCCGAACGTAAATTGGTGCCCATAATGCCGAACGTCGTCAGTGAATTCAGGGTGTAATTGCTTCCGCAGCTCGAGCTGTAATAATACCGACCTATCCAGCCGTTTTGCGCGATAAGCGCGGCGTCGATTGTGAGGTTATTGTCTGCGTTTAAGCCCACATTGATATCGTTTTGCGAAATAAGCGCGATGGTATCTGATCCGTTAAAATTTCCGTAGGTGAGGCTGTTGTCTACGGTAATATTGGAATACGTTGCCGGGTTCACGGGGAATCTGCCAGAAGCAATAGTCACGCGCACACCGCTTATATGGCCGCGCACCCAGAGATTGTCCTCAAAGAACATATTTCCATTTTGCGGAATAGTTCCCGTGGCGAACTGCGTTTCAGTTTTAATGCTCCACGTCCCCCATCCGGTTTGATTGAGGTCGTTCGAACAATTGTGCGGTGCAGAAACAAGTGCGTTCACTTTGTATAACGTATAGGATGTTGTTGCAAGCACAAGATCATAGCCGAGGGCACTCGAGCTCGCAAAGTATGTTCCCGACGCTTGCGCGTCGGCTTTGACGGTTGCGAGGTCCTCGGTGATGTTCGCAAAATCAATGGCGGGCACGCCGAGCGAGCGGCCGGCAAGGAAAATATTTGGCTGTTGTGGTAACGCCGTCGGAGGCTGCGGGTCGGCTGGCGGCCCGTCGGTGTACACAGCCCATTCATTGAGGCCCGTGTCAGGGTCGGTGTATGTTGTAAGCGCACTTTCGACTTCGTTGTGGGCCACGCCATCAAAGTGGACGCCGCTGTTTGAATAGATCGTGCCATACACTTGCGCGGTCGAACCGAACGCGACTGGGCTATTTAGTACCCAGGCGTATTGAGCAAAGGATGGAACGCCGAGGCGCACAGTGATTTCCTTTACGATAGTGGCATCGGCCAAAACGCTGCCAGTACTCGTGATCGTGACGATGGTAGACCCCGATGGCGGCGCCGTGATGTTCAGTGAAAACTGACCGATGGCAGTTCCCTCTTTGTTGTAGTACGTATGGACATATGGCCCAGCTTTCCCCGTGCCGTCGGTGAAGTCTTGCGGGCTATAGGCAAGATGCCACTTATAATATTCGATTCCCGCTTCAGCGATCGCGAATGCTTGTGCTTCATTTTGCGATCGAACCGAAAGGTTGAGAAATGAAACGGCAAGCGACACAAAACCACCGACCAACGTGATCACGATAGCCGAAAGGAAAAGCAATTCGACGGCCAATTGTCCGCGGCGGGATTTTAGCATCATGATATTAATTGCTATCCAAATTTCTGAGATCCACGAGCGTTGAAAAAGTGAGGATGGGTGATTTTTTGATCGTCGACGTCTGATTTAATTGTACCTCGAAAGAAACGTCGACAAGCCGGATATTTGAGATCGCGATCGGATATGTCATTGGTGACTGTGTGCCAGTGTAAGAGCTGTCATAGTATGAGAAGAGAGAGGTTGAAGTTGGAATGATCACATGGTCGATCAAATCCGTAATAACCCCACTCGACGTTGGATAGGTCGCAGGCGTTCCGGTTGGCGCAATCACTTCCTGATAAATGGTCGACGTTGAGTAGAAATAGGTAACATAGTCAGCCGTTCCATTTTTATTAATATCAGTGTAGAAACCAAACGAGCTGGTCCCTACGGAACCTATCGCATACGCCCCGTTTGCCGAAGACTCGGCCGATTGGATGGCTTCAGTCATAATTTGCAACGATTGGGTGACGTCTGACTTCGACTGAAGCTGACCAGAAACAAGCGTGTCGAGGCCGGTGATGTTGTTGCTAAAATTGCCAACAACAATAACGACAGCCGATGCAATGGCAACGACGACGAGAACTTCGATAAGTGAAAAGCCGGCGCGTGACGGGTTCTTTTCCATCTAAAGTGCTGTCATGGGTATCGTTATCGACTGTTCGCCTGAGCCGACCGAAACTGTGCCAGTCGTCTCTTCGTAATTGGGAGCGATGATATCAATTGCGTAGGTACCTTGAGGAAGGTTCGTGAATAGTACCTGTGTCGGCGGAACGCAGCTCGCCGTGAAATCGACGGAAACATTATTAAGTTGAGGCGTACTTGAGGGATTTTGCGTATTCATCAAAACTTCATAACGGAAATAGCGATTCCCAGCGAGAGAAGCCGGCAGACTTGAGCTTGTTATGAAATACGTGTTTGCCGTGCCGTCTGGGCCAACAAAATTCCAGGTGGCGTTATCGTTGTTCGCGGCGACTTGAAATTCGAGGAGCGTAGAACTCGGTTGCGTGGCCGGAATCCAGCTCATCGTATTAAATGTAGAACTCGCACTGCCGACGTCAAACGTATTTGAAATGAGCCAATCGGTGGTTGACGTGGAATATGCAGACGAGGCGTTGGCAAGCAGAGTGAGTTCGCCCGGCGTTGATGTGCTTATGCCGCCGTCTTCGCTTGAGTATTCTCCAGCCGACCAATCGGATTGGGAGAATGCTGCATGATTGGTGACAAGATTCGCGGAGAAACCACCCTTTGTGATCGTCACATTCGCGTTTGGAATGTTTGCGCCGGTTGTCGCGTCATCCACGGAAACGAGAAGTGATGGATCGGCTGCCGGTTGCACAATAAATTGGAAAGGGATGGTCGTGCTCGGATTTATCGTGACGGGATCGAGCGGGATCGTACCAGCGATGTCCTGCGTAGCGCTCGAGAGCGTGAGCGTATACGTGTCCCATTCAAGGTTGGAAAATGTGAACGTGCCGCTCGCATTGGTTGCTGAACTGGTCGAGAATTTAAGGACGTTCGGATTTGTGCCGATCGTTTTTGTTCCCTGAATTGAGAATGGATCCTCGCCAACCGCCATGCAACGGTTGCTTTCTGTTGAAACATTGAGGGTGCTCACGTGGTCGATGGCGAACGTCACATCGCTCACCGTTCCCGTTGTCACGGTTATATTCGGTTGAGTTGGATTGGGATTGCCCGCGCCGCCAACGGGATAGGTTTGCTCACTTGAATAGCCGCTCTTTGAAACAAAAATTTGATATCCCTGAGAGCTTGTTGGCACACCGATCAGCTTCAGAACGCCGCTCACGTTTGTGATGTCAGTGAGGTTAATCGTCGGCGTAACCGACGCGTTCACAACCTGAACCGTTGCGCTTGTCACTGGATTCCCATTTGCATCGATGGCGTAGATGAAAATCGATCCGTAGCCAGTCCCCTCGTCGAGGAGCGATGGCGCAACGGTCGTTGTGATCTCAACGGGGACAAAATTTGTGCACAACGGACACGAAGCGGTTATATCGAGCAGTTTGTAATCGGCGACCGGAGAACTCGAAGGCGATGTGTCGTAGGGATCTTGGATGTTGAGCACCGTGGTTTGCAACGTGAAGGTGAATGCACCCTGTACGACCGTCTGCGATTGCGGGATCACGCCAGATGGAACGCCGTTCACCGTTCCCACGTCGGCGTACGGGAGATTGCGGGTCATCTCTATTTCGTTATTGATTGCTTCTGCTGCAGCGCTTCGCACATTCACGTTAGACACCGCAGTCTCAATTGAAAAATAAACCAAATACACGCCACCAAAGAGCAGCGCGATGATCGCCATGCTCATCACGAGGTCCAAGAGGGTCGTCCCGGCGCGCGATCTTTTCATGGCGATTAGTTGATGCCCTGTGAAATCGAGTAGATCGGCGTGATGATGGAGAGCGCCACAAAGCCCACGAGGAGGCCCATGAGCAGAAGCATGAGCGGCTCAATGAGCGACGTCAGTGAGTGGAGCTTATTGTCGACTTCTTCGTCATAATAGCCCGACAAATATTCAAGGTTTTCCTCAAGATTTCCCGTGCTTTCGCCGATGAGCACCATGCCCGAAACAAGCGGTGGGAAAAGTTTTTTACGTGTTGAAAGATACGCGCCCATCTGCGCACCTTTTTTAACCTCTTCGGCACTCGCAAGAATAACCTTCCTATAAACAAGGTTATTAAATGTGGCCGCCGTGATATCAAGCGCTTCAACGATCTTCACGCCGCTCTTCAGCAGTAACCCCAGCACGCGTGTGAAGTTCACCATATTCACCCCAACGGTAAGATCGGAGACGACAGGGATCAAGAGTAGGATCCGGTCGATAACGTACTGCACGAACTTTACGCGGCTCACGAGGATTTTTACGATGATGATAAGAACGATAATGCCCGCAAGCAATTGTATGCCGTAGGTTTCCACAAAGTGCAGCGTTGCAAGCAATATGACTGTTGTGAGTGGTAATTGTACATTCAAGCTGCTGAAGACGGGGATTAATTTTGGAAATACATAAAACGTGAGGAATCCGGCAACGGCAATCGTTGCGCACAAGATGACGAGCGGATAGATCATCGCTGAGCGGACTTTACCTTCAAGCACTTTCGAGCGATTGAGTTCGTCGGCAAGGTACAATAAATTCTTTGCAAGCGTACCGCTCGACTCCCCCACCCGTACAATGTTCACAAAAAACGCGCCGAATAAGTACTCGTATCGTTCGAGGCCGTCGGCAAGAAATTTTCCATTATTGACGTCGGCAAGCAAACTATCGAGCACATCTTTTAAAACCTTCGACTCGGTTTGTGACTGGATAATCTTTAGCCCTTCAAATATTGGTAAGCCCGCTTTAATAACCAGTGAAAGATGTCGGGCAAAATTGATTCGATCCTGAACGGAAATCCGCCCAAATATACGGGAAAAAATGCTTGGCCCTGTTTTCCTAATTCCTTTTGGGGGCTTCGCTAAAGGCGGCGGTTGCCCGGCTGTCGCGATTTTTTGGGTCGACTCAAGTGTGGGTCGCGGTATATCCATGGGGTTATTCATGAACCACGCGCAGAATTTCTTCGATCGACGTGAGGCCCAGTGATGCTTTTCGGAGCGCGTCTTCAATCATGGTCGTCATGCCGTTTTTCACTGCTTGCTCTTTGATTTCGTGAGCCGATGCATGGTTCATGATGAGCTGGCGTACATCATCCGTCACTTCAAGAACCTCCCGCACGCCGAGACGTCCTTGGAATCCGCTACCATTACACTCGGCGCACCCTTGCGCCTTAAAAAATTTCATTTCAGGTCGCAACGTCGGAATGATCTCTAGGAGGCTTTTAAATTCATCGAGCGTGAGCTTTCGCTCGGTTTTGCATTTTTGGCACAACATGCGGACAAGGCGCTGGCCGATCGCAACGTTCACCGTTGATGCGACGAGAAACGATGGCACGCCCATATCGAGCAAGCGTGGAAATGTTGTTGCGGAGTCGTTGGTATGAAGCGTCGAAAGCACGAGGTGGCCGGTGAGCGCAGCGTTCACGGCAATCGACGCCGTTTCTTCATCGCGAATTTCACCGACCATCACGATGTTCGGATCTTGGCGCAATATCGAACGCAATCCGCTCGCAAAGGTGAATCCAATTTCTGCGTTGGTTTGGATCTGCGTCGTGCCATCGAGCGAGTATTCGATCGGATCCTCAATCGTCACGATGGACGCCTCAGAACTATTCAATTGCTTTAATAAGGTGTAGAGCGTCGTTGTTTTTCCAGAACCCGTCGGGCCGTTCGCAAGGATCATGCCGTATGGCTTCCCTATTGCGCCCATAACCTTCTTCAAATCCTCCGCGCTGAACCCTAAATCTTTTAATTCAAAATTTTGCGTTCCAGCAAGCACGCGGAGAATCGCATTCTCACCGTAATACGTCGGGATAATTGAAACGCGCACATCCACGTCGCCGAAATCTTGAATGGCGATGCGCAACCTTCCGTCTTGTGGAAGTAAGTGTTCGTCGGTTCGGAGACCTGAAAGCACCTTGATGCGGCTTATGATCTCCGGATGAAGCCGCATATCAATCTTCTTCTCGAACACGTCAAAGAGCAATCCGTCGATGCGGTAGCGAACGCGCAGTTGATCCCTTGTCGGTTCAATATGAATATCCGAGGCATTCGCAATATAGGCGTATTCCACGAACAAATCGACGAGGTTGATAATCGAAATGCTCTCGAGCGATTCTCCGAGCAAATTTTCAATAAGGGGCTTTAGCGATTTGATATCGCGCATGTTTTTATTGTATCATAGGAAACGCACACGATTTTCGCAGTATATTTTGCCGGATCGTCTAATGGTAGGACTCCGCTCTCTGGAAGCGGGTATCTTGGTTCGAATCCAGGTCCGGCAGCAAGCTAAGCCACCTTTTTCTTATTGGTAAACCACCTCCAATGCGTGACTGCGAGATAGGCAAGATAGGCATAGAGCAAGCCGAGTGCGACGTCGAAAAAATAATGTTCGCCAAGATAGATGACGGCAAAGGCGACTCCGATAGCGTAGAGAATAAGTGGCGCGATAGTGCGCGGATATTTTTTGCCGATATAGAGGGCGGTGAAAAACGGATAGGCGGCGTGAAGCGATGGAACGGCAGCAGTTAAATTTGGCCCAAAATATTTATAGACGGTCGGAAGGGCGATGAAAGCATAGAAATGAGCGAAGACGATGTTCGTGATGTGGGTGACGGGCGGGATGATCCCGTATTGCGCGGCGAGCCACGGCGGCGCGGCAGGGAATACAAGATACGTGAGATAGGCCATGAACGAAAGGCCTACCATGCCGAAGATATACCCTTCAAAATCCTCGCGATCGACGAGCCATAGGATGAAGGCGATAAAAAGCGGCACAACAAAAAAAATTGAGTAGAGAAATCCGCTCATGTAATCGTACCAGTGCAAATAATTTGGATTGAAGAGCAGGTGTTGCAACCAAACCGTTGGCAACTGGCCAAAGATAAACGTATCGAACTTCGGCATGAAATAGTAATGGACGTCCGGGTTGATCTTGGGAATGAGCGTCCGCAGATATTCATAGACGAGCAGAAGCAGGATTGGGGGCGTCCAATCCTTAATAAAATTTTTGCCTTGACCTATCAGCACTGCGAAGATGAGTGCAAACACAAAAAATTGATCCGGTGAATAGGGTGCCTGATGGAGGATGAGGAAAAATCCGATGATGCCCAAATATAATAAAGAGGCGACAATAAGAAAGCGATCGTATCGCCGCTTGCTTTGCCAATATGAGCGAAGTTTCAATATCGGGTTGGACACAAGAAATTAGGGATAGCCCACTTTTATATCATATATATTACAATGACTTCATGGAAATCCCCGAAACAACCCAAAAGCAAATAATCGCCCTCGTGAGAAAGATCCCGAGCGGCACGGTGATGAGTTACGGACAAATTGCCTCGGAGCTTGGCATTCAGGATGCGCGCGTCGTCGGCTGGACGATGCATACGGCTGGTGGTGCGGATGGCGTGCCGTGGTGGCGAGTGCTTAACAATGAAGGCAAAATCACTATTAAAGACGCCGTGGAGCGGATGAAGCAGAAGGAGCTGCTTATGCGAGAAGGCGTGTACGTGAATGAAAATTTTATTTTGGATATAGACAAATACCGTCACGGAACCGTTCCGGGGCAAAGGAAGCTACTTTAACCAGTTTTGACATATTTCGGATATCAATCTTAAATCAAGAGATATGGCATTTATCGCCTCCATTTTGGCATCGTTTATTTCTTTTATAGGAAGTGTCGGCGGTGTTTTTAATGCACCGACCGTAATGCAAAGTCTTCCTCCGCAAGCGGCCATTGTGCAGATTTCCGCTTCTCCCCTACTGTCATTAAAACCTCATGTAAACGCCACGTCATCGCCGATGTCTTTTGCAGTTACGCTCACATCAGTTCAACCGAATTTACTGCCGACGGTCAAAATCTCTGCGAAGCCTCTCGTGGTTTTACAAGCGGTATCGCAGCCAACGTCAAAACCAGCGCAGACCGAGAATCAGGAACAGACACTGCCACCTGAGATTGCGATGAATGCGCAATCGTTCTTAAATGCAACAACACTCTCGCTTAATGAACGACATGACGGACCATACGAAGCTCAACTCACCACGAACCTCGGGGCTGGCCAATCGATACTATGGAATCTTTCAGACGCCACCGTTGGTAGTTCAACTCCGTTTTCAACATCGTATACCTGCGTACCAGAACCAATCCCTCCGATCGCACTCGACCCTGACCAAAATCCAACGTTTACGCAACGGACACCATACACCTGCACCATATCACTTACGCCACTTTCCGGGACCGATCTTCGCACCCAATCAAAACAATTCACATTCACAGCACCCCCAGGCAAACTTATCGTGACGCCGCCGGCGAGTATGGATACAGTCTTAAAAGATACCGAGAATGATGGCGGCTTTGTTTTTACGAACGATGACACCCAACCGATCACCGTGACCAACCTCACCTTCAACGTTGCCTATAATGACCTTACAAATGCGTACGGCCCCACGATCCTCCGTTTTATAAATCCCGTGACGGGCGCGCCTGCCGGCGATTTTGACATCAGCAACTTACCTGCCGTTTCCGGAGGGTCATATACGAACGAGCAAGACGGTCTTTCTGCGCCAGTGTCATTAACCATCCCCCCGGATGACGAACGCTTGCTGCCAATCGCCATCCTCGGGGCTCACCCGCTGAGTGTCCAAAGCACGACACCAACCCTCAGCGTGACACTCAAAGGCGTAACGATAAGCGCTCCTGACGTGCAGACCGTGTTGAACAGCGCTTCGATTTCGTGGAGTTGCACGGTAACCTTCGCCATCTATGATCCGAATGCAACCAGTGGAGCGTTGGTCTCTGGACAAGCATGCAACGTTGGAGGGAACTAGTTCGTATATTATCGTGTTACACTAAAACGTATGAAAACATCCTCGGTCATTTTGCTCGTTGTGATAGTGGTGCTCATCGTGGTGGGCGTCTGGTTTTTTGTAACCTATAACCAAAATCAGTACGCTACTGGGCCGGCCACCTATGTACCGACATCAACGGTAAGCACGTCGCCGAGTTCCACAAGCGCGGCCCTTGTGAGCGTCGGCCAAAGCCCGGCGCTTGGAACCTATCTCACCGCAGAAAATGGCATGACGCTGTATAAATTCACCAACGACACTCCGGGATCCGGCGTGAGCACGTGCACGGGACAATGCGCAGTTCTCTGGCCGCCATACACGATCCCGTCATCTTCTTCTATTGCCGAGATCTTGGTTCCGGGCGCCACGGGAACATTTGACACGATCACCCGAAGCGACGGAACGATCCAACTCACCTATAACGGCTACCCGCTTTATTACTATGCAAAAGATGCCATGCCAGGCGATACGAACGGGCAGAACGTTGGCGGCGTATGGTTCGTGGTAAATCCATAACATGCAAATAACGGATAAGGTTGTCATCGTGACCGGTGCCTCCGAAGGCATCGGTCGAGCAGTTTCGAAGACGCTTGCACGCGAAGGCGCCATTGTTGTACTCGCAGCACGTTCGGACGACAAGATCGCCGAACTCGCCCACGAATTACCGAAAGCGCTTGCCGTACATGCGGATATGCGCAACGCCGCAGATATTCAGAACCTCGTCGATCGGGCGATTGCCGTCTATGGCCGAATCGATATTTTGGTGAACAACGCCGGACAAGGGATGTATGGGCCCGTCGATTCCATTGATGTAGAAAAGTATCGCAACATTATGGAGTTGAACGTGTACGGTCCCCTCATCGCAATGCAGGCTGTCATCCCCCACATGCGAACACAAGGCGGCGGCATGATAGTGAACGTAAGCTCACGTGTTTCCAAAAATTATTTTCCACGCCTTGCAGCATATGCTTCGACGAAATACGCCCTGAATGCTTTATCTTTAACGGCACGCGAAGAATTGAAGAACGACAATATTATCGTGAGCGTGATGCACCCCAAGATGACGGCAACTGCTTTCGGCAAAAATGCTATCACCGGTGGCGCTTCACGTCCGGCGCAGCCTGCAGGAACCGCTCGACCCGCAGGGATGGATGTTGATTCGGCGGAAGACGTGGCAGAAAAGATTATTGAACTCATTCATTCTGAAGCGCCAGAGGCAGAGATGTAGGCAACGTGGTCATGGTACCATAGAACCATGCTGATTGATGAAGTTTCGATTAAAATCCAGGCTGGGCATGGTGGCAAAGGCTCGGCTGCATTTAATAAGAATTTAATGTCTCTGGGGCCCGCTGGCGGTTCTGGAGGGCTTGGCGGCAGCGTTTATGCCCTTGGCGTGTCGGACCTCTCGGCGCTTGGTCAGTTTCGGTTTAAAAAAGCGTTCGCCGCCGAGAATGGTCACGACGGCCGAGGTCAGTTCCGCGACGGTCACACAGGCAAAGATCTCGTTTTAAAGCTGCCCGTTGGCACCGTTATCCATAACCTTACGACCGGCAGCGACACAGAAATCGTAAAGGTTGGCGAGAAAATTGTGCTGGCAAAGGGCGGCATTGGCGGCAAGGGCAATTTTCAATTTCGATCATCGCGTAATACGTCACCAAAATTTGCGCAAGACGGCCGTCCCGGCGAAGAATTCAGGCTTCACCTTGAGCTCAAATACATTGCCGATGTCGGTTTTGTTGGTTTACCAAACGTTGGCAAATCAAGTTTATTGAACAAACTCACGAATGCCCGGAGTAAGGTTGCCAATTATCACTTCACAACCCTCGAACCCAATCTCGGTGTTTATTATGAAATCATTCTCGCCGACATCCCGGGACTCATCGAAGGGTCGTCCACCGGCAAAGGCCTCGGTATCAAGTTTTTGCGGCATATCGAGCGCACCGGCACGCTCTTCCATTTTATCTCTGCGGAGTCCGAACATCCCGCGCAGGATTATAAAACGATCCGAAAGGAGCTTGGCGCATACAACAAAGCGCTCCTCGATAAACCGGAGTATCTATTTTTGACAAAAATCGATTTACTATCCCCTGCTGAACTGAAAAAGAAGGTTGCGACACTCAAGAAGATCGATCCGCATGTGATGTCGATTTCGATTCATGATTCGGAAAGCATCAAGGAAGTTGAGAGGGTTTTGAATAAGATTAAGGCGAGAAAGTAAGCCCCGACTTGCGCAGGTCGGTTACTTCTTCTCCAACTCCAAGCACACCGAATTAATGCAGTAGCGTTTGCCGCCTTTGTCTGCGGGGCCGTCGTCAAAGACATGGCCGAGGTGTGCCCCGCAGGTTTTACAGACTACTTCGACGCGGTGCATGCCATAGGCATCGTCAGGGCGAAGAATAACTTTTTCGAGATTGGCGGGCTCGGTAAAGCTTGGCCAGCCAGTGCCAGAATCAAATTTGGTATCGGATGAAAATAACTCCGTGCCGCAGATCGCGCACTTGTACATGCCTTTTTCGTGATTATCCCAGTACGCGCCGGTGAACGGAGCTTCGGTGCCGCCTTTGCGAGCAACGTTATAGAGTTCGGGCGGAAGTTCGTTGTCTTGTTTCATAATAGTATTACTTTTTAAAATTTATTTCGTGTAGATCACTTGGAGTGGGTCTTCAATAATTCTGAAAACTTTTCCTGTAATTTCTCGACTTTTGGCTCAATAATGATTTGGCAGTATGGAGCTCCACGATTGTTCTTGAAATAATTTCGGTGGTAGTCTTCGGCCGGATAGAACACATCGAGCGAGAGCGGCGTGATTTCCGTGACAATTGGCTTGCCACCCGGATCAGACGCTTGGAGGTCAGCAATAAATTTCTCGGCTTCAGCCTTTTGTTCGGGTGTCGTATAGAAAACTGCCGAGCGATATTGGGTGCCAACATCATTCCCCTGCCGGTTGAGCGTCGTCGGGTCGTGCGTGGCAAAGAATACCGTTAAGAGATCATGGAATGTAATTTGCGAAGGATCGTAATCAACGCGAATCACCTCGGCGTGACCAGTCGCACCGCTCGATACTTGCTCGTACGTTGGGTGCTTCACCATGCCGCCGGCATAACCAGGCAAAACCGAACTCACGCCGCGGAGTTCGCTGAAAACAGCTTCCGTGCACCAGAAACATCCCCCGCCAAATATCGCTACCTGTTTTTCCATGCTTGTTATTGTAATAATTATCCTTCGAGCGAAAATGGGTGCTTCTTTAACAATTGCGCATAGTAGACCAAACTCTTTGCCAGATTCTCTGCCATGTGCGGCGTTGCCTTGTTCTTGCGTCGTCGGGCGCGATCGGTTTTTACCGGCATACCAACTTCGCCAACCCAATAGGCACAGCAATTCGGCGGCAGCGTGAAGTTCATAAACGTGAGCACCTCCATGATTCCCGCAAGCGTCGCCTGGGCACCGTCTTCGCTGCCGGTTATTACGACGCCCGCGACTTTATTCAAAAGCTCGGCACGGCCGCCGGCAATCACCTCTTCGTCGAAGGCATCGAGGCGTTCGATAATCCGTTGCATAAGACTCGAGCGGCCACCCCACCAGATCGGCGTGGCAAAGATCACGATATCAGCCCTTCGGATTTTATTGACGATCGCCGGCCAGTCATCACCCTTGCCTTCGTTGAAACCTAGTCCGACGGGAATATTTTTATCAGAGAGCCTGATGATCTCGGCATTGATTTCCGCGCTTTTCAAACTACGCATGTGCTTCAGAACCAGCTCGGTGACCTCTTCGGTATTTGACGGCTCTTTGTCACGCCGATGTTTGAGCGACGCGTTCAAGACAAGAACGTTAAGCGAGTCATGTTTTGTTTTTGGCATGGTCTAAGTATAGCAAGATTATACGAACACGGTTACCCAAAGGTAAATGTGAACGCTTGCAGCCCTGGCGAATTGACGATGAGTTCGAGCGTATGATCGCCGCCACCGTCGGCATTGTTTACCAAGTTGTACAAGCGACTCGAACTTATCGTTACCGTGCCATTGTGGACGTCGCTCCCGGCGTCGGCTGCAGGGATCGGCTGACCGTCCTGGAGGACTTGCAACGTGACCGGCGAGGAAGACGCGCTCGCGACGATATATACTTTTCCGGCGTCATATTGATAGAGAACTTCGGCCCCAGAACTTACATTCGTTGCATATTGGTCCGCAAAATCCCACGTACCGCCAAGATAGAGCGTGTTGAGCTGCGCGCTCGCGGACGATGGCGCGGTGAGCGTCTGAAGGCCGTCTTGCATCTGTGTACCGTTCCCAAGATATTCATTCCTTGCCGCACCAAAATAGGTTTCCGGACTATTGATCTCGTTCAAATTCGCGTTTTGGACATCAACGGTTCCTGTGCTCACGTTATCCGGAAGCCCGAGTACCTGGTCACGCTGTGTAAGTAATTTTTGTATTTCAGCTTCGGTCTCGTCGTAATTTCCTTCGCCTACCTGATCGTGCACGATGTAACCAGCGATGTCGATCAAATATTCATGCGGCCAATACAGGTTGCCATAGGCGTCCCACGTTCCATAATTGCTATCAAGCACCACGGGGTATTGAATGCCGTATTGCTGCACCGCCGCTTGGACATTGTTAATATTTTTTTCAAATTCAAATTCTGGTGTGTGAATGCCGACGATCTCCAACCCTTCGTTCCCATATTTTGAATACCACGATGTGAGGTAGGGCAACGTACGGATGCAGTTGATACAGCTATACGTCCAGAAGTCGAGGAGGATTACCTTTTTACCAATGAGGTTCGCGAGGTTGAATCCCGATGTTGCATTGATGAATCCGGTTGGGTCGGCGATTTCAATTGCCGGTTGGTCGCCCGCCTTGGCGTCAGCGGCTGCAATTGCCTGGAGCCCTTCCTGCATGGTACTCGACGAGGAGCCGATCGGCGGCATGCTTGAAATGCCAGGGGAAGAACTCGTGAGGGCCGTACCTGTTGCGTTTATGTTAATCGGCGTTCCGCCGCCGGCAGTGCCACTTGGATGCACCTGGATCGCTTCGAGATACCAAATGGCGCCGATGATGAGGACGACGAGAACACCAAGCCAGATTTTTTTATTTTTTGTCATGGGATTATAGATGATGGGCTAATAAGAAGTTATTAACGAAACCGAAGTTTGCGATGAGCGTGAGGCTTTGCGTGAAAACCAAAATGCCCAAAGCGATGAGGATGACACCGAACACCGGATTGATCCATTCGAGCTTAGTCGCGATGCGATTGATCGCTTCTGAGCTCTGCGCGACGAAAAGGCCGACGATGAGAAACGGCACGCCGAGGCCGATGGCATAGGAAAGCAGGAGGTAAAACGCCGACCCGGGCGCTGATGCGGCGAGCCCGAGAATCCCACCGAGCACCGGGCCTACGCACGGCGTCCAACCTGCAGCAAACGCGAATCCAAAAAGGAGCGACGTGAGGTAGCGCGAACGAAAATGCAACTTTACGCCCATCTTATGGTCATACTCCAAAAATGGGATTTTAAAGAAACCCATAAGGTAGATCCCGAAAAAGATCACAATCAATCCGCCGATCCACGCAAGCCACTGTTGTACGGCATACGCGGCGTGCGCGAGGACGGTATTTAAAAGAACGCCGAGCAATGCAAAGACTATCGAGAATCCGAGCACAAAGAAGAAGCTGCTCAAAAAAACATTCCACCGCGAAGGCCTTTTGCCCGAAGCTTGTGCAGACGTCGTATCCCCCGCCAGGTAACCGAGGAACCCAGGAATGATCGGCAAAACACACGGCGAAAGGAAAGAGATGATTCCTCCGATGAATGCGCCGATGATCGGAACATCAAGCATGAATTATGGTGATTACAATTTATTTTTTCCGTAGATAAGCCCTGCGACCTTTCCGATGATCATGGCAGCGAGCGCAAATAGGAGCCAAGGATCGAGCGCGTGGGAAAGCTCCTCGATGATGATGGCGACGAGCAAAAGTCCGGAGCCCAAAAGATACGCAACGCGATCGGCAAAGAAACGGTAGAAGCGTTCATGCTCGTCGCCGCGACCTTCATTCCAAAAGAAAATAGCAAATACGGCGAAGAGTGCAACGATGCCTACGAGCAGGCCCATCACGGCGTAGCCGGGCATAAACACGCTCCATGGGTTAAAAATCACAAAAAGCAGAATCAATAAACCGATAGCAACGGCAATTTCACCGCGGAGGTTTTTCATGAAGATAACAAAAATATTTTTTCAACCGGCTGCTTAAAAAACCTGGCAATCTTAAGTGCGAGGAGGACCGATGGGACATAATTCCCTCTCTCGATGGCAATGATCGTTTGCCGGCTTACCCCAATCTTTTCCGCAAGCTCTTCTTGGGTTATTTCTGCCGCCGTTCTCGCGTCGTGAACATGGTTGCGCACCCGTTCTTCCATAGATCCAATGATATCGTCTTCGCAACCGATGTCAAGTTTACTTTACATCGCTCCCTGCTGACATTTCGGGCATACTCACATGAAAGGCGCTTCCCTTGCCTTCGCCGGGTGATTCAGCCCAAAGCTTGCCACCGTGGGCTTCGGTGATTTTGCGGGCAATATAGAGCCCGAGACCGGTGCCCAAGATTTGCTTTTTCACGCGCTCGTCACGGATAAATTCCTCGAAGAGATGCGGCGCAAGGTCCGACGAGAAACCGACGCCAGAATCGGAAACGGTCACCATCGCAACCGGCGGTTGGCCTGGGGTTTGTGAGGGCACTTCTTTTAGTTCGACGTGCACGAAGCCGCTCGGGGTGTATTTGATCGCATTGTCGGTAAGATTTTGAATAACCTGCTTCAGTTTTTCCGCATCGGCGTTCACGGGAATTTCTTTGTCTGGTGCAATAAGCGTGAATTCCAGCTTCTTCGTTTCAGCGAGGCCCTTGAGCAAGTCCACGACGTCCGTCACGAGTTTTTTTAAATCGGTGCGGGCCATTTGATATTCCATCTTCCCTTCTTCAACTTTACGCATATCAAGCAACGTGTTTATCAGGCTGATGAGGCTATTGGCTGATTCGCCCATCTTACCAACGGTTTCTTTCACTTTATCCGACACGGGGCCGTATGAGCCGCCGACGATGAGCGTGCCGAAGCCTTTGATCGCCGCAAGTGGTGAACGAATCTGATGCGACGCGAGCGAGAGGAGTTCCGATTTGAAGTGCGAAAGTTCTTCGAGTTGTTTGTTTGTAGCGTCGAGCTTGGCGTTCAGCCGCTCAAGTTCTTCACGTTGCTCGACTTCCCGCTGCACGCTTTGGATAAGTAAAATACCGAATGAAAGTACGAGGACAAAGACCGCGCTCTGGAATAAGATTTGCGCGAAGCCTTGGGCAAAAATTATTTCTGCGAACGTGGTGACGGCGAGGGTAAAAGTGAGCGCCTGTGCTGCAAAAACCTTAATTTGTAAAAGATGATGCTTTATAACGGCGTACGTCGTAAACGCGATGAGCGGAAAAATGAATACGGCGCCAAGCGGCAAAAAGCGCGGCTCATTAAAGAACGCGGGCAAAATGAAATTGAAAATGATATGGAGCGAAAACGTTATGATGGCACCAGCAAGGATAAGTCCGTAGGCAGCCCGATCGCCTTTTTCGGCATGGATAAGTTTTTTTGTGAGGACGACGAATGAGCCGATGATGAGACCAAGTACAAAAATTCCAAAAATAACGATGCCAAATCCCGGCTGGGCAACGGAGACTTGCCCCGCCTTATTTATTTGGTCGACCCGCTCAAGTGCATACGGAGACAACGTGAAAAGCGAAACGAGGACCGTGGCAGGAACAAGGAAGCGCTTATACCATTTTGGAAATTCGATTGATTCCGTCGGGAATACATAGAAAAATTGGAAAAGTGAAAAACAGTACCATACCGCGAAAAAGAGAATAAGCCTAAAAAGCCAGATGATAACCTCCGGTGACCCCGATTGGTAACTAAGGTAATTGACGATGCTCCACGCAGATGCCGCGAGCGCGAGGAACAGAAAGCTAATATTCGAAATGCTTTTTCGTTTATTAAAATAGGCGATGAATCCGAGAATTGCATTCGCGGCGAAAGCAACGGCGACAGATAAAAGATCAACATTAACAAAGGAGTTCATGTCGGGCTAGGTATACGTGATATCTGGTGGAAGCCTGAGCGATTGCCACGCAAGCGGCTTACCC
This sequence comes from uncultured bacterium, assembly GCA_963705915.1. GTDB lineage: Bacteria > Patescibacteriota > Minisyncoccia > UBA6257 > 2-01-FULL-56-20 > JAKAGE01. The sequence goes on from OY970126.1 coordinate 280,567, forward strand.
TTGCCGACGCGCATGAGAAATACCATTGTGTCGCCTCCGATACCCGCGATCTCTTTAATAGCCGCATGCGAAGCGTTTATGGTATCGACTTGTTTCGCTGAAAAATCTTGTGCTTCGTTTCTTAAAATTCGCTGCTCAAAGAAAAGAATCGCGCTGATCGGTTGCACGTCATAGCCAAGCCTATTAGCGGTAAGCCAAAATCGTTGGACCATGCTGCCTCCCTTAAGAAAATCAACCTTCGTGTTCCCTGGCATGGTGAATATCGCGATACCCGAAACATTCGCATAAAGTTTCACATTGCCTTGAGCGGCGATCTTTGGGAAACCGATGGCACGGAAGAAATGCAGAAATCCATGGCTTCGGAGTAATTTGAATGTTGCTTCCTGCGGCCCAGCGAGCCCCAGCTCTTTCACGTAAAAACCGCTTTTATGTTCTTCGGCTTCTTTCGTCGACCAATAAATATGCCCGAATAAAAAGTCGTGAATCTTATCACTCTCAAAGAGAAGCCGATCACCGTAACTAAGCGCTTTGGCAATGTGCTCCTTTTGGGTTTTATCTTCTATGAGCTTTATCTTCCCGCCGTATGAAAATTCATTCGCCACGCCAAGTAGTGCTTTCCGTTCGTCCTCAGAAAACGTCGCAGCGCCATTATAATGCGTGCGATTCGATACCCGCTTGGGGATGACATCCATCAATGGATCTGCACTTACCCCATCTTCTTTTTTAAACGTGATATTTGCGACATGATTTTCATCTGTTTGCGACGGAAAGAATGTCGGCTCCGCCGCGTATTGGAACGCAGAGGCAGCAATCATAATATTCTCAATGAGCGCTCCATGAGCCACAAAAGAGCCGAGCTGGTCGATATTATAGAGCGACCTGTCCCGATCCGGGAGATTATAGATGGAAAGCATATCGCCGCTCATCACGAACCGCCACGGTTGGGAATTTTCTCCTGATGGCGCCCTCACGCCGGCCTCTAAAATTTTTTCAATCGTGTTTCGATCCATGCGTGGCTATAGCCCAAACATTTTTCGGAACGAATCCGCAATGTCGGTGCGTTCTTTTACGGCCGCCGGTGAGTTGTAGTCAGGAATAAGTTTTTCATCGAGCGAGACGAGGGCGCGATTCGATTCTATCGGTTGGCCGTTCACAATTTTCCGGACACAGTATGCCACCGCAGCACCATTCAGCCACGCGGCGCCTCCAAGTTGTGGCCAAGAAACGATCGTTTTACCCATCTCGAGGAGCGACTGCTGCATACGCGGCGTAATATTTTCAGGCCCGATATGTTTCGTGATTGTCTTCCCGATGCCAAATTTATCAAGGGACGTGAGTTCTTTGTAGGTTACATTGCCAAGGCGCCCTTGGAAAAAGGGCAAATTCGGGTCGAGGTCGTAGCGCTCCACATCGACGACGGCATTATCACCATTGTCTGCGGCCATCACGAGCGGCAGTTTATACTTCTTGGCATACTCACGAATGAGATACTTCACGCCGAGACTGTCCAATTCATCGATTACAATGTCGAGCTTCGGCGGTCCGGCAAAAAACTTTTCCAAGTTTTCTTTGGTGAGCCCCTCGGAAAAAAGTTCGATTTCCGCGTAGGGGTTTAGTTCATAAATCTGCCGAGCGGTCATCTCGGTCTTCTGAAGCCCAAGGTTTTGCACGCCGGCACGAATGCGATTGATGTTCGTGAGAGCAAGCCGATCAAAGTCAGCAATGCGAAAATGCTTTCCGCCTCCCTGCTGAACGATAGATAAAACAACATTATTGCCAACGCTCAAACCACCGATGCCGATGACGGCGTTATAAAATTTTTCCTGCTCCTCGGCGTTGATAAGATTCTTATTTCTCGCCGTTCGGACTTTTTGAAAATCGGCGTCTTCGAGAACGTGTACGAGCGATGAAAGCCATGGATAAAATATCCAACGGCCTTGCCGCGTAAACGGCTTTTGTTTTTTGAGGTCCTCAAGATATGCCTCGGTTTTCTCTTTAAATCCTGGCGCGTAGACCATCGAGGGGTTATTGATGGCAAACAGTTCACGAAGCTGTTCTTCGTAATCGTCTCCGACGCTTTGTATGATATTCGAAGCGAAAAGTTCGGCCGCTCGAACACCATCTTTTTCTTGATTCAAATCCAAGATCTCCGGTTTTGAAACACTCTGCTTAGCGGTTAATTTGTTCTGAAGATCGTCATTCATGGTGTTATTGGTATAGATTCATTATAGTGTGCTTGGCTTCAAAACCCATTTTTGTTTGATGCCAGGCTTAAAATACGTGGGCGTTTCATAACCCCATAGTACGACGACCGGCGTCACTTTATGCGGGATAGCGTTGTGATTATTCCTGTATTCCGCATTGCGTTTTATGAGTGATTCAACGATATGGTGTTGCACTCTTTTCTCAAGCGCTTTCGACATTTTTATATTGCGCTTGGTCTCGACATCGATCTCGAGATATTCATCTTGCTTCTTATTAAACTTTGTTATCATAGTGAACTTTCCGGTCACGAATGGCCGAAGCGATTTATGCGCCAAGCCCTCACGGACATGCTCCGGATAGATGATCGCTCCGTAAAGTTTTGCGGAGAAATCACTCCGCTCATATACATACACAAAGGGCATTTCGGTGAGCGGTGCGTTCACGTGACGCAATTCTTTTTCTATTGAAATATCATGAAGCGCCATATTCTCTCTGGCTTCAATCATTGAGAATACCCCCCCATTATCGCCCAAAGCGTATCGCACGAGCGGCAAGGCATTATCCCCGGTAAGCATGATCTCGCCATCGGGAGCCTCGAATGTCGCGAACAGTGGATTATATTGCGCAACGGTCGGCGTTTTTGCGATATTCGAAAAAAACGTCTTAAAGAGATGCGGATTCGCGAGTGTAAGTCTGCGGACGAGAATGCTCGTCGGTGTTTCGAACGCCATCGCGCCGAGGTCTGCGGTGCCATAAATATTTAGTGTGTCCCGATATATATTTTTTATACCGGTTTCCTTCGCGAGATAGTCTCGAAAGGGCTCAGTGAATGCTTCTGCGGCGAAAAGTAATCTCATGTGTAATTTCTTGAGGTCGATCCCCTCCGCTATCGCTTCTTCCAGGACGTCTTTCACGAAAGGCGGATAACCAATCAGCACCGTTTGTCCGAATCGCGGAGCAAGAGACCGTAGCGCGTGAAAAATTTCTCCTTTATTGATGCCCGGGGTGATTACGGAAACAACGTGTTTCATCCGGTGACTCGCGATCTCAAACGCTTTGTAGGTCAAAACGCCTCCGATCCAAACGCCCATCCCAAACCCCACGATCACAAGCGTTGATTTTTCGCTGCCCCGCGAACTATTTTTCAAAAACATTTCTGCGAGCACCGAATATTGTTCATCCAACTGTTCGGTTCGCGGAAAATAAAAGGGTGCGCCCGTCGATCCGGATGTAGACGTCCACACGATCCCGTTTCCTAATGTACCTCCCCAGACTAGCTTGTCCGGAGGATATTGTCGCAAATAGTTTTTCCTATCTACCGGCGGGACAAGCTGAAAATCTTTAAAAGTCTTGATCTTTCCTGACGCGATTTTGTGTTTTTTTAAGAAATCTTTATATGCCGGTACGCCATGGGCTGCCCGGTGAAAAAGATCGAGCGCCCGATGCTCGCGAGTTTTATCCCAAAATGCGGCTTTCTCACGCCTTACCTTATCCAAGACGCCCTCAATGGAACGATCATTATTCATCGCATGTAATGGGGATTTACTAACATTATAGCACGAACGAAGCGCAAAACTTGATTTTTATTTCTTATTCTTTCTTCCCTTCAAAAATATATTCTCGGCAAGCTGGTCTGCTACTTCGTTCATCGATTTCTTCTTTTCTTTCGAAAGCGCAATGATCGTGCTCACGGTCTCGCGGATCTGTAAAACTTTTTCGCGCACGCGCTCTTTGGAATATCCTTTTTTATCCAATTCAGAGACGACGTCGATCAACCCACCGGCATTCGCGACATAATCGGGCACATAGAGAATGCCGAGTCGTTGAAGGACGCGGCCGTACGAACTTGATTTAAGCTGATTATTCGATCCACCGCAAATGATGCTACAGCGAAATTGGTCGATCGTGCGCTCATCAATTTCCGTACCGAGCGCATTCGGGCTATAGACGTCCACTTTTTGTTTGTGGATCTCTTTCGGGCTCACAAATTTTATGCCTTTTATCTTTCGCCGTGCCGCACTCATAGCCTCTTCGCGAATATCACTTGCGATGATTTTCCCACCATGACGATCGACGAGAATGGCGACCTCCATGCCAACTTTACCGAGGCCTCGTATGGCGACGCTTCGATTCCGAAGTTCGTCGCTCCCAAAAACTTCTTTGAGCGCCGCCTGGAGTGCCTGAAAAACACCGAGTGCGGCCCACGGGCTCGGATCCCCTCCTAGGCGTTTTCGCCCAATAATATAAGGTGAATATTTGGCGAGCTGGTTCGCGTCGTTTTGATCGACACCGACGTCTTCGCCCGTGAAAAACCCTCCGTGAAATAAATTGATTCGGCGCGCATAAGCTGCTAAAAACTTTTTATTTTTTAAATTCTGATGGTTGCCGATGATGACCGCTTTTCCCCCGCCATATGGAAGCCCAGCGAGCGCACACTTATACGTCATGGCACGCGAAAGCCGCAATGCGTCTTTGAGCGCTTCCTGCTCGGAGCCGTAGTGCCAATATCGCGTACCGCCGGTAGCCGGACCAAGATTGGTGTTATGGATACAGATATACCCTCGCAAGCCGACGCTCTCGTCTGCAATATATGAGACAAGCTCGTGATTATCAAACTCCGGAAGGTCGACGAAATTTTCCATGACTACATGAGGCTTTTGACACGTTCGGCGAGACGACCAATATCGTCGGTTTTACTAAGAATCGTGACGGGGCCAACGTGCTGCATCATCATAGTTCGATCGTCGCGAAATTCAAGCCATGGATCTCGGAGGCTCGTAAAAAGCGCGAAATGGATATCACGGGTCTTTGCGTCCTTGCGAAGTGCGAGCGCCAAGTCCCAACCATTGGGCCCAGGCGGCATGTAGACATCACTCAAGACCATATCGGGACTTACGGAAGCTATAGCATCGAGCGCTTCGGGAACGCTATGGGCCTTTACGACATCAAAGTCGCCAGCAAGCTGGGTTGAAGCGATTTCGAGAAATGCATCTTCATCGTCCACGATCACTATGAGCGGCTTCGATCTCATGCATTCATTATAACAATAGGGCCTTATTTGCGTATATCTTTATATGCTTGTAACCATTGCTGTGATTTTATTAATCTTGTGGGTCCTGGGCCTCGTGACATCCTATACGATCGGTGGTTTCATCTATATCCTCCTGGTCGTCGCGATCATCCTATTTCTTATCAGGATCATCCAAGGGAAAAACCCGGTCCAATAAAACGTGGGGTACAAAAACAGCGCTTTTTACTAAGCGCTGTTTTTATTTGCTCGCTTGCGATCGTTGTCGGTGAGATATTTTTTCCGGATACGGACGTTCTGCGGCGTCACTTCTACCAGTTCATCATCGCCAATATAATCGAGGGCATCCTCAAGTGAAAGTGTGAGTGGTGTTTCGAGCTGATCGGCCAAACCTTCGTTTTTCGCGCGGAAGTTCGTGAGCTGTTTCTCGCGCGCAACGTGCACCATGACGTCGCCGTCTTTTGCGTTTTGCCCGACGACCATCCCTTCGTAAACCTCAATGCCGGGTCCGATGAAAAGCGTACCGCGTCCTTGGGCTGTCACCAAGCCGTAGTTGTTGGATTTTCCCGACTGCGTGGCAACGATGGAGCCGAACGGAAGCGCCGTGATGTCTCCCTTGTATGGTTCATAGCCCAAGAAAATGCTGTTCATGATGCCGGTGCCCTTCGTTGCCGTGAGAAATTTATTGCGGATACCAATAAGGCCGCGTGTCGGGACGTCGAAGTCCATAAACGCGATTTTCTTGTCGTCGACTTTCATATTCTTCATCAAGCCGAGGCGCTTGCCGAGCATTTCAATTACCGTGCCGGAATAGGCTTCGGGCACTTCAATCGAAACGAGTTCAATCGGTTCAAGTTTTTTACCGTTCTCTTCCTTGAAAATAACCTGCGGCTTTGAAACCTCCACTTCGTATCCTTCGCGACGCATTTTTTCGATGAGAATTGAAAGGTGTAATTCGCCGCGTCCTGCAACAATCCATTTATCGGTTGTGTCGGTTGGCGTAACCTTCAACGCAACGTCAGTTTCCAGTTCATGATCCAATCGCTCCTTTATGTTGCGCGACGTAGTAAATTTTCCTTCGCGCCCACGAAATGGCGAGGTATTCACCGCAAATGTCATCTTGATCGTTGGCTCGTCAATTTCAATGGTTGGCAAAGGTTTTGGATCGTCAGGGTCAGTAATAGTTTCGCCGATGGTAATATCTGGGATACCCGCGATAGCAACGATGTCGCCGGCATACGCCTCTTCAACGTCCACGCGGCCAAGACCATCGAACACCATCACCGATGTGATCTGCTCTTTTTTGATTGCTCCATCGCGTGTGATATGCGCCACGGTCGCCGCTTTCTTTAATGTGCCAGCGTACAAACGGCCAACGCCAAGTTTGCCTTTGTAATTGTCCGGTGCCAAATTAACCGTCAAAAACTGGAGCGTCGTTATCTCGCTCCCGTCGGCATTCTTTGGAATTTGAGGGGCGGGAATATGCTTGATAATCTCGTCGAAAATCGGCACGATGTCTTTCATCTCGCTCAAGTTTTTATTCAGCCCGGCTTTTCCTTCGCGCGCGGCGGCATAAATTACCGGGAACTCGATTTGCGCTTCCGTTGCGTCGAGCTCAAAAAACAAATCATACGTGGCGTTGAGTGCCCATTCAGGCCGTGCGTCAGGCTTATCAATTTTATTGATCACGACGACAATTTTGTGTCCCGCCTGGATCGCCTTCCGCAAAACAAATTTTGTCTGCGGCATCGGCCCTTCCTTTGCGTCGACGAGCAGGAGAACTCCGTCAACCATGCGCATAATACGTTCAACTTCGCCGCCAAAGTCAGCGTGGCCCGGCGTGTCCACAATATTTATCTTCGTGTCGTGATAGATGACGGCGGCATTTTTTGAAAAAATAGTTATGCCGCGCTCCCTCTCAAGCTCGTTTGAATCCATGATAAGTTCGCTCTGCGCCCCGGTTTTTAACTTAAAGCTCGCCGACTGCTTGAGGAGCGCGTCGACGAGGGTGGTTTTGCCGTGGTCTACGTGGGCAATGATAGCGATGTTTCGAATGTCCATTTTTATTGAATAAAATCCGCGCCTCATGGCACGGCCTCCTACGAGCAATTATTATAGTAAAATCAAGGCGAAAGAGCAAGTTTGATGATATCCGACTATCTGCCTGTATAATAAAGACATGGAAGAACTTCGCTTAGAAATTGGCATGCAGGCTCCGGATTTCACCCTTCCCGACCAGGATGGCAAGCTTCACACCCTTTCGGACTATCGGGGCAAATCGGTGTTGCTCTACTTTTATCCTAAAGACGACACCCCGGGGTGCACCAAAGAAGCCTGTATGCTCCGTGACGCATTCCCCCATTTTGAAAAATTGAACGCTGTGGTTCTCGGCGTGAGCGTGGACTCCGTGGCAAGCCATAAAAAGTTTATTGAAAAATATAATTTGCCGTTCACGCTATTATCCGACGAACATAAAAAAGTCGTGGATCTCTACCATGTTTGGGCGAAAAAACGTCTTTACGGACGCGAATATGATGGCATCTTACGAACTTCTTTCCTCATCGATCAGGAAGGCGATATCGAAAAGATCTACCACGACGTAAAACCTGAGAAGCACGCCGAAGAAGTTATACACGACCTGAGCGCATCAGATTAGTGCAGAAAAGAAAACGTCCCATCGGGCGAGACGGGACGTTTACGGTTAGAACCACGGCCACCCAAGAAGGCCTTTCTTTTTATTGTTTTTTGGGACGCTACACGGCTCGAGGCGGCAGAGATCGGTCATTGCCTCTTTCACTTCTGCATTCCATCGCGGACATTGTGGATCCCACGTCTTCCGGCAGCTCTGATGGATCTTTGTCACAGCATCAAACAGTTTGTCCTTGGCGGCTTTCGCAAGCTGCGCACGGCGCAAAGCTTCTGCCTGATCGCCTTCAGTCGAAGACAATGCATCGAGCTCACTCTTGTGCGGAATCTCCTGGCAAGGAACGTGGTTGATGGATGATTGTTGCAGGCTCGGCGGCAGAGCCCCACATGGCATCTGAACTTGAGCATGCCCAGCTTGCAGGAATAGTAACCCTACTGCAACAAACAGCAAGGCGTGCATTTTCCCTGTGTATAGGCGCATCGCTATCCTCCCCCTGGTGCGACGTTCTGATTACATTCTACCAAAGCTCCGCGCAGGCATGCTATCCCCAGAGCCTTCTAACATTTCTCTAAAAAAGGAGTATAATACGGCTAGAACATTGCCATATATTTCGAGCTCCTTGATAGCCGATATCTTTTAAAGGCCGTCATATTGCAGTTAAAAAACTTACCATTTATGAAAAAAATACTTTATTTCGCAGTTGGTATGCTTGCAATCGTGGGCTTCGGAATGAATATAGGTCTTGCGCACGCACAAAGTGTTCCGGGCGCAGGAACCCCTTCCACAGCAACATTGCAGCAGGAACTCCAGGTTGCAAAAGCAACACTCGTCAATCTTGAGATGCAAGCGGGCATGATCCCTGCGGGTGATAACAACGTGCCGGCAACAGGATCTGCTTCGGCTGGATTATCCGTGAGCGATCGCACAACGATTTCGAACGCCCTTGGCTCATTGGTCTCGGCGCTCTCGTCGCTTAATGCCACGCTTGCAGCGAATCCAACGGAGGCAACAACGCATCAAGCTGCCATCGCTTCCGTCTTGAGCGGTATGCAAAGCACACTCGTCGCCATGAACAATACGCTCACGAACGGCAACCAGATTTCTGGCGGCGGGGCAGCCTCTGCTCCGATTGCCGTGAACGCACCCTCGACCGGCAACTCGGGCAGCGCCGCTGCTTCGACCGGCTCGAATTCCGGTTCGAACGCACCAGCTCCGATCGCACAAACACAGCCAAGCACTCCGGCAATGCCTTCCACCGGGTCGCTCGCTCCGACAGCCGCTCCGACGGCGGGATCGAATAACACCCCACAGACGGCGCAAGCCTCGAATGCCTGGACGTTCGTGGTTGCCCACTGGCCGACGATCACGATTATCATTCTCGTAGCCCTCATCCTCCTCATTTTGTTCTGGCCAAGTAGTGATGAGAAGAAAAATGATCATCATGGCGCTCCAGCCTCGCGGCCTCAAACGCCAAATCGTCCGATTGTGACGACGACCGTACAGAGCTCACGCACCGAAACGCAAACCGCCACACCGGTTTCGACCGTTGTAGCGGCTCCAGCGCAAAAAGTTGAGGCGCAGCAGAGCAAAGTGACCGTAATCCGACCTCAACAAAACCCGCCGAAACAGATTGCGTAGCATAGATAAAAAAGGATCCCTTCACGGGGTTCTTTTTTATATTATGGTACGTGCGAGGCGGAACAGGTCTCAATAATAATTGGGGCGTGATTGAATGTCTGGTCGGCAAGGTAACCAAGTCCGAAACTCAATGAAGCCGTAATAAAAACGATGACACCGAGCACCATCTCCCGTCCATGAGCATAAAGCCAGCCACGAATGTTCTCACGCATGATATGCTCATCATACTCACCGCAGATTAAATTTTTCTAAAATTTCCGGGCTAAAAATTCAAATACGAATCCCACTTTTCATAGAGCGAACGGGTCGCCCGTAAATCACCGACATTATATCGTGCAATATCCAGAAATCGCTTCTTCTTGAATAACGGCTGAACGTCATCCCCGCTCACGCCACCGGACTTCGGACTTTCGATACCGAACGCCCGGGACCAAAGATGAAGACTCCCCTTGCGCCGAACGGCACCATAGAAGCTCAATTGATCATAGAGATCGACGTGTACGGCACCATCGTTTCGCGCCTGCCATGGATACCGGGCCTGCATAAGATCTTTCGTCGGCCGGATGCCATGGATTGCAGAGCGAATCATGAGAAACGGCACATCGAATCCGCGACCGTTGAACGTGACGAAGATTTGATACTTCAACGCGAGTTCCCAAAACTTTTTGAGCATGTCGGCTTCAGTCATCTGCTTCAAAACGACGCCGTCTTCTTTTTCTTCCTCATTTTTCTGTCCGGGCGCCTGATAATACACTGCGCCTTCATTCTTATGGAAATCAAGGACCCCCAGCGCAACGATCTCGCCGGTGAGCGGCGAGAAGCCGAGACCGTTTTTGAGGTCCTGGAGCGCAAGTTTATACTCCTCCTCGTTATTTGAATCTTTTTTGATCCACCGCGTGAGATTTTCCTGCGTGGCCTTGTCGAGTGCATCAAAATCCTCGCCGATGGTTTCTATATCGAAAATAAGCTTATTCGCCGGGGTTGACATAGCTTATAGTGTAGCATAGAATAGTAACCACTATGGCCCATACCAAAGCAATAGGCTCCACCAAACTTGGCCGAGATTCCATCGCGAAACGTCTCGGCGTTAAGCTACAAGACGGCCAAAAAGTGAACGTTGGACAAATTATTATCCGCCAGCGCGGTACAAAATATGTTCCCGGACGCAATGTGATTCGCGCCGAGGATGACACGCTTTACGCCGGAAAGAACGGCGTTGTAAAATTCATCCGCAAAACGAAAGCCCGTTTCGACGGTTCCCGCAGAAAGGCAACGATGGTCTACGTGCAGACAGCATAAAAAATAAAACCGCCTTCGGGCGGATTTATTTTTTTGCTTTAACGACAATCTTCAACGTCGCGGTGATCCCCTTTTTGAGATCCACCGGAACGGTATACTCGCCTATTTTTTTGATTGGGTGATCGAGTACAACATCGACGCGCTCATTGCGGACAATGGCGTGTTCGCGAAGTGCTTTACCAATCGCCTCTTTATTCACCGAGCCAAAGACCGATCCGTGCTCATCGGCCTCAATTTCAAATTGCAGACCGAGTTCATTGATCTGCCCCGCGATTTCATGAAGCCGTTTGATCAATTCCTGATCTTCATGCTCCGCACTTGTTTTCATCTTGTCGAGCTTCGCAAGCGCGCCAGCCGTTGCGGGTTCGGCAAGCTTGTTTACAAAGAGAAAATTCCTGGCGTAACCGTCGCTCACGTCTTTCACGTCATATTTTTTGCCAATATTTCGGACGTCCTGCAAAAGGATTATTTTCATGGTTGTCTCATCGTACTCGTTTTTAGACCGAATGCAACTACTGCGCAGTGCTCGTCGCCGCAGCAATCTCTGCCTGCACTACTTGCAATGCCTTATCAAGCTGTGGATCCTGGCCGGCGGCTGCTTCGGCGTCGGTTGTCGAGACATTGTATGTCGGTGCAAGACCGACGCCAAACTGCAGGATTTCACCCGAAGGCAAAACCCAGTGGGCAACGGTCAGTTTGATCGCCGACCCGTCGGCAAGCGGCTCGAGCTCCTGAACCGTCCCTTTGCCAAAGCTGTGTTGGCCGACGAGCGGAATACCGCGATCGTCATGGAGTGCGCCCGCGAGAATTTCTGCCGCCGACGCAGAACCATTGTCGATCAAAATGGCCATTGGCATATCGGCAAGCGCACCGCTGCCATTTGCCGTGAAATCTTGCTCTGGCACTGAACGGCCTACTTCTTTTACAACGGGCGAGCCTGGCTTCAAGAAATATCCGGCGAGATCAACGGCCACCTCAAGATAGCCGCCCGGATTATCACGTAAATCGAGCACGATGCCCTGGGCGTTATTATCCACCGCCTGGATAAGGGCGTTATAAAAATCCGAATCGGCGTCTTGGGTAAACTCATTGAGGGTAATGTGCGCAATGTCACCCTTCATTTCGAAATCCACATTCGGAACCTGGATGTCGCTGCGGACAATTTTGAAATCTTTCGGAGCCGTCCAGCCTTGCCGCAAAACACTCAGGGTTACCGTTGTCCCCGGGTTCCCTCGGATCAAATTCACGGCATCATCAACCGACATGTCGGCCGTAGAGGTTCCGTTGATGCCAACGATAATGTCGTCGGGTTTCAAGCCGGCTTGGGCAGCAGGGGTTCCTTTGATCGGCGCGATGATCACGACATCGCCCTGAGCATCACTTCCCAGCTGTGCGCCGATGCCACCAAAATCACCTGTGATATCCTGCTGAAATTCCTGATTGTCTGAGGGCGAGAAAAATTCCGTATACGGATCGCCGAGCGAATTCACAAGCCCGTTTATGGCGCCGTACACTTTTTGCTGATTTGTCGTGCTTGGGTTATTCAAGTAGTCGCTGTTGATGAGTTGCCAAGCCTGCCAGAACGTGCTGAAATCGGCTGTTGTCGAAGACGGTGTTGCGATATTCGAAACGCCGGTTACAACGATATTCGTTGGATACTGACGCCCTTCCGCCCATCCGAGCCAGAAACCGCTCCCTAAAACGACGACGCCGAGAACGACGGCAACGATAATTTCTAGTATCTTTTTCTTACGCAAGGACATATCGCTCAATTATATCATACGGTGAATGACAAATGCCAAAAACTCTATTAAAATCTTAGTACGATGACGAGCCTCAAAGATCGCTATTCGGCGGAGCTCAAACGGAGGGCTAAAGAATCACGGATATATCGAAAATATCAGCTCACCGGTCTCACCATAGCCGGCATATTAAAAGACGAGAGACATAAGGCGCTCTATATAAAGCTCGCCAGGGATTTGAATGGCCAAAAATTACTTCGCTTAGCAAAAGATGTCGCTGAACGAGGCCAGGTTAAAAATAAGGGGGCGTATTTCATGCGGCTCGTCACCATGGAACCAGGAGCCTTCAAGAAATAAGCGCATACATGACAAATACTATCCTGCTTGCCGAGCATAAGAAAGAAGAAAAGATATTGCGAAAAAAAACTTCTGCTTTTGACTTTGCGGAGCATTCTTCAAAAGAAATTCGCGAGCTCGTCGCATGTATGCGGCGGATCATGCGTGAAGCAAACGGCATCGGACTCTCGGCAAATCAAATCGGTCTCGACCTTCGGTTGTTCGTTGCAGAGATCCCAAATCACGACGGCGGAACAAAATTTTATGCCGTATTCAATCCTGTCATTGAAAAAATCGGGACTGAAAAAAAACTTCTCGAAGAAGGGTGTCTCAGCGTTCCAGGGAAATACGGGAATGTTGAACGCGCGACCCAAATCACGGTCAACGGATTTGATAAATATGGAAAACCAGCGCGCATCAAAGCATGGGGGCTTCTCGCCCACGTGTTCCAACATGAAATCGACCATCTGAACGGCATACTTTTCATTGACAAGGCAAAGCAGCTGCACGAATCCTCGACCACTGAAAAAAGCGCCCGATGAATTACGTCTTCTTTGGCAGTCCCCGCTTTGCAACCATCGTCCTCATCCGCCTCATGGATGCCGGCCTTATGCCGGCCGCTCTCGTTTGTAACCCAGACCGCCCGGCGGGACGAAAACAAATCATGACTGCGCCACCGACAAAGGATCTCATGCTCGGGCGCATGCAAACGGCTCCCATCCTCCAACCTGAAAAACTGACGAGTTCTTTCGCCGCTGAGCTAAAAGTTTTGAACCCGGACTTTTTTATCGTGGCAGCGTACGGGGCCATCATCCCGGAAGCCGTGCTCGAAATTCCAAAGTTCGGAACGCTCGGGACGCATCCATCGCTCCTGCCAAAATACCGCGGCGCATCCCCTATTCAATCGGCGCTTTTAGACGGCGAGGCAACCACGGGAACGAGCATCTACCTTATGGACGACAAAGTGGATCACGGCCCGATCCTTGCACAGGCATCACTCACTGTTTCTGCGGGTGAAAATTATGAATCGCTTGAAGCGAGACTCGGAACACTCTCCGGTGGGTTACTTGCCGATGTACTGGCGAATTTCTCGGCCGGAACCATGAAGCCAAAACCCCAGGATGAAGCTCAAGCAACCTATACAAAAAAATTTGATACGCAAGACGCTTTTATCGACAATAATGACCTTCAAAAAGCGCAGACTGGCGACGTGGCCGTAGGCACAACAATCTACCGGAAAATAAAGGCGCTCAATCCTGAGCCCGGATGCTGGACCATGCAAGGCGGCAAACGCATAAAACTTCTCGAAGCTTCCATGACGAACGGCGTGTTCAACCTTATCACCATCCAAGAAGAAGGCGGCTTGCCGAAGAAAGTTTAACTTAAGGATTTTTATCGATATCTTCTTCGAGGTGCTGTACCTCCCCTTTGAGTCTATCGTTTCCGGTGCCAAGGTCACGCTCAATCGCATGGACATCACGATCAAGGCGATCGCGGAATTCGTGCATTTCACGCTGCATCCCTGATCGCCATCGGAAGAGCAGATAGATGGCGATACACGCTCCAAGGGCAATTATGAAGCCGATGATGAACACGAGCCACGCCCATGCATCCAAGAATTCACTGACAGCGCAGTTGATAAAGAAGCTGGTGGTTCCGCATGAACCTTCGACTTGGAAGTTGATCGTCTCGTCGCGATAGTTGCCGGCTTCGTCAAAGGCGCGTACCGTAAGCGTTCTGCTCGCCGCAGGAAATTGCGACGGCAATGTGTATTCGGACGACGTTCCGTCTTCTATAGAAGACGCATTGAACCAATCGCCGTCGCCGATTTTCACCTCGTAATAGGCGATACCCGACGTTTTGTCCGTCGCAACCCATTGGAAAACCGGTTGGCTGTCCATCAAGTTTGTATCTTCACGAACAATGACAAACGGATCGGGCGGTGTGCGGTCGAGCCACATTGGCTTCACGGCGGGTGCAGACCATGTTCTTCCACTCTCAAAACTTACGAAGAAATACCACTGCCCGTCATCAAACGTGGTGAGGTCGTACGCGGTTTGCGATACGAGGCCCTGACTCACGTCGGGTAACTGGTAATTTGGGTTATTCGAAATGTTATAATCGACACCGTCAGCGTCCGATGGCACGCTCCAGTTGAATGTGATTGCGTTCAAATTGTACCAAGTTCCATTGACGATCGACGGGTTTGACGTGATGAGCACGGTCGACCCCGCGTTGTTATTTGACGACGATGGGCCGGGGGCCAATGGCGTGAGCGTAAAGTTCGCCCCGGACATCGTATCTAAGATCTCCGTCCCTTGGCCATCGTTCGCAAGCACTGATCCCGACGAAAACGCTATGGATGCAGCGCCCGGAGCAACCGCCTGGAACGTTACGGTGACGATATTTCCGCCAGAACCTTCGAAGCCCGGATTGATAACCACGCCCTGGAAATTAACGCTCCCATCCTGATTTGAAAACGAGGGCTGCTCAACCCATAAATTGACGATCGAGTTTCCTGTGGAAACCGAGAGTACGTGGAGAAGGTCGCTCGGAAAAGAAAGACTTCCCTGCACGGCGTTCATGGCCTGATCGGATGAGTCGACAAGCACGTTCACGCTAAAACTTCGGCCGACAAAATATTCTCCGGACGCAGGTGACAAACTGAGCGTTGCAGCGGAAGCCGCCTTCGGTACTATAAGGGCGAAGAAAATCCCAAGAATAATTCCCGCGCCCGCTAACGCTTTCCCTTTCGTCGAACGAGCCATATAGACCATCCTAACACAACAACCAACGCGCCGATGACAATATCGACCAAAAGGATATTGGGAGCAGAATGCGGATAACGAGCCGGCACCTCGGCGACGATAAAGTTGCCGGCGTGGTCGACGGCGCGGACATAGATATTGCTTGATAAGCTTTGATCTTCAAGAAGATACGGCGATTGGGCTACGTGCCAGGTTGGATTTGAACCGAATACCCACCCCGTCGGCACTTCCATAACTTCATAATGATCAATACCGGTGCCCTTGTCGTTCGTGGAAAAGACGAGGAAGTACTGGTCATTAAATAAATTTGGATCTTGTTCGATTTGCGGCGTGAAGGGTTCCGGCCCAACGAGGGAATGCTCCGGCTCAACAGGAATTGCGACCGTGGTCGAAGCGATAAAAACCGGCGTCGACGAAACGCTCGTCGGAATAGTCGTTCCCTGACCATCGTTTGCGAGCACGGTCGCCGCTGCAACGGAAACCATTCCCGTCCCGGAGGCAATCGGCTGAAGTTCAAGTGAAACAATAGGTCCGGACGAACCATTGAAACCACCGGGGATAATGCCAGCGAGATCGACTTCGTCCGAGGAACTTGCCGCGGGAGCGGTGATCCAAAAACTCACGATCGAATCGCCGTCGTCCACGAGCTGCAAGGCGAAGAGGTTCGGGGGGAATACGAGGGACGCTTGAATCGTATTCACATCGCTCCCTTGAGTGTCGAGCGATACGTCAAAACGAACCGGCTGCCCGATGAGCGTGCTTGTTGCGGATGGCGTGATACGAATCACGGCGGCGTGTGCCGGACGACTGCTTATAACCATTCCGCATATCACCACAATTACCGTAAGGGTTGCGGCGGAAAAGGTTCTTACATTTGGCGAGGAAAGATATTTCATGCTTGATTAGCCCGTCCAATAATAAGCCATGATACTAAAATCGCGGAGCGTAATCGTCGACGAGCCATCGAGTTCGTATGCCGCCGGCGGGTTCGGTCGGCCATACCAATACGCAAGAATTGAAAAATCAACAAGATTAACTTTGCAGTCACCGTTCAAATCCGCCTTCACGTTGCAACCGCTCGTCGAGGTGGCTTCCGCGACATCAGCGTCTCCAACGGTGAAGCCTTTCGCAATGCTGTAATTTGATATCGATGCCCCGTTCACCGATTCTGATTTTGCCGTATGATCGCCGTAGTCCAAATCTGCCGTGTCCAAGTCGTAGACATAAGCGCCGGTCGAGGCGGACGTTGCATTTCCGAAAACCGGCTGAGCAGAATCAACTTCAATCGACACGTTTGAATTCGGAAACGACTCTCCAAAGATCACGAGCGTATCCCCTTTTTTTACCTCACTCTTATCGACATCGATGGTCGGCGAAAGGAATATGCCGGTCACATTGGTTGTCTCACCTGCGCTCACGAATATGGGGAAGGTAAAAGGATTCGACTGTCGTCCCGATGCGTCGTCTGCATAAACATAAAAAAGATAATTTCCGGCATCAAGGTTGGAAATGGAAACAAAGAACGAGCCGGTTGGATCGGCGACCGTTTTCGACACGATCTGCCCGTCTTGGAGGATTGTCACTTCGCTTGAGGGGTAAGCGAATCCGCTTAAGTCAACGAGGGTTGGTGCCGGATTATATCCGCCACCACCTCCGCCTCCACCACCCCCGCCGCCACCACCTCCTCCACCACCACCGCCGCTATTTTGCGAAGGCGTGGTAACACTTGCTTCATTGCTGTAAGCGGAATATACCCCATCTTCGAATGCGCGGACGCGATAAAAATAGGTGGTGTCGGGAGCGGCGCTGTTGTCCGTATAGGTCGCAACGCCCGTCGTCGTGGTTGCAATTTCCGCATAGGTCCCCGAGACGTCGGTTTTCCGCTCAACGCTAAAACCATCTTCCGTGCCGCCGGAATTATCGGTCCAGGTGAGCGTCACTTGCGTCGGCGCGTCAGGCACCGCCGTGAGGTTCGACGGGGCGTTCGGGGCAACAACCACGATAAGCGAGGTTTGCACGTTCGCAGCAAAAACCACCTTGCCAGCAATAGATGCAAACACCAAAATGAGCGCCCAAAGAAAAAGCTTTTTCATGTAAAACAATGAATCTTATCGCGCTCCTCCCCTACGCAGTCGACGGATGATCGCGATAACAATACCGGCGAGTAGCACCGCGGCAATGAGCAACCAGACCCATTCCTTTTCAACGTACCGCTCGGTCTTTGATAGCCAATCAGATTTTAGAACGTTAAATACCGTTTTCTGACTCGCCACCACCTGATGGTTTTTGTAAAATGTCACGACGCCCCAATATTGACCCACACCCATATAGAAATCGATCGGGAACGTGAGCTCATAATCTTGCACAGTGAACGGCGGCGTAGTCGGAAATCCGTCGTCTTTTTCAATATACGCAAGCCGCACCGAATCATACTGGTCATAGAGCTCAAAAACGGCGGAGTCGAACGATTCCGGAACGTTGCCATCATTCTCAAACTTCACATCAACGAGTGGATCCTGACCTTCGTAAATATCGGGGAACGTAATTCGTTGGACCACATAATTTTCATATACGTTATTGCCGACCGTGAGGTTTATGGCAACCTGCGCACCCAAAGCAATAGTCACCTGTCCAGCCGAACTCGGCGCGGTGTCAAATGAGATCGTTCCGTTATAAACGCCGAGTGATGCATTTTGTGGAACCGTTATCGTAATAACCACGGGATATTGGTTGGTCCCCTCGGGTATCACAAAATTAAATCCGCGATCAATCGAGACCCACGATTTTGCAGGAGCACCAAGCTGGAGATTGGCCTGAATCGGAAGATCCTGGTCGGGCTGATCCTGTACAAGGTAAATAGTTTGCGTGTACGTGGATCCCGGCACTAAGTGGCCCGCATTTACAAATGGGGGCGAGACACCGAACGCCGCATGCGTCACCGGGATCGGAAGTAAAAAAAAGAATGCCACTCCCGCAACCGCAATGACCATAAGAAAAGCCGGGCGCATAGGGGTTAGAATACCTTCATTATATCACAAGGGAGCCCTGACCTCGTACCACTCTAAGAATGCCAAAGCGCCTGGAAAACATTCGTACCGGTATAGGTTCCTGTCGGTTGATTATTTGGCACTTGAGCACCCCAAAATGCGGCCTGGGCGACGCTTGTCGTGGTCGTCGGTGCCGTGAGCAAAAATCCCGTCACGGTGACGGCCGATCCGGAAAGCGGCGTACCGGATCCTGCATTAGTGTAGTTGAACGACGATGTGGCGAACGATTGATCGCTCGTTGGAATTACGTTTGCACCTGAGGTGAGCGTGGCGAACGCGTAAAGCTGCAGCGAGGTTGATGAGTTACCCGCATTTGTTGAAGTCGTCACCTGATCCGTTGCTCCCGTGTTTGAGTTTGCAGCAAGCGTCCCGTAATTAATGGATGACGTCGTCACGTTGAGCGCGAGCAAGGTGTTTAAAGTTTCCTGCGGACTCGCGTCGCCGGTGCCAGTGGTATTATCAGGCGTTCGGAACATCACCGTAGCCGTCCAATGGTCGCTCGAGAAACTTGACGAAGCATCCGTCGCCTGGGCGAAGTAATAAACACCAAATGTTGTTGTGGTATTCTGGCTGCCGCTCGAACACGTGCTCGTGGCGGTAAAAGCGGTCGCGACATAACAATTCAAATTGTTCGGGGTCGTAAGACACGTTGACGATGTGACCCCGGCGCGATACAGCAAAACCGTTGTGGTTCCCCCAGTAATTTCACTGCAACCGTTTGAATCAGTAATCGTTGCATTCACGCTCACACTTGTCGTGGCATTTGCGGTGAGCGTTATAGCACTCGAACCATTCAGGGTTACCGCCGAAACCTGAGGTGCGGCAGTACCTACAATCACCTGGCTTGTGATGTTTGTGGATGTGGCACCAAGGATGACGTGGCTCACCACAAAAAGGCCCGTGAACATTGATGCCACGATAACCCAAACGGCAACCTCAGCCTTGATACCTTTCATTTATATAAGTTTAACAAGTTAGCTATGACTGATATGTGGATAACTATCACTGGCCCGTGAAGGTCACCGTACCGCTATACGTTCCACTCACGCTACTCGACGGGATGCCGAGGCCCCAATAGATCGTGCTCGAAACGAGCGAGGTCGACGTGGGTGCGGAAAGTGAAAACCCGGATACCGTCGTCGGACTGCTATTGAGAATCTGTTCACTGCCTCCAAATGTGAACGTTGACGTCGCATAATGCTGTGAACTTGTGGCGATACTGTTTGCGCCGGACGTGAGCGCCGTGCCAGACAACTGCAGTCCAATCGCGGAATTGCCGAAATTCTCGACGAAGGCTGTTTGATTGGTGGATCCGGTGTTTGTGTTTGGACTCAGAGTGCCGTAATTAATCGACGCGCCGCCGCTTGCTCCTTCGAACGTGGCTATACCAGGATCGTTATTGTTCCCGCTTCCCACAAGTGTGCCCGTACTCGATGCGTTGACCTGGATCGTTGAGACGATCTGCTGCATGAAGATTTGCTCGTCATCGTTATATACATCAGACGAGGTGGCTTCTGCAATCCAATTTCCCGTCGGCGTAAGATTGAGCGTATTCGGCGCCGCCGCAAAATCGCCGCCGATCATGAGTTCATTCGCCTGTGTTGTTGTTATTGCAGGGCTTGCCCACGGCGTGCCTTGCCTACAACAAGAACCCGTAGATGTTGCTTGGTCCAGGGGATTGGTCGTCGTAATCCCGGTATAGTGGGCGGCAATCATGGAAAAATCGGCTGCTAGGTCATCGCCGGGGATGGTCGAGGATACCGTCGTGACACCCGCAGCCACATTATACGCATACCAAAGGCTATAGCTCCAATGGTTACCGAAATTGAGTTGCTGATAGGCAAGATGATAGGTGTCCCCCTTATTGTCGGTCGGTGTACCGGGACTCGTATCGCCGTCGACGCCGGAATATACCTGGACGAGAACAAGCTCCCCTGCATTCGTAGAAGTCGCAAAGGTCACTGTGGAGCTCGTACATCCTGCCGAAGTAGTCCCGCATCTCTCAATCTCCACAAGTGACGGAGTCTGTGGACCCGTCGATGAAGCTGTGACGCCCAAAGCACTCAAGGTGAGCAACTCCTGGCCTGTCGAGTCTTGCGTGGCGGTTGCGTTGCTCGAATCGGTAAAATCAACCGTGCTCATCCAATCTTGCCCCGCATACGTTCCTGAATCGGTCGGGTCGGCAAAATAATAGACGCCGAATGTGGTCGTTGCATTCACCGTATTCCCGGAACAGGTACTCGATGCGGTGAACGCCGTTGCTACGTAGCAATCTTCATTATTAGGACTCGAACTACATGTGGACGAGCCAACGCCTGAGCGATAAAGCATGACCGTGGTTGTTCCACTGGTGATCGCGGTGCAACCATTCGTGTCAGTGATCGTCGTGCCAACACTCACGCTCGTCGTCACGTCCGGCGTGAGAACAATGCTCGACCCCCCGTTCACGGTTGTGTTCACAACGGCAAGCGGCGGCGAGGACGATGGCCGCCAGCTTGTGGTTACGTCGCAAACACTGCAGCCAAAATTGAGATTGCCCGCGACCGTGCCCGACGCGATGCCCGAAAAAACTCCGGTACTGCTACTGATCGTGACGCCGCTAAAATTAATCCAGCCAACATTTTGGCCCCAAGCATAGCCCTGAAGGTCGCCGAGGCCGTCGTTTGTAACGCCGCTTCCGGAAGGTGCCAAGTTAATCCAGCCAAAATTCTGGCTCCAAGCGTAGCCGGTCAGCTTGCTGCTATTCACGACCATAGGCGCATCGGCGGTGTTGAAATTTGTCCATGACATTTTATCGCCCCAGGCGAAACCGGGAGCAAGAGTGGAAGAAGGCGTATAAGCAATGACTATGACGCCCTGGCCGCCACTGCCCCCATTGCCGTCATTCGAAGCTGACCCTCCTGCTCCTGCTCCGCCACCGCCATAGAGTCCGCCGCTTCCACCATTGGCGCCAGTAGCCGTCGTGACTTCTCCAGCGCTGCCACCACCGCCGCCTGAACCATGAATAGCGTCCCATTCGGTCCCTGCGCCGCCGTTGCCTCCGACGTTATCGGCAACAACTGCGTTTCCTCCGTTCGCGCCGCCGCCGCCACCGCCGTTTGAACCTGCGCTCCCAGGTGCGCCGTGGAGCCCACCTGTTCCCGATCCACCAGGGCCGGAATTGCCGCCGTCTCCTCCGGTTCCAGCAGTAGCCCTCCCTCCGTTCGCTCCATTATCAGCTCCTCCGCCGCCACCGCTAGCTTTATTACCTACAACGTTGCCGTCGTCACCTCCATTGCCTCCATTACCAAATTTCCCTGCCGCCCCGCCACCAGCACCACCTCCTGCACCGTTCTGATTAGATGAACCATTCCCACCGGATCCTCCGGCAAAGCAAGTCGCACCAATGCTCGTTGATGAAGCCCCTCCACCCCCTCCAGTTCCGCTGCTAGCGTTACCGCCGCTTCCCCCGTTCGCCCCGACAGAAGAAGATGCAAGCGTAAGACCGTTAAACCAGGTTCCGCCACCATTCCCTCCTGCCTCTGCTGTCCCAGTAGCGCCGGCACCGGCGGCCCCAACACGAATATCGATAATTTCCCCCGGGGTCAGCGCGAGATTGGATATTTTACAATAGGCGCCGCCGCCGCCGCCATCTCCGGAGTCACCGCCGTCATTTATCCGATCTCCGCCACCTCCGCCGCCGATGACTTCGATCGTGTTGCTCGCAGAGTTCCAATCAGAAGGAACCGTCCATGTGGTCAAGGCCGTGTTTGTAATAAAGATTGGACCGGTTGTATCTCTGAATGTTGCGATGCCGGGAAAGTTGAGCGTGCCGCTGGCCGCCGACCCCGTACTCGAAACATTATTCTGAATAGATGAGACGATCTGATCTTCGTATGCCATCCCGTTGTTTTCAGCACTGTCCGTTGAAGTCGCTTCCAACGTCCAGTTTCCCGTTGCAGAAAGCGAACAGGCACCGGCGGTATTTATATAACACCAATCCTGGCCCACTATAACTTCGTTGGCATAGTTGGTCGTCACGGCACCGCTCGCCCAAGGTCTAGTTTGGGCTCCGGTTGCCAGCGTTGAAGTTGAAACATCGAGCCATGCTGACGTTGCCATGCCTGTATAATGCGCAGCAATCAACGACGCTTTAGTTCCACTATCCCCCGTCCCTGGCGTCGAAGACACCGTGGTTACGCCTGCAGGAACATCCGCCGCGTACCACAACGAGTAGTCGTATTGAGATTCTATATTCGGAACATCGTAGACTTCGGTATAAATATCGCCCTTGTTGTCAGTGGGCGTACCGATTACAGTGCCACCGCCCCCTGTATAGGCCTCGAGGACGATGAGCTCTCCGGCAGTTGTAGGGGCACCAAAGGTAATACTCGTGGTGCTATTTCCGGCTTCAGTCTCCACGAGTGTCGGCGCCCCGGTTGCGGCAGTCGTGTAGGTGGCATAAATAGTCGGAGCCTCCGCATAAAGACCCCCCCCACTTGGAGCAGTACTCGGAAAAGACGACGCCGTTCCTTGACAAGCGCCGTTCGCAGAACCACCACAATAAAAACTATTCGCTGGACTGCTGTTATTGTATTCATAATCCATCTGTCGGCCGTTGATGCTCCCACCGCTCGCCTCCGCAACCGCGAACCAATATTGTGTGCCCGAAGTAATGCTCGCGGTTAGATATGTAGTCACGTTTCCGTAGGTCGCGGGGAGCGGGCTGCCGTTCACGTTTGATGCTATGAGTGTGCCTGGCTGGCCACTGTTGTCAGTGTATAATGCCACGCCCATAACGTTGCCCGTTGCACCCAAATCGTCTTGTACGTTTTCAAAGGTGACTGAGGTGAGTGTTCCGTTATCACTTGGCACAGACTGTGCCTTGAAATACATGACGTATGAATTGCCGTCAACACCGGTTGTATTAGGCGTCTGATTGCCAAAACGCATGGCCTGTTGCGAGGCATACGTTGAAAGCGGCGAGAGAAAAAGACCAAATCCAAGGAGCCCAAAAAATAGTGCGGTAGTTTTTGAAGACATAACGATCCGTACTTTAATAATACCAGAGAAACGAGCCTTACTTGCTCTTCCCTTTCGGAACCGAAAGCTCATTTTGGCTCGCGGGCGCGGAAGACGTTGCGTTCGATGGGATTGGTTCCCCTGCCTGCAAGTTCGCGATCGCGGTCTCTATCTGCTGATTCCCAGGATTGAGCTGGAGTGCAAGATCGAATTGCTGAAGCGCTTGAGCATCAAGCCCTTGAGCCGCATCAACCACACCGAGATAATAGTGGGCATTCGCATAATCGGGCTCAAGAATCGCCGCCACCTGGAACTCCTGTTCAGCCTGTGCAATTTGGTTGCTTTGATAATCAAGGTAACCAAGCTCAAAAGCCACGCCCGGGTCGAGCGGGTTTTGCTGTTCGAGTTCTTGTACCCGTGAGATTGCCTGAGCGGTATTTCCCTCTTTTATATATAAATTAATGAGCGCGATGCGGGCATCGGTATAATCGTCTTTGAGCGACAGCGCTTTTTCAAAAAGCGCTTCTGCCTGGCTCCAGTCGGCGGTTTGGGAGGCGTTACTCAGGGAACCCGCGCTACCCGGTGCGAGACCGGCGGACTCCACAAAGACGCGGCCCATCGCGAGATCCCACTGAGGGTTCTGTGGATCCAAAGCTGCTGCCTGCCCGTAACTGTTTTCAGCAAGCGTGTCGGCTCCACCGACGAGCGGCATAATACTTTCATATACGGAGCCAAGATTTCCCCAATTCGCCGCGTCGCGGCCATTAAGCTGAGTGGCTCCTTGCGCGGCCTGCACGGCATTTGCGAGTACCGACGGCAATTCGGCGGTGCCCGTGGCAGCGTTTTCCGCTATGAGTTGTTGTGCTTCCTGGATTAAAAGTTGTGATGCGCCGCGAAGATACACGTCTGTACGATCAAGCGCAAGTGCCTGATTCATATCGGCAAAGGCCTGGCTCAGGTTGCCCGACGCTTCTTCGTCGCTCACGCGGCCAAAAAAGATGGCAGCCCCATACCGCTCACCGCCGGCATACATCGTGGCGAGCGTCCCTGCGGCAATGATCATGAGTATGATCAATATGAAGAACGAGAAGCTGCGGGGCGCTCCATCAAACGAAATATTCTCCTCGGGAGCATCAACGAGGAATGCACCGATGAATAGAAAGAAAAGAATACCTTCGGCGAAAAACAGCGGATACAAGAAAAGCGCCAATCCGAGGAACGCCGCCGCAGAGAGCAGCATCGCGCGATCCGGCGAAAACGATTGGATATCGAGCAACCACCATCCAACAAGACTCAGCAATCCGAGGAACAGGAGCCAGGCAACCAGCCCCCCCGTGGCGAGCAACGTGAGCACGAAATCGTATCCCTGCATTGGCGTTGTATTCCATAAGCTTGTTTCATTCACACTGACCGGCTTCCATAATGCAAAATCGAGATAGAATGTCGACGGCCCCGTGCCAACAAGCGATCGCCAACCAAGAAGCGACGGACCGACAGCGTCAAACGTTGCACCGATACTCGGACGGACATCCGGCGGCGCTTGATGAAGCCACGGCAAGCGCGGACCGACGAGCGACAAGAATAACGCCACAACGACAATGATAAATGCATATCGAAATCCCTGGCTCGTATCCGACGCCGACCGCAGCGCCGCGAGAATAATCGTGAAGAGCGCTACCGCGAGCCATAATAATTGATAATTGATGAGGAGGAGGCCGAGTGCTGCGGCGCAGGCTATCACCACAAAACTCCATCGCTCAAAACGGGAAAAGGGCTTAGTGCCAGCAACGCCAAGCGCAGCGAGTACGGCAACGAGCAATATCCCCCATGCGGCAATCGAGCCGATGGGATTCTGTAACACAGATGATCCGGCTCCAAAAAGCTGCACAAGTCCGATGATTGAAGCGACGAGCAATCCAACACCTGCACACAACCCAACGGTCTTCATATCGCGCGGGCGCAAAAAATAATACGTGAGATAACAAATCACGGCGCAGATGATAAGCGCGAGTACTGAATCAGGTTGATCAAGCGACCCATAAAAACTTTGTGCGGGAGCGACCGAAGTCCACGCGCTCACAATCTCCGCAAGAATGAAGAGTCCGAGCGTTGGGAAAAACCATGACCGTGGATATGATAGTGTGCGCTCCTCAAAAACCGCGCCAAGAAAACAAACAAAGGCGGCAGCGGCGAGAAAACCGATCACCATGATCTTGTTAATCCCCACCGGATCAACCGTTAACGGTAAATAGAAAACGGGCACAAGCAGCGCAATTGCAAAAATGCAAAAACGTCCGATCGATCGAAATGCACGCGCCCGCTCACGGGGTCGCGGTATATCGCTCGGCGCTGGCGGCGGACCTTCGTAATAGGTTTCCTCGATGATAACGGTTTCTGAAGTGCGCATGCCTTATGTGCCCGAATTATCGGAAGTTGAAGACGGCGTCGAAGGTGGCGGAGTAGCCGGAGGCGTCGTTGATGCGTCGGTTGAGGTGTCGGTCGATGTGTCAACCTGCGGTGGCGTGGAAGTTGGTGTGGACGTCGGCGTTGATGGCACGACCGGCAACGTTGACGACGGATCAGTGCTCGTTGTACTGGCGCTCGTTACGTCGGTGCTCGTTGTGCTCGTGTCCACGGTGTCGTCCGTGCTTGTAGGGTTTGTATCGTCATCGCTCGGCGTGGAGGTCGCCGTTGATGTTGGTGTTATTACCGGTGTGGGCATTGGTGTTGGCGGCGCAACAGGAGTCGATGCGGGCGGCGGCGTCTGTGATCCTGTTTGATTCTGCAACAATCCTTGAAGCTGGTTGCTTGTGATACACGTTTCCTGAATGCAAAGGAGGTTGGTCGTCACCCGATCCACGACGATGCCCTTAAGCGTTGCAATGCCGTCGCTCACAAAAATGCCCATATTTGAGAGCGCCGCCTGGACGTATTGGGTTACCTCGGCGAGAACCGACTGGTCTCCATTTGAAATAACGGCGGGGATACCGACCATCGTACTGCTTGCGTCGTCATTGCCGGGCGCCCAGTGTGGATTCACAAAAACTAAGATCTCCGGCGTCGATGTGGCGGTGGACGAAGTGTCCGCGTCAGCACCATCGTCGCCACTGTACGCCTGAAGCGCCTCACCGATCACCATGCCAGGACCAATCGCCTTCACGGCAACGCCGGGTTCGATGGTCGAAGCCGCGAGTAAATCGCCAGGGTTGATCGGCCCATTTTCTGCAGAAACTTTCACGGGAACCCTGCCGGCAAGCGCAATGACCGCCTCTGTTGATGTTGTGAGCGATTCGTTATCACCAGCAATGTATGTTTCGCCGTTATCAAAGACAACGCCAGGATTCGTTGAAACGACGCCGATCACCGTCTCGTCATCTCCGCCACGAGATTTGGCAAGGCCCGGAATCGCGTCTTCGTCGGTTGTTGTTGCATCGGTGGTTGTTGCATCATGCGGGATCGCCACAACATCGCCCGGCTCCGTTGGTTCGATCGTGGGATACGCTTCGGCCAAGTCCATATTGCATGAGCCGCTCGTCGTGGCGTTGAATCCCCCGCTCGAGAGACACTGGCCGTAAAATCCTCCGCCGGCGTCCACCACGCCGTTCACATAGAGCATTGCACTACTTGTCGTCGTCGTTCCGATGCTGAGATTACCGGTTGAACTCGAAATGAAAATCGTTGACGTCGCCGAAAGTGTGCTCGTCGAGGTGTAGTACGGGAAATAATAATCGACGCTCGTCGCGGAAGTACCGACGCCACCGGTGACGTTTGAAACGACCGTGGTCGTCGCGCCATAGTATTCCGTTTGCACCGAATTCACCGTGGAAGATTCTGCCGTGGCCGAAGAGAGACGAACATCGATTTCCAGTGTTTGGTTTGAGGTCGAATCAATGCTCACAACACCGCCAGCCTGAAGTGTTGTGCCAACCGCAGTGCTACTTGCGGTTCCAATGGTTGCAATATAATTTCCGATTTGGTTGTTTGTCGTCCCAGAAGCGTTTGATAAATTAAATTGCGCCGTCCAACCCGCTGGGTTTGCTGAGGCGGTTATGTTCGCACTTGTTGAGCTCGCCACAAGCTGCCCGCCATAATACATGAGCCATCCAATGCCGTGCGTGGTGGGAACTTTGAGCGTTCCGAACATCGTGACCTGGATAAAGCCTCCTGCCGTTCCGAGCGTATTGCCCGGAACGGTGTATTTATAAACCGATGTCGAGGCCGCTGTTCCCTGCACGTTCACAACCGTCGTTGTTGCGTTAAGTTGCTCTGCGTAGGTAACCGTCGATGTCGTCACGGTGAAGCTGCCGCTTGTACAACCGCACTGCGCCAAAGAAAGGCTCCCACCGGAAAGCGTGAGTCCATTACCGATACCAAGCGCACCGACCGCGCCGCTGCCGTTTGCGTAAAGGACGGACGAAAGCTGGCTCGTGATTGAAAGGTTGGTTGTTGTGACGTTCCCAAGGACGGTTGTTGACGCGAGCGACACCAAGCCGCCCGATTGATTGAACGCGCCGACCACGTTCAGTTTGCCGTTGTCAGTCGAGGTTCCGATGGCGGTATCGCCGGAAACAATAAGGCCGTTTGAAGGTGCCGCCGCGCCCCCGTTGCCAGCATACGAACCAATCGATGCATTGCCCCCAACATCGAGCGTGCTCTTGATGATGCCCGGGGTATTGCTGTTCGGATCAATAATGGTCTGCCCGTCGGGAGCAACCATGATCGCGGGGTTGCCCACGGTATATGCTCCAGAACTTGACGCCAAATGATAAAGATCCCACGAGCTGCCGCCTGTTGCCCCTGTCTTGGATTCGATGAGGCTAAAAATCCACCCGTCTTTATTGTGATCAATTGCATTCCAGGTAGAACCCGAAGCGTTGAAATAAGCATTTCCTTCCATATAAGAATAAAAGTTGCCGTTGTTGGAAGTTTGATCGAGGGCGAGCAATCCGGTGTTTCCGCCCGTCGCATCTCCAACGTCTATGTCACCTTGGCCAGACGACGCGTTCCCGTAAGCCCACAAGCCCGTTGACGTTGCGGCGAACGGCCACGTGGCACTTCCAATAATGATGTCACCGGCAGAGGTCTCGTAGAGTGATGACGTTGCCGATACCGTACTCGAGCCGGACGTTGCCCACGTCATAAATTGATTCGCAACGATGCTTGAGGTGCTGTTCGCAAATACATTACCTCCGCCGCAACCAACGGAAGCGATGGTGCCGCTTGCGTTCGTTCCAAGGCACTGTGCTGATGCAACACCGGTGATGGTCACATTCGTTGTCGTCACATTACCGTTTGCGCCGAGTTGGAATTTAGTTGAACTGTTAACTTCAAAATTTATAAAATCTTGCTTAGATCCGGATACAATGTTCGCACCAAGGAATGTGCCGGACGCATTGCCGCCGGTGATGTAATTATTGCCAAGAAGAACAAGCG
Source organism: uncultured bacterium (assembly GCA_963705915.1). Taxonomy (GTDB): domain Bacteria; phylum Patescibacteriota; class Minisyncoccia; order UBA6257; family 2-01-FULL-56-20; genus JAKAGE01. Next base: position 309,711 of record OY970126.1, read on the forward strand.
TTGACGTTGTCGATTGCACCGGCAGGCCAGCGACCGAGAAAGCCGAATACGGCGACGAAGTGCCGATTCCCACAAAACCGCTATTGGCGACACTGAAGATGGGCGTCGCTGTCGCAACATAAAGGATATCGCCAGCGGGGTTCGTTGTTGTTCCTAAATTGAAATCAGAATTAATTTGCGCTGCATTCAACGTTACGACTCCAGAGGATGACACGTCGAACTGACTGGAGCTATTCACTTCAAAATTCACAAAGTCGCCGTTGTATCCCGACGGTGCGTTCGCACCAAGGAATGTGCCGGACGCATTGCCGCCGGTGATGTAGTTATTGCCCAAAAGCACGAGTGTCGAGGTGGACCCTTGCACCGGCATACCGGCGACAGAGAGATCAGAGTACGGCGCAGACGTACCTACGCCAAAATTTCCGTTCGTCGTATTCAAATAAAGAAGCGAGGTGTTTGCGGTGATCGTTCCGCTCGTGTCGTTATCAAAGAGAACACCACCGACGGGAAGCGTGGTTGTCGAAAAAAGCGGCGGCTGGACGGTGCAGTTTGTGCTCGTTGGCGCGCAACCAGGGTCGAGCGTCTCCCCTGGCGTGAAAGGACTCCCCGGCGGATCAGCAAAAACGTGCTGGAGGGCAAAAGAAAACACGAGATAGAACCCACAAGCAATGGCACAAAATAACAAAAACCGGCTCTTTGCCTGATGGGGAGTTTTTTGAGGGTTTACGGTCATAGATACAACGAACTACGCAAGGCAGACTTTGCCTTACCTTAATTGTACCAAGAAAAACCACATATTTTCTGTGGAAAAGAGCCTTCTCAAGATTAAGTCCTCAAATGAGAGCCAATATCGAGCTATTTTTTGAAATTTTTGTCCACAGCCTCCCAATGTACCACGCTCCACCACGCCTCAATATAGTCCGGACGCTTGTTTTGATGCTTGAGATAATAGGCGTGCTCCCAAACGTCGAGCCCAAGAATTGGCGTCTGGTTTTTCATGATTGGGCTGTCTTGGTTCGGAGTCGTCACCACCGCGAGACTTCCCTTGTCGAGCACGAGCCACGCCCATCCGGATCCAAAAACTCCAGCGGCAGCTTTCGTGAATTCTTCTTTGAACTTGGCGAAGTCGCCGAATGATTTTTTTATTTTATCCGCGAGGTTGCCCGTCGGCTCACCGCCCTCTTTTGGCCCCATGATCGTCCAGAAAAAAGAATGATTCGCGTGTCCCCCGCCATGATTTCTTACCGCAGTGCGAATATCCTCCGGCACCGAGTCGATCGAGCTGAGCAATTCCGCGAGCGGTTTATCCGCAACCTCTGGATGCTTATCGAGCGCTTCGTTCAACTTTGTGACGTACGTTTGATGATGCTTTGTGTGGTGGATTTCCATTGTCTTCGCATCGATGTATGGTTCGAGCGCATCGTAGGCATAGGACAGTTTTGGAAGTTCATATTTCATGATTTTAATGATATTTTTCTTGCGGCGTCTATAATTCTATAATACACTATACGCGGTCGTTCGTTTCATTGGGGGGTCGTCTAACGGTAGGACATGGGACTTTGAATCCCAGAATAAAGGTCCGACTCCTTTCCCCCCAGCTCTCTTGTGGATCGACTCGACTGGGAATTGAGCTAAAGCTTCTCCCGGAGAAACTCAAAAACGATATAGCCGATAAAGGCGGCGACAATTGCGATGATAACATTAGTCACGCTAAAAATATCTTTCAGTGCAACGATTAAGGGTTTTCCATATCCCCTACTACGCGTGTACTCTCCCATCAAAAGATTGGCATAGAAAAGGAAGATAATAAAAGCCATTTCAACTACCGCTCTGCGGATCTTGTTTTTCATAGAAATCTTTAAATCATGACGATATGCACCTCCGGCAAATTCTGAATGAGAAGTTCGGTAATCGATGTATGGAACTTGCCGAATAATGCTTTTTTTCTCGGATGGCCTTGCACGAGATGCGTGACCCCGTTCGCGTGGACGAACTGTATGAGGGATTGAGCGATGTTGTCGTCTTTCAAGGTAATCATCTCCGCCCCCATGCTTTCGGCAAGCTTCATGATCGCCGCGATCTCATCGTGATGGGGAGCAAGCGCCTTGCTTTCATCCGCGGCAGTCGAGACATGGACGACATACCACGTCGCGTTCAGCTGCGAAGCCAATCGCGATGCGCTCCGCAGAATCGCTTCCGCATTCGGTTCCCCGCCGCGAATCCGCACCATTACCTTGTTCAATGCGCTCGGTTTTACGGCGACGTTGAATCTTTCACGCTGCCGTTTGTCGAGAAGGTTGGCCATCTCGCTCAGCGTAAGCTCTCGCAGCCTCGTAAGATTCTTTGGCGTGAAAAAATTGTTAAGCGCCGTGTCGATGCGGTCAAGCTTGTATATTTTGCCGTCTCTCAACCGTTCGATCAGATCATCGGCCTCAATATCGACATTGGTGATGAGGTCGGCCTGTGCCACGACGGAATCGGGAATGCGCTCGGCGACCTTAACTCCAGTGGCTTCTTCCACAATATTATAGAGTGATTCAAGATGTTGGATATTGAGTGTCGTAATGACGTTGATACCCGCACCCAGTAATTCTTCAACGTCCTCGTATCGTTTTTTGTTCTTGCTGCCGGGGGCGTTCGTATGCGCGAGTTCGTCCACCAAAACCACGGTCGGATGTCTTTTAATGACGGCATAGACATCCATCTCTTTTAGCTCCAAGTTGCCGTGCCTCACAATTCTTGGCGGGACAATCTCCAAACCTTCCGCCTTCACCATTGTGTCGGGGCGGTCATGAGGCTCCACATAGCCGATAACCACATCCGTGCCGATCTCTTTCAGATGCTGCGCCTTCAAAAGCATGCGGTAGGTTTTTCCAACGCCCGCCGCCGAGCCGAGATAGACCTTTAGATAGCCACGCTTCTTGCGCTCGCTGAGCTTCAAAATATCGTCGGACGCTTTGCCATTATCCATGTCTACATCATATCAGTCCCTGCCTATTTCTGTATCGGGTATTTTTGGTCGAGCGCCATGTTGAGCATAAGAACGTTCACACCTGGCTCGCCGAAGACATCAATGCTCCTTCCGTCGATATTCTCATTGATCAGCGCTTGAATGTTCGCGAGGCTGGTATTCCTCGCTTTCGCGACGATGGGTGCTTGAATCGCCGCATTCGCCAAACTGATCTCTGGATCAAGGCCGCTTGCGGAACCGGTCACGGCGTCCGCAGGTACGGGAGTGGACGTCGAAAGATCGTACTGCGTCCGATATGCCGCAATAGCCTGCTGAATCGTCGTTGCAAGTTTCTGTGAGGTGGGACCAAGATTGCTGCCACCGGAAGCCGTCGGATCATATCCAGCACCAGCATACGAAGGACGCGAATTGAAATATTGGGGTCCGGTGAATGTCTGCCCGATAAGCTCCGAGCCAATCACTTGTCCTTGGCCATTCGTAATCAAGCTGCCGTTCGCTTGGGAGGGAAAAAGCGCCTGGCCGAAGGCCCATACGACGAGCGGATAGACGCCACAGCATATGACCGCGAAGACCAACGTTGCGATGATCGATAATTTGAGTTGTTGAAGGATTTCTTTCATTGGATTTACGCAAGGTGAAGCGCCGCAATGAGCATGTCGATCAGTTTGATCCCGATGAATGGCGCGATGAGGCCGCCGACGCCGTAAATGAGAAGATTGATGCGAAGCACCGTGTCCGCGGGGAGCGCTCGGAACTTCACGCCTTTCAACGCAAGCGGAACGAGGAGAATGATGATGATGGCGTTGAAGATGACGGCGGAAAGGATAGCGCTCTGTGGATCATGCAGTCGCAAGATGTTCAACGGCGCGATGACGGGGAAAATCGGAAGGATCATCGCCGGGATGATAGCGAAGTACTTCGAGACATCATTTGCGATGCTGAACGTGGTGAGCGCTCCGCGCGTCATGAGCATTTGCTTGCCGATCTCGACTACTTCAATGAGCTTCGTCGGGTTTGAATCAAGATCCACCATATTCCCGGCCTCCTTAGCCGCCTGCGTCCCCGTGTTCATCGCGACGCCGACATCGGCTTGAGCGAGTGCTGGCGCATCGTTTGTGCCGTCGCCGGTCATGGCAACCATCCTGCCGCCCGCCTGTTCCTTGCGGATAAGTGCGAGTTTATCTTCCGGTTTTGCCTCCGCAAGGAAGTCATCGACGCCCGCTTCTTTCGCAATCGCTGCTGCGGTAAGCGGATTATCGCCCGTAATCATGATCGTCTTGATTCCCATTTCACGGAAAAGCTTGAAGCGTTCGACGAGCCCGCCTTTGACGATATCCTTCAAATAAATTACACCAAGGATTTTATTCTGCGTTGCAACGACAAGCGGCGTGCCACCGAGCTTTGAAACACGGTCAACTTCCCCTTGGATTTCATTTGAAAACTTTCCGTGCGACCACGCCTTGATGGCTTGCGCCGCCCCTTTGCGGTACTGCATAAATTCCATATCAAGTCCGCTCATCCTCGTTTGGGCGCTGAATGGAACGAAAACAGCTTTCGGCATTTCGGTTATTTCCCTGCCGCGGATGCCGAATTGCTTGGCAAGCACGACGATACTTCGTCCTTCCGGCGTTTCGTCGGCAAGCGACGCAAGTTGCGCGGCATCGGCAAGCTCGTCCATGCTCGTACCGGGTGCTGGAATGAATTCTGCCGCCTCGCGATTGCCGAGTGTGATCGTTCCTGTTTTATCAAGGAGTAACACGTCGACATCACCCGCGGCCTCGACGGCGCGCCCGCTCATCGCAAGCACGTTGTGCTGGACGAGGCGGTCAATACCAGCGATGCCAATCGCTGACAGCAATCCGCCAATTGTCGTCGGGATCAAACATACGAGAAGTGCGACGAGTACCGGGACGGAGAAAATTGTTCCACTGTAAATGCCGAAGAGCCGGAACGTAATGACAACCCACAAGAAAATAATAGTGAGTGCGGAAAGCAGGATGGTGAGTGCGATCTCATTTGGTGTCTTCTGGCGCTTCGCGCCTTCGACGAGCATTATCATGCGATCAAGGAAGCTTTCGCCGGGGTTTGCGGTGATGAGAACCTTAATCTGGTCCGACAACACTTTTGTACCGCCCGTTACCGCGCTGCGGTCGCCGCCCGACTCACGGATCACAGGAGCGGATTCGCCGGTGATCGCCGACTCGTCAACGGTGGCGGCGCCCTCGATCACTTCGCCGTCGCCCGGAATGGTTTCGCCTGCGACAACCAATACGATGTCTCCCTTCCGAAGTTCTTCCGCAGAAACCTGCTGTAACGTCCCATCGGCTTTGTATTTCAAGCCGAAAAGCTGCGTGCGCGATTTACGGAGCGCGTCGGCCTGAGCTTTCCCGCGACCCTCCGCCATCGCCTCGGCGAAATTGGCGAAAAGGACCGTAAACCACAACCAGAGGGCGATCTGGATCACAAACCCTTTCGGGCCGCTGTTCAAGAAAATCTCTACTGTCGTTATGATGGCCCCGACAAGCGTCACGAACATAACCGGATTGCGCACCATCCTTCGCGGATCGAGCTTCGTAAACGCGCTTCCAATTGCCGGAAGAATGATCGCTGAATCGAATATGCTACTGGTTCTTTTATTATTCATGGATGCTTAGAATAGTTTTCCGGCGTGCATGAGGAATTGCTCAACGATAGGACCGAGCGACAATATCGGGAAGAACGTCAGCGCAGTAATAAGGACAATGACGCCGATGAGCAGGAGAACGAACGTGACGCCGGTTACCGGGAACGAACCCGGACCCATCGCGACGCGCTTTTTCTTTGCAAGCGATCCGGCGAGCGCCAAGATCGGGATCATCATGAAAAATCTTCCGAAAAGCGCATCGAGACCGATCGTTGTGTTGTACCATACCGTATTCGCAGAAAGTCCGGCGAAGGCGCTGCCGTTGTTCTCGGCCGCAGAGGTATAGGCGTAGAGTATTTCGCTCAATCCATGCGGGCCGCTATTGTTGAGCCCGGCCAGACCCCACGAACTCACCGCCGCCCATGCCGTAAAACCCAGAATGAATATGACGAGAACAAGGACCGAGAGCGCTGCGACTTTTACGTCATAAGCTTCGATCTTCTTTCCTAAATATTCAGGCGTTCGCCCAATCATAAGCCCGGCGAGGAATACCGTGAGTATGATGTACACGATCATCGTGTAGAGGCCAGAGCCCACGCCACCAAAAATAATTTCGTCGAGCTGCATATTTACGAGTGGAACCAACCCCCCAAGTGGGGTGAAAGAATCATGCATTGCATTGACCGCCCCCTCAGACGCATCGGTCGTGACGGTCGCAAAAAGCGAGGAGTTGAAAATCCCAAACCTCACCTCTTTTCCCTCCATATTTCCATCGGCAGCAGATATTCCAAGCTGTTGGTGAATGGGATTGCCCATCTGTTCGGCGTGATAGAGAACCGCAAAACCGGCCAGGAAGACGAGGAGCATCGCGCACCATATCGCCCATCCGTGTTTTTGATTCCCAACCGCCTTGCCGAAATAGTAAGTAAGACCCGCCCCGATGGCGAAGATGCTCAGCATCTCAAGGAAATTCGTGAGACCGTTCGGATTCTCAAAAGGATGGGCTGAGTTGGCATTCATATATCCTCCGCCGTTCGTGCCGATCATTTTAATGGCTTCCTGGGAAGCGAGCGGTCCCTGCGGTATCGTCTGGGTCGTTACCCCGCCGTTCGTCTGGACGACATTTGCGGTCGTGTAGCTGTTGAAATTCTGGATCGCGCCCTGTGAAATCAAGACTACTGCGAACACGAAAGCAATCGGCAAAAGGAGGTAATACGTGGTTCTCACCATATCGGTCCAGAAATTGCCGATGGTCTTGGCCGTATGACGGGCAACACCCCGGACAACCGCGGCGGCAAGCGCGATGCCCATCGCAGCCGATGCGAAATTATGGATGACGAGCGCAACCATCTGGGAGAAGTACGACATCGTCGCTTCCGGCACGTAGCTCTGCCAATTGGTGTTCGTCGCGAAGCTGACCGCCGTGTTGAATGCGAGGCTTGGACTTAAATTCGCAAAGTGCTGCGGGTTGAGAGGAAGCCATTGCTGCAGGCGAAGAATGATATATGTGAAGACTATTCCAATCAAACTGAAAGCCAGCATTGCAATCGTATACTGTTTCCAATCCTGCTCTTTTTGCGGATCAATACCGAGAAGCTTATAGGTAAACCGCTCAAGCGGCTTTAACAGGCGATCGAGAAACGTCTTTCCGTTAGCATCGAGCACCTGGAACAAATAGAGGCCAATCGGCTTCGTGATGACGAAGAGGATTCCTACGAAGAGACCGAGTTGTATCCAATCAATAAGCGGCATGATAAATTAAAAATCTTCAGGACGAACCATGGTTATAAAAAGATAGATGACGAGCGCGATGGCAATGATGCCGATGATGATGTTCATGGTTATAGTTTTTCGCAGGCTTTCATGTAGAGCCAACCGAGGGCAAAGAACACAATCGTGATACCGACAAAAATGAGGTCTTGCATGGATTTTTGGTTTCTATTTAATTCGAATATAGCGCCCTTCAATTCGTTGTCAATAGCAATATGCGTGAAATTCCTTTTGTTTTATATATGAAATTCGATAGTCGAGATTTGGTGTCAAAATATTTGACAAGGGCTCGTTGTAGACATACCATCTAACCAAGAATATCATTGGCTCGGTTCGAGGCATTGAGTCATTGTCATAAAATGACAACAACTTATTACCTCAGAGCCGTTAGGCTTAAAGTATCATCACTTTACCTTGTGGAAAACCCAACCCTAAAAATATGGACCTAGAGGAAATTCTCACTAAAGTCGGCCTGGATGAAAAGGAGGCGAAAATATATATCGCTCTGTTGGATCTTGGCAGTGAAAAAGTACATGAGATCGCGAAAAAGGCCGGCGTGAAGCGTCCCACTGCGTACGTCGTGCTCGAGCAACTCTACGCCAAGAATTTTGTCGTAAAGACCTATCACCAGCGCCGCGCTTTCTATTCCGCAGAAAAGCCTGACATCATCTTGCGCGCACTCAAGGAAAAAGAAGATCTCTTGGACCAAGCCTTACCTCTTTTCCATGCCCGGATGGCGGCATCGAAAATAAAACCAAAAATACGAATCTACGAAGGAAGGAGTGGCATTGAAAAAGTATACGACGAAATTTATGCGAGTCCGTCCGTATGTCTTTTCGGATCCCTCAAGAATCTCTCTGAGGAATTTGTCGGACGCGTGGATAAATTGAAGGAGATCATAAAATCGAAAGATATCCACGTACGCGACCTCCTTACTCATGATCCGAAAGATCTTGATTTCGGCTTTGCGGCCATCGGCCGCAACTACGAAGGGCGCGTCGTGCCAAAGGAATTCGACCTCTATATTGACGGAGCTGTTTACGGAGACCAGGTGGCGATTCTTTCCATAAAAAAAGAATTATTCGCCGTGGTCATTGAAAGCAAGGAGGTGGCTGATACATTTCGCTCACTTTTTGAACTTGCATGGAAGATGTCTGTACCGCTGGAGCAATTTGAAAAAGATAAACGATAAGTTTTACCGGCATAAAATAAAGGAGCGTCCGATTGTAAGCGCAGCAGCACTGCATTAGGTCCAAAAAACTTAGCATGATATAGTAAGCCAGATGAACAACCGCCCTTCATCCTTCTATGGCCTTGGCATAGCGCCAAGCATTCTTTCGGTACTCAACAAATTATCACTTACCACCCCCACGCCCATCCAAGAGAAAGCGATCCCGCAAGCGATTGAAGGGAAAGACATCATGGGTATTGCGCAAACTGGAACCGGAAAGACATTTGCGTTCGGCATTCCTATGATCCAGCTTCTTTTGCAAGATCGGCGCCATCGGGCGCTCGTTCTTCTTCCCACGCGGGAACTCGCCGAACAGGTAGATGATTCGTTGCGAAAAATCGGCACGCCGCTCGGCATAAAAACGGCTGTCCTTATCGGCGGCGAACCGATGGGGCGGCAACTTCAGGCGCTTCGGCGTACGCCGAACGTTATTCTTGCAACGCCGGGTCGACTCCTTGATCACCTTTCACAAAAAACGGTGACATTGCGGGATATGACCATGGTAGTCCTTGATGAAGCGGACCGAATGCTCGACATGGGTTTTGCGCCGCAGCTCAAACGCATTCTCGCCGCATTACCCGCCGAACGGCAGACCCTTCTTTTTTCCGCCACGATGCCGGAAAATATCGTCTCGATGGCGCGCTCCTTCTTGAAGCTGCCCTTGCGTGTGGAAATTGCTCGCCAAGGAACCGCCGCGAATGGTGTGACGCAAGAACTCTTTTTTGTGACCCAGCCAGAGAAGCCGCGCCTTCTTGAAAAAGTTTTACAAGAATACCGAGGCTCCGTGCTCGTCTTTGCACGAACAAAATTCAGCGCCAAAAAAATCGCCGCTCATCTTCGCGCACTCGGCCACACCGCCGTGGAGCTTCATTCCAATCGATCGCTCAACCAACGGCGTGAAGCCCTTGCCGGATTCAAAACAGGAAAATATAGAGTCGTCGTCGCAACCGACATCGCTGCGCGAGGGATCGATGTACAGAATATTGAGCTCGTGATCAACTACGACCTTCCTTCGGTTGCCGAAGATTATGTGCATCGCATCGGCCGCACCGGACGCGCAGGAGAATCAGGTCACGCCATTTCTTTTGCACGAGCCGATGAACGGCGCGACGTTCAGGACATCGAACGCCTCATGCGCATAAACCTTCCGGTGTCGAAACTGCCGACGTTGCCACCAGCGCCGCCAATGCCGCCTTTTCACGGCGGGAATCATCATCGGCCCCGTGGCGGTTCAGGACGCCAAAATTTCCGGAGGAGATAAGACGACTACTTGGGTTGCCACTCCGTTGCTTGCAGTAAACCGAAAAGATTTCCTTCGGTGTCTACGGCGCGAGAGAACCAACCCAAACCTTTCATCTCCCACTTTTCTTTTCCTTCCCATGGTTGGATCTGGCCGCCGTTCGCCTTGATGCTTGCGATGACCTTATCCATGTCGTCAACTAAAATCGTACAATCAAAGCTATTGAGTTTGCGCATGGGGTTATCAGACCGTTTATACATGCCACCATCAATGCCAGGCCCCTCCCCTGTTTTCATCGTCCAATAATCCATGCCCACGCCGGGCATGCTCGTCTTTTCTATTTTCCAGCCAAGCGCATTCTCATAAAACTTTTTTGCACGCTCGGCGTCATCCGCCTGAACTTCAAAGTGTATGGGTCGATTGTTCATTGTCTTATTATACTTATACCACCCTCCCGGTGTAAATATTCCAATTAAAACCCTTGCTGGTCTTGCATATACTGGTTCATCTGCGCGGGTGTCATGTTGTAATTCAAATGTTCCATAATCCAAAGCGAACCAACCACGACAATAAGCACAAGCACAATCGTCGTAAAGAATACGGCGAGCTTCCAGCGGCTTCCGGTTTCTGATCCGAGATGGAGGAAAAAAAGCATTTGGATGATAAGCTGCAAAACGGCGAGCGCAAGAATGGTTGCGAGGATTTCCGCATTATCCATGCCGAAAAGTCCTGGCCGAGTGACAACCAAAAACGCGGCAAGCGTAAGGACGATCGACGACAGGAATCCGATGATGTATGACGTGAGATTGTTTTCTTTCATGGCTATATGACGCGGCCCATAAGATAAACGACCGTGAAGATAAATATCCAAATGATATCGAGGAAATGCCAGAAGAGGCTGAGACGTTCGAGTTTTGAGACAACAAACGGCGTGAGGCCCCGAAGCTGGATCTGTACGATGGCCACAACCATCCAGAGCAAGCCGATCGTGATATGCAATCCGTGCGTGCCGACGAGCGTGAAAAATGCCGAGAGGAATGCGCTTCGCTGCGGGCTATTGCCGCTTGCGGCGAGACCGGAAAACTCCATGAGTTCAAGCGTGAGGAATGTTGCACCAAGGAGGAATGTGACGATAAACCATACCATCGCCTGATTCTTTTTATTACTGCGGACCGCGAGCATCGCAAGGCCGCAGGTGAAACTGCTCGTAAGAAGGATGAGCGTTTCGGCGAGGGCATTCGATAGGCTAAAAAGATGTCCGCCGTCCGGGCCGCCAAAGGTGTTCCCGCGAAGGACGGCATACGTGGCAAAGAGCGCCGCGAATACAATGAGGTCGGTCATCAGATATACCCAAAAACCAAAAACGAATTTATCCTTGGAAGCCGCTTGCTTCGCCGTTTCTTGTCGTGCGACGGCCTGATTGTTTTCGTTCATGAAAGTATTCGTGCGATTTCCATTTTCTCGACTTCAGTAGCCTTCAAAATATATTCCGTGTCTTCATCGAATGAACGCATGATCACGCAGGTGATGGCACCAATGAGGCCAATTGCCGCGAGCCAAAGGATGTCCCACACCAGGGCAAAGCCGAGAAGGAAGACAAAGCCGGAAAGATATATCGCCATCGGCGTGTTCTTTGAAAGCTCGATGTCTTCATATTTTTGATTTTTCATTTTACCGTTCGGGCCAATCTCGCCATCTTTCTTCATTTCCCAAAACGCATCGCGGCTATGGACAGTGGGCGTCACCGCAAAGTTATAGAACGGCACAGGCGACGGTGTTGCCCATTCAAGCGTGTGCCCATTCCACGGATCACCGGTCGTGTCACGATTTTGGTTCCGCTCCTTCACGCTCACCACAACCTGGATGATCTGCACAATCGCGCCGGCGGCGATGATGAAAACGCCGATTGCCGCAACGATGAAGAGCGGCTGGAAACCGGTCGACGCGTCATAGTGGTCAAGACGGCGTGTTGCGCCCATGAACCCTAATATATAGAGCGGGGTGAAGGATGTGAAAAATCCTACGAGCCAAAGCCAAAACGCGCGTCTCCCCCATTTTTCATTCAGTTTGAAACCGAGCACCTTCGGGAACCAATACGTGATACCGGCGAAAATACCGAAGAGCGCACCGCCAACGATCATGGTGTGAAAATGCGCGACGAGAAACAGCGTGTTATGCAATTGATAATCCGCAGCCGGCGTCGCGAGCAAGACGCCTGCCATGCCGCCAAACGTGAACGTGCTCACAAATCCCATAAACCAATACATCGGCGTCATAAAGCGGATGCGCCCGCGCCACATCGTGAGAATCCAATTGAACATTTGCACGCCGGCTGGAATGGCGATGAGCATCGTCGAAATGCCAAAGAACGCGTTCACGTCTGCGCCCGCACCCATCGTGAAAAAATGATGCAGCCAAACCAAGCCTGCGAGCGCCGTGATCGAAATCGCGGCGCAGACCATGGAGACATAGCCAAATAATCTTTTTGCCGGAAAACGTGGAAACGACCTCGGAGAAAATACCAAACGACGGGATGACAAGGATATAGACTTCGGGATGGCCCCACATCCAAATGAGATTCACATACATCATCGGATTGCCGCCGAATCCCGACGTAAAGAAATGCATGCCAAAAAACCTATCGAGCCAAAGAAGCCCGGTCGTCACCGTGAGCATCGGGAATGCCGAAAGGATGAGCGCCGAGCTGCAAAGCGACGTCCAAACGAACATCGGCATCTTCATGAGCGTCATGCCCGGTGCGCGCATCTTAATGATGGTGACGAGGAAATTGAGGCCGCCAAGCAAGCTGCCGAGGCCGGAGATTTGCAGGCTCCATATCCAATAATCGACGCCCGTGCCCGGACTATACGCGAGTTCCGAAAGCGGCGGGAGCGAAAGCCATCCGGCCGATGCGAACTGTCCGCCGACGGCAAAGAATGTGTTAATGAGGACCGCGCCGGCGACGTACAACCAAAATCCGAGCGAGTTCAAAAATGGAAACGCGAGATCGCGCGCGCCGATTTCGAGCGGCACGATGAGATTCATGAGGCCGAACAAAAATCCCATCGTCACAAAAAATACCATGATGTCGCCGTGTGCCGTGAAAATCTGCTGGAAATGGCTCGGGTCAAGATACCCCTGCGAATTCCCCACCGACATCGCCTGCTGAATCCAAATCATGATGGCATCGAGTCCGCCGCGGAAAAGCATCACGGACGCCACAACGATATACATCACCCCGATTTTCTTCGGATCGGTCGACGTGAGCCAATCCCTCCAGAGCCACCTCCAACGCTTGTAATACGTGATGACGCCGCCAACGAGCGCCATACCGAGGATGATACTCACCGTCCCTCCGATCGTAAACCATTCGTGCGGAAGTGCGCTCCAGGTTAGATTGCCAAAAATAAAATGTTCCATGTTACATTTGCATGCCTGGCATCGCCATCCCCGGCATCGACGATGACGGCATCATATACTTCATCATCACATTATTATAAAGATTCGGATCTACGGAGGAATAATAGGCCGGCGGATTGTAGGTGGACGGCTCGGCAAGCGTATTGTAGGCGTCTTCGTCGAGCGTGCTCGACATCTGCTTTATCTGCGCAACCCAGATATTAAAGTCCGTCTCCGCGACGGAGTTCGCCTGGAACGTCATGCCGGCATAGCCAGCGCCGTTGATTTCCGTATCCTTGCCGGTGAACGTTCCCGTGGACGATGCGATCAAATTGAGCTGGGTTTCCATCGCGGCCATCGCATAAATCTGGCTGCCGAGTTGGGGAATCCAAAACGAACTCATCGGCGCGTCCGCGGTGAGCTCAAAATGCACCGGCGTCTGCTCCGGAAACTCAATGTAGTTCACCGTCGCAATGCCTTGCTGGGGATAGATGAAAAGCCACTTCCACTGGAGCGCAACGACTTCTATGGTGAGCGGCGGCACGGACGAGGCGATCGGCTGATAGGGATCCACGGCGTGCACGCTCTTCCACGAGAGGACCGCAAGCACGGCAACGAGCATCGCGGGAATCACCCACAGCATGAGCTCACTCGACGCTCCATGGTTTTGATTCGGTTCGTAGTTCGCAGCTTTGTTCCCGGCACGATAGCGCCACGCAAACGTAAAAAGCGCAACGAACATCGGCACAACAACCACGAGCATCAAAAGCATCGACACTTTTATTGCACTAATCTCCTGCCCCGCAATCGTTCCATCCGGAGCAAAAAGCGCCACGAGACTTCCGCCAATCAAATATTTAAAAAAGATGACCGCAGCGAGGATGATCGCGGCTCCGATCGCGATTCGGTATTGCACCTTCATTATTGTAATAATAGCATGCGAGGGCGGCTGCCCGCGGCGCTCCTGCCCAAAACATCCGCTACGAAAACTGCACAAACGCGAGCGAGCCAATGATGATCGTGGCAAAAAGCGCCATCAGAACAACGAGCGAGCAGAGAAACATGCTCCGCGCCCAACGGACGTCGTCGCGGGTGTAAAACCCGCGAACGCCAACGACAAACCAAACAAACCCAAGAGCGGCCGCGAGAATGCCGTACCACGGATTTATGTAACCAAAATACGCGAGGAGAACGGTTGCGTAGATGTAGGCCATTACCAAAGTAACGATCGCAATCTTCGTCGTACGATTGCCGTGCTTTGCAGGAAGAATCGGAACACCGGCCGCCACATAGTCATGTGACCGACGAATCGAAATGGCAAAAAAATGCGGAATCTGCCAGGTGAATAAAATCATGAAAAGAAGCACGGCACCGAGATCAAGCTTGTTACTCACGGCCACGTAGCCAACAACGGGAGGCACGGCGCCGGCAACGGCGCCGACCGCAACCGCATACATTGTCCGCCGCTTCGCCCAGATGGTGTACATAACAACATAAAAGAATGCGCCGATGGCGGCCACGGCAACGGTGAGCAGGTTCGTGCCAATCGCAAGGAGCGCAAAACCAATCGCGCCGAGTACGATCCCATAGATGATCGCCGCGCGATTCGAAATCCTGTGAGTGACAAGCGCTCGATCCTTTGTGCGCTCCATCTTTCCATCAATCCCCCGATCGATGTAATTATTAAAAACACATCCGGAAGCAATCACAAAAGAAAGCCCAACGAGGGCAAACAGGAAAAGCTTGAGTGCTGGAATTATCGGGACGATAACGCTCGTCGACGGATCAACCACTCCCCCCTGAAGCGCAAGCGCAAACCCTCCCGCAAGCAGTACGGCGTTGCCATACACGATACCAGGCTTTACAAGGCTATAGTAGTCACGAAGCATGTGCTATTTAGTTTAGCACCTCGCAACAAAATAGACCCGCGACCTTCGCACTTCCTACCTCTTCTTCGGCGTCTTAATGACCCCAATCACTTTTCCATTGATCGTAAAATCGTCGCTTTCGTGAATATGGATTGCCGGGAAGTCATGCGTTGATTCGGACATGAGAAGAATCTGATTGTTCTCCTTGTCGATATAATATTTTTTGATGTTCGCCATGCCGTCGACGAGCGAAAGCACGATATCCCCACTCGCGGCGCTTTGGTCTTCGCTATCGATAATCACATAGTCGCCGTCCTCGATGCGCTTGCCTCCAATCTCGGCGCGGTTCATTGAAGGACCGCTCACGCGAATGGCAAAGAGTCGATGTGCGGGAGCATCGGTCCGACCCGAGCCAACGGCACGAGCGTAACGGCGGTCGAGGAGAGATGTTGATGCCCGCAGATAGCCTTCAATATTCGTTTCCGCAAAAATTTGGGCAGGGCCGGCGTTTGCAGAACCCACGATTGGAATTCGGAGCAAGCGAGCGCCCTCAAGGCCGCCCGTTGCATATCCTTCTTTTGTTTTTTCTATAATGCCTTTCATTTTATCGATTTTTATTAATCCGCGTTTTTCTAACTGCTGGAGGTGATGCTTGATCTTCTGCGGCGACCGCTCGCCGATGAATGCTCCTATTTCGCGAAGCGTATACTTGCCAAGATTTTTCTCCCTGGCCAGAACTAAAAGTTTTTGTTGGATTTCGTGCATATAGTAATAATAAATGCCTTATTTTTAGTGTCAAGCATAACTGTGGACAACCTTGACAGCACCACAAATTCAAACCCCCCGCTAGGGGGATCGCTCAAGCTCGGCGATTTCGGGTCGAAGACGAAATCGGAGCCATTGCTGAGCTATCCCATTCGGAGGGTCTGGAATATGCATGATTGAGTTTTTAACGGTACTTTTTATCCAAGGAGAGCCGGGCGTATGGCGGGCTATCGTGTCGCAGGCGCGTTGTGAGGATTCCCCTATTCCTCCCTGCGATCAGATGGACCATAGTCAGCACGGGAACATGCGATGCGGATATTTCCGGCATGGAGTCGCTTTAAAGTCGGTTCACATAGACTCCTTGTCTTTGGGAGCTTCAGGTCATATCAATTGCCTGGCCCCAACTAAGATTTCCGGTTATCCGGCTGCATGGTTATCGTCGGTAGCATCTCTCGCATTGGTCCACCGCCTTCCCTGATTCCCCTATGAGTAGTGCATAGGACGTAATCTGCTTATTCTTTATTTGGACCTTTTTTACTATCTGGGCCGGCTCCATGGCTGCCGGTTCAGCATTTACTACAAGCCCATATTTTCTTTATTACAAAAATTTTATCGCTCAAGGTCCGATTTTATCGATTGCCGAAGCTTCGATGTATCCGTTCGGATCGCGGACGCCGAAAACCACCACCAAATCTCCTGTTTTAACGTTGAGTATCGTGTCTGTTGCGAGGCCAGAGCTCAAAAGGACCGTGGACGTTTCGCCGCTTAAGCCTTCTAGAATGAAGCCGTTTGAGGCCATGGTGATGATTTCCCCGCGATGGACGTCTGAAATGTCGCCGGCATCATAACTTGAATAATAGCCACTCAAAATCGGCGGGTTATTATAGTCCGGAAGATACGATCCAACCGGCGTGACGGCCACGACAAAACTCGCTGCGGTGAGTACAATGAGAATCCCAAGGAGCGAATACAAAAGCGGCCGCTGGTACGAGAAGGCGAAATGGTTTACGAGGATCACGAGGACGAGAAGGAAAATAAGCGAAAGGACGATGAGGAGCCACGGGAGTGATCGGAAAAATATATACCATCCGGAGACCCCCATGCCAGGCGCATAAAGAAGACCAGACTGACGCAAGAGGAAGAGGAAGAATCCAATAATATAAATGAGGAAGAGGCCAAGAATTACGCCTCCCACGACGGCGAGTATGGTCTGCAGCGCAAAATACCATTTTGACCGCATTTTAACCCGGCCACTTTCGATGGCTTCGAAAACATTCTTTTGTATGGCTTGTTCTTCTCTCGACATGTTAGGTTTTGACCATTTTTTTGAGCATGGCCTTGCCGCGCTGAAGGCGGACACCAACCGTGGACACCGGAATGCGTAGAATGTCGGCAATAGCTTTGTAGTCCATCTCCTCAAAATAATACAGGATGAGCGGCTCTTTGTATTTGGGGCTAAGCTTGTCGAGCGAACTCTCAAGCATGGTCTTGAGCTCTTGATGGCTCATACCGCCGTCGGCCGTTTCTTTGGCGATAAGGTGCGGAAATAGGATATCGAAATCGAATACGGAAACATTTTCCCGCTCCTTTTGTTTTTTCTTTACGGCGTTCACGAATTCATTGTGCGCGATACGATAGATCCAAGGGGAAAACCGTCGGTCGGCATCGAAACTTTTGATATTCACGTAGGCTTTAATAAAAATTTCCTGGACGAGATCTTTCACGTCATCGCCCTGAAATAGGAAGCGGCGCGCATAGCGGCTCATCTTTGCCTCGTATCGCTCCATAAGAATTCGAAACGACTCGGCGTCGCCCCGCTGGACCGCCACAGCGATTTGCTCATCCGTTTTGTCATGCATGACAAAGTATGAATCTACTACAGCAGTAGTCATAAATTTATTTCACCATAAAGCCCTCTATAGCTATATCTACGACTCCTCTGGCGAGTTTGTTTCCTTTTGCTTAGAATAACCTCACATGGATACCGAGCCCGAAACAGAAGCGACGACCCCGGCGGCGGGCACAAACACGCCGCCAACCAAACATCCCCGCATCATGATGTGGGTTTGGATTTTGCTCGGCGTTTCTGCGGCGCTATCGGTGTATGTCTACACGCAATCGTTGCCGCCGCCTTTTGGGCTTTATGATGCCTTTGCCAAGTGTATCGCCTCAACAACAACGAAATTTTATGGCGCCTGGTGGTGTCCGCACTGCCGCGAGCAAAAAACTGAATTTGGCGACGCGGCGCAATATCTTCCCTATGTGGAATGTTCAACACCCGATGGTTCTGGAGAACTTGCAGTGTGCACGACTATCGGCATCACCAACTATCCAACCTGGATCTTCCCGGACGGGTCACGCCTCACGGGAACAACCCCCCTCGCAACGCTTGCAGAAAAGACCGGCTGCGCATTGCCCACGAGCACGCACACCTAATGCGTGGACAATCGGCGGCTAAAATGAAAGAATAGACCAATATGACACCTTTTGTGCAAAACGTCACAAACCTCCTTTCCCTTGTTATCATCGCCTCCGACGCGCTCGCCGTTTTCCTCTTTCTATTGCTGGTAACGCCGCTCAAAGCGAGCGCACGGGGCAAAGCGGTGCTCGGATTTTTTGGCGACAATGCCATTGTTTTTTCGTTGCTCGTCGCCCTCGGCTCGATCGGCGGCAGCTTGTTCTATTCCGAGATCGCAAATTTCACACCATGCCTTCTCTGCTGGTGGGCGCGCATCCTGCTCTATCCGCAAGCGGTAATCCTCTTTGTCGCGCTCATTGCAAACGATGAACGGGTGCGGAAATATTGCGCCACGCTTTCGGCAATGGGGGTCTTGCTCACAACCTATCACACGTATCTTCAGTTTGGCGGCAACGACTTACTCCCCTGCTCGGCGAGCGGCACGAGCTGCAACCATGTGTATTTTGTGACCTATGGCTATATTACGATCCCGACGATGGCGCTCACCGCGTTCGCGCTTATATTGCTTTTCTGTCTGATGCCATCGAAGCGCTCAAAAACGTCTTAACTTCTTCCCAGGCTTTTGCCGCAGCATCGGCGTTGTAGAGTACCTTATTTCTTTCGTTAAAAAATCCATGTCCGGTGCCGGAATAGACTATCTTCCGGAAGTTCTTTTGATGTTTTTGCATGTTGGCTTCGAGTTCCGGCAACGTCTGCATAAGGCGCTCATCTTTTTCGCCGTAGAGCGCGAGGACCGGACAATTGATCTTTGCGAGGGCTTCTTCGGTCGGCGGCTGGCCATAGAACGCAACGGCAGCCGCCACGTCCGGCTCCGCACCGGCGAATGCAAACGAGTAGGTCCCGCCGAAGCAAAAGCCAAGGATGCCAACCACACCATTGCCGTGTTCGTGCGATCGGAGTAAATCAAAACATGCTTTCAGCTTCTTGATTGTCCGCGCGGCAAATTCTGGCGTGTGAATCGGAGCCGTTGCGGCGCGCATCTTTGCCTGGGCGGCACTTTTTACGGCCTCATCAGGGCTCGCCATTTCCTGCAAGAGCTCCGGCCCAACAAATTCCAGCATCTCACCCGTCATGAGATCTGGCGCGAGCGCGCGATATCCCTCAGCCGCCAAGCGATCGGCAACGCCGCGAATTTGATCATTCAAACCCCAAATCTCGTGGATAACGATGATCGCTGGCGCAGGAACTTCTTTTGGATGCGAAAGATAGGCGTCGAATGTTTTTCCTTCTGCAGTAATTTTTATGGTTTCGTTGTTCATGGTTTATAGAGATGTTTTATATAGATAGTACGATTAGCTTCTACGAAAAGGTTACGGCTACGATTTCCGACCTCGTGCCGAGTCTGAGCGGCGGTCCCCACGTGCCAACACCGCTCGACGTGCACACCCACATTTTTTCGAATTGCTTGAAGCCGTAATCAAAACCGTTGTACATCTGTTTCGTGATATACGTGAGCGGATAAATCTGGCCCCGATGGGTGTGGCCGAAGAAGCCAAGCGCAAATCCTTTTTTTACCGCAACGTCGAGGTTGTCCGGCTCATGTTTCATGAGGACGGCAGGTATGGTGCTCGAGAGCTCAATGTGGCTCAAAACATCTTCAAAATCTTTCCGATTGTGCGTGTCTTCATAATCAACGCCAACGATCTCCAATCCTTCAATTTCGATCTTCTCATTTTCTAAAATATTGATATGCGCGCCTTGAATCGCCGCCATATATCGATCAATCTGACCATAAAACTCGTGGTTGCCAGTGACGTAGTGCACGCCGTGAGACGCCGTGAGGTTGCCAAACGGTTCCACAATCTTTTCGGCGTCGCAGCGCACGCCGTCATACATATCACCGCCGATAAGGACCACAGCCGGGGCAATCGCATTGATCCGATCAACAACCTTGCGGGCGAACTTTTCTTTACGGATGGCACCCAGATGGACATCGCTCACAAAAACGAGTGGGTGTTCTTTCCAAAATGCAGAAATGCCTGGGAGTTTCGCGCTAACCCGCGTTATTTGGGCGCGGCCACTGTTCCAAGTGCCGTAGGAGTGGATAAAGAAAAGCGGGACGAAACACACGATCCCGAGAGCAAAGAGGTTGATATACCAACCAAGCATCGTGGCGAAAAATAAAACAAAAAAGAACAGTACGCCGCCGACAAAAAGGAAATGTACTAGCCCAAACCAGTAGGCAGCGAAAGCGTAATACCATTGCGCGATACGGTTCCGGGACCAGTGGACAATGAGCGAAGCGGTGACAAACGTGAGGGCAAGCAATATGAATGCCACCCGCATTGCCGTGCTATCGAAGCCGAATGCCGCCGAGAGCGTTTCATAGACTGCGAGATGCACGAAAATCAAAAGCACCTGAAACGCAACAAGCGTACCGGCGAATGCTATGCGCACGGACTTCCTATAATGCAACGTCGGCTTATGGGGTAAGGCTTTTGCCATAAATGTTGGTTATTATTCCGCAATAATAATATGCCCGTGCGCGGTCGCTTCTTTCGGCACGCGGATAAGGAATGAAGCGAACGCACCGATAATGATAACAATTGCAGCGATTTCAAACACGAACGCATATCCCGCAACCTCGGCTTTGAGGATAATAAGACCGACAAATTGCTGCATGACGATTGGCAACGTCGCTGGATTGGTATTCTGGAGGACACTATTCTGTGCAATCGAAAAAACCTGGCCGTTGATAACGGAGGTGAGCAAGGTGCTAAAGATGGCGACGCCGAACGCGCCGGAAATATTGCGCACGAGCGCGAGCACGGCGGACGCCTCACCGATATCTTCCTGCGGCACAGCAACGGCAACGAGATTGGTTCGCTGCGCCATGCCGAAGCCAAGCGCGAACGCCATAAATGAAAGTGGAATCGAAATCTGGAGCGCGGTCCAGCGCGGGTCGAGGCCGGCAAGCGCAAGCATCGCAAGGCCCGAGCCGAGCGTGCTTGCAAAGATGACGATCGACGGCTTCACTTTCCCAATGAGCCGCCCGCCAAGCGGCGCCGCAATCATGAGACCTATGGCGAGTGGAATGAAAAGGTACCCGGTTTGCGTGGCGTCATACCCCAGAAATGTTTCAGCGAAAATCGGGACGAGAAAAATGGCGCCGATGAGGCCCATGAACACAATAAAGTTATTAATGAGCGTATTTACAAAAACGCTGCTTTCAAAAAACTTTAAGTTGACGATCGGCTCGGTCTCATTTATTTCGATGTGATAGAAAATGATGGCAAAAGCTACCGTGGCAATGTAGCAGGCAATGCTCGTAACCGATCCCCATCCCCACGTTTGGCCTTGGTCGAGCACCAGGGTGAGCGCAGCAAGCGACGCGCCGAGCGCGGACGAGCCCCACCAATCAAAATGGGCGCTCCGCTTCTCTCCAACCGATTCGCTGATGAAGGTGAGTGCGAGGAAAAGACCGATGAGGCCGAGCGGAATGTTCACAAAAAATACCGCTCGCCAGTTGAAATTGTCGATGAGCGGGCCGCCGATCAAGGGACCGAAGACCGAAGCGGCGGCGAACGCTGACGACCAAATGCCAAGCGCCTGGGCTCGCTCTTTCATATCGGTAAAGGTAACCGCGATGATGGCCATCGCCGTCGGATAGTCGGCAGACACCGCGAACCCCTGGATGATGCGGAATAAAATCATCGACGTCAGATTCCATGCAACGGCGCACAGCCCCGATGCGATAATAAAACCTATAAACCCTATGAGATAAATGCGCTTTCGGCCGGCGGTATCGCCAAGCTTCCCCCACACGGGCACGAAGACAGCATTGGCCAAAATATAGGCAGTTGAGATCCAGGCGGCATCCGTTACGCTGATGCCAAAATCACCGATGATCTTCGGAAGCGCGAGATTAACAACCGTCTGATCGAGACGGCCAAGGAAGGTGCCGAAAATCACCGTTCCAAGAATCCACCAGCGTAGATTGCTTTGCTTTGCGTGCGCCTCTTCCGGCATAGGCGCTATTTCTTATACACCCAGATCCGGGCTGACATGCCGTTCTTGAGCTGTGGATATTTCGTGGGGTCAAAGCGGACATAGACATCGAATTCGTTCGTCGGGCGCTGGTCGGAAATGTCGAACACGACATCGCTCGCACGCGACGTCGGGCTCACTTCGTCAACAACGCCTTCAAATTGTTCCGACCCAAACGCATCAACGGTAAATGTCGCGGCATCACCGACTTGCACATCGGACAATCCTGCATTTTCGTCGAGATAGCCGACAACACGAAGTTGGGTCGGGTCGATCATTGTCGCAACGACATCTTGCCCTGTGAGCGCGTTTTCGAATTCACCGATGTTTTGATCCACGGAAACAATCTCGCCGCTCGTCTGTGCCTTCACGATTTCATTGCCGACTTCCGCAACGGGTTCGTCCGTTGTCACCATGTCGCCAACATTCACAAACACCGCTTGAAGGTTTCCGGAGTTTGCGGGCGACAGGTTGATGAGCGGCGCCTGGATCACCGACTGGTCGATATAGACGGTCTGTGCGGAAACATACCAATAGAGGACGCCGCCAATGCCGCCGACAATAACAAGCACAACCATAATCCACACGATCAAACGACTCCGCTTTTTATTTTCTTTTTGTTCGCCTTCGGGCATGTTTTTATTAAAAATTCGTTAATACCGTTCCGGCCGACACGCCGCTCGTAATTTCTGTCATACCATCATCTCCCGTAAGGCCAACTTGCACTTGCTGCCTCATTGACTGGGCTCCATTCTGGACCAGCACGAAATAATTATTCCCGTCATTGATGACGAGCCGCGTCGGCACTTCGACAACATTATCATGTTCGCCGATGATGATATGGACGTTACCCGTCATGCCGTCGTTTATACCCACCGTCGAGCTCGTGAAGTGGAGATCGACTTCATATGCGGGTGAACCATTCACCTGGGTCTGCAGCGTGGAAATCGTGGTGATCGTCGCAGGGAAACTAACGCCGGTGCCAAAGGCGTCGAGCGTCACGCTCGCGTCGTCCCCTACTTTGATCTTCGCAACATCAGCCTCCGAAACGTAGGTTTGCATCTTGAGGCCGGTGTTATTAATGAGTGAAGCAACCGGGGCACCAGGCGTAACCACTTGGCCAATCTTTGCGGTGAGGTTCTCAACCGTTCCCGAAAATGGCGCGATGAGCTCTGCGTTTTGCAAAGCCACCTGTGCGCTGGCCACCGCCGCCTGTGCCTGCGTCACGGCGGCTTGCTGGGCTTCTATTTGCTGCGGCGTTGCGCCGGCCTGGGCAAGAGCGAGGGCGTCCTCTGCGCTTGCAAGGCCCGCTTGCGCGCCGGTGAGCGCCGCGAGTGACCCGTTCACTTCGGCCCGCGCGGTCACGACATCCACCTTAAACGCCGCGAGCATCGCCGCCGAAAGATTCGAGTTCGGCGTAGCGCTGTTTACAGCAAGGGCAAGCGTATCCAGGTAGGATCCGATCTCTTGAAGCGTCGCGACGCCCGTAGCCGCAAGTGAGTTTTGGCTTGAACTCGTCGCGATGGTTGCGTTATACCACGTGGCAAGCGCCACGCCAATCGCTACGCGCTGGTTTTCGATATTGATGACGGTCTGCGAATTTGAATATGAAACGAGAAATATTGGATTGTTGGTATTCGGCTGGCTAAAGAGATTATCCGTTTGATTTTGAATCGCATCGTCAGCGGCGGCATAGGCGGTTCCGATTTCAACGTCGAGCGACGTGGACGCTGTTGTCACGGCTGTCTCGTCGATTTGCAATTGCTCAGGACGCGTACCGCTTTCGAGCTGATCAAGATTGGCTTGTGCTGCGGCGAGCGCTGCGTTTGCCTGGTCAACCCCGGCGGAAAGTGCCGACGTATCGAGACTCGCGAGCACCGTTCCCTGCACCACCGTATCCCCTTCTTGAACGTTTACAGCGGCAATCTGACCCGGCGTTTGGAACGAAAGGCCAACGCTATTTTCGGCAAGCGCCGCTCCCGGCTCGTCGAGCGATTCTACGACGTTCCCGGTTGTGGCCGTCACCGTGTTAAACGAAGGAGCCTGGTTCGTCTCAATATACCAGTAAGCTCCGCCACCTACCACAACAATCACGAGAACAATCACGAACGCCCGGTATTTTGCAAAAAATGTTTTCATATAGTTTTAATATTTTTGGAAATCTTTCGGAGGATGCTGAGTAATTGTGTTCGTTCTTCGTGCGAGAGTGTAGAAAAAAGTTTTGTGAGCCGCTTGAGATGTGCTGTTACCCCTTTCGACAGATACCGATTGCCGGAAGCGGTGAGCGATATGCGTATCGCGCGCCGATCCTTGGTGTCGAGCTGGCGTATGAGCAATTTCTCACGAACAAGGCCATCAATGAGAAGCGTTGCCGCCGGCGGCGTTATTCGAAAATATCTTGCTACATCCCGCATGTAAGGCCGCTTATGTTCTTTCACGTAGCGGAGGGTTTCAAACTGCAAAAAGGAGGCTGGCTTGCCATTGCCGTGGATACTTTTTCGCATCTGTTCGCGCATCGATCGCCCGATCTCAAAAATCTGCGTTAAAAGTTCCGAAATGCTTGAATCCATGAATAGTTAGGGTACTTAACTATTCTACCGCTGGAGATACTATTGGTCAAATAAAACCTTTATTTTGACTTATAGAAATTTATATATTATAATATGGGCAGTAATATTACGAACCAAACGCAGTATAAAGACTGGAGGCTACATGAAGGTAGACATGCTGGGATTCTTGCTCAGCCAGCAAGAAATGTTCTCTCACGACGTAACGAGCTCGGGTATTTACCCGGCCATCGACATTTGTCATGTTACCGCCGCCCCGCCCGTTCCTCCCTTTCTCACCTATCAAAAGATAGCAGAAGAGGCCGCCTGGCTTCGAAGCCAGATTGGAGATCGAGTAGAACGCCTAATCTTTGGGCTTCAGCACCCGCCTCTCGACGCTACAGACGAGAACATGCACGACCTTCGATACCATTCGGGGATCTCGTTCTCTACGATCGCCTATCAGGGCGTCAACCGATACGGCGGCGGCTTTGCAGAATTAAACGCCCCATTCACCAACGACGGCAGGTCTCTTCTCGAGATGATGGCGCGCGCCGGAATGATCCTTGATCTTTCTCACGCTGGCCACCGAACCGCACGGGGAGCGCTCGACTATATTGAAAAGGTCGGGCTGAATCTTCCGGTCGTTGCAACACACACCGGCTGCCATTCCGTGTATGCGAATAAGAGAAACCTGCCAGACGACGTCCTACTCTCGATTCGAGATCGGGGCGGCATCGTGGGAATCTACAACGTAACGTTCGGCCTCGATGCATCGGACAATTCACTTGCTCCGTTCATCGCGCACATTCGTCATGCGCTACATCTTCTGGGTACAGAAGCGGTAGCGGTAGGGAGCGATGGCATCTACCAAACCTTGGACCTCGAGAAGCAGCAGGAGCTTTTCGCAACGATGAAAGCAAAAATCGATCCGGACGGCATATTTGGATCCCGGTTTCCTGCCGATCCGGTAAGCCTCAATACGCCGACGCGTATGAATGTAATCGCAGACGCGCTCCGTAAAGAGTTTCCGGACGATGTCGTAGAAAAGATCGTGGGAGGCAACGCCTACAGATTCCTCAAGAAGAACCACCTTGAATTTTGACGCGTCGGTTAGGCTGTGGACACAGGGAGAATCGAACTCCCGCCCCCGCAATGCGAATGCGGCCAAGCAGTTTCGTTTGTTTACCTTAATGTGGACCCAGGGAGAATCGAACTCCCGCCCCCGCAATGCGAATGCGGTGTAATACCACTTTACTATGGGCCCATGGATGAGAACATAGTAAACAAACGAAACTGCGTTTTCAATTGTTAACCGCGCCTCTTAGGCGCGAGCCACTTTACTATGGGCCCAAGATTACAACACCTTACCACTTTTCCTACCGAGGGGTAAAGCCGCTGCTCACACGCAACGGCTTTTTCTTTACCCAAGCTATTTAGCTCCTGCTACAGTTGTTTCTTCGGCTGGTTCGAGTTTTAGCGAAATGATTTTTGAACTGCCATCTTCCGCGAGGGTCACGCCATAGAGTATTTCGGCGGC
The DNA here is from genome assembly GCA_963705915.1 of uncultured bacterium. GTDB lineage: Bacteria > Patescibacteriota > Minisyncoccia > UBA6257 > 2-01-FULL-56-20 > JAKAGE01. Next base: position 336,130 of record OY970126.1, read on the forward strand.
TTCCATGGTTGCGCGGTTGTGCGTGACAACGACGAACTGCGTCCGCTTTGAAAAATCGCGCAGCATGTCGCCGAAGCGGCGCGCGTTGCGTTCGTCGAGCGGTGCATCGATCTCGTCGAGTACAAGGAATGGCGGCGGACTCACGGAAACCATGGCAAAGAGCGCGGCGATACCGACAAGGCTCCGTTCACCGCCTGAAAGCATGTCGAGTGACGTTGTTTTCTTGCGCGGTAATTTCACTTCGATCTCAACGCCACCTTCACCTTCGTCATGCTTCTCGACTGCCTGTTCCACGGCACCGGCGCCCACATCAGCGTCTTCGTCTCCTTCCGTGGACTCGGTTTTCGCCTTCAAGACCTTGAGCCGTGCGGAGCCGCCGCCGAACATGAGAGCAAAAAACTTATCGAACTCGTCATTAATCTTATGCAAAGACTTCTCAAATTCACTCCTGATCTTCTCTGAAAGATCGGCCATGAGCGCCGTGAGATCCCCCACTGCGCGAGTGAGATCTTCCGATTCCTTTTGCAAAAACTGATAGCGCTTTTCCGTGTCTTCGGCTTCCTTCATGAGCGCGGTGTCGACTTCGCCGATGCTTGCGAGGTCACCGCGCAGACGGAACATCCGCCGTTCCATGTCGGCAAAATCAATATTCGTGCTCCCCGCCGGCAGCGGCACATCACGAAATTCTTCGGCACGCCGGCCAGCCTGCGCAAGCTGATGAAGCACTTCCTCGCGCCGCATATCAACACGCTCTTTTTGGAGCAAAAGTTCGCGATTGGTTTTTTCCCAGTCATCGAGATGCCCTTGCGCGACCTGCACGTCGGCAACGGCAGCTTTGAAGTTAGCGTAAAATGCCTCTTGTCCGGCTTCGAGCGATTTCTCCTGCTCGCGGAGTGATGTGATACTTTTTTCGAGCGTTTGCAAATCTTTCGCCGTCTTTTCGAGGTCGCGTCGGAGCGCTTCGGGCACTTCAGCCGCAGGACGACCTTCGCGTTCTTCGAGCGCAAAACCGATTTCTTCGAGCACGGTTTCGATTGCTGCCTGCACGCCGAGCGGTTCCTCATTCAACGCCTCTTCAAGCTCTGCCTTTATTTTCTGAAGGACGTCAACAAAATGATCAACCGACCGGTCGCTCCGCGAACCACCGCTCTTTTTTGCCATTTCGATTTGCGCCTCAATGCGCCCGAGATCTTTCTGAAGCTCGCTTCGCGATTCGGTGAGCTTACGGATTTCGTCTTTCACTTTTTGCAGTTCTTTTCGTTCTTCGGGTTGGCTTGCTTCGATCGCCGCCTGGCGCGTTTCGGCGGCCTTCTTTTCTTTCTCAAGATGCTCGTACTGCTTTTTATGCTCTTTCATCTGCGCCTCCACTGCCCCATCTTTATTCTGCAGATCGCTCAGCTGCGTTCCAAAAAAATGCCCTTCGAGCGATTTCAATTCCTCTTCGAGCGCGCCGCGGCGTTCCCATCGCCCCGTCTGACGCTTGAGGGAACGGAGATGTGGCACGATCTCTTCGATGAGCGCAGTCACCTTGTCAAGATTTATTTTAGAATTTTTTAACCTCCGTTCGGCGTCGGCTTTTTTGATCTGATATTCCCGAAGGCCGAGGATTTCCTCTATCATTTCGCGGCGTTCGAGGGGCGACGACCGGATGAAAAGATCGCTATCGCCCTGACCGATAATAATGAGGCCACGGCTGCCGAGACGGGCTTTTGCAAAAAAATCGATGAGGTCACGCAGTAAGATTTCGGATTTATTTAAAAAATATTTGCTTTGCCCGTCCCGCCGGATTTCGCGCGTCACGACGACTTCCTCATAGTCAACGGGAAAAAATTTGTTGCTGTTTTCAAAATGCAAACTCGCGCTTGCCATGCCGACGCGCGGCCTTTTCACGGTCCCTGCAAAAATCAGATCCTCCACCTTGGCGCCCCGGAGATTCTTTGCGTCGCGTTCGCCGAGAAGCCATCGCAGGGCATCGACGATATTCGATTTGCCGCTGCCATTCGGACCGACGATTGCCACAATGCCGGCCGGGAATTCGAGCGTGGTTTTGCCAGCAAACGATTTGAATCCGTTCAGTTCGAGGCGTTTCAGAAAATGTGACATGGCGATGCTTGATGCTTATTTGTGATTCTTTTTAAGCGCATTTTTTGCGGCCTCAATCTCGGCTTCTTGCTTGGACGTCCCCTCGCCTTTAGCGATCATTTTCTCGCCAAAGTATACGCCCATCGTGAAGACGCGTTTGTGGGCGGGGCCGACTTCGTCCAAAACCTTGTACGTCGGCGTGAGCTTGAATTTATCCTGCACGAATTCTTGCAATTCACTTTTCGCGTCACGGTAGCTCTTGGTTTTCAAAACCTCATCAAGATTTATCATCACGAATTTTTTGACGAACGGGCGGGTGGCAGAAAATCCTTGATCGAGATACATCGCGCCGATGAGCGCCTCCATGGCATTTGCAAGAATCACTTCGCGGGCTTTGCCGGTATCTTTTTTCTCTCCGCGTGACATTAAAATGAATTGCTGTAAACCGATCTGTTCGGCGACGCGCGCGAGGATTTGATAATTCACGAGCGCAGCGCGAAAAACGGTGAGCTGGCCTTCGGGTTGCGTGGGAAATTTTTCAAAAAGCTCCTCGGAAACCAAAAGTTCAAGGACAGCGTCACCCAAATATTCGAGACGCTCGTTGTGCGGCAAACGCCATCGCGGATATTCGTTCAAATATGACCGGTGGGTAATCGCCTCAATCAACAAGTCTTCATTTTTGAACTTCACCCCGATCGTTTTCGCGAGCGCTTCGGCCGCGGTCATGGCAGCATTTGTCGAGCTCATTCCTTTGGTTTCGCCGTCGGAGCCTCCCCTGTTTCCACAGCCTTCTTTTCGTTTATTTCCCTATAAATGGTTCCGAGGACGCCGTTCACAAACCGCGCGGCATTGGGGCCGCCGTAATTTTTTGCGAGCTCGATCGACTCATTGATTGCAACCCGCGGCGGCACTTCGTCCGGATCGGCGTAGAGCAATTCGTAGAGACCGATACGTAAAATATTTCGGTCGATAATAGCGATTTTTTCGAGCGGCCATTCGGGCGCGGCTTTGCGGATGATGTTGTCGATGTCGCGCAAATGTTCTGCCACGCCATGCAAAATGCGCCACGCAAAATCGGGTTCATCAACGCCCGGCGCAAACTCCGCCATATTCCGCTCGAGGATTTCGGTGATATCCTTTTTTTGTTTGTAAAAATCCCACTCGTAAAGCGATTGGAGTACTACTGTTCGGATGAGATGCCGTGTGGCCATGGAAAGAGCTATTACTGCAAAAGACCGCTAACCGCCCACCTTATTTTTTCCCGCATTGTGGGCAAGCGCGATGCGCAAGTTTTGGCGCACCGCAATTCTTACAAACATATAAACGCTGCTTCTTCATAGCCAAATGCGACCGACGACGGCCGGTCTTGCCTTTGGAATGATGTTTAAGGGGTACGCCTCCCATATATGCTCATTCTATCGCTTAACGCAAAAAAGTCAATCGATGCATGGGCAAGACGCCATATTTCGCTATCGCTTGGCGATGCAATTTCGTGCCGTAGCCTTTGTGAAGGTCGAAGCCGTAGATCGGATATTTTTTGGCGAGGCGCGTCATGAAACGGTCTCGCGAAACCTTGGCGATGATGGACGCGATGGCAACCGCCGGTATCTTTTCGTCTCCTTTTATGATCGTCTTGGCTTGCTTTGGCTGCTTTTCTCGACTGCCGATGAAGAGGCCGCCGTCCAGGAAGATTGCAGTTTCCGTGAGAGATTTGCCCCTCCGAAATTTTCTCGCCAGTGTCTTTGGGGTAGGTTCTCGTTTTGTGATCTTGAACGAAAGCCGCTCGTATGCCCGTGAGGCCGCGAGATTTGCGGCTCGTGAGATATTACGTTTCTCGATTTGGCGCGGATAGACTCGCGCCAAGGCAAAATCGATTTGTTTATTATGTATTAAAAATTTGAACCAAGCCTCCCGCTGCAGCTTCGTCAGTTTTTTAGAATCCTTTAATGTTCCGAGTTGTGTATTGCGAATGTTCCCGCGAACGCTTGCCGCGACAACAACAACCGGACCAGCAAGGCATCCCCTGCCAACTTCATCAATGCCGATAATGTGGTTAACCATTTTAGAACAAACCGCCGGTTGCCTGGGTTGGCGTTATGCCGGTGCCGCTCAAGGCGCTATTAATGTCGCCCAAATATGACTGTGCAAGCGCGAAGGTCAGCCAGATCGTCACAATTGTTGAGATTACGGTGAGCGCGATCGCGATTATTCCCATCCTTTGTGCTTTTGGATCACCGCTCTTAAAATATTTCACACCAGGCCAAAAACCGAGCGGTGGCAAAAGCACACTCACCGTGTAAATCCAAATTTTTGAAAGCGTGGATGTTGAAAGTGGTTTGAAATTAAGCGACTTGCCGCAATTCGGACAAAACGTGTAATACATCGGCACGACGGCACCGCACGAAGCGCATATGGTGCTCGTGAGCTTTGCGAGCTCTTCCGGCGTTAGATTCTTGGCCTGGGTAAGCCCGGGCTGGATCGTTGGCCCGGTTTGCGATGCACCGGCCTGCGCCGCCGGAGGTGACGGGGGTACGGGAATCGATGGATATGAAGACTGTGGCGATTCGTTTTCTGCCATTCATTTTATTTTAGCATGGATAGGACGTTGAATGGATTGCGTAAAACCTCGTTTTCTTTTATTATATAATGCAATCAAGCCCCTATAGCTCAGCCCGGTAGAGCAGCTCCCTTTATGAGAGCCAAGGGCTCTCATCGGCTGGTTCGTTCGTTGAAAACAAAAGGGCAAATCAAATTATGAGCAGTGTGCCCCTATAGCTCAGCCTGGTAGAGCAGCTCCCTTTTAAGGAGATGGTCCCAGGTTCAAATCCTGGTGGGGGCACACTGCCCGGAATGATTTGTCCTTTTGTTTTCACCTCACTGCCAGCCGTAAGGAGATGGTCCCTGCCAGATGTCACTTCGCCCTCACGGTCACATGAGTCTTGCCCCACGAAATTTTGTTCCAAATGCGCTCGTGGATAAAATAGGCAACGGTGGTGTAAATGTTACTCACGATGACGAAGCCGACGGCAATATCGATTTGGTGAGTGAATAAATAGACGAACGTGAAGTCTAAGATGACGATAATAACCCGGTAGCTCAGCGCTTTTACAACCGAGCGCCATTCGCTGTCTTCGTGGATGTGTGCTTCTTGCTCGCCGTGGAGATTATGATCCATAGCTTCATTATACACGCTCGCCTTCACGCACCGGACGATGTCACCGCTTAGTTTTTCTTTTTGAAGACCGTGAGGAGCGCCCGCTTCGTATAACCGCAGCGCTTGGCGAATGCGAAATTTTTTGGTTCGGTTTCGAAATAGATCGTCGTGCCCTTGGCGAGTGCCGCAATCTTTTTCATCATCGCAAGTCCTATTCCCTGCCGCTGATATTCCGGAGCAATGATAAGGTCGAGAATTTTTGTATCGATCGCGAAGTCGCTCAAGGCGCGACCGATGCCGACGAGCTCGTGGGCGTCGTTCCACGCAGAGACGACGATGTCGCAATGCTCAAGCGAGCGACGCATGCGCGCAACGGAATATTCTTTTGGCGTACCCCAACCTAGCTCAACGTAGAGCGCTGCGGCTTCGGCTGGCTTCACCGATCTTTTATCGGTTTTGATGGTTGTCGGCATAGGATTTTTGTGGTTCGCGATTGACGTTCGCCTCTTCAATCAATCTTTTATACACAAATGCACTCGGACGAATACGGCGTTCGAGCGTCCGGTAATCGATTTCAACGAGGCCAAATCGGGGCCAATAACCGCTATCCCACTCGAAATTATCCATAAGCGACCAATGGAAATAGCCGCGGACGTCGGCGCCATGGTCAATCGCTTTTTGCATCGCTCGGATATGTTCGACGAGAAAATACTCACGATGCTTGTCGCGCGAATCGGCAAGCCCGTTCTCGGTAATATAAATCGGCTTGCCAAAGAACAATTTGAGTTCCATAAGCAAATGATAGAGACTTTCCGGATAAATCTCCCAACCAAAATCCGAAATCCGTTCATTTTTATTTCGTCCGTACCAATGGTCAACACGCATATGGAAATAAAAGTTGAGGCCGATGAAATCCGAGGATTCCGCAACGCCGAGGAAAAAATATGAATTCCACATCCTATCGGCCCACCATTTGAGCGCTCGATTCACCAACCCGCCGGCCGATTCAAAGTGTATAAGGTCCATGACGGGTCCGACGTGTGCTTGCGGGAATGCCTTTTTGATCTCGTCATACGAAGCGCGATGCGCTCGCATGAGGGCGTGCAAACTTTTGAAACCCATACGCCATCCCCGCCGTCCCGGCGGCCATTTGCCGTTATAGTATGAATTCATCGAAACGATTTCCGGTTCGTTGATGGTGATCCAAAAACGGACGTCTTCCCCGAACGCGGCCACAAGTTGTTCGGTATATCGCCGAAAATATTTAGGGAACTCCTTATTGAGCACGCCACCTTTACGGGCAAGCCAGGTGGGTAACGTCCAGTGCCAGATCGTAACGAACGGCTCCATGTCGCGATTACGAAGCTCGCGAATAACCTCGCGATAGTGTGCGAGTTCTTTTTTGTTAAACTCCCCTTCTTCCGGCTCAACCCGCGACCACTCAATCGAAAAGCGGTGCGCATTATGCCCAAGCGATTTTGCGATATCAAAATCTTCCCGAAAGCGATGATAGTGATCCGCTGCTCGTCCGGAGATGTAATTCTCCTCTTGGAGCGGGTTCGGATAATTTTCTAAGATATGGTCTTCCCAGGTTTTTCCGCGAGCCTCGTTCGCCAGGCGTTTCGCGTTTTCATGTTCCCACTCGGTCCAATTGTTATCGTTGCCGCCCTCAACTTGGTGTGAGCTCGTTGCTGCGCCCCAAAAAAATGGATCTACCATATTCACATTCTACGGGAGCTACTCTTCTTTTTCGAGTCTCTCGAGAAGTTCCTTGGCTTTTGAACTGGGCTTCTTTGGGGCTTTGACAATAAAATTTACGAGTAAATCACCGCGGCCGGAAGAACCGAAATGCGGCATGCCTTCACCTGAAATCCTCAAATTATCCCTGAGATTGAAGCCGGCCGGAATTTCCACGGCAACCCTGCCACCGGCAATGGTCGGCGCTTCGATCTTCTTTCCGAGCAAGAGATCAAGGGCGCGCAACTCAAGATGCACAAGAAGGTCACCCCCGTGCCGCTCAAAAACTGAGTGGGGCTTCACGCGTACGCGGATATAGAGATCGCCCGGCGTGGCGCCACGTTCACCGGCCTCGCCCATGTTTTTTATCTTGATAAGTTGGCCATCTTCGATACCTGGCAGAATTTCCACGCGTACATCGCGGTCGGACTCAAGTCGGCCAGAACCTCGACAGACTGAACACGGCTTCTTTGGCACCTGGCCGCTGCCGTGGCACTTTGTGCACGTCTTGACCTGCGAGAAACTGCCGAAGAATGTCCGGCGCTGCTCGCGAATTTCACCCTGACCGTCACAGGTCGAACATTTTTCAAATGAACTGCCAGGCTCGGCGCCTTTGCCGGAACATTTAGAACACTGGACAAACGTTCGCAGGCGGACGTTTTTCACAACGCCGCGAAATGCCTCTTCGAGTGAAATCTGTTCTTGCATTTCGAGATCCGCGCCTTTTTCATACGTCTTCCGGCGCGGACGCATACCGAGACCTTCCATAAAGCTGTCGATCACATCGCCAAAGTCGCCCATCTCCCCCATATTCTGGGGATCGAACCCAAAACCGAATCCCTCCGGAAAGCCGTTGCCGAAACCACCCCACTGGGCGCCGCCGGGGAAGCCGCCCATCGGCTCGACTGTGCCAAAGCGATCATACTGAGCGCGTTTGTTTTTATCGGAAAGCACCTGATAGGCTTCGTTGATTTCTTTAAACTTTTTTTCGTCGCCGCCGGCTTTGTCAGGATGATATTGGTGTGCAAGCTTACGATATGCCTTTTTGATGTCTTCTTCTGAGGCATTTTTCGCTACTCCTAAAATGGTGTAATAGTCTTTCATGGGTCTAATTATAGTACGATGTTGGTTAAGAAAATATTAAAAAACGACCATCGTTCAATAGCCTATATTTTCTTTGGTTTGTGTTGATTCGCTTATCTTCATAAATCCAGTTGCAAGAAGAATTTCGTAAAAAATGAGGGAGATAAACTGAGCGACCCAGACAAAGAGAATACCAAGGGTGCGCAAAGCAAGGAAAAGCACAACGGCCCAACCGACGATGAACCACGTTGGCCCTTCGGCTTGCCACGCTTGGAGCATCCCGACGATGAAGTTATAAAACGCATCGCTTGTCGGCGCGGACGACGTTGCAGAACCGGATGTCGGCGCACCGAACGTATTTTCGAGTTGGGTTGTCTCCTGCGAGATTGTCGAGCTCTGCTGCTCTGGCGTCAAGCTTTGGAAGCTTGGGTTGTTCTGCAGTTCGGTTGTCGCAACGCTCTGCGCGAACGTCGAGAAAGAATTATTCGCGGAAAAATTTGGGTAGATATCGCTTATGAGGCCTGCTCCCCAATCAAAAAACTCCCGGAATCCTTGTCGTGATACAAAGACCGAATTCGAATTGAACTGGGGCACGTAGATCAAAATCATAAAGAGCAGCGTCGCAGTCACGAGCTTGCCGAGCATGGTTCCCGTGGTCCGGAAGAATTGGATCTCGATTCCGTTGTTGAGCATCGAACGTCCACCGAGATAGCCCCACAGGAGAAACAAATAGACGACGCCCGCGGCAACAAGGATGATCCCAAGTTGGTCCCTATAGAAGAATCCGAGGAGCGCCACGACCTCAAGGAACAGGATGACGAGCCGCCGAGAAAGATTACTCGTGAGGAAGAGTTCCAAAACCGAGAGCACGCTCCATAAGGCAAGTGCACCCAAAAGCCACCACAGCGAAAGATTGCTTTCAAGGTAGCGATAATAGGCAAAACCGAACACACCCGCCGAGAGTACCGCAAAGAAATCGAGAACAATCGACTTATAGAATCCGGGCGGCTTTTCGATCGCCGTGATTTTAGACTGATTGATCAGGTTTTGGGTCGGCCCCTCCCCCGCTATCACTTGTCGAAGATCCACCATTGTCTTTATTATAGAACGCCTGCCCTATTTTTTGTATCTCTGCGCTCACCTCCTGCGTCGCCTTTTGGATGGCAGCAATATCGTCGCCAGCCTGCGCAGCCTTGAGCGCCGTGAGTTTCACCTCGATGCCGCTCTTAATATCTGCCGGGAGTTTATCCCCAGCGTCACGGATCGATTTTTCAGCGAGGTAGACCATCGACTCGGCTTGGTTTTTCACCTCCACCAATTCTTTTTTCTTGGCATCCTCTGCAGCGTGTTCGGCGGCCTCCTTTTTGAGACGCTCGATTTCGTCTTTTGAAAGGTTCGTTGACGCCTCAATTTTTACCGACTGCGTTTTGCCGCTCGCTTTGTCTTTTGCGGAAACGTTCAAAATGCCGTTCGCGTCGATGTCGAACGTGACTTCAACCTGCGGCATACCTCGCGGCGCGGGCGGGATACCGTCCAGAATAAATTTCGCGAGCGTTTTGTTGTCGGCCGCCATCGGACGTTCGCCCTGCAAGACATGTACTTCAACCGACGTTTGATTATCGGCAGCCGTGCTGAATGTCTGCGTCTTTGCGGTTGGCACCGTCGTATTCTTCTGAATCATCGGCGTCGCGACGCTGCCGAACGTTTCGATGGCGAGCGTGAGCGGCGTGACATCCAGGAGCAATATGTCTTTCACGTCGCCCTGCAAAATGCCAGCCTGCACAGCGGCGCCCACGGCAACCACTTCGTCCGGGTTAATACCCTGATGCGGGTCCTTGCCGAATAATTTTTTGACGGCTTCCTGCATTGCAGGCATGCGCGTCTGGCCACCGACCAAAATCACTTCGTTGATTTCACTCAATTGATATCCCGCACCTTTCGGCGCAGGCGATGTAACCGTTTCTTTCGTGAGTTGAATCGAATGATCGATATATTCCTGCACAAGCGACTCAAGCTTTGCGCGTGAAAGTTTCATCACAAAATGCTTCGGGCCATTCGCATCAGAAGAAATGTACGGCAAATTGATCTCCGTTTCCGTGGCGGTCGAGAGTTCGTGCTTGGCTTTTTCCGCGGCTTCTTTCAGGCGCTGGAGCGCAAGCGCATCCTTCGAAATATCAATGCCTTCTTGTTTCTTGTATTCTTGCACCAAAAATTCCTGAATCTTCTTATCGAAGTCATCGCCGCCTAAGTGCGTGTCGCCGCCGGTTGCTTTCACCTCAACGGTATCTTCACTCACTTCGAGCACGGAGATATCGAATGTACCGCCGCCAAAGTCGTAGACGACGATCTTTTCGTTCTTTTGCTTATTGAAACCGTAAGCGAGCGCGGCAGCCGTCGGCTCGTTCACGATGCGGCGAACTTTGAGCCCTGCGATTTCGCCGGCGCTCTTCGTTGCCTGGCGTTGCGAGTCGTCGAAATAGGCCGGGACCGTAATTACCGCTTCTTCCACTTTTTCACCGAGTTTCGCCTCCGCATCGGCTTTGAGTTTTGCGAGCACCATCGAAGAAATTTCTTCCGGCGAATACCATTTGTCGCCCATCTTCACCTGCACGCCGCCCGTCGGTCCTTCTTGCATTTCATACGGCAGCCACGCTCTATCGCGCTGCACTTCGGCATCACTCCACTTACGGCCGATGAGGCGCTTCACCGAGAAAATGGTGTTCTTTGGATTCGTCACTGATTGGCGCTTGGCGAGCAAGCCCACGAGACGCTCGTTTGACTTCGAAATCGCCACGATTGACGGCGTGGTTCGGTTGCCTTCGGCATTTTCGAGGATCTTCGGCTCGCCGCCTTCCATGACGGCAACGGCAGAGTTTGTTGTTCCCAGGTCTATTCCTAAAATTTTTGGCATAGGTTTTAATGTATTACGAAATTACGAATGTTCTACTGTTTCGACTTTATTATTTTTTAATGATTTTCCCTGCTTATAATTACTCGTGCTGGTCGAAGGACCTTTTCATGCAGCCGATATCCTTGCTCAATCACTTCTACGATCGATCCGGCTGGTTTGTCTGACGGAATCTCTGAGAGGGCTTCTGCAACAGCCGGGTCAAACATATCACCCTCCTTTATATCAATCTTCGTGAGTCCGCGCTTCTTTAATATATCTTCTATCTGCGTCCGGATGAGGTATACCCCTTTCTCGACGGGGCCATGGTTCTCGAGCGCCCGCAGGCCAAGATCAAAATTGTCAAGCACGGAGATCAAATCGCGGATGAGGTCCTGACTTCCATACTGCGCAACCTCTTCCAAATGTTTCATCTCTTCCTTGCGATAGTTGATGAAGTCAGCTTTCGCCCGCTGCCATCCGGCGAGATATTCGTCCCGCTGTTTTAGGGTAGCGGCAAGTTTTTCTTCAAGGTCGCCGTTTGCGCCGCTTACATCATTTGTTTCCTTTGCCATGTTTTCCGCATTATTTTTTATTTCGTCGGCCATGGTTCGTGGTTATAAGTTTTTGAAAATCCGAATTGTTTTTTTGTAATCCATCCGCTTTGGCCCAATTGCGAAAATCGAAATCGTCATGTCGCCCACGTGGTAATTGCCGCCGATCACAGAAAGATTTTCACTTCTCGTGACTGGGCTTTTTTTACCAATGAACACGTTTGGCCCTTCACTCATCTTCGACGCAGCACGCGACACGCGCCCATCGACTTCTTCGAAATCGTGGATCACAGACCGAATACCAGCATGGTCCTCCCAGTCGAGACGGCTTACGAGCTGTTCAAGACCCGCTTTCCAAACCATATCGTGTGCAAGATCGGCGGCGACGCCGAGGAGGCCGAGCTCCGACGAAAACCGCTCGAGCAAATCCGGCCACGCGCGCTCTTCGAGAAGTTCGCGCAGTGAATATTCGCGCGGAGCCGCTTCACGCGAATCGCGCGCCGCAGTCATCGCGCGCGTTGCAAAAAATTCATATCCCACGTCGGTCGGAATCCTGCCGGCTGAATGGTGCGGCTGCGCTAAAAATCCCTCTTCTTCAAGCGCATCAAGTTCCAGGCGAATCATCGCCGGTTTGATGCCGAAATCATAATTGTCATAAAGCCATCCGGAACTCACGGGCTCCCCCGTTGCAATAAATTCCTGGATGACTGCTTCTAAAATGTCCCCTTTGCGGTCGTTCATCAGAACTATTATACGCCCATTAGCAATCCCGTCAAGAGAGTGCCAGTGGGCAAATATCGCACTTTCTTATGCTAAAATAATCCTATGGACATCAAAAAGGGAAAAGGCGTCCAGTGGATTGACATACACGGGCCAACGGAAAAAGAGCTACAGTGGCTCACGACGCAATACAACGTGCATCCGGTAATCATCGACGAACTTCGCGGCCCATCGGCGCGAGCGCGTGTTGAAGCGTACCAAGATTATCTCTACTTCATCTACTACTTCCCGCTCTACGATAAAGAAGACGGCGCCTCGATCCGTACGGAAATCGACTTCATCGTGACCGAAGACACCGTCATCACCGTGCACTATGAGCCGATGAAGGACGTCTACGATGGTTTTGAGGTGCGGCGGTTCTCATCGACGCTCGAGATCATGTACAACCTCGTTGAACACCTCATCAACTTTGAAGAACGGCAACTACGCCACGTTCGGGAAAAAGTGGAGGCGGTGGGGAAAGAGATTTTCAAGGGCAATGAAATGGACATCCTCCAACGCGTGACCTATGTGAAGCGGGATATTTCAGAATATCGCATCGTGATCCGACTCCAGGGACCCATTCTCAATTCACTCCTTACTAAAGGAAAAAAGTTTTGGGGCGGCGATTCTGAAGTCTATCTCAATGACTTGATCGGCGACCAGTTGAAAATTGTGAGCCAGCTTGAAGATTACCGCGACGCGATTTCGGATTTTGAGGATACAAACAACCAACTGATGAACCTCAAAATTAATAGCGTGATGAAGACATTCACATCGCTCTCATTCCTCACGTTTCCGTTCGTGCTCCTCGCCGCGATCTTCAGCATGAACACGCGCGATACCCCCATCATCAATTTGCCTGGTGCCTTCTGGATTGTGATCGGCGTGATGGCGCTCGGCATGATTTCACTCGCAACGTATTTCAAACGAAAAGGCTGGTTTTAGAAAATTTTAATGTATGATCACAATCTACAATACGCTTTCAGGCCAGAAGGAAGCGCTGCCCGATCAGAAAAAGCTTAGGCTTTTTGTCTGCGGACCAACCGTCTACGACTATCTCCACATCGGGAACGCCCGAGGCTACATTTTTTTTGACTTCTTTGTGAAGTATCTCCGGTCAAAAGGGTACGATGTTTTCTATCTGCAAAATATCACGGACATTGACGACAAAATTATCCGCCGCGCAGCGGAAGAGCACGAGGCGCCAGCAAAACTCGCCAAACGATTCGCCGAAATTTATTTTGACGACATGAAAAAGCTCGGCGTGACAGCGGTCACCACGTACGCCGGGGCAACTGATTTCATCACCCAAATTGCAGCGCAGGTTGAGCGCCTCATTGAACGAGGTTATGCATACAAAATTGACGGCGACGGCTGGTATTTTGATATTGCAAAATTCCCGACCTACGGAGCGCTATCGCATCGGACCGCGCTTGACGCAGAAGATTCCGTAAGTCGCATCGACGATTCCGTTGGTAAAAAAAATAAAGGTGATTTTTGTCTTTGGAAATTCACGTCGAAAGATAGGTATGAGAACGAGCCGTCGTGGAATACTGCCGTTGGCGAAGGACGCCCGGGATGGCACATCGAAGACACGGCCATCTCGGAATATTATTTCGGCCCGCAATACGACCTCCATGGCGGCGGCATCGATTTGAAATTCCCCCATCACGAAGCAGAAATCGCACAGCAAGAAGCGGCATCGGGCCGCAAACCATTTGTCCGACAATGGATGCATTGGGGAACCTTGCTTGTCGAAGGGAAAAAAATGTCGAAGAGCTTGGGGAATTTTATTACCATCCGTGATTTTCTCGCCAATTACGAGCCGGTTGTGTTGCGATGGATCACCTTTACTCACCACTATCGTTCACCTATCGACTATTCTTCAAAGCTCGCCGATCAAGCGAAAGCTGCCATGAATACGCTCGGGGCTTTCATGGCAAAACTCGACCTCGCAGACGGCCCAGGCACCGGCGGCAAAACCGATCCGACGGAAATTATCAAAAAAATATCATTAAAATTTGACGAAGCATTGGCGGACGACGCGAACACCCCGCTCGCGATCGCTGCCCTCTTTGAACTAACCGCCCAATTCCAGCCGGTTGTTTGGACCATCAAGAGGTCCGAGGCAAAAAATATTAAAAAAATATTAACGTCTTCGCTCGAACTTTTCGGTATTTCATTAAAAAACCCTAAAATCCCGGCCGACGTGATGAAAATGGCCAAGGAACGGGAGCAATACCGAGTTAATAAACAATTTATGCAGTCCGACGACTTGCGAAAGAAAATTGAAAGCGTAGGATTTGAAATTGAAGATACTCCACGGGGCCCATTCCTCTGGCCGCACTAATATCGTTCCGCGTTAACCCCATGCCCTCCAAAAAATCCGATCTTAAACTTCCGCCCCAGAATCTCGAGGCGGAGCAAAATGTGCTGGGCAGCCTTCTTATCGACAAGAACGCCATTTTTCGTGTCGCCGACCTTCTCGTGTCGGATGATTTCTATGCGCCAGCGCATGCAAGGATTTATGATGCCATTTTGCACCTCTACGAGAAACGACAACCAATCGACGTCCTTTCACTCACAACCTACCTCAAAGACCAGGAGCTCCTGAAGGATGTTGGCGGGTCAAGCTACCTCGCAGAACTCACGAACCAAGTGACAACGGCATCCCACGTGGCGCACTATGCAGGCATCGTCCGAGAAAAGAAAGTGCGGCGCGACCTCATCAAGGCTTCTGCTGAAATGGCAGAGAGTGCGTTCGAGAACGGACAGGAAATCGACGACCTTCTCGACGACAACGAACAAAAAATTCTTGCGATCTCACAGCATTCACTCCCGCAAAACTTCGTAGCCCTCAAAGACGATCTCGTCACAGCGTACGAACGTATCGCGACGCTCCACACCGGCGGCGGCAAGCTGCGCGGCGTGCCAACCGGATTCCATGAGCTTGACGAGACGCTTTCCGGTTTACAAAAGTCTGAACTCATCATCGTGGGCGCCAGGCCGTCTGTTGGAAAAACATCGCTCGCCCTCGACATCGGACGCAACTGCGCAAAAGCCGGACACACCGTCGGTATTTTTTCCCTTGAAATGTCCCGCGAACAATTACAGGACCGCATCATTGCCGCCGAGTCACAGGTACCGCTCTGGCACATCCTCACCGGACGCATAACCAGCGAGAGCGAATTTCCGATGATTCAGGACGCGCTCGACCGGCTCTCGCAGATAAAACTGTTTATCGACGATTCCCCTTCGCTCAACGTCCTGCAGATGCGCTCGATGGCGCGGCGGTTGCAGGTTGAACACGGCCTCGACCTCCTCATCATTGACTACCTCCAGCTGATCCGGCCGCGGGTGAACTTTGAAAGTATGGTTCAGCAGGTCACCGAGATTTCGCGGGGCTTGAAAGCGCTCGCCCGCGAGCTTAAAATCCCCGTCGTCGCCCTTTCCCAGCTCTCCCGCGGCGTTGAACAACGTGATCACAAAGTTCCCCGCCTCTCGGACCTCCGCGAATCAGGATCTATTGAACAAGACGCCGACATCGTGATGTTTATTTGGCGCGACGAACATAATCCAAACGATACCGCGAGCGAATCCGACAACGTCGTTCATCTTCGTATCGCCAAACACCGCAACGGTCCATTGCGCGATATCGACTTCTTCTTCGACGCCGAACGCGCGAGCTTCAAGGTTTTGGAAAAACGCTACAGCGAATTGCCCCCGTTATGAAGTTGCCATCTCCCGTCCAGCGCGTGATCGAAGAACTTTCGAAGCTTCCTTCGATTGGTCCGCGTCAATCAGTTCGTCTCGCATTCCATCTCATTGGAGAGAATAAAGGCGAGCTCAAATCGTTCGCCGAAGCGATCGACGGTTTACGCAGTATTAAAATCTGTGAGCGATGTTTTTTTATCCACCAGAACGATGACACGCTTTGCGACATCTGCAGAAATCCAAACCGAAAGCAGAATATCATTATGGTGATTGAAAAAGAAACGGACCTCATTTCACTCGAAGACACTAAAAAATTTATCGGCCGTTATTGTATTGTTGGCCCGATCGCAAAAACGGGCTTTCTCGAACCGTGGCAAAAACTTCGCCTTCAAAGCTTGAAATCGTTTATAGAGAAAAATCTTGACGGGCAAGCAGACGAGATTATCTTGGCATTCAACCCAACGTCGCTCGGCGATTTTCAAGCATCGCTTCTCATGAAAGAACTTGGCCCGCTGGCAAAAAAAATAAGCCGCTTGGGGCGCGGCTTACCAACGGGCGGCGAGATCGAGTTTGCCGACGACGAGACGCTCGGCAGCGCACTCGAACGGCGGAGCTAACTTTTCGGCGGCGGCGATGATGCGGACCCTTCCTTCTCGAGGGGCTTATCGGGCGGGCTTTCCATTTTCTGCTTCAGGCGAGCCCTGAGCTTTCTCAGTTTGTTCTCTTCACTATTCGATTCGTTCTGTCTCGGCGTGTGAAATTCAGCGCCCATCGCAAAGGCTCCTTTTTAACGCTAGCGAATGACGTGCTTTCCTGAGAGACACTATACCCTTAACCGTGCCGAACTTCAAGGACGTCGCCGTCTTGGACGACGTAGTCTTTTCCTTCAACGCGAAGCCACCCCTTTTGCTTCGCGGCAGCCCAGTTCCCCGCAATGAGCAGCTTATCACACGCAACGACTTCAAGACGAATAAACTTTTTCTCAAAATCGGTATGAATGACACCCGCTGCTTGCGGCGCCTTCGTTCCCTGCTCAATCGTCCATGCACGTGTCTCATCCTCGCCCGTCGTGAAGAAACTGATGAGGTTCAGCGTGGCATAGGCTTCGCGTACGAGCTCGGGAACTGATTGCGCCGACGAGAGGTCAATTACAATATGATGCGCGCCAAGCGACGCGAGCTTCTCGGTGAGCGCCTGCGGCACGTCGGCCGGTGTTCCATTTAAAAGATAAATCTGCCGCTTGAGGGTGAGAAGGTTCACATCCTTCAGTCGTCCGGTAGTTGCAATCTCGTGCGCAATTTCGTTTGCGAGCGCGACGTCGGCAACCGGCAGTCGGCCGGCCTCAAGGCACGCCTTCAATCGTCCAAGCAATTCTTTGTCCTGTATCGCTTCTTTTTTTCCTGTGCGCGCTTCGGCTTCGGCCTTCGCAAATCGTTTTTCGACAAGCTCGAGGTCCTTCAAAATCAATTCCGCGTTGATAATCTCGAGGTCGCGCAACGGATCGACAGAATTTTCAACGTGGATAATTTCCGGATTCTGGAAGACGCGCAAAACGACCACGATCGCTTGCGTCTCCTTGATGTGGCCAAGAAATTGATTGCCGAGGCCTTCACCCTTATTGGCACCCTTCACGAGCCCTGCAATATCATAGAATTCAACAACCGCCGGGATTTTTTTCTTGGACTTGCTCATCAGAGCCAGCTTCTCGCCCCGGTCGTCGGGAACGGAAACAATGCCAACATTTGGATCAATCGTGGCAAAAGGATAATTTGCGATCGTAATATCCTGCTTGGTGAGAATTTTAAAAAGCGTTGATTTGCCAACGTTGGGGAGACCGACGATGCCAAGAGAAATTTTTGCCATATGGGTTGAACTATATTACATCTTCATCAAAATTCAAAGTTAAAATCTCAGCGGCAATCTTTTTTGCATTCCCGTGTTTCAACATGCTGAGATATGATGTCACGCGTCCAGGTTTTGGATATTCTCCAATTCGCTTGAGCGCACGTCGTTTTGTTGCTGGGCGAAGCACTCTGTGATCGGGAAAACAAACCCAACCAAGAAAATCCACCCCCGACGCCCATGTCTTAATAGACACTTTGCGTGGATGCAGTGATAGCTTCAATGCCCGATCCAGAAAATCCGCGATATGTGGCATAAGGGCCTCGAGTTCAGTTTTGTCATCACCGAGGAACACGAAGTCGTCGGCGTAGCGAATATAATATTTCTTACGCAAATCATGCTTCACGTATCGATCAAACTCATTCACGTAAACGTTCACCAAAAGTTGCGATGTCAGATTGCCGAGGGGCAATCCCCGCTTTGGACTGCTTTCAAAACTATCGATCACTTTTCCGAGAAGCCACAGCGTACCCCTTTCGGGAATATGCCTCTCGATTACTTGCATCAATGACGAATGATCAACTGATGCGAAAAATTTTCGTATGTCGCATTTTAGAACCCAACACGTTCGAGTATTATTTTTTGACACCTTGCGAGCAAAATCATAAAAGCGCCGCACGGCGCGATGGACACCCTTATTGTTACGGCAAGAATAGATATCGTGTACGAATTTCTTATCAAAATGTGGATATAGGATGCGATAGATAGCGTGATGAAGGACTCTATCGCGAACGGTAGCTTTGTGGATGCTGCGTGGCTTTGGATCGCTGATGCCGAAAGCGTGATAAGCCCCGTGCTCGTAGATTTTATTTTTCAGGTCTTCGTGGAGTGCATATAAATTACTGGAAAGGTTGAGCGAAAACTCCGCCACGTCTTTCTTGGCCTTTTTGCCGCGCACGAATTCCTGCCAAGCGGCACAGAGGTTTTCAAATGATATAATAGTTTCAAACATATGAACGCAGGAAAAAATGACAAGAATAGGGGGGGGGCAAATTTTACCATCAACTCTCGTCAAGCTCAAAACCGCCTATAAGAATTGGCTCGCACTTTTCCATCATTTTCCAAAAGTGGAACGTTTCGGTGTCGGTCAGAAAATCGAGCGATCGTTTCTTGATGCACTTGAACTGATTTTTTTGTCGGGCTTTGCGCCCACCGAACAGAAACTCCCAATCCTGACAAAAGCAGTGACGCGGCTGGATGTTTTGAAATTCTTTTTGCAGATCGCTTGGGAAAATAAACTGCTTACAACCGAGCACTATTCCACTTTGCTCGCCAATATCGAGGAGGTCGGCAGAATGCTCTATGGCTGGAAAAGGGGCCTTGAAAGTAAAACTCCCGCGAGAAAAGCGGGAGAACCACAGTAGTTGCGAGAGAAGACGGGGTTGTCGTCGTTCCACCTGTTGTCGTCCAAGGCGTTGCATTCGCGTTCCAGCCGTCGTCGTTCCAGTTGACGTTGACCGTGCGAAGCACGCACCACTCTCGTATATGCACCCATCCGTGCCACCACCCCTCGACGCATCTTGAGGTTGTATCGTATTCGGGACGTAGAAGTCCACCGAGTACATATACCAATTCCTGTTATATTTTTGGAAATGAGTTCCTGCACTCCCGCGCAAGACGTGTCCGACGCAGCTCTCGCAAAGAACCATCTCAAAGTCGTGACGAAAAAGCCATAGCCGTTCCGTATCGCACGATTTCAAATTCAGTATAACAATTTATGTAAAGTATAAAAAATAATGACCCCTCCTGCGTTGCTTTGCAGAAAGGGGTCAAGGTGTCGAGGTTCCAAGGGGTCATTGAGACCCCAGGGTTCCTAGTTGTCAGGAATTGCGAGAGAAGACGGGGTTGCCGTCGTTCCACCTGACGCCGTCCAAGGCGACGGCACCCGCGAACCAGCCGTCGTCGTTCCAGCCGACGTCGACCGCGCGAAGCACGCCTTCGCGATCGCGAACGTAAAAGATGTTTGCCCACCCATTATTGAGCAGGACACCTTCGCCGCCATTCGCCTGACGCTCCATGAGTCGCCAGATTTCCGCGAGGGTAACTTCCGCAGCAGTTTCGCCACCAAGATCGGCGATGATCTCGCTGTCGTTCGCGCTCTGGGTTAGCGTGAGCGGTCGAAGCTCCCCTTCGGGAAAATCCTCCTCAACCTTGCCGCCGAACCAGCTCTTGAAGTTCGAGCCGTGTTCGACCATCTTGACGCCAGATTTCTTGTTGAAGAAAGTTTTGTCCGCATTGAACGGGAGGCTCTCGGTCGGCGGGGGTGTCGGGATCGGTCGGAGAATTTTATAGATACGCTTCTCAACAGGCCCCTTCGGACGGTTCCGAATGGCCGCAACCATTGTTGCGATTGCGTCCTTCGGTTGTTGAAACACGAACTGCCCATCCGAGTTTGAAAGTGTCTTGAAGCAGGCTTGATGGGTCACGAGTTGCCCCATCATTGCAGGGATCTGTTGTTCAGTCATGGTATTTCTCCTTGTGACCGTTTCTACAGTACTCTGCTGTTGGATTTGGCGTATTGGTTTCGCCACAGCCCACAAAGGCTTACTCAAAGCCACTCTGGGCTGTAGCAAAATCTCCCTCTATCAATGTACTATGCCCACATTATATACCATAATAACCCACTCTGTCAAGATCGCCATTCTTATCTCGTACTTACGCATGTCCTTATGAATGCGTCTCCACCGCCTCAAATGTTTCCGAAACTGCCTGGGTGGTATTCACAACTTTCACTTTTTCGTTTCCATATTTAGTTCTGAGCACAGTCATCAATTCGTCCGCGTATGATGGCGAGAGCACTTCAACACCGGTGAAATCCAAAACCACATCCTCCGTTTTGGCGGTCCCATTGACGATCTGCTGAATACGCAAAGCCGCCTCCCGTGCTACAGGACGGCCGTTGAGTACGGTATTAAATTTTGACATTTGGACGGTCATTTGAGTGATTACTTATTGCTTATATTTTACCACAAAAGATGCGAGAGTGCCGACGATAGGAAATACGGAGTGAGCCTTCTGTCCGTTCCCATCTACGACAACGAGACCAGATCCCGAATGGATACGTACTATACCATCAAATTTATTGATTGTCCAATCTTGGATTACTTTCAATCCGTTGCCGCGCGACTCCCCCACTCTTCCCGTCACACCACTCATCCCTAGCACAATTGCATCCTCATCGCTCGCAATAGATTTATTCGCGGCACGCAGTGATCCACTGAAGCCGATTCCCGGATCGGCGACAACGATTTCAATACGATGCTTGTTCGGATTATGTTGCGCAAGAATGATCGCGCCACGAATGCTCGATGGCCACTGTCCATCGTTGTGATCAAAAACGTTATTGCCGAGTTCGCCAACGAGCGCCGTCGCCCGCGCTTCATCCAATTCGTTCAATCCGAAATGCCTGAACATCCTCCGTATCTTTGACGAAAGTTGGGCCTCAAGCGCATCGCGGAATTCGCAATGTAGGATCTCACACACATCATCGCTATCGTGCTCGTTGATCTCTAAAGCGCGGAGGGGCCCCAAGAAAGAATTATACGTAAACTCCATTAAAATCTTATTAAAATGCATCCGCTTTAGGTACGTAAGCATGTCAGCATCCTTCGGCAGGACAAGGTTCTTGTCTGCCTGATCCTTGAATTCAATCCCCTTGAGGCATGCCAAACCAATGGCCCACGGGTCGAACCATGTTGCCTTTTCAAAATTAATCGTATGGCCCGGAAAAATTTCCTGATACCTCTTGTATATCGTGTCGAAGGTAATATCCATTGGCTCTATTTTAACACAGTGCCGTTCGGCGCTGGCATGGATCGTATAATTCTTCCTTTCTCATCACGACTCACGATCACCCGCGCGTAGCGCAGAAATGGCAGCTTTATTCGAAATTCAAAGGGAATTACTGGTTTTTTGTTGTTATCGATTGTGTTCTCACGATGCCGATGGAGAGTTTCATAAGTAACAGATCTGAATCCAAGGAGTATTATATAAGGAAGCGGTCGAAAAGCAACCACACCCCGTGATATAAAAACTATTATGAAAAAAATATTCTTATGTGCAGCGCTCTCCGCCTTCCTCGCGACGACGGCCGTGGGAGCACACGTTTTTGCGCAGACAGCATCGGCGGGCGCGTCTCTCGGTTCGTCGATTTCGAGCGGTGCCATGCCACCGATATCGGCTTCGGGCAGCGGTTTTGTGCAGTTTAATAATCTGACGGTGCAAGCCGTTTCGGGAGCGTCGGCGCCGGCCACAATCACGGCGTCAGCGCAATTCTATCCTCAACTCCCACCGGGAGTCGGCGCCACCGTGCCGCTCAACGGCTCGACGGGCGTCTCCGTTGGCACGAGCGGCGCAGCAGGAAGTGCTGCAAGTGCGTGCTTAAAATATAATTCAGAAAATGCTTCGACGGGCCTTGTGATCCCCTGCCCAATGACACCGCCAGTAAATCCGGGCGGGCCTTTGATCCCCGTGAGCAGCAGTTCGGCGAGCGCAGCAACAGGTGCAAGCATGCCAAACATCGCCGTTGCAGCTCCCTATCAAATCGATATTTCGACCAACACGGAGCTTATGTTCCGCGACCGGACGCCAGCAACCCTCGCCGACTTCGCGCAAGGTGACACTATCAACGTCTTCGGCTACTACAATGCCGACGGCAGCATCCAAGCCTATCTCGTACGCGATATCTCAAAACCGGTCGAGACGCAGACAATGCAGCTCGATAACGTAACGCTCGCCTCACTCTCGGCTTCAAACGTACCCGCCACGCTCGAGGTGACGCAAGCGCAAGGCGCTCCGTGCCTTGGCTTCAGTGGAAACACCTCAGCCCAGATTGCTTGCCCGATGGGAGTCATGGCCTTCCCGGGGAATCCTGGCACGACAAGCGCAACCGCCCCAACCCCGAGTGGTGCAACACCGAACTTTGTACTCCTTCGAAAATATGTAGTGAACGTCGACAGCCAGACGATCATTCTCGACCGGAACCGGACGCAACTCTCGCTCGCGAGTCTCAATCCGGGCGATACGTTGAACGTGTACGGCGAGACAAGCGATAACGGCCAAACGATCGACGCCGATATCGTCCGCGACCTTTCCATCCCGCCCGCACCAAGTTCGGTGAACGGGACCGTTACCCAGGTGAACGCCGATGGGTCATTCGTTATACAGACAGATAACGGCCAGACGCTTACCGTGCAGAATCCAGTGAGCGTGGGAGAAACCGTGACACTCCAGGGCATGATTAACAGTGCTCAAAATCTCATCACTGAAATCTCGCGCCTCATGATCGCGAGCAGCACAGCGCCAATGCCCGTTCCACCCCAAAACGGACTTGAAATCCCAGCAAAGCGCTGACGATCTCTTCTTCTACTTCGGCTCTTCAAGTTCCTGGAGCGGCGGAGGCGCGACGCTCGGCGGTGTGTTCAAATCGATATCAGCCTGACCACCTGGACGGAATATAAACGTAAATCCGAACGGGTCCTGGGGAACTTCCGGAATAATTCCGGCGGTCACGAGCTCCTGGGTTGAGGTTGGATAACTACCGACGTGCTCCTTATAGATTTTCGCCGCCGCTTCAAGATAATCAAAAATCTCAAGCCGCGTCACATATGCTTCCGCCCGCTGCTTCGTCGCTTCGTCGTTCGTGGAACTCGCAATCGTCTCCCATAACTGTTCGGTCTCTGCCCGTTGATCGGTGCCTATACCAAAGTTCAGTGCAAAACGCTCGGCGTATTCCGGTACGCCGGGCGTTCGTGCTGCCATGTCAAAATAGGTAAGCGCCGCCTGCTCGTTTTCGTCGTCCAAATAATAATCGATGGCCATGTAATACGGGATGCGCCAGTCGGGGTCGGCATTTTGCAATCCTTGCTGGCCTATCGCGAGCGCCGCGGTATCACTCGCTTCGCCCGGGAAACGGCCGGGCGGAACCGCCGGCAATGTGAGCACCGAGAACGCGTAGGGGTAGGCAAGCTTTGGATCGACTGAGATGACGTATTGCACGTCGGTCAGATATTCGGTGCGTCCGGCAAAAAGATCAATCACTTCGGGCATGGTACTCGCCCAGAGCGTTGAGGCGACCGTCGAATGGAACCCCATGTCGACGAGGCGGATAAATTCCGGCGACGTATAACTTGAGAGCGGTGCCGGCGTTGCGGCGCCTACAAGCGAACGGTCGTAGTCATATTGCAATATAACGATAATCGCAAGAAGCAGGACGATGACGAGCGGCTTTCGTGCCATGCTAAATCTCTTTTTTATTGAAAATCCAAACTCCGGCCGTGAGGAGGAGCGCAATATAAACTGCGGCGTAGGCAATCGCGAGGAGTGCAGAGTTGAGAGGCATGGCAACGCTATGCACGGCAAAATCGCGTATGTCGAACTTTTCGAGGTTCGGGAATACATAATAGAGCACCTGCACCAAACGATATTTGATGCCGACGATATGGATCGCTTGGGCATCCGCCACGAGTTGACTCACGACGTGTCCAGCAAAAAACACTGCCGAGGTGTAGACGATGGAAAGGAGCGAAGATGAGAACGTGGACACGAAAAGCGCGAATGCGAGGAAGAGCATCATCTCGAGATACTGCATTGCGATTGCAGCTATGCCCATCGCGTCGAATCCCCCGCCTTCGTATCCGATCACCGCAAGGTACGCGACCATGAATATGAGCGTGGTCGCAAGAAGCACCATGCACAACCCAAGAAACTTTCCGAGGAGGAACTGCGCACGGGACACCGGTTTTGATAAAACAAAATAGACCACCTTCCGGTCAACGTCTTTAAAGAACGATGTGGTACCGAGGAATAAGGCGAGGATCGCATTGAAGAAATATACCCCTGCAAGTGCAAAGCTTTTCACCATCGGTAACTCTTTGAGTACGAGATCGGCGAGAAACAACGACGAAAGCATATAGAGCACTGCAAAAACGATGATCGCATAGAGAATCTTTTCCCGCACCTCGAGCTTGAACGTATTTTTTGCGACGACCCAGATGTTACGCATAGATTTTGTGATTATGACTCTCATGCAACTGCTTACCTTCGTGCGCGGCGAGCAACTCCGTGAATTTGTCTTCAAGCGATTGCCCTTGGGTAAAACCCTTCACCGATCCGGCGTAGAGTAATTTTCCTGCATGGATAATGCCCACTTCGTCGCACATTTCTTCGACGTCGTACAAAATATGGGTATTCAAAAATATTTTCTTGCCTTCGCGCTTAAGATCGAGCATCACTTCTTTCATCTCACGGCGGCCGAGCGGGTCGAGGCCGTCGAGCGGCTCATCAAGGAAAACGTACTCGGGGTTATTAACGAGCGCTTGCGCAAAAGCGAGGCGCTGGCGCATGCCTTTTGAATATGTCTTTATCTGAAAATTTCGGGCGTCATAAATCCCGACCTTTTTTAACAAATTTTCATACGCTATCTGTTTGCCCGCCGATGTCTCAAAAAGCTCATCGGAGAATCTCAGGAATTCGAGGCCGGTCATCGTTTCATAAAAGTAAGGCGTCTCCGGCATAAACCCCATTTTTTTCTTTGAGACTTCGGCGATCGACGGCTGGCCGTCGATCAAAATCTCGCCGCTTGTCGGCGTGAGAAGCCCTACCGTCATTTTCATGATCGTCGTTTTGCCTGCCCCGTTCTGTCCAAGGAAACCGAATATCGGTACATCCACCTTTAGCGAGAAATCGCTTACTGCACTCGTGCGCTTCTTGAAAGTTTTTGTTACGTGCGAAAACTCAACCATACTACTTAATTTCCACGATTTCGTATGTTGAGCTGCCGGCGGGCGTCGCGACGTTGACGCTTTCCCCTGCTCTGCGTTTGAGGAATGCACGGCCGAGCGGTGATTCGTCTGAAATTCTTCCTTCCTCAGGCTTCGCTTCATAGGCGCCCACAATGGTGTACGTGGCCACTTTTTCTCCTTTTTTTACAGTCACCGTTGATCCGACCTGAACGGTGTCGCCGCCTTCGGTCTTTTCAATGATCTGCGCGTTCTTGATGAGGTCCTCAAGCTCGCTAATACGAGTCTCGACGTTTGCCTGCTCTTCGCGAGCTTCGGCGTATTCCGAGTTCTCGGAAAGATCGCCGTATTCTTTTGCCTGCTTCAGACGCTGGGCCACTTCCTGGCGCTTGGTATTCTTTAACCCTTCGAGCTCCTGTTTGAATTCTTCGAGGCGTTCTTTGGTTACGTACTGCTTGCTCATGATTGGTTTAAATAATTCCGGCCTGAGGCCGGAATGCGACGTTTTCGTTTATTATTGCTGCGTCTCTTGTTTTGGGCGGGAAAGAGCGTAGGCATCTCTCCATAACCATAGCCGTATTTTAATGGTTTCCCATAAAACTTTCAAGTAGGCCGAGGCGGTCACGTGCGACCGGAGATCATTCGTCCAATGGACCGGAATTTCCTTGATTTTATAGCCGATATGCTTGGCGAGGGACAAAATCTCGACGTCAAATCCCCAACCTGGAATCCTAGCAATGTTAAATATTTTCTCTGCGGCTTCTTCGGTGAAAGCCTTGAATCCGCATTGAGTATCCCAAATGCCGGGCAATATTATGAGTTGAATAAAAAGATTACCGAGCTTGCCCGGGATCTGTTTGTATATCGGCTCCGCCGGATCAAGCTTTGCGCCCTTTATGGCGCGCGAACCGATCACAACTTCAAAACCCTGTTTGAAAAATGGCATCATCGAGCTGAACTGATCGATCGACGTTGAATTGTCGGCGTCGGTGAAAAGCCGAATGCGGCCGCTTGCAAGCAACATCCCTTGCCGCACGGTGCCGCCCTTGCCTTGGTTATCTTTTAAATCGATAAGCTTTAGGTTGCGCACCGCCTTCGTCATCTTTCGCACGATGTCTGCCGTGTTATCGCTCGAACCGTCATTCACAACGAGGATCTCGTATGAATATTCAACATGCTCAAGGCGCTTGTCGATATCGAGCAACGTCTTCGGAATACGCTCAGCTTCGTTGTATGCGGGGATGATTATAGAAAGATAAGGCTGCGCCATATTGGTATACCAAGATTATAGCAAAAGATCCGGCGAAAAAATCTTCTAAGCTCTCGTGAGAATCCGAGGTCCCTTTTCGGTGATCGCAACGGTATGCTCAAAATGCGCCGCGAGCGATCCATCGGCCGTACCGTAGCTCTCGTCGAGTAATTGTCGGATTGCACCACTACCCATGGAAACCATCGGCTCGATGGCAAGCACCATACCCACTTTTAGCTTCTCGCCCTGGCCCTTGCGACCGACATTGAATACCGTTGGATCTTCGTGCAACGCCTCACCGATGCCATGGCCGGTCAAACCGTCGACGACAGCAAATTTATTTTTCTCGATTACCCTCTGGATGGCATAACCAATGTCGCCGAGGGTGTGGCCGGGTTTTGCTTCTTTTATGCCTGCGGCGAGGGAGTCCTTGGTAACTTCAAGGAGTTTTTTGACTTGCTTACCGACATCCCCGACGGCCACGGTGATCGCAGCGTCAAGAAAAAGTCCTTTATATTTGAGGCCGAGGTCGAGGCTCACGATGTCGCCTTCGCGGATTTTGTAGACGGACGGCTGCCCGTGCACGACAACGTCGTTTACCGAAACGCAAAGCGTGTAGGGATACGCCTTGCGGGCGCCCACGGGCCGATAGTGCAAAAACGCGGGCTTGGCCCCCGATTCTATAATCAACTTTCTTGCGAGCGCGTCGAGCTCAATCGTGGGCGCACCCGGCTTAGTCTTCGATTCGAGGTCATGAAGAACACGGGCAAGCATTGCCCCGCCTTCCGCCATCACCTCGATCTCATGAGGCGTTCTTAAGCTTTCCATAGATATGCTTCATCACTTGGTATGGCGCCGGCCGCGCGTCGACATGGCGTAGTTTGTAACCGTGACTTTTTACGTACCGGAAAATCGGGAACGTCCGTTCTTCATATTCTTTTAATCGAATTTTAATGACGCCTGGCTTGTCGAGGCTGCGCTTGTAGAACGAGCCTGCGCAAACCGGGCAATGCTTTGGTTTCTTGTGGGGATAGAATGATGTGAGTAAAAGATAGCCGCATTCTTTGCAAACCATCCGTGCGCCATTGCGGCGGATTGATTCCTCGGGCGGCACATCAAGCACAAACACGTTCACGTTTTCTTTCCCGTACAGTTTTTGAAAAACCGGATATAATTTTTCAGCTTCATACATGGTTCGCGGCGAACCACTCAACACAATCCCCCATCCGGCGGCGGCGATATGCCTTGCTTCACGCATCACGGCGCCCGTCACGAAGCTCGGCGTCATAAGTTTTCCGCCGTCAAACAGTTTGCGTTCCCGCCTTATAATGCTTTCCCGCTGGCGCTTCGGGTCGTGCACAATTGATTCGAGAAATTTTCCGGTGTCGAAATGGATCACGTCGAGCCTTTCGGCGAGAAGATTTGCCTGCGTCCCCTTTCCGGCGCCCGGAGGGCCATATAAAATTACGACGATCTTGCGCATGTATCTATCGTAGCAAAATTTGCGCGAAACGTCTCTCATCCGTATAATGGAAACGCATCGTTTCACCGGCGATGTGACGGCTGTCCGACACGGCCGCCGTATACGAGCAAGCGATTCTCCCGTCAATATGCATTGGCAACACGTGCAGCTTGATAGGGGGCGCCAGCCAAAGCGGCTGGCATCAAACAATCCCCGAGGACAGGCAATAGCCTCTCTTTGGGAGCGTGGTTCGAGAGCAGACGGCCAACCGGAGAGACAATCTCTCCTGGCCCGGAAGCAAGCAGTGGCAATCCGTTTCGCGCCTGACATGGCCGTTTGGCAAAAACCACGCATGCGTTGCTGAGTCGGTTTGATCGATCGCTCAGCTTCGAGACAACCCCGGCGAGAATTTTTCGCCGGGCTTTTTATTATTCGATCCCTTCGTATTCGCGAACGGTGAGCTGCGAGTCGATCTGACGCATCGTCTCAAGCGCCACAGCAACAACAATGAGCAGTGCGGTGCCACTGATCGTCACGACGGCGATACCAGTTAACGCCTGCACAATGAGCGGCAAAATAGCGATGAAGCCGAGGAAGCAAGCCCCCCAAAACGTGATGCGATTTACAATGCTCGAAAAGAATTTCTCAGTGCTCTCGCCGGGACGGATGCCCGGGACGAATCCACCGCTACGCTGCAAGTTTTTTGCGACTTCTTCCGGATTGAACGTGATCGCGGTGTAAAAATAGGTGAACGCAAAGACAAGCAAGAAATAGAATACGCCGTAGTAGAGGTGATTATTTACAAAATTCGTCGCAAACGTATTTACCTTCAAAGCCCACGCTGTTGAGACAAGGGTTAGGAGTTGGGCAAGAAATTGCGGGAAGAGCAAAACCGAAATGGCGAAAATGAGCGGGATCATGCCGGCCTGGTTCACCTTGAGCGGCAGATAGCTCGACGCTCCGCCATACATTTTATTCCCGCGCACGCGGCGTGCATAGGCAACCGGGATTTTTCGTTCGCCTTCGTTCAGGTACACAATACCTCCAATGAGAAATACGGCGATGATGATAAATCCAACATACGCCGTGAGTTCTGCCGGCGTGTAGGCGGCAAACGCCGTGCCAACGGCGGAGGGCAACCGGCTGATGATACCCGCCATGATAATGAGCGAAATACCATTGCCAACTTTTTGTTCGGTGATGAGTTCACCGAGCCAGAGCGCGATCATCGAACCACACGTGACGACAATGATGTTCGTGGCAAAATGGAACGGATCCGGCCGCGGGATGACGTTCTGCGAGATGAGCAGCGTGAGAAAGCCGTAGGCCTGCACCATCGCAAGCGGCACGGTGAGCAAGCGGGAGTACTGGTTGAATTTTGCCTGACCGCGTGCGCCCTCTTCGTAATACATCTCCTTCATTTTCGGGAAAATGATTGTCATGAGCTGCATGATGATTGTGGAGGTGATATACGGGCCGACGCCAAGCATCACGACAGAGAGCGTGACGAGACCGCCGCCGGCGAAGAAGTTCAAGAAGCCCAGGAGCTGGTTGGAGTTGAAATAACTCTGAAGCGCCGCCGCGTTCACTCCCGGCGTCGGGATTGCCGCGAAAACGCGGTAGGCAACCAAAATGCCCGCAACAATCAAAATCTTATTGCGGAGTTCGGGGACTTTGAAAACTTGGAGGAATCGGTTCATGCTGTGCAGCGCAGGTTACGAGGCGATCGTCCCACCCGCTTTCTTGATCTTCATTTTAGCACCTTCTGAGATGCTCACCCCTTTTGCCACGGCAACCGGAAATGCAATGTCGCCCGTGCCGAGAATTTTCACGGTGCCGCGAAAATCCTTTCTGACGAGGCCTGAGACCCGAAACAATTCATTGGTGACCTCGAGCGGACTACCCGATTTGACATATGATTTGAGCTTTGAAGAAATCGTGCTGAGATTAAAAACTTCTGCCCGATCGCTTTTTGGCTTATTGCGGAAGCCGCGCATCTTTGGGATGCGAATCAAAAGATCGCGCTCAGCCGGACGAATGCGGTGGCCAGAACGGGATTTTTGCCCTTTCACACCGCGGCCCGAATAACTACCACGCTTGCCGCTGCGGCCGATGCGCTGGGATTTCTTTTGGATGGATGGAAGTTGATGAACTTGCATGGTGGAAAAAATCTTAAGCCTTCAATTTCTTAAGCGCCTCGACGGTTGCCATCGCGTTCGTGAGCTTATTCGGCGTTCTCCCGAGGATCTTTGCCGTAGCA
Source organism: uncultured bacterium (assembly GCA_963705915.1). GTDB lineage: Bacteria > Patescibacteriota > Minisyncoccia > UBA6257 > 2-01-FULL-56-20 > JAKAGE01. The sequence continues at coordinate 366,715 of OY970126.1, forward strand.
TCCTTGATGCCTGCGAATGCGAGCACAAAACGGACCGAACCCCCAGCGCGAAGGCCGTGTCCTTTGCTTGCGGGCTTCAGCAATACTTTTGCCGCGCTGTATTTGGCGAGCACCTCGTGCGCGATTGTCCGCTGATCCTTGAGGTTGATGGTGATGATGTTCTTTTTCGCTTCGCTCTTTGCCTTTGCAACGGCCTGCTGAACGTCGAGACCCTTTGCGACGCCAATACCGACGCGGCCCTTCTCATCGCCCAAAACAAGCGTGGCGCGGAAACGGAAACGCTTACCCCCGGCAACGACGCGGGTAACACGCCGCATATCAAGGACGCGCTCTTTGAATTCTTCCTTTTTGAGCGGGAGCGCGGTGTCTCGGCGACGATATGATTGTGATGGGGCTGGCATGGGGATGATTATAACGTAAGTCCTGCCTTTTTGGCACCTTCGGCAAAGCTCTTCACGCGGCCATGAAATTTATAAGCGCCGCGATCAAAAATTACTGTTTTAACCCCCTTTGCAACAGCTTGCTTGCCAAGTAGTTCGCCGACCGAAAAAGCGTCGAGCGATTTTGCCGTTTTTGTGCCTTTGGTTCCGCCCTTTACAACACTTGAGGCCGCAACGATCGTGCGACCCTTCGTGTCGTCAACGATCTGTGCGTAAAAATAGCGATTGGTGCGATGCACGGAAAGCCGCGGCCGATCTGGGGTACCATACAGCGCGGCGCTCACGCGCTTGCCTCGGCGAATTCTCTTTTGGTTTAATTTTTTTCTTGGATTCATGGCTGTAGTAAAAATGTATTACGCAGCGGCAGTCACACCGGCTTTCTTACCGACTTTGCGGCGAATCACTTCACCCTGATAATGGATACCTTTGCCTTTGTATGGCTCCGGCTTTTTAAGCGCCCGGATTTCCGCAGCAGCTTGGCCGACAACCTCTTTATCAATACCGGAAACCTTGATCTGGTTCTTTTCAACGACGATTACAACGCCTTCGGGTACCGGAAGTCTCACGGGCTGGGCATAACCAAGATGCAAAACTAGCGTTTTGCCTTCAAGCACCGCGCGATAACCGACGCCTTCAATTTCCAAAACCTTTACGAAGCCGGCGGTCACACCCACCAATGCATTCTTCGTGAGCGAATAGAATGTTCCCGCGAGCGCCGAAGATCCATCCCCTGTCGAAGTCACGTTTACATTTGTTCCTTCCATCGTGATATCGACACCTTCAGGAATCGCAACCTTCAACTCGCCTTTTGCGCCTTTTACCACCAAAACATTCCCGCTCTTTGTGACGGTTGCTCCAGATTCTATAATGATTGGCTTTTTGATAAGGCGCGACATGATGGTGTGATTACCAAACTTCAAAAAGATATTCGCCGCCGACTTTGGCTTTTTGGGCTTGCTTGCCGGTCATGATGCCTTTGGAGGTGGAAAAAACGCTCAGGCCGTGACCCTGCTTGACCGAACGGATACTCCGATAGTCGGCATAAAAATGACGGCTCGGCTTGCTGATCAGTTTAAAATCGTTGAGCGCTTTGTCGCGTGCCGGCAATTTTACGGCGATCACGCTCTTGCGGCCAACCATTTCTTTTTCGGCGCTCTTCACATAACCACCATCTTTCAGCGCCTGGAGTACCGCAAAATCCATTTTTGAGTATGGGAACGTCACCCGTTCTTTGCGGGCTCGCACGGCATTCTTTAATTCTGAAAGGATGTTGTAATACATGATGAAATTACGTTTTTACCAAGACGCCTTTTTCACACCCGGGATTTGCTGGTTGGTCGCCATTTCACGGAAGCAGATGCGGCACAATCCGAAGTCGCGCATATAGCCACGCTTGCGGCCGCAGCGGAAACAGCGCCGCACGATGCGGGATGAGAACTTTGGGGTCTTTTTGCTTCGCGCAATGACGGATTCTTTGGCCATGTTATTTTTTCTTTGTCGTTACTTCTTTCTTCATGGGAACGCCGAGCTTCTTAAATTCCTCGAATGCTTTTTCGCGATTCTTTAATTTCGGCACGATGCTCACGCCAATCGAAAACGAGATCGGCGATTGCTCCGGGACAATTTCCGGAAACACCTGATGTTCGCGAATGCCCACGTTTAAGGTGCCGCCTTGGTCGATGGCTTTATGGTCAAGACCGCTAAAGTCGCGCACGCGTGGTAGCACAATTGTAACCAAACGCTCAAAAAAATCAACCATTTTTTCACGGCGGAGCGTGGTACGGAGGCCAACGATCTGCCCTTCGCGCAACTTGAAACCGGCGATCGATTTCTTGGCGCGACGGATCTCAGGTTTCTGGCCGGTCATGCTCGCAAGGTCGCGGGTCACCTGGACGAGCGTCTTGTCTTCAAAGTTCGGCGTTTGACCGAGGCGTCCAACGCCAGCGTCAATCACGATCTTCTCGAGGAAGCCGCGGATCTCTTTTCGTGTTGGGTTTTCGTGCTTTGTAGGCATGGGTTTATTAAAAAGCCGTTAGATGTTCGCTTGGCATTTCTTGCAATAGCGGGCTTTATGGCCATTCGCTTCAATTCGATACCCAACGCGGGTTGGCTGTTTGCAGTTCGCACACACGAGCTGCACTTTCGAAACCGGCATCGGACGCGCGACATTCACGATCTGTCCGGTTTGGCCCTGTTGCTTGGGCTTCGAACGCTTTTTAAAAATATTTAATCCCTCAACGATGATCTTGTTGTCAATCGGGTACGCCGTTAACACGGTTCCCGTTTTTCCACGGTCCTTGCCCGACATTATTTTTACATGATCACCCTTATGAATTTTCATGGTTATACGATCTCTTCGGCCATCGTCATCAATTTCTCATATCCTTTCTCTTTCAATTCGCGTGGCAACGGTCCGAAAATACGGGTTGCAACCGGCTCTTTCTTTGCATCAACGAGCACAACGGCATTTTCATCAAAACGGACATACGAACCATCTTTGCGCCGCGTGGCATTCTTGGTGCGCACGACAAGCACTTTCACAACATCTTTCTTCTTGACCGCCTTGCGCGGTTCGGCTGCCTGCACCGAGGCAACGATGACGTCGCCCACGCCGGCATAGCGGTGGCGGGTTCCGCCCAAGATGCGGAAACAGCGCACGGTTTTTGCACCGCTATTGTCCGCTACTTTTAAGATGGAACGTTCTTGTATCATTATTTTGCAATTTTACCGATGATCCGCCACCGTTTATCTTTCGACACGGGTCGCGTTTCTTCGATCGTCACCTTATCCCCCGTTTTGTATTCATTGTTTTCATCATGCGCCTTAAACTTGGTCGTCACGCGGTAATAGGTTACGTACTTAGGGTGCTTCTTGAGGCGCTCAACAGCAATCACGCGCGTTTTCTGCATTTTGTCAGAAACGACGGTGCCGATGAGTTTGCGATGTTTTGTTTCGTTTGCCATGGTTTATTTGTTGTTCTTGAGGAACGTCTCTATCCGCGCGATCTTCTTTTTGACCTCGTGCAGCTCCGCTACATTCTTCACTTTTCCAGCCGCAAGGTCAAATCGCAATGTGCGCAAACGCTCCTTACTCTCCTTTTCAAGGTTCATAAGCTCGGCAACCGAGCGATTTTTTAATTCTTGGATATCTTTCTTCTTCATATTAATGAGTGGTCGTTTTATCGATGATCCGACTCTTCACTGGAAGCTTGTACGAAGCCAAACGAAGCGCTTCCCTTGCCTTTGCCGCATCGACGCCGTCGATTTCAAAAAGCACGCGGCCCGGACGCACTGGAAACACGTAGTGATCAACGGCACCCTTGCCGCCACCGAGTGTTTTTTCCGGAGCCTGCAAGGTGATTGGCTTGTCGGGGAAAATGCGGATCCAAAGGCGGCCGTCGCGCTTGAGGTAGTTTGTGATCGTTTTGCGGGCGGCCTCGATCTGACGGGAATTTATCCACGCCGCCTCGAGCGCCTTCAAACCATATTGGCCATAGCTCAACTCCAAGCCGCGCGTTTCAACCGTACGGTTCTTCGAACGTCCTTTCTGCCACTTGCGATGTTTTACTTTCTTAGGGAGCAACATGGTTTTTATGAATTGGTTCGCGGTGCGTTATTGGCGCGATCACGGGAAAACGCCGGGCGCGGCTCACGCATGTCGCGGGTATCGCGCGGCTCACGGTTGCCAAAACGGTTCCCCTCGCGTTCAGCATTTTTATCCTTATTGAAAATTTCTCCTTTATAGATCCACACGCGGATACCGATCGTGCCATAGCTCGTCTTTGCCGTCACGCGGCCGTAATCAATATCCGCGCGGAGGGTCTGAAGCGGAAGCGATCCACGCGAGAGCCATTCGCGGCGTGCGATTTCGTTGCCATCAAGACGGCCGGACAAGAAAATCTTCACACCTTTCACATCTTTATTCTGCTGAACTTGTTCAATGTATTTTTTCATGGTGCGGCGGAACGGCATACGCTTTTCAAGATCCCACGCGATCTGCTGGGCAACATATTGCGATGAAACTTCCGAGCGCTTCAATTCTTCAACATTCAAGCTGAGGGCAACCTTTGAACGGGTCTTGCGAACTTTTTGGAGCGCGCTCGCAACTGCCTTCTGTAAATCTTCCATGCCTTTGCCACCGCGACCAATGACGAGGCCCGGACGAGCGGCGCGGATGAACACACGGAGATTGCCTTGCGTCCGTTCGATTTGAATATCGGCGACTCCGGCAAGCGCGATCCTTTTATTGATCGTATTGCGGATTGCTTCGTCTTCTTCGAGGAACTTTGGATACCCGCCTTTAAGGAACCAGCGAACCGGCCAATTCTTGGTGATGCCTAAACGATATGAATTTGGATTGATCTTTTGTCCCATTTATATGTTTCCTGATTTACGACGACTGAAGGTTCGCTTCCAGAAACTCGGCTTTTGCGCCTGCACCGGCTGGTCGCTTTCATTCGGTTGGCGCTTGTCTTTCACTTTCTTCGTATCGGAAACTTGCGGAAGCTTTGTTTTCTTCGGCGTCACGATCGTGTATTTATTTTTGAGATTGGCATTCACCCCGAGCGTGATCGTCACATGACTCATCTTCTTTTGGATAGGGCTCGCCGATCCGCGGGCGCGCGGAAGGATACGCTTGAGCATCGGACCGCCATCAACTCGCACATTTTGCACAAAAAGATGTTCAGGATCAAGCTTTTGATTTGACTTTGCATTGGCAACAGCCGAGCGCAACAGTTTAAGGAGCGCCTTCGCCGGACGGCGGGTCTGCACAAGGAGTTGAGCTTCGGCGTCGTTCACCGACAACCCTTTCACGAGGTCGCCAACGCTCCGCACTTTGCGCGGTGCCATCCGAAGATATCGTAATGTGGCTGTTTGCTGTTCCATGGATTGCTAATTATTGTGCTTATTTGCCCGGCGCGGCTTTTGCCGCCTGCGCAGCAGCTTTGCCTGCTTCTGCGGCCTTGAGTTCAAGTTCTTTGGTGAGCTTGCCGCCGTGGCGGGTGAACTTGCGCGTTGGAGAAAATTCGCCAAGACGGTGGCCAACCATTTCTTCGGTTACACGGACTTCGATGTGTGTCTTGCCATTGTGTACGCCAAAAATATGGCCCACCATCTCTGGTGCAATTTCCGACGCACGCGACCAGGTCTTGATGACCGTACCGCTGCCCGGCTTGTCCGCAGCCACTTTCTTAAGCAGCTTCGGATCGACGAATGGTCCTTTTTTTGAACTTCGGCTCATGGGTTTGGTTTAAAAATTATTTAGCGGGTTCCTCGCGCATTTTGGCGACGCTTTACAATAAACTGCGTGGATTTTTTCTTCCGGTTGCGCGTCTTGTGGCCGCCGGTCACCTTGCCCCACATGGTCTTCGGTTTGCGAGTACCGCGAGGCTGGGCACCTTCGCCGCCACCGTACGGATGGTCAACCGGGTTCATAGCGCTGCCGCGAACCGTTGGACGGATGCCGAGCCACCGCGAACGGCCGGCTTTGCCGATCGAAATCAAATTCCATTCTGCATTTGAAACCTGGCCGAGCGAAGCGAGGCCAGTCCATTGCACGCGGCGCACTTCACCGGAGTTTAACTTTAAATCCGTGTAGCCATCGGCGTTTGCCAAGACTTCGGCATACGATCCCGCTGAACGGGCAAGCTGACCGCCGTGTCCCGGCGAGAGTTCGATGTTGTGCACCTGGTAACCAACCGGAATATTCTTGAGGGCCATGCGGTTGCCCGGTTTGAACGGAGTCGCTTCCGCGATCATAAGTTCAACGCCCGCCTTCAACCCTTCCGGAGCAAGAATGTAGCTGCGGCTTCCATCGGCATTTTTCACGCGCGCGATGAACGCGGTGCGATACGGATCATATTCAACGGTTTCAACAAGCAACTTAGTATTCAATGCGTTCTGCTTGAAATCGATCATGCGATACATCTTCTTGTTGCCGCCGCCCTGGTGACGCGTGGTGATCCGGCCCTGCGAGTTGCGACCGGCATTCGATTTCAAACGCTTTAAAAGCGGCTTCCAAGGACGCGCACCTTTGGTGAGGACGCTATAGTCGGTTCCCGTCATATTGCGCCGCGAGGCGGTTGTTGGTTTATAGGTTTTCATTACACGAGGTCTATTTTCTGCCCCTCCTTTATTGTGACGATTGCCTTGCGATAGCCTTCCTGAAAGCCACGCTTGTTCATGAAGCGCTTTTGTTTTGCGGGCCGGTTCACCACATTCACGTCTACCACGTCAACTTTATAAAGCTCGTGAATGGCTTTCTTGATTTCCGGCTTTGTTGCTTTTTCTTTTACCACAAACACATACTTGCCCTCCGCGGTAAGGTCGGTGGACTTTTCAGTGATCCAGGGTTTTTTGATGATAAATGCGTCGTTCATGGTTACACCGTATAATGTTTGCCAATCGTTTCGACTGCCGCTTTATCAATGAAAAGATTCTTGTGGTTTAAAATATCGTACACATTGAGCGACGTGGCGTCGATTGCCTTAGCCTTCTGCAAGTTCGATGACGCACGGAACAGGTTTTTGTTTTCGCCGTTTGCGACGAGTAAAACGTCGTAGCGCTTCTTGCCCTTCGGCATCGTCAAAATCCCATGAAGCGCACCGGCCAACATTTTTGTTTTCGGTGCATCGATCGCGAGTGCATCAAAAACTTTCATTTCGCCGTCTTTTGCTTTGCGTGACAGCGCAGCAAAAAGCGCAACGGTTTTCATCTTCTTATTCACTTTCTGCGAATAATCTTTATCGTTCCGAGGGCCATGAGCTTTGCCGCCGTGCACCCAGATCGGTGAACGCGTTGAACCGTGGCGAGCGCGGCCAGTCCCCTTTTGACGCCATGGCTTTTTCCCGCCGCCGGAGACTTCGCTCCGATCTTTCACATGCGCCCACGGGCGACGGGCATTCGCGGCCTGTGCATCCAAAACCTGCTTGATGAGCGTTGCGTTCCAGCGCGTGCCAAAAACCGCGTCCGGTAACTCCACCGTACCAACAACTTCATTCTTCAAATTGTAGACGTCGGTCTTCATGATAAACGTTATTTTGCGGCAGTCGCCTTGGTCGGCGCACTGGTCGCAATTTCTAAAACACCTCCCTTTGCGCCCGGCACCGCGCCGCGCAAAAAGAGGAGGTTTTTTTCTGCATCAATCGCTGCAACGACCAAATTCTTGATCGTCACGCGTTCGGTCCCCATGTGTCCTGCCATACGACGGCCCGGAACAACGCGTTGGAATGCCGTGGAGCCGATGGAGCCCGGAGCACGATAGCGATTTTTTTGGCCGTGCGTCTTTGGTCCGCCGCCAAAGCCATGGCGCTTCACAACACCCTGAAATCCCCGGCCCTTCGTGAGGCCCGAGACACGGACTTTGTCGCCTTCTTTGAAAGCTTCAACGGTCACGTCGCCATCAAGGGCGAACTTGTCCATCTCGATTTTTTGCGAAAGACGATTACGAAATTCGCGCTTTGTGCGGCCGAGCGCAACCTGGACGGCCTCGTAGCCATCTCTATCATTTGAACGCACCATGGAAACCTTGTTTGGCTCGGCTTTAATAACCGTGACAGGAACCACTTTCCCATCTTTCCAAATCTGCGTCATGTTTATTTTTTTGCCTAAGATAAAGGCCATAGTCTTGATCGTTCCCCGAGGCCACGTCTGCCTTTATAGACAAACGACCAGGGAAATCCAGTAGAGTTAATGAAAAACTAATGAAAAACCGGGGACTTGCCCCGGACCTCGTATGCCACAACCCAATAAAGAGGGCCCGGTCAGGAGCCTCTATTACAAGAAAACGGTTTTCGCTTTCTCATTGATTTTGTTGGCATAAAACGTCCGAGGAAACCTTGGGATAGAGTATAGCAGAACCGAAGATAGTGTCAACTCACGCGTTCCCTCCGGGAGTTTGCTTCCGAAACTCTTCCGCTATTTGCCTTTCCATGTCTCCCTGACTGAGCTCTCTAAAAAAATCGAATTCGGTTAAACCAGATTCCCGAAAATGCTTGATTATAATCTGCACGCGAGGATCCTCTACGATGTCGAAATTATTGTATTGTTCCTCTCCCATCTGTGCGAGAATTTTATGCGCCATGATCATCTCCTCCGGCGATGCTTCGCGGTCAGTAGGAGGTTTTCGTTCCATAGACTCAGAGCTCATATGTTCAGTATAACAAAAATGGCGCAGCTCTTGAAAGCTACGCCTAATCTGTCACCGTCACTTTGCCGCACATCGCCATCTCCCGGACATGAATCGTTCGCACGTGATGTGTGGCGGAGCTTTACCGATCGATTGGTAAAGAACCTCTCTGTCGTATACCTCAACATTTTGATCGGTGCATCGGACAAGGATGCCTATCCGCTGATCCCTTGATGCTGGCCCAACAAAATCGCATGAACCTTTCCAGACCGACATTTGACCGAGAGCATCATCGTACATCGTGGCACTGGTCACGATCGAGACGAGCGACAGAAGGATAAGCACAAAAGGCAAAAGTACACGCTCTCCCTTTACTCTCCAAACAAATACACCGACGAGAACAGTGGCCACGACGTAACTCACAAGAAAGGTTGTGAGATGAGGATATGCCACACGCTTCAAGCCGTAGGCATACGTGAGCGGAAGAACAACTATCGATCCTATCGCAAATGCCCCAAGTACTCCGTAGCCAGCGTACGCCAACCAACGCCATAAACTAACTGGCTTTTTCGTCTCTGTGTTCACTTGTTCCATCACGACCTCCTGCAAAGCTTGTACCACCTTTACGAACGACTCGTCAATGCGGAAAACAAAAATCCCCGCAACGCGCGGGGATTTTTGTTCATGCAGATTCCAGGCCCGTCGAGCTTCGCCTCGACAGGGTTCTAGACCATCTTGATCTCGATATCGACACCTGCCGGAAGATTCAAGTTCGAAAGTGATTCGATGATCTTCTGGCTCGGATTCAATATTTCGACGAGACGCTTGTGCACCCGAAGCTCGAACTGCTCGCGCGAATCCTTGTGGACGAACGTCGAGCGGTTCACCGTGTAGCGCTTGATCTCGGTTGGAAGCGGGATCGGACCCACCACGTTCGCATCATTGCGCTCGGCGGCTTCGATGATCTGGCGTGCCGAATTATCGATCAACTTGTGATCGTACGACTTGATGCGTAAGCGAATTTTTTGAGGTGCTTCGGTCTTGGCCATCGTTATTTGCTGATCTTCGTAACGACGCCGGCGCCGACGGTGTTGCCGCCTTCGCGGATGGCGAAGCGCATTTTCTCTTCGAGAGCAACCGGAGTGATGAGCTTCACGTTGATCTTCACCGTGTCGCCCGGCATGACCATTTCCATGCCTTCCGGAAGCGTCAACTTCGCCCGTCACGTCCGTGGTGCGGATGTAGAACTGCGGCTTGTAGCCCTTGAAGAACGGAGAGTGGCGGCCGCCTTCCTCTTTCGAAAGCACGTAGATTTCGGCTTCGAATTCGGAGTGCGGGGTCACCGTGCCCGGCTTTGCGAGCACCTGGCCGCGCTCCACGTCTTCTTTCTTGAGACCGCGGAGCAACGCGCCGACGTTGTCGCCGGCCTGGCCTTCGTCGAGCAACTTGTTGAACATTTCGATGCCCGTGATGACGGTTTTCACCGTCGGACGGAGACCGACGATTTCAACTTCTTCGTTCACCTTCACCTTGCCGCGCTCGATGCGGCCAGTAACGACCGTGCCGCGTCCTTCAATCGAGAAGATGTCTTCGATCGGCATAAGGAACGGCTTGTCGAGTTCGCGGACCGGATCCGGGAAGTAGTCATCCATCGCTTTCACGAGGTCCAAGATCGGCTTCGCATCCGCGTCATCGGCGGACGTTGCGTTCAAAGCCTTGAGGGCCGAACCGCGGATGACCGGCGCGTTGTCGCCGTCGAACTGATACTTCTTGAGAAGCTCGCGGACTTCGGATTCAACGAGGTCGATGAGTTCCGGATCGTCCACCATGTCGACCTTGTTGAGGAAGACGATGATCGACGGAACGCCGACCTGGTGAGCCAAGCAGAATGTGCTCGCGCGTCTGAGGCATCGGGCCGTCCGTCGCGGCGACGACGAGGATCGCACCGTCCATCTGGGCGGCACCCGTGATCATGTTCTTGATGTAGTCAGCGTGTCCCGGAGCGTCGATGTGCGCATAGTGGCGCTTCTCCGACTCATACTCCGAGTGATGGAGAGCGATCGTGATACCACGCGCTTTTTCTTCCGGAGCGTTGTCGATCTGGTCGACTGTTCTCTTCTTTCTTTGCCAAGACCCTTCATGAACAAGCACGTGCGTGATCGCCGCGGTGAGGGTCGTCTTGCCGTGGTCAACGTGTCCGATCGTGCCGACGTTCAAGTGCGGCTTCGAGCGGGAGAATTTTTCTTTTTCTGCCATTGTTTTTTAGTTAAAATTTATTTTTGCTTTTGTTCCCTCTTCTCGAACAAAAACAGCTACATGAGCTGTGAAAAACCTAAACCAATCGACCGGTTTAGAGAAAAGGTTTACCAAGCTATTGTAGGGTAAAATGGCGGACCTTGTCAAATAATTATGGCGGATGTATATCTAATGCAGAGTTTTAATTGAAAATTGACCTATCGAGGAGACAAAAGGTGAGAAAAACACCGCGAGTTTTTTTAGTAAACCCGGCCAACGTGACAGTCGGCATCAGCTTTATAACGCCGCGGTGGCTCTTCGTGCTTGCCTCCGCAACGCCGAGCGATCTCCTTGGAGATCCCGTCTTGATTGATGAAACCATCCAAAAATTCAACTCGAACCTCGTTGAGCCCGGAGATATCGTCGGCATCGGAATAACTACCGACAACTGCCTTGCTGGCTATCGGGTCCTTCGTGAGGCGAAGCTGCGTGGAGCAACCGTCATTTTTGGCGGTATCCACACTACCATTTTCCCGAACGAACCTTTGAGTATGGGGGCGGACGCTGTCGTAACTGGCAACGGCGACGTCATGTGGTCTAAAGCCATAGAGGACGCTCTCGCCAAGAAATTACTCAAACGTTATGACGGCGGCAGATTACCCGGCGAACTTTTGCTTCCGGCGCGTTGGGACCTTATGAAGCCGGGGGAATATTTATTCCCTTCGCTTCAAACGATCGTTGGCTGTCCGGAGAACTGCACGTTTTGTTCGGTGTGGGTAACGGAAGGCCGCAAACCGCGTCAACGCCCCATCGACACGATCATTCAGGAAGTTGACGCTCTCAACGCAAAAGGCGTATCACTGATCGCCCTCGCGGATGACAACATAGCGCCGGCTACACTCGGACGTATCGCCCGAGCATGGGAAGAGAGTCCTGTTAAGGGGCGTGAATTCGAAAAAATCCGCGAACAGCGTTTGGCTTTCTACGATGAATATGCCAAACGAGTCAAGCGGATCATCCCCGCCTTCACACAGATGACGTCGGAGACGGCAAGCGATCCAGAATATCTTGTCGCGCTTCATGACAAAATGGGTGTTAAGGGAGCGCTCGTGGGCGTGGAAGATGTAACGGAGTCCGGACTTGAAAGCATTCGCAAGAGCTGGAGCCGCAATATCGTTGACGCCATCGACACGATACAGGCGAATGGCATTAACGTATTAAGTTCAGTCATTTGCGGATTGGAAACCGACACGCCGAAAACATTCCGAGCAAAACAGGAATTCGCTAAACGATCCAAAACTCGTTTCGTACAATACACGTTGTATCGTCCCTATCCAGGAACCGTGGACTTCAATGAGATGGTTAAAGACTTGGCCGGCCCGATCGCGTTGGCCAAGCACAAAATCAGACTCAAGAACCCTACCTACTGGCTAGACCCGACGCACCCGAGAGTTGTTATCGACCATCCGACGATGAAAGAGGATGTGATCCTCGAAAACTTCGAGGAAATCTGGAATCGCTCCTATGATCCTCTGGGGATTATTGGAAGGGCATGGGATACTTCTTGGCCGCTCATGGGAAAACTCGCCTTCTTCCTGATCTCACTCTATTTTCGCAAAATCTTTGCGGATAGCGGGGTCGCGGCAGACGGAGCGCGGAAAAAACAATTAGGTTCCTCCACCCGTCTGATGATCAAGGCCGGCGGAAAAGTGCTTGCATATTCGTATGCACGGAACAAAAAAATGGCCGCGTAAAGATTTCTTTAGCCGTCGCTTCGAGAACTTCTCGGAGCGACTTTTTTATTTTCCTCCTCTATTATTATCATAAATACACCTTGTCCACGTAACACCACGTGAACTCCTCACCGGGCGAAACGGATTTCATGATCGGATGGCCCGTTGACTGAAAATGCTTTGTTGCGTGCTTGTTCTTGGAACTGTCACAGCAACCGACGTGGCCGCAGATGAGGCACATGCGGAGGTTCACCCAGGTGTCACCGATCTTGATGCATTCTTCGCAGACGGTGATATCTTTCGGATGGACGTCACGGATTTGGTCTTTATGGGTGCAAACCTTATCGGGCATACCTCTATTATAACCTACAGCGTACAACGTATACTAAAAGTGATGACCAAAGCCACATATGCACGATTAGCCCAGGCTACCGTTGTCGTTCATGTCCTTTGGACGATCCTGCTTTTTGTGGGAACCTTCGTCGGCTTCTTTTATCCTCCCTATGCCTGGTGGCAAATCGACCTTCTATCATTCACGATTCTCTCTTGGTTCCCATTCGGACTCAAATGCGCGCTCACCGTGTGGATGCGCTGGTTCCAAAAGAAAGCCGGCATCTATGACGGCGACACGCGGACATTTATGGTGATCGCGCTACATAATATTTTCAAAAAAGAATTCACACGCAAGAAGACGGCGCTTGTCTCGGCGTGCTTCTTTGTTGCTTCGTATCTCATCTCGATCGGCGTACTCGCGCACTGGTTTTAACCATGGCCACAAAAATCCCGCCCCACAAAAAGCCGGACCCCGAACGGATCAATCTCACGCCGATCCCTATGACACCCGAGGGTATCGAGGCGCTTCAAGAAAAACTTGCCCGACTCAAAGCGCGATTGCCTGCGCTTGCCGAAGAAACCGCGCGCACGGCGGCGTACGGCGACCGGTCGGACAACGCAGAATACAAACTGGCAAAAAGCGCTTTGCGGCGGACAACGTTTGAATCATATCGAATCGAAGATCAATTAAAGCGCGTGGTTCCGATTGTGCGCGGCTCGGAAAACGGCGCAGTGAGGCTTGGGTCGGTGGTGACCGTGGAGGTTGTTGAGGCAGACGCGGACGTGGATGCCCAGGCGAAGGCGCCCGAGAAGGCAACCGTGCCAAGCACTGCAGACCGAAGACTGTTCGAGATTCTCGGTCCCACGGAAACCGACCCTTCGCGCGGCCGCATTTCGCACGAATCCCCGCTCGGCAAGGCACTCATCGGACATAAAAAAGGAGATATTGTTGCCGTGAGCGCCGAGAACGGCAAAAAAGAATATAGGATCGTGGACGTGGATTAGTAAAAAGAAAACCGCTCTTGCGAGCGGATTTCTTGGGAGTTCGGCTCCCAACGAACTATCAACCTTATCTAAATTTTATTCCACCCAGAAATGTTGTCAAGTGTTTGCCATTAAATTTAGGTAAACTAATAGGGTGAAAGCCGCAAACATTTTCAAACTCATCACCGCGATCGTTGTTTCCGAAGCCGCCGGCATCGTGGGATCCATCTTCACCGTGAGGGCAATCCCCGAATGGTACGCGACACTCGCAAAGCCATCGTTCAATCCCCCGTCATGGCTCTTCGGCCCGGTCTGGACAACGCTCTATCTTCTCATGGGAATCTCGGCGTTTCTCGTCTGGAAGAAAATCTCCGAACGCTCCCTCGCTCGTGACGTAAAAATTGCGCTCGCCGTATTCGGCGCCCAGCTTGTCATGAACACCCTTTGGTCAATCGTCTTCTTCGGCCTGCACAGTCCGGCATGGGCCTTCGTCGTGATTATCGCGCTCTGGGTCACCATCGTCTGGACGATGATCGCGTTCTACAAAATCTCACATCCTGCGATGTATCTCCTCGTGCCTTATATCGCCTGGGTAAGCTTTGCAGGTGTTTTGAATCTTGCTATCTGGCGGCTGAATTAGAGCCCTTCTTTCCTCCACTCTGCCACAAAACAAAATCAAGCATTTTCATTTCGCTTATCGTCGAATCGGGATGTTCGCGCCGGAAGCGCGTGACGAGATACCGCCCCGTCGGCGTTTTGAGAAACGCATTGAATCCCAGTTCCATTTCTTTGTGGAGCGCCGTGACCATGCGGACGCGCTCCTCCTGGTTCTTTTTGTTTTCACGCGCACTTTTCCTCTTTCGCACCGGTGGAAGCGTGCGGCCGATATACGAAAGCACGTGCCGGTCTATGATGGGGAGATTCGGATCGAGCGTGGCCGCCATCTTACTCGCAAATGATGCTTCCACCTGGCCCGTGGCCTTGAGGAGCAGCGTGAGGATTTCGCCGAAGTCCGTGCGCTTGGCTCGTTTGCCGCCTTTTCCCCGCGACGCCTGGGCGTAGAAGATCGCATAGAACTTCTTGCGCCACCGTGCATTCCGCCGGACCTGGTAGAAATAGTTGAACTTGCGTTCGTAGTCCGAAATCTTGTGCGCCCGGTGCAGATTTTTGCGGAGATCGCCGTATACCGCGAGATCTTTATTCCAACGCTTGAGGTCGCGGGTGGAGAAGAAGGAGGTGATGTCGGATTTTCCTAAAACCAATACCACTGATTGTTTCATGTGGATTGAAGAAACTATTGCATGCTTATGTCACGGTCGAGTTTTTGACTTAGTATGATGAAATCACCCTTTTTGATGATGCCAATTTTACGCTTTAATCGTTTGGAGTCAATAAGTCGTATCTGCGAAAGGATCGCGGTACTCACGTCGGGCGGGCGGAAAGAAAATTGAAAATAAAACCCGCCCTCTTTTCTTGTGGTTGTAAGCGGAATCGCCCATAAGACTTCATTGCCAAACTTGCGCAAAATAATAATCGGGCGAAGGAATTGATCACCGATGCCATCTTGTTCGTGACCAATGTTTGCGCCAAGATGGCAAAGCCAAATCTCTCGCTCTTTAAAATCCAGCAGAATCTCGGCATCGTTGATTGCAGCCTTTTTCTTATGCCAGCTCTTAAAATCTTTTTGCATATCATGCCCATTCTAAAGGTTGCTGGATTAAAACTATCTAAAAAGTTCTTATTCATGCCTGTGGATATCACTACCTTGACAGAACAAGGTAGCTTGCTACAATGCAAGTATGCCTCCGGAAAAAGACCGCAAAACGGAAACCAAAGACAAATTTGACCCGATCCGCAAAGGGCTTCTTGAATACGTTGTACTGAGCGTCATATCGGCGCGGAAAGTATATGCTGCGGATATTTTGGAAATGCTTATGGCGACGGAATTTGAAACGCAAGAAGGAACGCTCTATCCCCTGCTCTCGCGCCTCCGGCGCGAAGGGACGGTTGAGTATGAGTGGGTGGAGTCGGACGCCGGGCCGCCCCGCAAATATTATCGCCTCACCGCAAAGGGCAAAGAACAGCTCGCGGCGCTCGGCGATTATTGGGCAGAGTTGAATGACACGATAAAAAATTTTGGGAAAGGCCGGAATAAAACTGGAGAACGTGAAAAATAAAAGGATCACACCCGAAAATCATGAACAAAGTTATAACCATCAATTTAAACGGCAGGGCGTATCAGCTTGAAGAAGCCGGCTACGAATCCCTGCGGAACTATCTCGACCAGGCCGGCGCAAAACTGGCGGACAATCCGGATAAAGACGAAATCATGGCAGATTTTGAGCAGGCGATCGCCGACAAATGCGACGCGCGTCTCTCGCCGCAAAAAAACGTTATCACGACGACGGAAATTGAAGACATCATCAAGGCGATGGGACCGGTGGACGCGGGTTCGGGCGCGAGTGCGACTGGCGCAGCTCGCGTGAACGCAGCGGACGGCAACGCGAACGTTGACACCGCAGGCGTTGCGGGCGGCAGCGCGAACGCGAACGGCGGACCAAAACGGCTCTATCGAATCCCTCGCGGCGAATGGCTCGCGGGCGTTTGCATGGGACTCTCTGCATACTTTAATATCGACGTCACCGTGATTCGTGTGCTCTTTGTGCTTCTCACGCTCTTCACGCACGGCTTCTGGGCGCTCGCATATATTCTTTTCTGGATCGTGATGCCGGTTGCGCGCACAGACGATGAACTCGCTGCCGCGCGTGGCACAAAGCCGTTTAACGCGCACGATTTTATTGAGCAGGCAAAAGCGCGGTATGCAGAATTCCAAAAAGAATTTCCGCACCACCCGCCAGCGCCCGAAGCCCCTGGACCGGACGCTGATCGCGATGCGTGGCGAAAATGGAAAGACGAGATGAAGCAATGGAAGCACGAATGGAAAGCGGATATGCACCGTGAACGCGCCCGTCGACGGGAGGAAATGCGTACGTATCGCCACGGTTGGCAGAATCACCCTTGGAAAAATCAGTCGTGGCAGAATCGTCCTTGGCGGGATGATCAGGCTACACGGAGCGGCATGGGCTTCTTCCGCTTTTTGATGGGGCTTATCCTTGCTGCGCTTTTCCTTTTGTGGGCGTATGCGCTCTGGACAATCTTCAAATACGGTACTATTTTCGGATTTGCCGTCGTGGCGTCGCACCCGCTCTGGATGAGCATTGTCTTCGTCTGCGCACTCTTCTATGCACTCGCCATCCCCTTCCGAATGCTCATGCGCGGCGCACGACCAGAGGAGTGGCAACACTATAGCGCCTTCAACGATGTGGTTGAATCACTCTTCTTTATTCTTGCGCTTTATCTCCTTGTATACCTGGGCCGGGATTTATTCCCGTCGGTGAACGTTGCATATCAAATGGTTGTAACGTGGGTTCGAGGGCTGCGGTGGTAGGGATTAAAAAAACGGGCCGGTGAGAGATGATCTCATCGGCCTGCCTCTTTCTGAGCATTCAGTTTGGCTTTCCTGTCGCAGGAAAATCGATTTCGCTATCGAGCGGTAGGTCGTTGACCACAAGAACATGCACGGAATCGTTCTCCAACACGGAGACGGAGCCTTCGAGAACGATCTTTGACCGAGGAACGCCGGCAGCCCGTACTTCATCTTGCACCATCTTGACCTCGGGACTTCGCGCCGCCCATTCGCCCAAGGCAAGCTGAATGCGCTCAGTCCATGCCTTGAGTTGGCTTGCGGTTACAACAACCTGACGAGTTGCTGCCTCGACAATCGCTTGCCGGAAAAAGCGTCCGTTGAAATGTACGACCCCGAAACTTTCGATCGTCACCCCGTCTTCGTCGGCAAGACTGAGAAGTTGTGGGTGGAATGCCGAATCAGATGGGTCCATTGCGGGAACAATGTCGACCACCCGAAAGGGCCCATCGCTCTCAAACACGGCTCGCAAAACAGACACATGATCTTTGAAATCGCCGGTGAGCTGGTCCGCAGATCGGAGAAAAACTATATCGCCGACGTCAAACATATCGATTCCGGGTTTTCCCATGTCTCCCCCCCCCTTTTTTTTCTCGAATTGAGATATCAATACCACTCTATCCTTTATCGCAAAGCCCACAACAAAAGTCAAAAGCGCCCCATACGAGGCGCTTTTTTTCTTTTACCGCTTCTTCCCTTCGATGATGAGCTGCGCGACGTTATTCGGCGCCGGCTCGTAGTGGTCAAATTCCATACGTGAAGTTGCCGCGGCCCTGCGTCATGGAGCGGAGTTCAGTCGCATAGCCGAACATTTCGGAGAGCGGGATCTTGGCGTTGATCACTTTGAGACCCGGGCGGTCTTCCATCGATTCGATGCGTCCGCGCTTTGAGTTCACGTTGCCCGTCACTTCACCCATGAAATTTTCGGGAACGATGACTTGGATTTTCATGATCGGTTCCAGAATCACCGGCTTCGCGCGCTTTGCGGCTTCCTGGAATGCCATTGAGCCTGCAATTTTGAATGCGGCTTCGGACGAGTCCACTTCGTGGAACGAACCGTCGTAGAGCGTCACCTCGACGTCCACCACCGGATAGCCCGCGAGAATGCCTTTGTCGAGCGCTTCTTTTACGCCTTTTTCCGTTGGGCCGATGAATTCTTTTGGCACCACGCCTCCTTTAATCTCGTCGAGGAACACAAAACCGGTGCCGCGTTCGAGCGGTTTCACGCGGAGCCAGACGTCGCCGTATTGGCCGCGGCCGCCGGACTGCTTGATGTATTTTCCTTCGGCTTCCGCTTCGCCCATAATGGTTTCTTTGTAGGCAACCTGCGGCCGGCCGACGTTCGCTTCCACATTGAATTCGCGCTTCATGCGATCAACGATAATTTCCAAATGCAATTCGCCCATGCCGCTGATGATCGTCTCGCCCGTCTCGGCGTCGCCCGCAACGCGGAACGTCGGATCTTCTTCGGCGAGGCGATGCAAGGCAATACCCATTTTTTCCTGGTCAGCTTTCGTTTTTGGTTCGATGCGCAAGCCGATGACAGGTTCTGGGAATGTGATTTTTTCGAGAATGACGGGGCTCGCCGGATCGCAGATGGTGTCGCCGGTCGTCGTATTCTTCAGGCCTACGATTGCCGCGATTTCACCCGCATAGATTTCGTCCACTTCTTCACGATCGTTCGCGTGCATACGCACGATGCGGCCGACACGTTCCTGCTGGCCTTTCGTTGCATTATAAATATAGGAGCCGCGTTTGAAGATGCCGGAATAATTCCGGAAGAATGCAAGGGAACCGACGAAGGGGTCGGTTGCGATCTTGAATGCGAGGCCGGTGAAGGGTTCGTTGTCTGTTGCGTGGCGAAGAATCTCGGCGCCTGTTTTCTCATCAACGCCTTTGACCGGCGGGAGGTCGGTTGGCGCCGGCAAAAACTCCACGACGGCGTCGAGCATGAATTGCACGCCTTTGTTTTTCAAGGCAGAACCGGTGAGCACGGGAACAATCGTGTTTGCAATCACGGCTTTGCGAAGCGTCTTCCGAAGATCGTCGAGCGAAATTTCTTTGCCGTCGAGATAGGCCGCCATCACGGCGTCGTCGTTCTCTGCAATTTTTTCGATGAGCGTGTGACGCGCTTTTTCAACATCGGCCTTCATGTCGTCCGGAACCGGGATTTCGTTGATGTTTTCTCCGTGTTCCCCTTCGAAGGCGTAGGCCTTGTTCTCGAGTAAGTCCACAACGCCTTTAAAGTCGCTTTCAGTGCCGATCGGAAGCTGGATCGGAATTGCATTTGGCGTGAGGCGGTCGAGGATCGATTGGAAGCTCTTATAGAATGATGCGCCGCTGCGGTCGAGTTTATTGATAAAACAAATGCGCGGCACTTTGTATTCGTCGGCATAGCGCCAGTTGGTTTCGGACTGCGGTTCAACGCCGGCCACGCCGTCGAATACCACAACCGCGCCGTCCAAAACGCGGAGCGAGCGCTTCACCTCAACGGTGAAGTCGATGTGTCCCGGCGTGTCGATGAGGTTGATGCGATGTTCAAAATTTTTGTCGCCTTTGTGATAGGTTGGTGTCCAGAACGCCGTCGTCGCGGCGGATGTGATCGTGATGCCGCGCTCGCGCTCCTGTTCCATCCAGTCCATCACGGTGTCGCCCGTATGCACCTCGCCGATTTTGTGCGAAACGCCGGTATAAAAAAGCACACGTTCGGAGACGGTCGTTTTGCCGGCATCAATGTGCGCAATGATGCCGATATTCCTGACTTTTTCGATCGGATACTGACGGGGCATATTCGTAATTTCGTAAAATTATCTGGCGAAATGTGCAAACGCGCGATTCGCTTCTGCCATGCGGTGCATGTCGAGTTTCTTCTTAATCGCTGCGCCCTCGTTCTTGGAGGCGGCGATCAATTCTTCGGCAAGCTTGTCGGCCATCGGCTTTCCTTTCTTTGAACGCGCAGCACCGATGATCCAGCGGAGCGCCAAGATGAAGCGTCGCTCGGGGCGAACTTCGCGCGGCACCTGGTAGTTGGCGCCGCCAACGCGCTTTGAAGCGACTTCGAGCAGCGGCATGACGTTTTCCAAGGCTTTTTCGAAAACCTTCATTGGATCTTCTTTGGTTGCCTCCTTCACTTTGTCGAATGCGGAATAGACAAGTTTTTCAGCCGTGGATTTCTTTCCGTCTTTCATCACGTAGTTGATGAAGCGACCAAGCTCAACGCGGCCGTGGACGGCATCTGGTTCGTAATATTTTTTATAAACGCGCTTTTTTCTCATGATGCTTATGCTCTATTATTTGCCGTGCTTCGCGCCATA
Source organism: uncultured bacterium (assembly GCA_963705915.1). Classification (GTDB taxonomy): domain Bacteria; phylum Patescibacteriota; class Minisyncoccia; order UBA6257; family 2-01-FULL-56-20; genus JAKAGE01. The sequence goes on from OY970126.1 coordinate 387,365, forward strand.
TTTCGAGCGCTGTTGTTTGCGACCTTCAACGCCCGTTGTATCGAGCACGCCCCGGACGATGTGATAGCGAACACCCGGAAGATCTTTCACGCGGCCGCCGCGCAACATGACGATGGAGTGCTCTTGCAAGGCATGGCCTTCGCCCGGAATGTAGGCGGTAACTTCGGTGCCGTTCGTGAGGCGCACGCGGGCAACCTTGCGCAACGCTGAGTTCGGTTTCTTTGGTGTGGTGGTAAACACCTTCACGCACACACCGCGCTTGAACGGTGCACTCGAATTAACCGGACGGTTCTTGATGGAATTAAAATAGAATGCCAAAGCCGGCGACTTGCTCTTCGCCTTGTTGGGTTTTCTGCCATGCTTAATTAATTGACGGACGGTTGGCATAAGGTTCAAAAAAGATTCGGGAGCTCGGAAGCCCACCGAACATTGATGTATTCTAGGGTGTGTTCGTTTTTTTGTCAACAAATTCGGGCGATGACGCGGCGACAAAAGAAAAAGGCCGGAGTAAAACTCAGACCTTAGGAACGGAGGATGCGGGGCTGTCGGCTCCTGCATCCTCCGCGTTGGCCGCCGCCGAAGATAGTGCCGCTATCATCGGGCGACGTTATGTCGGAAGAAGCCCCAGGTCGCCCTCAAGCAACCTATTCATCCTCCGGCAATACGAATATATTTTCAAAAACTTGGGGCGGCGCCGAGGGTCCCATCCCCCTGACTTGGGGCACCCTGGCGCCGCCTGCCCAACCCCGCGCCGCTTCCAATGGACGCTCGGGGTATCTTGCTATTACCACCCTCTTAACTGCCAATGATCATAAGCTAGCTTTCCCATTTTGTCAACTTGAGGTAGGCTTAGCACTGTGTCGTCTGTTCCTGGCCCATATGGTCCTTCGGACCATATTGTGCCCTCGTTCGGAGTAGAAGATGAGTGTCTCGCTAGAGCTTGGCCCATATCGCCTTCGGCGATATTGTGCCCTCGTTCGTAGAAAATGAATGTGCAAGCACATTCATTTTCTCCTCACTCGGGCCCATAGCATAATGGTAGTGCATCCGGTTTGCATCCGGAGGGCGGGAGTCCGATTCTCCCTGGGTCCACATTTCAGAATTTACAGCAATATTAATACTGGAATTCGGCTGCAATTTGAACCGACACAGGATTAAAAGCACTTGGATTTCCGCTTGGTTCCAATTCAAAATCGAGCAGATCGCCGGCAGCAACAGGCACCTTATGGGTACCATCCTCACAGGTGTTTCCAGTACTGTGAGAAAGAATGCACGTGAGGCTGGTGTTCTCGCCGTTGTCGTTAAGATAAACTACAAGGCTCGAACCATTGGAAAGCGCTCCGCCAGCCAATGACACTACGAGATTTGATACCGTTCCGGAAATAGGAGTCGGTACACCAATTTCAGTATTATCAAATGCGCCGCTCCCGTCCATGGGGATAAAAAACGAGTCCAGATCGGCGAAACTTTCGTCCTCGTCGGCAGGGTTTCCGTTACCGTCAGAGGTGTAGTCGGCCGTTGTTCCGGTTATGAAAAAAGTGCTGCTGGCACTTCCGCCGCCACCCCCGCTCGCCGCGATGGTGATCGTGCCAGGTGACGAGGTGGTAATTGTAATATTGGATCCCGCAGCAATGGTATACGTGGACGTAGTGAGGCCGTCAATCGTGATACTGCTTCCGCCTCCACCGGTTGCCGAAAGCGTACTACCGGAGAAAGAAAGGCCGGAGCCGATTATAACCGCCCCGATCGTGCCGGAAGCATTTGTCTTTAAAACCGAGCTCGTGACATTAGAGATGAGCATATTCCCGCCGAACGTCGTCGTTGCATTGTCTGTCTGCGCCGCGCTCCAGGTGACGGATGAAGCTGCCGTCACAAAACCTGGGTTTACAAAGGCATAGGTTATCGTACTCGGGGCGGATGTGGCAACCGAAAGGTTGCCGCCCGCCGCAAAGGTGAACGTCGACGTTGTGATGCCGTTGATCGTGATGCTGCTTCCGCCTCCGCCGCAGGTCGATGTAGCCACGCTGCCCGATGCGCTCACGGAAAGGCATGGATTCCCAGAACTTCCGAGGCTAGAGATATTGAGTCTCGTTGTCGTCGCGTTGATCACCTGGATCCCGGTGCCTGATGCCGTGCCGAACGATATGACGCCGGGAATGGCGACAAGCCCAGTGCCGAATGTGACCGGCCCATTGTTCGCAGTTTGAATATCAAGGAGGTTGTTGCCGATATCGATAGTAGAAACTCCATTGCCGGTGAGATTAAATACTCCGTCGCTGGTAATGCTGTTTGCATTAAAGGTAAGCGCAGCGTGGGCAGTCAGGGCAACGAAAAATAGGGCCACCGAAAGACTAACGATTACTGACGATAAAAGACGTCGCATGTGAGCCTTTTCTAAATTATACCAAATACGTATATACCGTTATACCTTGCGAACGCAACACGGAATACAAGCCTTATATGAGCGGCTGGCCCGTAAGGAACGTAAAAATGCCGCTCATGATGGGCACGAGCAACTGGAATCCGAAGAATACAAAGATGAGCACAATGATCAATCCCCATCGCTCAAGGGTATACATCACGCGATACGTTGTTTGATTTTGCGGGAGCGCGGCAAAAAGGACGCGTGAGCCATCGAGCGGCGGGATCGGCACGAGATTGAAAACGCCGAGCAAAACGTTCACGTAGCAAACGAGTGCGAGCAACGTGAGGAACAACGTTGAGACGCTGGTATAGGAAAGGATCCTAACTGCAACACCGAAAATAATCGCGAGCGCAAAATTGGTCGCGGGACCTGCAAGCGCTATCTTCGCTGACCCGCTGCGCGGGTTCTTTAGATTATTTGGATTGTACGGCACAGGTTTCGCCGCCGCGAAAAAGAATGCCCCGCCGGATGCAAGATATAAAAGCGCAGGAAGCAAAACTGAACCGAACGGATCGAGGTGTTTGAGCGGATTCAACGTGAGACGACCGGCGCGCTCGGCGGTGTCGTCGCCGAGCCGCTGCGCCATGTAGCCGTGGGCGACTTCGTGAAGGACGGCGGAAAAGATGAGGACGATGAATTCGAAGACGATGAGGATTGCATTGTTCATAAAAATAATTGTAGCATTAGAACGCTATACTATATATATCACGCCCTCGTGGTGAAACGGATATCACGCGTGGCTTCGAACCACGAAGTTGGGGTTCAACTCCCTACGAGGGCACAAACGAATTGCGTTTTTTATGTATCCTTAATAGAATAGATTTTGCAGGTGATGGCAAATAGCACGCCCCTATAGCTCAGCTGGTAGAGCAACTCCCTCTTAAGGAGATGGTCCGAGGTTCGAATCCTCGTGGGGGCACAACCAATATTGACGATAGCACCCAATAAGGGTATTATCAGTTTCAGAGGCAACCGGATACTTAGGTTGTCCATTTCAAAATCGAGAAAAGAATATGCTTCGTGATGTTCACCATTCATCGCAAGGAGCCCCTTCGCAGAGTCCCCTTATCCCCCCTCTGCCAACCGTCATGCTGTACAGAAACCTCCTGCAGTTTTTTCACGGAGGAAAAACTCCCCTGATCGAAGGAACGTTCACTCCAGATACCAAGGTGACCCACTGTTCGCAATGTCCCGCGGCTTTCGTCGCGGATGACGCTATTACCCCCGACCCGGAAAATCCTGGCCGTCACAAGCACGCAAGCCCCTGCGGACCAAAAGCGTTCGGCGCGGGAAAGTTCAGCACTGGCCGCGCATAGGCATGCATATTCTCGAATCTCACGAGGGGTATTCCATAGTGGAGTACCCCTCATTTTTTAAGGAGGGTTGGCAGAGTGGTCTAACGCGCCGCACTCGAAATGCGGTTGGGGAGAAATCCCCTCACAGGTTCGAATCCTGTACCCTCCGCAGTTGACACTGCCCCAGGGCTTTCTAAACTGAATGTAGTTGCACGTGGAGCAAGGAGGAGCCCCATGAATCGCTGTATCGTGATCGTCGCGTTGTGCTGTGTATGCTTTGGAGTGACTCTCTCGGAGGATCAACCCTCCGCAAGCCCTTCTCTGACCAAAGAAACGCTGGAGAGTTTTTACCAGAAACTCAATCAACAGATTAAAGATACGGTCGCCGATCTCAAGAAGCGCAGCCCCGAGACAGACCTGCTCGATGCAAGCGTCTCAAAGTGCTCAGGGTCAGATGATGCTATTTGTCTTCTCGTGCAAATCACGAGCTATGATGGAGCCCATCTGCAAGCTCTTGAACGTCTCAGCCCGGAAACGATACTCAAGGGAGACGAGGCCATTCAGGCCGTTGTCCAACAGGTTGTGATGACATGGGATAAGTTCTCGCGTCTTCCTGTGGATGAGTTCCGTCCGAGAACTCGCGAGCAGTCGGAGTTTGTGTGGACCGCTGGCGAACGCGCAACGAAAGAAGTTTTTGTGGAAGCGCTCGTCGACGGCATGCAAAAAGACGACTCCCATTTTGTAAAGCAAGCCGTTCAAGAGTCGCCGTTCTTCCGAAAGGTGCAGATCGAGCTGCACGAAGATCGCGGTGCGAAATCGCTGGTTGTTGATGCGTGTATTGACAACCAAGACGGACTGACCAATTGTTTTCCTGCGGCGTACTATCCACTCGAGAGCATAACGCGAGAAAACCTCGCCTCGACGATCATTCCCGATGCACTGCAGCACATTCAGAAAACACTCGAAGAACTGAACTCCGATCACAAACGCAAGCACGACCGAACCGACGAAGAAGATGAGAACACGCAGCTGTTGAAACCTCCGACAATCCACCGTCGGAGGTTTTTCTTTTGACAGAACTTCGCAACATTGCATACACTAAAAGCAGATCGTCCAAAAGAGGAGGATGGTATGAAACGATGCATGATTGTGCTGGTCGCGCTGTGCGTGATTTCTATCGGCGTGAGCTATGGCCAAGAACCCGCGTCAGACGGCTCGCCCACCCCACCAACCAAAGAGGCATGGCAGACATTCTGCACGACCCTCCAGAAAGCCGTCGATGAAAAGATCGCCGCACTGATTCGCAGCAATCCGGCCATGGAAGGCTTCGGGGCTGAAGTTGTACCGTCAGACGACAAGGTGCTCATCACCCTTAAGCTTCGCATGTATAGCGGCAGCGTCCTTCGAACCGAGCTCGACACCATCAAACCGGAAGAGATTGCCGGGCAAACCCAGGAAGACATGCGTGACGGGATTCAAGCAGAGCTTGATCTCATCGCCTCCAAGTGGCAGCAGGCGCTCACAATGCCAAAGCTTACATTGGAGACTGCGGAACAAGCTGCGGCGTTAGGCAATCCCGCAGACAAACAGATTGCCGATTCTTTTCTCGCTGCCATGAAAAGGCAAGACCCGGCATTTCTCGAAAGGAACGCCGAACGCTGGCCCTTTCTGAGAAGCATCACGGCGAGCATTCTTGAGAAGAAGCATAAGAAATTTCTCGTCGTTTCCGTCGTGGTGAGAAACGAAGAAGGGCTCTTCGACCTCTTGCAGGTCGTAGACTATAAAGCCAAGGACGCTAGTCGTCACGGAGACGCACTCGCCAAGGACGCTATGCGGCAGATCATAAGAAGACTCCCTAGTCTCGATCCGGATCTTTACGCTAAGCCCAACGATAACCACGTTCCCATTGCCTCCGGCATTTTTCCATGCCGGAGGTTTTTCTATTTATCCCGCCTTAATGAAACGGCCGCGCCGACTGCCAGTCGCTCTCGAACGTTGTCTTGAGCGCTGCGACGATCATCCGATTTGAAAGCATAATGCCAAGCTCGCGATTATGGTCGAGCGATGTTTCGGAAAAATTTTCTGAACCCACAAATGCCTGCGCGTCGTCCACAAGAATCATCTTGGCGTGAATATAGAGTTTCGCGTTCGCGGAATAGGTAGAAACTTGCACGCCTCCGTCCACAAGTTTTTGAAAAGCCGACGCCCATTCGGATGAATAGGTCATGATGATGCGCACGGCGACCCCGCGGGCAGCTGCTTCGAGGAGCGCGCCCATCACTTCTCCATCGGCCATTTCTTCGTTGTAGATATCGAGCGATGCTGTGGCACCTGCAATGAGCGCAAGAATCGCACTACGGGACCCCGGACTCCAGACAAGATTGTTCCCGGGCGACGCCGCTTCGGCCTGGACGCCATGCGAGCCACTTCCCTGCCAATCGTCATTGAATGCATGCTCCATAGCAACAACATCGTTTTTGTTTTCGTCCATAATCCCAAAATCACGCCCGGTCGGATAAAACTTTTTCACAAGATTGAAACTCATGATGCATCCTTCGTTCCCATCGACAACAAACGATTTCTCGTGCGTGAGGTCAAAATACTCCGGCGCCCATCGGACGGCGACGCCCGAGGCTTTGAGTACATCGTAGACCGGTTCATTCACTGCCGAAGGCTCGCCTTGATAGCCTTCGCTTAATAGCACGCGCACAGTAACACCCCGCGTTGCGGCTTGCACGAGAGCCGCCTCGATGGTTTGATCGTCCAACTCATACATCACGAGGTCGATGGATTTCCTCGCACGAGCGATCATGCTCAGTACGGGCTCCATGCCGTCGTCCGGCTCTATCAAAAGTCCGCAGTCCCCGCCACACGCAGATTGCGGCGAAACGGAGTTCGGCGGAACCACATCCCCCGGAGCAGTAACCGATGCGGCAAGGAAATATCCCACCGCGAATAGCAATGCAATACAAATAAGCGCACCAACCTGCTTGATGTTCATACGCATAGCGTACCACCCGACCCATTAAGAATTCCTAAAAAATTTCTAAAAGATTGATAAAGTTTTGAAAATTATTTACCCTAGAGGAGACCTTGGTGGGGTGGCCGAGTGGTTTAAGGCAACAGTCTTGAAAACTGTCATACGGGAAACCGTATCGTGAGTTCGAATCTCACCCCCACCGCAGCGTATGATCGTTAAAAAAATGACGATGCCGACCTTTTGGTCGTGGACATCGCCATAATGACTTGCTCGTAACATTACTTCCGCCGATATCGGAGCAGCAGAGCGCCTCGCTCGTTCAGCTTCTCAAAAGAAACCAAACTAAAGCTCGATGATTCGCAATCGCTATTGAACAAGGGCAGGCCTTTGCCAAAGACGATTGGCTCAATGGTAAGGTAAAGCTCGTCAATCATACCTCGCTCCAAAAAATAGGAGTATGTTTGCGTGCCTCCGAGAAGGGCGACGGTTTGATATTTTTCAAGCATCGTTTCGATGGCGATGCCTGATGGATTTAGCAGAAGCAAATTTTCTCGCACCTGCTTGCTTGTTTCCACTTCGCGTGTGAAGACGATGCAATTTCTTTTTGAGAGCGGCCCTTCGGCGGTCTTGTAGGTATTATTTCCGACAACAACCGCATTGCATGTGTTCAAGAAACCGCGGAGGAAAGTTTTGTCCTCTGGGCTCGTCCAATCCGTGAAATGTCCTTCGTCACGAGCGATTTTGCCATCAATCGTTATTGCAGCAAGAGCGATAACTTTCGTTTTCATTCGAATGCCCTCCAGAGGGGTGCGTAGAGATCGTTATTGGGAGCAACAACCGATATTCGGTGCGTATCCTTATCGGTGAATTTCACGAATTTCGCGCCGCGTAAAACGAGCAACGGGGTGCGTTCATCGCCTTCGCCCATGAGAAGAACCGCCATCGTTGATAAGCCATCGACGATATTCTTCGTGGTATGTTTCAATAACCGACCGAAAATATCCGGTGTGCCGCGATAGTCATATAGGGGCTCCATGCCATAAAAACCGATGGAAATACCGAGAGTGCCATGGCGCAGAGGGATGATATGACTGTCGGTTACAATAACAGCGAGTTTTTTCAGATGAAATTTCTTTTTCAAATAGCTACGAATTTCCTTGGCTAGCGCCGATGGGCGGCGGGGCCAGAGGACATAGTATCCATTTGCATTGCTCTCGTCAATTCCCGCATTAGCGATAAGGGTGTGGTCTTTTATCGTCAGATATAAATTTTTCCATGCCTTAAGATGGCTGTGCGCATATCGATCGGCTTCGCGCTTAATAAGCCGCTCTTTTTGTGTTCCGCCATTCGGCTTTATCTTCACGCATCGCCCTTGGTGAATTGCGAGCACCTTTGAAGTAATAAAAAGAATGTCGCCCTCCTGCAATTTTGGCAACGATTCGTCGAGGGCGTTATAAATGTTGTCGCGCGGCGGCAGGATGGCTCGGGTTTTGATCGGAATGAATTTCACGTCTTTAGGATACAAAAAAGGCCGGAGATAATCCATTCCGGCCCATCGTTCTACTGCATTGCCTTCAGCACTTCGAGGTACATCTCCTCGACGATTTTTGCTTGGGTTTTTCCGGTCTTAACGTAATGGTCAAGGCCAGGCGCAGCGTTCACCTCAAGAATCCAATAGCGTTGAGGAGGTTGGGCGATGTCGCCGTTAACCATCAGATCAACACCACAGAGTCGGAGCCCCATGTCGCGGGTAAGACGAATGGCGAGTTGCTTGAACGCAGGATGGATCGCGCGATTAACGTCCACAGCATCCCCGCCGGTAGAAAGATTCGCATTATCGAGCAAATAGACCCGATCGCCGCGAGGGATGACGGAACGCATGGCATATCCTTGCCGTTTCAAGTTTTCCGCTATCCGCTTGTCCTCGGCTCGGATGATGGTGTCGCGACCCGTTGCGACAAATTGCGCTTGCTTCCTGTCGAGCAGTTGCCGGACAGTCGATTTTCCATCACCTTCGACATTGAGCGCTATTCGTTCATAGGCAGAGATCACCCTTTCGTCGAGTACGACGACCCGATAATCTTTGCCGGGAACAGGCCGTTGCACAAGTGCCACGCGATCCCGTCTGAAAATTGCTCGCATGGCTCGGTAAAACTCGCGTTTCGTGTGGACTTTTGCGACGGCAACTCCTTGGCTGCCGCTATTGGGTTTGACAATCACAGGAAAACCCATCTTCACCGCATAGCGATATGCAGCGTTGATATCTCTCCGCGAATGGATGGCCCTGCTCCAATCGTTCGAGAAAAATGTTTTTCCCGGCACGGTCGGATAGCCCATCCGCTTCATGAAAAAATTGGCGTAGTCCTTGTCCTTTGCGATATCGGAAGCGCCAACGGGGTTGAGGTCGAGCGTTGAATAGCAAAAATAGCGTTTACGGCCACTCTTGAAAGTGATCTGGCCGACGACGTTCCATTCCGGTTCTACAACGATCGTCGCACCGATCTTTGGGGCGATCTTCCGAAATATCTTCCCGAGCAGAGGCTCTTGCTTCTTTTTCATAGCTTTTGCCATACCTTTCATTGTATGACGTTTCCGAATTACTCGCGATAATTTAACACAATTTCATCTAAAAAGCAAAATGATATGGATGACGAAATTGAGCATATCATAACCGAATTCGCTCAAGATAGACCGAAGATCACCGCGAGTTCAAGAAAAGAATGCTTCGGTATAGATTGCATCCGCAGGCACTCCGCCTGCATGAAGGCCGCGCCAAAAGTCGCGGACAAAAGCGATGGCGCCGCAGATGAGAAATTCTGTTTTGTCGAAATGTTTGGCCTCGGCGAGGATATCATCCACGCACATCCTGCGATTTGTCATGCCCGCGCGAACGTTGCTTTCTCGCGTTATGAAATAATGCACCACAAAGTTTTGATGCGACGCCTGGAGCTCGTCGAGTTCATTTTTGAAAACTATGTCGGCCATAGTTTCGCTCGTATAAAATAGTGCGATTTTTCTTATCGGATTTTTCCCGAGAGCGTCGCGGATGATGCTCCTAAACGGCGTAATACCAATACCGGCGGCAATCAACACGAGCTCGCTATTATTATCTTCGCTTGAAAAATATCCGTAGGGCAATGAAGCGGTGATGCTATCCTGAGGGTGCAATGCGCAAAGCCGATTTGAAAACTCCCCGATGGCGCGCACCGTAATGGAGATCGATGATTCTTTTGGGTCGCTCGACATGCTATAGGCTTTGCCCTCGGCAACGCCGCTACCGGGAAAATAAACGGTGATGAATTGCCCGGCTATAAAATGAGGAATGCCGCCTCTTGCGAGAGCAAGCGTGAGTGTGAAAACACCGGGAGCTTCGGCTGTTTTTTTGAGTACGACGTATTGCTCCTTAATTTCATTCTGCATGACTCTTTTGATAATCCTCGATCGCTTCTCGAAGCGCCAGGTGGCCAAGCACCGAGCAATGATATTTCCGGTCGGGCAAACCGCCAAGGCGATCGATGATCGCTTCCGGTGTCATTCGCCTCGCTTTTGCGAGTGTCATGCCTCCTTGTTCCGTGGCCATGAGGGACATCATGGATGTTGAAGCGATGGCCGATGCGCAGCCAAATGTGCGCCACTTGCATTCAGTGATTCGTTTTGTCGACTGATCAACTTTAATCCAAACCGCCATCACGTCGCCGCACGCAGGACTGCCAACCACGCCAATGCCGTCGGCAACGTAGTTGGCGTCATCGAGAAGAAGATTTTGTGGATGGAAAAAGTGCTCTTTTACCACAGGGCTATAGAGCCAGTTTTCTCCGTCGCATGCATTATTTTTTTGTCTATTGCTCATGGGGTGGCTAATGTCAGGGCAGATATTGTCGTCAGCCGTTCGACAATCGGCGGGAAAACCTCAAGGAGATAGTCCAGGTCTTCCTTTGTGGTGTCGCGGCCCAGTGAAAAACGAATACTGCCGTGAGCCAACTCCTCAAGTTGGCCGATCGCAAGCAATACGTGCGACGGCTTGAGATCTTTCGCCGAACAAGCGGAACCCGTGGAAGCCTCTATGCCTAACGCATCAAGCATGAGGAGTATGGATTCCCCTTCTATGTGGGGGATGGAAATGTTTATGTTATTTGGCGAGCGCCAGGCGGGATGGCCGTTTAAAACCATGTTCGGAATTTTTTTGCGAAGTTCGTCAATCAAATAATCTCGCAACGCAGTTAATCGCACGGACTCAGTGGCGCGAATGCCATTGGCGTTCACGAGAGCTTCTCCAAAGCCAACGATGAGCGGCACGCTTTCGGTCCCGGCACGCAGATTATTCTCTTGGCCGCCGCCGATGATCACGGGCGATATGGCAACGCCGCTTTTCTTGTAAAGCATCCCTATGCCTTTTGGTCCATAGATCTTCGAACTGTTGAGCGTCATGAGGTCAACGCCGAGCTCTTGAACGTTGAGCGACAAAAATCCGGCCGCCTGCGAAGCGTCGGTATGCAAAAGTGGAAACGGCTGGCCACCGCGCGCTTCTCTGATCGCGGCGGACAAAGATTCCATCGGCTGTACGGTGCCAATTTCATTATTGACGTACATCACGGAAACTAAAATGGTTTCTCGGCGCACCATCGTGCGCAGTGCATCAAGATTCGCAACGCCAAAATGGTCAACGGGCAAAATGCTCACCGCGAAACCTTCTTTCTCGAGTTGTTTTGCCGCCTCAAGGGTTGCCTTGTGCTCGATGGCAGAAACAATCACGTGATTTCCGTGCGCGCGATTTGCCCGCGCGGCTCCCATGATGGCAAGGTTATCTGATTCCGTTCCCGAACCGGTAAAAATTATTTCTTCAGGCTTGGCGTTTATCACCCCCGCTACCCGAATCTTCGTGTCAAAAATAACTTGCGCAGCACGCCTGCCGCTTGCATATAAAGAAGATGGGTTGCCGTACGCGATGTCGAAATACGGCTCCATCATCTGGATCACACGCGGGTCGGTTGGGGTTGCAGCGGCATAATCGAGATATATGGTTTTATCGGACTTCGCAGTATGTGACATAGTGATGTAACACCTTTCGCAACGCAGCAAATTCTTCGTCGCTATACGTTGTTTTTCTTTTGAATTGCGGATTGAGCAAAGATTTTGAGGGGACAAATTTTTGGAGATAATATCGCCGGGCTCCCTGGATTTCCCTGCCCATCTCCTCGATGTCTTCCGGTGAAAGCATCGACTTCACAACCGTGGTCCTGAACTCATAGAGCACCGGTGACGCGATGATGAGCCGAATACTCTTCTCTATCGCTAAAACGTCCGCCGGCCGAGCCACCGTTGCGCTATATTTCGCGAGAGGCGCCTTTATATCCATGGCGATATAATCCACGAGACGCCGATCGATCGCCTTCTTTAACACCTTGGGATTCGTGCCGTTGGTATCGAGCTTCACCAAAAATCCCCGCCTTTTAACTTTTGCCATAAACCGAAGCAGGTCATCGCCGTGTATGGTCGGCTCGCCGCCCGTAATCACAACACCGTCCAAAAATCCTCGCTTGCGCTCAAGCAAGGCAAAGACTTCCTCTTCTTGAATCCTTGTTTCAATCGTCTCATCAACAAGTCCGGGATTATGACAATACGGACATCTGAAATTGCAGCCGATCGTATACACGACGCAGGCAATTTTGCCGGGAAAATCGATAAGCGTCATTTTTTCGATGCCTCCAAAGACCATGGTTACGAAGTGGATTCTACTTTTTTCGCGACGACTGGTTCGAATTTCTTTCGTAAAGAAAACTCCGCTTGCTTGCCGGCATTCCATTGGCCCACCGGACGGAGATAACCAACGATGCGTGAATACACTTCGCACTCGCCGTGGCATTCCGGACAAGAAAAATGTTCTCCCGTGATATAGCCGTGACTGCGACATACGCTAAACGTCGGCGTGAGCGTGAAATACGGCAAGCGATAGTTTTCACAAATCTTTTTCACGAGCATGGGAACGGCTGCCGCATCCGCAATGCGTTCGCCCAGAAATACGTGAATCACGGTGCCGCCCGTGTACTTTGTTTGGAGGTTATCCTGAATGTCCAATACTTCCACAATGTCGTCGCTATAATACACCGGCAGCTGTGATGAATTCGTGTAGAACGGCTGGGCGCCGGCGGCATATTCTGCTTCATTCGCAACGATGATGTCCGGATAGAGTTCCTTATCTTTCAATGCCAGACGATACGCGGTTCCTTCGGCTGGCGTCGCTTCGAGGTTGTAGAGGTTGCCGGTCTCTTTTTGATATTTGATGAGCCGTGCTCGCATGTGGGTGAGCACATCGGATGCAAATGCTTGGCCGGTTTCCGTGCCGATGTTTTCACCGAATAAATTGAGCGCGGCTTCATTCATGCCGATAAGACCAATCGTGGAAAAATGGTTTTTCCAATACTCGCCGTAATTCGCCTTGATATTCCTCAGATAGAATTTCGTGTACGGATAAAGGTTGGCATCCGTGAGCCGCTCGAGCATCTTACGTTTAATTTCCAAACTATCGCGGGCGATGTCCATCGCTTCATCGAGCCGCTTTAAAAAGTCTTTTTTGAGGATCGCGGGATCGCTCTCCCCTGATAAGGCCCGGTTGGCACGATATCCCAGACGCGGCAGGTTTATCGTCACGACGCCCACGGAACCCGTGAGGGCGTTTGCGCCGAAAAGACCGCCGCCGCGCTTGTCGAGCTCTTCAAGATCGAGCCGCAGGCGACAGCACATTGAACGTGTGTCTTCCGGCTTCATATCCGAATTGATGAAATTGCTGAAATACGGAATCCCATATTTTGCCGTGATCTCCCACAATCCTTTCAGATTGGGATTCTCCCAGTTGAAATCCTTGGTCACATTCACGGTGGGAATCGGGAATGTGAATACCCGGCCGGAGGAATCGCCTGCCGCCATCACTTCGAAAAATGCGTTGTTCACCATGTCCATCTCCGCTTGAAACTCGCCGTACGTCTCCTTTTGCGGCTGGCCGCCGATGATCACCGGCTGGTTTTTAAAGTTCGGGGATGGCGTGAGGTCGAGCGTGATATTAGAAAACGGCGTCTGAAAACCCACGCGCGTCGGGACGTTCATATTAAAGATGAACTCCTGCATGTATTGCCTCACCTGTTTGTAGGAAAGATGATCGTAACGGATGAATGGCGCGATGAGCGTATCGAAGTTCGAAAACGCGACGGCGCCCGCGGCTTCGCCCTGGAGGGTATAGATGAAATTTACAATCTGCCCGAGCGCAGTCTGAAGGTGCTTCGGAGGTGCGGACTCGATTTTGTCCGCAACGCCGCGGAATCCTTCGGTCAACAAATCCATAAGATCCCAACCGACGCAATACACGGCAATCGTACCGAGATCGTGCAAGTGCAAATCCCCGTTCTCATATGCACGCCGCACTTCGATCGGATAAATTTTGTTAAGCCAATAGGTCTTACTCACCTCGGAAGCGATATAATTGTTCAAACCCTGGAGCGAATACCCCATATTGCTGTTTTCTTTCACCTGCCAATCAAGTTTGCCAAGATAATTATCCACGAGACCGAGCGACATAGCTGTTGCGAAGGCGCGCATCTCGGTGTGCTGTTCGCGATATAAAATGTAGGCCTTCGCGGTTTGCTTATATCGCGACCTCATGAGGACTTTCTCAACGGCATCTTGGATGTCCTCAACATGCGGCGGTGTGGCGCCGAGCTTCCCCTCGATGCACCCGATAACCTGCTTTGTGAGAGCCTCCGCTTCACGATCCCTGAATTCCCCTGTGGCCTTGCCGGCTTTCGCGATCGCTGCGGTTATTTTCGACCGCTCGAAAACGTCCTCCTTGTCGTTTCGTTTTATAACTTTTTTTATCATGGTGACTTTTATATGGTTTCTTTTCCGACCGCTTCGCTTATATTCGAGTATCCGTCGCGCCTCATAAGTTCCACCAGCCCTTTATTGATTTGTTTCACCACCTGCGGGCCGCCGTAGATGAGACCGGTAATGATCTGCACAAGCGATGCCCCGGCCTTGATCTTTTCGTACGCATCTTCGGCGGTGAATATTCCGCCGAGGCCGATGATGATGTATTTCCCTTTTGTTTTTCTGTAGATATGCCGAATCAAATTGGTAGAAATTTCTTGGAGAGGCTTGCCGGAAATCCCGCCCTGCGGGATGATATTCAACTTCTCAGGGGATGACGTGAGATGGAGAATGTCGCGGCGCTTCGAAAGATTGCCGACCACAAAACCATCCACAAAAGAATATTTTTTGACCACGGCTATAATTGCATCCGCTTCTTCCGCGGTGAGATGCGTTGAGAGCTTGAGAAACATCGGGCATACTTTTTTTTCTTTTTCGAATGCAGCGAGCAATGAGTCGAGCAATGTCGGATCCTGGAATGTGCACCCGTCTTGGGCGTTCGGACAGGAGATGTTCAACGTGACGTAGGAAAAGTGATGGGCCAACATCCGATAGGTCTCGACGTAATCCTCTATTGACTTCTCACCCTTGATGTCCGCCCGGTTGGTCTTTGCAATGTTCAAGCCCACGGGGAATGTAAACTTGAGATGTCGCAGCTTGCTCTCGATCGCGTCGGCGCCAATGCTCTTCAGACCATAATTAACGATGAGCGACTGATCGCTCGGCAACCGCGCAAGCCGCAATCCGGAATTTCCTTCGTAGGGAAATCGCGTGACGGCGCCGGCCTCCATGAAACCAAACCCAACCGATGGCATGATTCTCGTGAGCGTGACATCTTTATCAAATCCGGCGGCGAGACCGACGGGATTTTTGAAACGAATGCCCGCAACATGCACAACGAGCGCTGGGTTCGTATAGGAACAGAACCATGCGGTGACATGCCTACCCCACATGAAATTTCCGAGCGTATGTCCAAGCTCAACAAAAAAATCATGGATGTCCTCGGGGTCGAAGCGAAACAGAACAGGTTTTATAATATTTTCATATATGGTCATCCTTGAGATGGCGATGAGGTTCCTTCGTTGAAAGAACCTCATCGTTGTTCAGGGTCTGGCAAAACATAAAAGACGTGTTCCTTGCTTGTGTTCGACATCGTTGGCTGGTTGTCGATGCTAAAACGCCAGACCCTGTAATCATTGTCTTCTCATTCGCGAGCAAGACCACAAGAACGGACCGTCTATGCTGCGCTATACCAAAAAGCCCTTATTTCAAAAGGGTTTTCTCGCCTGGCAACCGGCGACACTCCCGCCGCCGAATTTTCCAAATGTGATACACTAATCGTAAATCGTACGAAACCATGCACCTGCGTGCCGTCATCGAACAACTCGGCTATTCCCCCCATGAGGTGGCCGTATATCTTGCCGCGTTGGAATTGGGCGGCAGCACCGTAACCGAGATTGCCGCGAAAGCAAAACTGCCGCGGACCACGGTGAATCTTGTAATCCGATCGCTCCAAAAAAAGGGACTCATGAATGCGTTCCTCAAACAGCGACGGCAAATCTGGGCGGCGGAAAATCCGGAGAAACTCGTGATCGCGCTCAAGGAGAGCGAAGCTGCTTTGAAGATTGTCTTGCCGGAACTCCAATCGTTGCGCCACGATACCGGCGTGAAACCGACCGTGCGGACCTATGGCGGAGCACAGGAGATACGGCAAATCATGAATGACATTTTGGAATCCAAGCATCACATCTCGGCGATGCTCGCCTGGGACGACTGGACAAATCTGCTCGGGGCGTCGTATCTCGAGGATTTTATCGAAACCCGCTACCGCCATTATTTGCGCATCAGATTACTCACGCCAAAATCAAAGGCGGCGGTCGCGCTCAAACAGAAAGATAATCAAGAACTTCGCATCACGCAGTTTCTTCCCGAAACCATATCGATTACCAACGCCAATTTTATCTACGCGAACAAGGTTGCGATCATCTCGCTCAACAAAAAACGGCCGGTGGGCATACTCATCGAAGACGCAGATATCCACCACACGATGGAGGTTCTTTTTGAAGGCCTGTGGCGGCAAAGCGGTGGCGCCTAGGAATTTTCTTTTTCTATTTGCAGCAGCCGATTATATTTTGCAACCCGTTCCCCGCGTGCGGGTGCGCCGAGCTTTAAGCCGTCTGCGCCAACCCCATAGGCGAAATCGGCGATGAAGTCGTCGTTCGTTTCTCCACTGCGATGTGAAGCAATCACTTTCCAGCCGTAATTTCTCGCGGCACGGACCGCGTCGAGCGCTTCGCTCATGCTTCCGATCTGGTTGGGTTTCACGATCACGGCGTTCACGCTCCCCTCCGCGTGGGCGCGTTCCATGCGATGGACATTCGTGGTCGTGAGGTCGTCGCCGGTAATCCAAACCGT
Organism: uncultured bacterium; assembly: GCA_963705915.1. Classification (GTDB taxonomy): domain Bacteria; phylum Patescibacteriota; class Minisyncoccia; order UBA6257; family 2-01-FULL-56-20; genus JAKAGE01. The sequence goes on from OY970126.1 coordinate 404,397, forward strand.
CTTGCCGAACTGTGCGGTGAGTTCTGCAAATTTTTCAAACTTCTCTTCGCCAAAGGGATCTTCGAGATATAAAATATGATGATTGCGGATGAGTTTTTCGTAGAGGTTTTTGAGCTGCGCGTCGTTCAACGTTTTGATATCGGTCGCCGCTGCGTCCATGCCAAAATCAACGCTCTTTTGAAGACGAAGTTTTTTGACAACTGACGCAAGGATTCGAATCGGCTCAATATTGTCTTTAAAGTTTGGTGCGAATCCCCCTTCGTCGCCCAGATTCGTGGCAGCTTTCCCTTTGGTTCGAGCGATGACATCCGCGAGTTCATGATAGAGCTTTGTTCCGATTTCTGTCGCCTCCCTGAATGTCCGGGTCTTCGGAATAACAACGTATTCCTGAATATCCAAATTACTTCCTCCGTGCAATCCCCCGTTGATCACGTTCATAAAAAGACGCGGATGGGTACCATTGCGTCCTTTTGCAACGGGCAAGCCGTAGATCTCACGAATATGCCTCCACAGCGGCATCGCTTGCGCCGTCGCGCACGCTCGCGCAAACGCAATGGAAACCGCGAGTATGGCGTTCGCGCCCAGTTTGGATTTGGTAGGCGTGCCGTCGAGATTGATGAGAAACGAGTCGAAAGCGTTTTGATTCCGGAACGCCTTACGCCGCACCTTAGGCGCAATCGTTTTTATGATATTCTTCACCGCCTGTGCGGCGGGCAACGCATGTGCTTCTGCGGTTCCGGTGCTCTTGCCCTGCGGGACCGATGCCGTTGCACAAACGCCGTTACGCAATTCGATGGTCGCTTCAACCGTCCACTGTCCCCGCGAATCAAGGATGGTCCGCGCCGTGAGAGATGTTATTTCCATGCTTCACAAAAACCCGAGGTTATTTTTTCTTGAGCATTTTTTCCTTCTTGGCGATGGCAACCGTTGTCGAGACCACCGTGTCGGGGTTGAGTGAAATGCTTTCGATGCCGCACTCAACAAGGAATGTTGCGAAGTCAGGATAGTCGCTCGGCGCTTGACCGCAGATGCCGATGTATTTTTTGCGCTTACGGCACTTGGCGATAATCTCGCTCACCAATTTTTTGACGGCGGGATCGTTTTCGTTCGCAATCTTGCTCACAATGCCGGAGTCACGGTCGAGGCCGAGGGTGAGTTGAGTGAGATCATTTGAACCGATGGACATGCCGTCGAAGATGTCGAGGAAAGCGTCTGCGTTCAGCACGTTCGAAGGGATTTCACACATCACATAGATCGGCGTAATCGGAATTCTCCTCCCGCTCGCAATCGAACGCGCGGCGTGTCTGATCCTATTATTCTTGGCGGTGTAATTTGTTATGAGTCCTCCTTCGGCCATCGCTTTCTGCACTTTAATGCCTTCATCGATAGTCCGACAGAATGGAACCATCGGTATCACATTCATAAGGCCCATCTCTTCGCGCACTTTTTTGATGGCGGCCACCTCGAGCATGAATGCGGGTTTGAACTTTGGGTCGTAATACCGCGACGCGCCACGCCATCCAATCATCGGATTTTCCTCTTTCGGCTCATACATTTCACCGCCGAGAAGCGTGCGATATTCGTTTGTCTTGAAATCCGAAAATCGAACGATCACATGATGCGGGAAAAACGCCGCACCGATCTTTGCGATGCCGAACGCGAGATTATCTATGTAATACTGCTTTGGGTCGCGCCAGCCCATCATTTTGGCTTCGATGGCTTTTCGCACTGCGGGCTTCTGATCGTTGAGGTTGAGGAGGGCCATCGGATGCAATCCCATTTTGGATGCGATGATGAATTCTTCCCGCGCAAGGCCGACGCCCTGATTCGGCAGAAATGATGTCTCGAATGCGCTGTCGGGAATGGCAACGTTAACCATAACCTTTGTCTTTGGCTGCGGTATTTTCTTGAGATCATGATTGACCACTTTGAACTTGAGGAATCCATGATACACGTTCCCCGCACTCCCCGTCGTATCCACCGTTATCGGATCCCCTGTCTTTATGGTTCTGGTTGCCTTCTCGGTTCCGACGACCGCCGGAATGCCGAGTTCGCGCGAGACGATCGCCGCATGAGACGTGCGGCCGCCTTTATCGGTGATGATGGCGGACGCCATCTTCATGATCGGCTCCCAGTCGGGGTCGGTCATGGTTGTCACCAAAATTTCACCCTTCCTGAATTCGCCGATATGTTTCGTGTCGAGGATCACATGCGCTTTGCCGGTGGCAATCTTTGAGCCGACCGACGCGCCCATGACAAGAGGTGTTTTCGTTTCCTCCGGAATATATTCTTTCACTTTCGAAAAATCGCGGCCAGCCTGAATCGTCTCCGGACGCGCCTGCACGATGAAAAGCTCCCCGGTCATCCCGTCTTTTGCCCACTCCATATCCATCGGCGTCCACTTCTTATAATGATCCGTGTAGTGCTTTTCGATGATAACTCCCCATCGGGCGAGCTTCGCGACTTCGGCGTCGGTCAAAACGAACGATCCCCGTTCTGTGGGCGACGTTGGAACTATGCTTGTTTGCTGGATCCCCTCGCTCGCGTGATACGTCATCTTGCGCAGCTTCACCCCGAGCTTCTTTTCGATAATCGGGTGCTTGGTATTCTGCTCCAATCCTTTTTTCCAGACAATAAATTCGTCCGGCGTCACTTCGCCCTTCACAATCATTTCGCCAAGCCCCCATGAGCCGTTGATAAGGACGATGTCGCGAAAACCGGACTCGGTATCGAGTGAAAACATCACCCCGGAACAGGCCTGGTCCGAGCGCACCATCTTTTGCACGCCTGCAGACAATGCAATCCTCAAATGATCAAAACCACGGTCGGCACGATAGGAAATGGCTCGGTCGGTGAAAAGCGACGCCATCGTCGCCCGGACTGCCCGCAAGACTTCTTTCTCCCCGCGGATGCCAAGATAGCTTTCCTGTTCGCCGGCAAAGCTTGCTCCAGGCAGATCTTCTGCCGTTGCGCTCGAACGCACGGCAACGTCGGCGTTTCTCCCGTAGCGCTTTTCAAGTTCACGGTACCCGCGAATAATTTCTTCGGTCAAATCTTCAGGAAATTCGGTCCTCACGATGGCGTTGCGAATCGCCATGCCGCGACGATGCAGCTCGCCCAAATTTTTGGTATGTAAACCTTTTAACGTCTTTTTAATAAACTCGTCGAGGCGGGTTTCAGCTAAAAAATGAAAATAGGCGGTGGCCGTCACCACGAATCCGGACGGCACCGGAACTTTTTTTGCCTTAAGCGTGCCGATCATCTCGCCGAGCGACGCATTTTTTCCGCCAACCTCGTTAACATCTTTAATACCAACCTCTTCAAATCGGATCGTGAATGGTTTACGCGGCATTGTTTTCTTTTATTGTACCACGCGTTGCTACTGCTTGAGTGCGATCAGCAAATCGGAGACGTTGGATCCAGTATCGCCCGTCACCACGTAGTGGCCAATTTTTTCGAATAGCGGGTAGGTGTCGTTGTTCGCCAAATATTTTTTTGGGTCAACGCCTGCGTCTGCGGCGGCTTTTATGGTCGTCGTGTCACAGATTGCCCCTGCGTACGGCCCGTGATCTCTCCCGTCCGAAGCGAGAGAAAGCATTTCCTCGCCTTCTTTGATATAGCTCAACCCTTCTGCGGAAATGGTGATATTTCTGCCGCCACTCCCTTTTCCCTGCACAGTCACCGTTGTTTCCCCGCCCCACAGGAGCGCGGTTCGCGCGGGGGCCGCGTGCAATGATTCGGCCGCCATCCGTGCGACGTCCGATGCTTCTCCCTGCAGTGTTGTGCTGCGGATTTCAACGCGATAGCCCATTGCTTCTGCAGCTTTCCGCATGGCGTTCAGCGCAACAATGTTTGAAACAGCGAGGATATTCGTTGCTCGTGCAAAATATTTATCGTCTTTCGGCGTTTCGACGAGACCGCAGTGGTCGATGTTGCACGTTGTGAGAACATTAAATTTTGCTAAAACTTTTTCTGCATCTTCGCTCGTCGTGAGGTCTTTCACCGTTGGCCCCGAAGCGATCGATGAAAGATCATCGCCGATGACGTCGGAAAAAATAAATGAAACGATCCGCGCAGGATAGGCATACTGCGCAAGATAACCGCCGCGAGCAAGCGACATGTGTTTTCGGACAACGTTCATCTCTTGAATCGTCGCACCCGCCTCCGTGAGGGCCGTAAACACGAGACTTTCATTACGGTCACGCCGGTCCTCCGGCAAAAAGAGCAACGTCGAACCGCCGCCCGAGACCACGAATATGACGAGGTCGTTTTCCGCGAGGTCTTTGAGCGAGTCGACAATCGCTTCTGCCGCCTCCATGTTTTCATCCGAAGGCAAAGGATGTGTCCCGCAAAATGTTTTTATCTGCGGCAAATTCGTTGAACAAACTTTTATATCGACAACGACGCCGCGGTGTATCCGATTGCCAAGTACCGACTCGGCAACCACAGCAGCTTCGGCGGCGCATTTCCCAATGGCGATGAAAATAATTTTCCCAACCGAGGCAAGCTCGATTGTTATGTTCTCCAAAAAAAGCGTTTCGTTCTCAACGCGCATCATGCCGCGCATGATACGGCTCGTGTCAATCACTTCGAGCCCTGCTTCCGCGATGGCGAGCAATTCCTTTCGGGCCTCAGTCACGCCGAGCGCCTCCGCGTTCTGAATTTTCATCTTTTTATTATCTCACCTTTATACAGTTTCCTATAGCTGACAAAAAAACGACCCGGCAGCGTGCGCTGGGTCGTGGAAGTCGTCTACCGAAGAAAGCCTAGCCGGCGGCAACGCCTACGCCCGCTGCCCGAGCCTGCCGTTTACCCATCCTCTTGGGTTCAATCCCGAGGTCTTCTAATGTGTAAAGCAAAGTGCGGTACGAAATACTGAGTAAAGATGCCGCCGCTTTGCGGTTCCACTTGCATTGGACAAGAGCCTTCGTGATAAACGGACGCTCAAAATCTCGCCTGATGAGTTCCCGCGCTTTTTGTAGAGAGAAACCGAGAGGAATTTCCTCTCTTCCAAAAACCACTGCATGCAGACCTTGAAGATCTTGATCCTCCCCTATGGCCGCAAATGGCTTCTCGGAAAAATGGATGTGCTCAAGTTGTATCTCTTCCGATTCATCCATCTTTGCGAGCGCCTTGGCTTCGGACAAGACATTCTGCAGTTCTCGAACATTGCCCGGCCAGCCGTAGTGCAGAAGGACGTTTTTTGCCGGTTGAGCGATGGGGAAACCCTGCGCGACTTCCCTCGCAATGATGAGAATATCGCTCCGGCGATCGCGTAGTGGCGGGATAACGATGTTCAAGGCGTTGATTCGGTAAAATAAATCCTTCCGAAATTTTTTCTCCCGAACCAGCCCTGACAAGTTTTGGTTGGTGGCAGCGACGATCCGAACGTTGATGGTCTTCGCCTTCGCGCTCCCAATCATCCGTACTTCTCGATTACAGTTTCCCGCTTCACTCAGGAACCGGAGTAGCCTGGTCTGCAAATCGCAGGGCATGTCTCCAATCTCATCCAGGAAGAGAGTCCCTCTATCTGCGGCGGCGAAGATCCCCTCGTAACGAGCCGCACTCGTGAATGAACCCTTCGTGTGACCGAAGAACTCAGACTCGATGAGGCTGTCGGGAATCGACGAACAATCTGTTGGAATATAGGGTTGCTCGGATCGGTCGCTCACTTCGTGGATAAGCCTTGCAACCATTTCTTTTCCTGTGCCGGTCTCACCTTGTATCAACACGGTAACCGGCTCTCGCGCAAAAACAGCAATCTTCTCTCGTATTGCGTGCGCAGCATCACTTTCTCCCAAGAACTCTCGTAACGGCATAGTATCCTCCCCCGGGACTAATTTTTTACTTACTCCCTTCCTTATAGCTCCGTTGCGTGCCGCCGTCAATCGCGTGAAAAGTCCGTGCTACAATAATTTTATGGATGACCGCCGCGTCATTAAAATTATCAAACGGGTTATGCCCGCCGTTGTTTCGATTGCCATCGCAAAACACCTGGAAGATCTCGAGAAAGAAATGCCAAAGGAAATGTATCCTTCGTTGCGGGTAGACATGGCAGACCGGAACGGCCTTGTGCAAGTTGGCGGCGGATCGGGTTTCATCGTCGACGCAAGCGGCCTCGTCATGACGAACAAGCACGTGATCGACGACGTAAAGGCGGAATACACCGTGATCTTGAACGATGGCCGCTCGTTTCCTTCCAAGTTATTGAGTCGCGACCCGATAAACGACGTCGCCATTTTGAAGATTGAGCAAACTGGACTTCCCTATCTCAAGCTTGGCGACGCCTCGAGGCTCGAACTCGGACAGAGCCTGATTGCGATCGGCAATGCACTCGGCATGTTCCGCAATACGGTATCGCTCGGCATCGTCTCGGGTTTGTCACGTTCGATTTCAGCGCAAGCGGACCCGAGTGCGCCACCGCAAGAAATGCGCGGCCTCATACAAACCGACGCCGCGATCAACCCTGGCAATTCAGGCGGCCCGCTCGTTGATTCCAACGGCCTCGTTGTTGGCGTGAACGCCGCGATCGTCTCCGGCGCGCACAGCATTGGTTTTGCGATCCCCGTGAACGCCGCGCGGCGCGACCTCGATGACATCCGCCGTTATGGCCGTATCCGCCGGCCGCTTCTCGGCGTACGCTACGTTATGATCGATGCCGACTACAAAGCAAAAATGAAATTGTCCGTTGACCACGGCGCGCTCGTGATGCGCGAAAGCGAGCACGATTACGCCGTCGTTCCTGGAAGTCCCGCCGACAAAGCCGGCATCCGCGACAAAGATATTATCCTCACATTCAACGGCAAACGCCTCGATCGCGACCACCCGATCCAGGATTTCTTGGAGGATATGAATGTCGGCGACGAGGTTGAACTGGTATTCTTGCGCGAAAACGAACAACGCGCGGCGAAAGTGACGCTCGGCGAGAGGAAATAATTGTGGATAAAAAAAGCCGCCCTTACGAAAGACGGCTTGACCGCAGACCAAATTATATGATCCGTTTTCGAGATTTGAGACCGAGCGCTTGCATCGCCCACTCCTCAGCCTCGAACCGATATGCTATTTTTTCCTGAGCCGCGTAGAGTGCTTTCGTGATTTCATAAGGCGGCTTGTTGAGAGCGGCGGCGAGCTCATTGATCTCAAGGGTGACTCGTTCTGCATTGAGTCCGTAGCTTGCTCTCAAAACTACCGCCTCAAGCTCCGTGAGATCCGCCTGTGAAATGATTTCTCGTATATAGATGGCGCGTAGCAATCTTTCCTCGCCTTCGCCAGCGGCAACGAGAAGCTTCGCTCTCTGCTGTGCCCGCAAATACTTCAACAACTTTTCTTCTTCTTTGGATCTCTCGATTTTCTCACTTTTCTTTTTCAACGAGGTCCTCCTCGAATGGGAATCTTGCCAGATTATATCACTAATATGAATAGGAGTCAACAAGCAGGCCGTTGCGGTCGTAGAGATAGACGTTGTCGTGATACGGATTGAGAACGCTGCTGCCGGTCCACGCCCACCATTGGTTCGATAGGAAATTAGGATCACTCTCGTGTGCATTGAAGCAGCCGGTGTAATTCATCTGGTCGAGATAGTTCACGCATGCATAATCGTTTGGCGGAATTTCCGGGCTATAGGTGTTTGGCACGGTGCATGCAGGAATGGAAAGGATATAATTTTGGCACCCGCCGCTCAAATTCGAAATTTGCGATTGATTGATGTAGGGGCAATTGAGCGGTAACGCCGGATTGGTACGCAAATCGTTTTGCAAATAGCCGATGCATTCATTGAGGCGAAGATTGATCGTGCCTGCTGACGAATAGAGATAGAGCGTCTGGTCATTGGCAAGTTCGATATCGCTCGGCGCGGTTAATCCAGAGGGCTGATAGAAATTGACTGCCTGCGGGATATATTCGCTGCCACCATTCGCAACGATTTTCCATCCGGTCACGTCGACGGTTTCGTTTTGAGTAAAGCTCGTGTAGAGCGTGACCTCACCGGAAGAACCGTAGCCACCCGGGAGCACACTGCCGAATAATATCTCGTGGAAAAACGGCGAGAGCTGTGCAACGGTAAAGCCTGCGGGGACGTCGTACGGATTCACGTTAGGATTTCCTCCGGTCGTGGATGCTTCCCCTCCTGTGTACGGTCCAATACTCGTCGGCGGAACAGTATTCAAATTATTCGAACCAGAACCGCTCGGTGGTCCGTTCGGCACGCCAAAGCCGGGTGGCGTCGAAGAAAAGGCCGACGACGAAGCGTTGAGCGCCGGGAAGAGCGAGCTCAATCCTGAAGTGCCGCTCGTCACAAGCCCCGAATTCCAGAGATACAAAATGACGCCGGCAATGACAACGAGGAGAAGAATCCCCCAGATTTTGCCGCCCATCGTGCTGCCTTCGCCGCCGCCGTGTGCCATAGATATTAAAAAATGATTAAATGACGATGCTCACGAGTTTCTTGTCGACGTAAATGACTTTCTTTGCCGACGCACCCGCCATCGCGCGCTGCACGGCAGCGCTTGTAAGTGCGAGTGCCTTGGCTTGGTCTTCGGTGATGGACGGTTCGGCCTGCATCGTATCGCGAACCTTCCCGTTCACCTGCACTATAATTGTAATCTTTTCTCCAGCAATGAGCGCACTGTCATAGCTCGGCCACGGTTCGAAGTCGAGATAGGTCTCGTGACCCATGCGGGACCACAATTCCTGCGCCATATGCGGCGCAAATGGATGAAGTATCTTTATAACCGACTCGCGATCGGCAGCCGGCATCGGCGCAGCCCTTTCGAGATCGTTCAACAATATCATGAGCGCGGAAATCGCCGTGTTGAATTTGAACTCGGCGATATCTTCGCCGACTTTTTTAATGGTCTTATGAAGAAGCGTTGTAAGCGCTCGCGGTGGCGGTGGCAACGGCAGCTCCGTTCCTTCAAGATAATTCCATAGCCGCTTCAGAAACCGCTCGACGCCCAAAATACTTTTTGGATCCCATGGCGCACCATCTTCAAACGGACCCATGAACATGAGATACATTCGCGTGGTATCCGCACCAAACTCCCCGACGATTTCATCGGGATTCACTACGTTGCCGATGCTCTTCGACATTTTCTTACCGTCGGCGCCGCGGATGAGACCCTGATGCCGCAGCCTGGTGAACGGTTCCTGGAATTGGACGAGTTTTTCGTCGTACAAAAATTTTGTGATGAAGCGAGCGTATAAAAGATGAAGTACCGTGTGCTCTGCGCCGATCACATAGAGATCAACCGGCATCCAATGCGCTGCTTTTGCCGGATCAAAAATCTGCTGCGCATTATGCGGATCGGTGTAGCGCAGAAAGTACCACGACGAATCGACGAACGTGTCGAGTGTTTCAGGGTCGCGCTCTGCATTACCGCCGCACTGTGGACATTTCACGTTCATGAATTCTTTCGAACTTGCAAGTGGCGGCATGCCTTGCGGACGATAATTCTCTATCTCCGGCAGAATGACCGGTAAATCAGACTCGGGCACCGGTACAATGCCGCATGCTGCGCAGTGAATCATCGGAATCGGCACGCCCCAATAACGCTGGCGCGAAACCGACCAGTCGCGAAGCTTGTACTGGGTCTTCTTGACACCAACGACCATCTGGACGATTTCCCGCTTTGCTTTTTCCGAATCCACGCCATTATAGTTCTCGGAATTGATCAGGATGCCGTCGCCCATGTATGGTAAATCACCTTCATGCATGATCACCTGCCGGATCGGCAGATTGAATTTCTTTGCAAAAGCGAAGTCGCGTTCGTCGTGCGCAGGCACGGCCATCACGGCACCTGTGCCATACGAGCCGAGCACGTAGTCGGCCACCCAAATGGGAATCTCCTCATGCGTTGCCGGATTGATTGCTTTCACGCCTTTTAGCTCGACGCCGGTTTTTTCTTTTTCATCTTCCTTGCGCATCAACTCGGTCTTATGGCTCGCGGCTTCGACGTATGCTCTCACTTCATCTTTGTTCAAAAGCACATCGTGCTGGTTGTCGAGCGCGAGCGTCACCCAGGGATGTTCCGGTGCGAGCACCAAATACGTTGCTCCATAGAGTGTATCGGGGCGCGTCGTGAAAACCGTGAGCGCCGCGCGTTCACCATTCGGACCACGACGGTCGTTGTCGGCAGGGTTTTTTTCAAAATTGAGCGGAAAAGAAATTTCTGCACCTTCTGATTTTCCGATCCAATCTTCCTGGCGTTTAATCGTCGAAGCCGGCCAATCAAGGCCTTGCAAATCAGCGAGTAATCGATCGGCGTAATCAGTTATTTTGATGAACCATTGCGTCATATCACGCTCTTCGATCACGCTGCCACATCGCTCGCATTTGCCGTCAATCACCTGCTCATTTGCAAGCACCGTCTGATCCTTCGGACACCAATTCACCTTTGACTTCGCCTGATACGCTAACCCCTTTTTATAGAGTTGAATGAAAAGCCACTGCGTCCACCTATAATATTCCGGCGATGACGTGTTAATCTCGCGATCCCAATCGTATGAAAAACCGAACATGCGCACCTGCCGACGGAAGTTGTCGGTATTTTCTTCGGTGACATCCTTTGGATTCTTTCCAATTTTTATGGCGTAATTTTCGGTTGGTAAGCCAAAAGCGTCCCAGCCGATGGTGTATAAAACTTCTTTTGGCTTGTGATCGCCCCCGCCCATCCGATTGTAGCGCGCGTGAATATCTTCTGCGGTATAGCCTTTCGGGTGACCCATATGCAAACCGGCCGCAGAAGGATACGGAAAGGTCTCAAGCTGATAATATTTTGGCTTGGACGAATCGTCTTTTGCGGCAAAGACTTTTTCTTCAATCCATTTTTTTTGCCATTTTGGCTCGATTTGCTTTGGGTCGTACGCGGACATGATACTCATCATATCAATTGAGGACGATTGCGGAAAGGTTTGCGCCCGGAGTTGCGGGGCATCGATTAGATCCCAAAAATCCGTTGCGCGTTACCCCACATTTGGTCTTTCATCTCGTCCGGGGAAACGTTTTTGAGTTCGGCGAGGCGCGCAACGGTGTACACCACATATGCCGGCTCATTTTTCTTTCCGCGATGGGGCACGGGAGCAACATACGGCGCATCGGTCTCGGAGAGAATCCTGTCGATCGGGATCATTGTTATCACCTCATCATAGTCCCCCGCCGCAGCGCCTTTGCGCGGTGGGAATGTTATGGCGCCGCCGAAGGTGAATGAGAATCCCAGATCGAGCAACGCCACTGCGTCTTCCGCGGTGCCTGAGAAAAAATGCACGACGCCGGGATTTTCGATCTTCGGATATGCCGGCGATTTGAGGATTTCAATGAGATCGTGAAATGCGTTGCGACAATGGATCATCAACGGTTTTTTTACTTCTCGGGCGAGGGCGATTTGCGCAACGAATGCTTCGCGCTGTCGTACCATTTGCAATTCGCGCGGCTCATGTTCGTTGAAATGAAAATAGTCGAGGCCGCATTCGCCGATAGCAACCGTTTTTTTATGGAGCGCGAGCTTGCGATAATAATCGGTGTCAAACACTTCGCCGCGCGATGTGAACGCTTTCGCCGCTTCCCCGCCGCCAAGTTCTTGCTCGTCATGATACGACTTCGCCGTATGAATGGGATGCAAGCCGATCGCCGCATACATGCCATCCGGATATTGTTCGGCAAGTTCAACGGCGGCACGCGAGGTGTCTTTTTGAGTGCCAACGTTTATCATCCAAACATCAGCACGCCTCGCGCGTTCGATAATCGCTTTGCGATCGTCGTCAAAACCCGAAAATTGCACGTGGGTGTGGGCGTCGATGAAATGAGAAGCTTCGCTCATGTTCGTCATTCTAGCATGAATGATTATTTTGCATTATATTGTAACCATATGAAACTCGTCATTGGCCTTGCGGGCCTGCCACTCGCCGGCAAGGAAACGGTGGCGAACAGGTTGGAAGAACTCATCAAGGCTGACGGCCACTCGGTAAGCCGTCATCGTTTTTCGGATATTTTGCGGGACACACTCGACCTTTGGGGCATGCCTCATGGCCGAGCCAACGAACAAATGCTTGCCCAAATCATGCAACGACCCGGTGCATTTCCGGAGGGCGTGCTTTCGCGGGCGGTAAAACACCGGCTTCTGCACAATCCAGCGGACGTCGGCATTCTCGACGGTATGCGATGGGACACCGACGAAGTGATGATGCACGAATTCCCTGCCGATGGCGTGAAAAGCGCAATTGTATACGTGAACGCCGACGACGATCATCGTTATGCACGCCTTATTGCCCGAAATCGATCAGGCGAAGCCTCGACAACGCGTGAGCAATTCGCCGAACTCAACAAACAACCAAACGAGATCTATATCCCTGTGATCGGTTCGCACGCAGACGTGAAACTGACGAACAACTACGAAGCGATCGCCGACTTTGAAAAAGATATCGTTGCGGCGTACGAAAAATCGATCAGACCGCTCTTATCGTAGAGCCCTACCGAAACCAACGCTAGCCGATCCGGGGGAAAAGAATATCTGGCTTTTTTATCTTTAACACAGGGCCTAAGGTGATCGCTCGGGAAATCTTTCGCGATGTTTCCGGCAAGAATGGCAGGAGGTTCGCTGCGACATCCACTAAAAGTGAAATCAAATTACAAAGCGCCTGGGTGCGTTCTTCTTTGTCTTTTATCTCCCACACTTTCTTTTCGTTTATATATTTATCCCCAAACGCAATCTCCTGCCAAATTACCACGAGCGCGTCGGGAAATTTGTAATCATGCAATTTTTGATACACGGCTTTCTTGGTTTCCGCAATGATTTTTTCGAATGACGCTTCTGGCTTCCGGGCGGCAATTTCTTCTTTTTCGGCAAGGGTAAGGACGCGTGCGGCAAAGTTGCCGAGCCCGTTCGCAAGATCGCCATTGTACCGTTCCTTCATTTTCTCTTCCGAAAAATCGCCGTCTTCGCCATAGGGAATTTCGCGCAGCAAAAAATATCTGAGCGCATCGACGCCGTAACGATCGGCGAGATCGAGCGGATCGATCGTATTGCCAAGTGATTTTGAAATTTTCGTGCCGCCCACCGTGAAGAAGCCGTTCGCAATGACCTGCCCCGGCAGGGGCAATCCTGCGGACAGGAGCATCGCCGGCCAAATGACGGCGTGAAAACGCAGGATGTCCTTGCCGACCGCATGGATATCGGCCGGATGCTCTTCCCAGCCCTCAACGCCAACTTCGGAAATATAATTCACGAGCGCATCGGCCCAAACGTAGATTACCTGGCTTGGATCGCCCGGAACCGGGATCCCCCATTCGGCACGGCCCTCTTTCTTTTCACGTGAAAAGCTCACGTCTTCGAGACCTTGTTCAACGAAAGCTTTTACCTCGTTAAAGCGGTGGGCCGGCGCAACGAAGTCGGGATTCGTTTCATACAATTTTAATAATTTTTCCTGATACCGTGAGAGCGCAAAGAAATAATTTTCTTCCGATACGAGTTCCGGCTTTGTTTTATGTTCCGGGCACAAACCGTCTTCGGTGAGTTCGTCTTCTTTCAAGAATGCTTCGTGGCCTTTGCAGTACAAGCCTTCATATCGTCCTCTATATAAATCGCCAGCCGCTTCGAGGCGTCCCCAAATATCATGGACGGTTTCGACGTGGCGATGTTCCGTCGTACGGATAAAATCGGTATTCGAGATGCCAAGCTTTTCCCACGTGGACTCCCAAATGCCAGCAAGCCTGTCGGTATAGGCTTGGATTTCTTCGCCGCTTTTCTTGGCGGCGTCTACTGTCTTCTGGGAATGCTCATCGACGCCCGTTGAGAACATGACGTCTTCACCACAAATAGTACGCCATCGCGCAAGGACATCCGCGACGATCGTCGTGTACGCATGCCCGATGTGCGGCTTGTCGTTTACGTAATAGATCGGGGTCGTGATATAAAATTTCATAGTCAAGCTTCTGCCGTTGTCGGCCTCTTGCGCACCGACCACTCACCGATGACTTCCTGAAATACCGCAGCGGCCGGCACTGAAATGATGATGCCGAGGAGGCCGCCGACGGTTGCCCCGATGAGCAATGCACCGATGACGATCACGGGATGTAAGCCGACGCTCCGGCGTGAAAGGATTGGAACGAACACGTTTGATTCAAGTTGCTGCGCAAAGATAAAGAAGATAAGCGTCCAAAACGCGAGCGTTGTTGAGGTGAGGAGTGCGGTGACCACGGCGACGGCACCCGACAAAATCGGGCCGACAAACGGCACAAGTTCAAAAACTGCGGCGATGATACCTATGAGAAATGCATATTTGACGCCGAGGATGGTGAGTCCTCCCCACACGAGGAATCCCATGATCAAGCTGAGCAGCACCTGCATACGGAACCATGATCCGATCCGCTTGCGCGCGCGGGCATAGATACGCATCGTTTGTTCCTCGTAGTCAGGCGGCACAACGATCTCCAAAAATTGTTCCACGCCGTCGCGGCCGATCGTGAGATAGAACGAACTCACGATCACGGCAACCGCAAGGCCGAAGCTGCCGAGCGCGTTCGAGAAGAAGTCGAGTGGCGACGTGTTGTTCGCGAGAAATTCTGATGATAATTTTGAAATGACGCTATTCGCCGATTGCGAAGCCTTCAGATTCATCAAAATACTCAATCCCCCAAGATTGGTTTGTCCGACACCCGAAAACACATTGTTGAGTTCCACGATGAGGAGGGGCACCACGGTATAGACGAGGAGGATGACACCGAGAAGCGCGGCAAGGAATATGAGGATCACGCTCACCGTGCGGGGCAATCCGGCTCGCTCAAGGAGGTCAACCAACCCTTCGAGCCCGGATGAAATGATGATCGCCAGGAAGAGGCCGAGTAAAATCTGCCGACCCATAAAGAGGACCCAGACGACCAGAAGGAAAATGAAGATCCTCCACAGGCTCACCCACGAAATTTCGAATCCTTTGCGATCCATATGATGAAGAATGATTTAAGGAAGTTTTAATAATTTCTGGAAGGATTTTTTATCTTTATATGGCCCGATGAGTGCAAAATTGAGATGCTGGTTTTTAAAAATGGTTTTTGCGACCGCTTGTACCTCGGCTGCGGTCGTTTTCTTTATTCTATCGATTAAGACTTCAGGCGGCAATGTGGTCTTGGTTACGATTTCCTGGCCGCCGTAAAAGCTCGCGAGGTCGTCTGAGGTTTCGAGCCCCAAAACAAGCCCCCCGATCATATGATCTTTGGACTTCTGCAGTTCGAGGCCCGGAACCTGCTCGTCCCGCAACCGACGACACTCCTCGAGGATCGCCCGGATGACCACCTGGAGCTTGGCGTGGTCGACGCCTGCGGAAATAGCCATAAAACCATGGTCAAGGGAGAGGTCGCTCCCCGCGCCTATATAATACGCAGCTCCGAGCTCTTCTCGTACACGCATGAAGAGGCGCGAGCTCATACCGCTGCCCAAAACGTCGGTGAGGACGCGCAGGGCGTACTTTCTTTTATCAAACGTGTTGAATGCACGGAACCCAAGGACAAGGTGCGCCTGGTCGGCTTCTTTGAAATGCACGGCAACCCGTGGCGCCGCTTGCTTCTCTTTTGTTTTCTTCTTTGCAATCACCGGGTGCCGCTTGAGCTTGCCGAAAATGTTCTTCACCTGCCTCATCACTCCTTTCTCATTAAATTTTCCCGAGATCGCAACGACCGTGCCAGGCATCACATAGCGCTTCTCTCGATACGCCATCACATCATTTCGACGGAGCCCACGAACGGTCGCTTTTGTTCCCGCAACGTCCCACCCCGCCGGTTGATCGCCGTACATGAGCGCCGAGAATATCCGGTGCGCCCGCGCCGGCAGATCATCTTCATACATATTAATCTCCTGAATGATCACGCCGCGTTCCTTTTCAACTTCTTCCGGATTAAAAATGGGATTCAAATAAAGATCGGAGATGATGTCGAGCGTTTTTGGCAGCTTTGCAGCCTGTGCTTTCACATAGTAACCGGTGTACTCCTGATCGGTGAATGCATTGTATTGCGCGCCGAGCGCTTCGAGCTCGTGCATAATCATCCCCGGCTTCGGACGATTCACGGTTCCTTTGAACATCAAATGTTCGAGAAAATGCGAAACACCCGAAAGGCGTTTGGTTTCATATTCCGATCCCGCCTCGACGAGTATCAAAACTGTTGCAGCCGAATTCCCCGGCTGCGGTATGAGGAGAACCCGGAGGCCATTTGCGAGGACAATTTTCTTGGGCTTTTGCATGAGTGCTTTGGGGTAATGATTAGCTTGTACTCGAACCATTAAGCGTCTGGATGTCGGCTGCAAAACCTTCGGCGCGCTCGACAACCGCTTCGCCATAAGTCCAAAGATAGCTTTGCCAGTGGGAACCCGCATAGTATTTTGCCGCCGTGCAGCGTTCTTGGCTCAGCACCGCGGTATAAACCGTTTCACAGCCAGCCATCGCATCCTTCAAATAAAGTGCCGTTGCAACGAAAGCGTCGGCATTATTCCATGGCGAAGGCGGATTGTCTCCGGTCACACCGGAAATTGCCGAGGTGTAGAGCTCCCAGGTCGATGGTTCAAATTGTGCCGGACCCATCGCACCGCCGTAGGCCCCATCGGAGTTCGGACAGGAAACGAGCATGGTATCCGGATCTAAATTGAGTGACTTTGTGATAGCAAGGAAGATGGGAATGTTCGAAGGGCTCATCGCCGTCTTGTAATCGCACTGGCCGACATTCTGGCCGAGCGCCGATTCGTGATCAAGAATGGCGAGGATGAATGATGGATCAATGCCCGTTGCACTCCCGGCGAGTTTGGCATATTGATAGGCGTCACCGAACGAAAGCTGACCGCCGCCCAAGAGTTGGAAAATACGATTCCGAATTTGCGCCGCGGTCGCTTGGGTTTGCGTGAGGAGCTGTTGATATTTCGATTCTTGTCCCTGAGTCTCGGTGAGCAGCTGCGTCTTTTGCGTCTTCGTGCTTGCGATCGCCTGCTGCTGCTGAACCTGATATTGCTCCGCGGTCGAAGCCGCATCGCGCGACGCGGTGAATTCCTGTTCTTGGTTTTGCAATTGCGACTGCAAATCGGTCACCTGTTCGACTGCCACGCGCAAGTTGTCCTGCAAAAGGGTGATGTTTTGCGTATCGTCCCAAAAATCTGAAAGTTGGGGATCCTTCAAGAACATCTCGACCAAACTCGTCTGATCGGATTGGTATAAATTTTGCATCAGACTCGCGATCGAACTCTGCTTCTCTTGAATGTCTGATTGGGTCACCTGGATTTGCGATTGCGTTTGGGTAATATCGTCGTCGAGCTGTGACATCGTGAGATTGATAGCTTGGATCTGCAAATTCAAACTGGCAATCTTGTCGTTCAACTGACCGATCTGGCCGCTCAAAGATTTCCCCTGGCTTTGATAACTCGCGATTTGCCCCTGGTAGTTGTTGATCTGACCTTCAAGCTGGTCGAGCTGCGCCTGCAACTGTTGCTGCTCGGCTGCAGTATCGGTGGTCGATGAGCCGCTCGCCAAACTCACCGAACTATCGGCGTTCGAGGTGCTCTGAGCAAGGGTGACGCCGCTCATCGTCGGGGCAAGCACCGAACCAAATATCAAAAACATGGCCGCGCCGGCAAGCACAAGCCACCATGCAGCCCGAGTGAGAGCGACAGGTATTTTTTTATGTTTCGTGAGGTTGATTCGAGAAGGAACCAGGGAAAAAGACGTCCACCCGTGCCGGCGGGTCGAGACGTCACCGAGAACCTTGGGTTTCAAAGGCCTGTACATAAGCTATTTCCTTTATTATAACGCAGAAATGCAGAAAAAGGATCCCTACGCAGCTGGCTTTTCGTCTTTTGCAGTTCCCTCCTTTGTCTTTTCAGCCTGACGTTCCGCTTTCTTTTCTTCCGTTTCCACCTTCACTGCAGAGACGTCAACAGGCTCAACCGGTACAACCTCTTCCTCTGCACGCGGCGGTGTTGCCGTGACGACGGCCGCATTCTCCTCAATGAGAAACTTCACGCCGTGCGGATGGGGAATGTCTTTTATATGAATGCTTTGGTCGATATCCTTAAGCACACTGAGGTCAATCGTAATCTCATGAGGCATATCTCCAGGCAACGCTTCGACTTCGACTTCGAGAACGGCTTTATTGATGACCGCTCCCTTTTCTTTCACCGCAGGCGCTTCGCCCGTAAAAACAAATGGAACTTTTGCAGAAATCTTTTCGTCCATACGAATTTGATGGAAATCGACGTGCATAACGTCGCCCGTCAAATAATCGCGCATAACCTCGTGAATCATCGCCGATCGCTTTTCCTTTCCAACAAGCAAGGTGACAACGCTTGTCTGTCCGGCTTCTTTGAGAACCTTTGAAAAAGCTTTCGCCGGAACGGAAACGTGTATATTCGGGATGCCGTTGCCGTAGATCTCGGCAGGAATAAGACCCTCCTTCCGGAGCGCCCGCACCTTTTTACCGGTTATTTCGCGTGATATGACTGCTAAATCCATGGGGTATATGGTAGCAAAGAATACATATACTGGCAACTGGGCTCAAATCCCGTTCTGCTATACTTAACTACATGGAAAACCAAAATCATGACGGAGCGCATCATGCGCACGCAGCGTCCTCGGGATCGCAGGTCGATAAGAAACAAGGCAACATCATCGCAGTATTTTCCTATCTTTGGATCCTCATCGTCATTCCGTTCCTCACGGAATCAAAAAACGATCCTTTTGTGAAATATCATTTGAAGCAGGGCCTCGCACTGCTCATTTTTGACTTGATCGGCTGGGCGGTGGCCATTGCCATCGGCTGGTTCCCGATCATCGGTTGGCTCATCGTTTGGCTTTGGTGGATTGTAGGCATCGTGCTCACCATCATGGGCATCATAAATGTATTGAACGGACAAGAAAAAGAATTGCCACTCATCGGACACTACGCCCGCGGATTCAAATTTTAAAGCGCCTACGCTATATCATTAAACAGCTTCAAGCGATCGGAAACGATCGCTTTGATGTTTGCAATGGAATTCGAAAGCAACTTGTAGGGCGCGATTTCATTTGCGTTCTCGGCAAGCGATTGTTCCATGCCGCGCCGCCAGGCAAGGCGAAGCTCGCTCGAAACGTGGATAATCGTCATCCCCGTTTTTGCCGCCGCGCGGAAGTCAACGTCCGCCGTCCCTGAACCGCCATGCAACGTCATGTAATTACATCCGACGGCTTTGATGGCCGCCTTGATCTGCCCGATGAGCTCAATATCCAATTTTTTGTGCGCTTCGCCGGACACCATCTCTTTTAAAAGTCCGTGCATATTCCCGACGGCCGGCGCGAGCACGTCAACACCTGTCAATTGTGCAAATCGGACCGCTTCTTCCGGTGTGGAAAGTTTTAACGATGCTTCTGGTCGCTTATCAACGATCTCCGACGACGACCCAATATAGCCGATTTCCCCTTCAATGATCACGTTTGGGTTAATGGCCTTCAAGGTTTCGACAACTTCTCTTGTCTGCTTAATGTTTTCTTCCAACGAAAGCTGAGAGCCGTCGAAAAGCACTTCATCAAAACCAGCTTCGGCAGCTTCTTTTGCTTTGTCGAGTGAATGGGTGTGGTCGGCGTTCAAAAAAATCGGGTAGCCGTAGGTTTCGCGCAAACTCTTTATGAGGGCGACGGCTTGCTTTACGCCGACGAATTCACGTTCGCCTTCCGAAACGCCGATGAGCACGGGCATACTTTTGCCGGTTGCGAGATCAAGCTCACGGGCAGCTTCAAAAATCGCTTTGAGCGTGGCGAGTTCAGAAATATTGAAATGACCAACGGCAACGTGATTGGCTTCGGCGTCGGCGAGAATGTCGCGTAGCGATTTCATATCGACTTCGGCATATACTTTTTCGGCGCTTTTTTGAGGAGCGTTGAAAGATTGTGCTTGGTGAGAAGTCCGGTCTGTGCGCCAAAATATTGCACAACGTGCATCGATTCGATTGGCGCCCAACGCAACGCATCGTGTACGGGCAGACCATAGATGAGCGCACAGAGAAATCCGGTTGAGAACGCGTCGCCTGCGCCCGTGCGGGAGACGGGCGGCTTCGGATCGGGATACGGCGGCATAAAATATGCATTCACGCCGTCCGAAGCGTAGGCACCATCAGGGCCGTCGGTGATCACGACAACTTTTGGTCCGAGCTTGTGCATCGCTTTGAAAAGTTCATGGATATCCGTTCCCTCTTTTTTATGCGTCACGAGTTCGGCTTCTTCCCGGTTCACAAACACGACATACGTATGCTTATAAATTTCGCGCAACTTTTCAGCGCCGAAACGCAATTGGAACGTGCCCGGGTTGAATCCCATGCGAACGTCGGGATGCGACTTCAAATAATCGGCGACCTTCTTATGAAACGGCAGCGTGTGGTCTGCAATGGAGGAAAAATAAACCCAATCAGTCTTCTTATCGAGCAATTTTGGCTCGTCGTAGATATACTGCTCGTGCTTGATCAAAATCGTGCGCTCCGCTTTGAACGTCAAAACAAAATGATAATTCGTCGGCTTGTTTTTATTCACACGGACAAATTTTGTTGCTACGCCTTCCTTTCTGTATACGTCGAGAATCTGCTCGCCGTAATGGTCGCCGCCAATCGCCGTGAGCATAGCGACGTTCAAACCGAGGCGAGCAGCACCGACGGCTACGTTTGATGCGTTGCCAACGGCGGGAATTACCTGCAATGCTTCATATGGGATTTTATCTGCAAACGACATGCAAAGCTGACATCGTTCATGGTTCAAGTCGCAGTGAACCGACGCTTCGTGGAGCGTTATAAACGCGTCGATAACAGTGTCGCCGACGCAAACGAGGTCATACGCACGCTTCATTATTCACATTGTAGCACAGAGAACTGATGGAAGCAGAGGTTACGGCGTCGAACTCACCGTTGAGCTTTGTTCCGGCACAATAATAATCATGGTCTCGCCCGGCTTCTTGTAATTGAATCGTGCGCGCAACTCTTTTTCGAGATTGAGCGGATTCGCAAGATACTGCGACTCTTCCTGGAGGCTTTGTGCGTTGGTTTGCGCTTGGGTGAGGCGCGTTTCGACATCAGCTAAGTCGGCGTTCAGCTGATGCTCCTGGATAACGAAGCCGTACACTTGGATGCCGATAAAAACCAAAAGGATTGCAAGTAATACGGCGCCGGCAATTTTGAGCCCGTCTGGCATGAGCTCATTATAACGCTATTTTTTGAGGATTTCCCGAAAGACCTCCGGCGATATATCGACGCGCGCGGTCCCCTGCAAACGCTCTTTGCCTCGCTCCTGTTTGCGCCAAAGCTTCATCTTGCGCGTGCGGTCGCCGCCGTTTTTTCCGAAGTCGCCAAGCTTCTTCTTAAGCGCCGGTATCGTTTCACGGGCAATGATCTTCCCCTGCGCCTTGGCCTGGATGGCCTGCGAAAACTGTTCCTTCGGCAGAAGCTCCTTCAAACGCTCGACCGTCTGCCGCCCTTCCCGTTCGACATCTTTTTTGGGAACGATGCGGGTGAGCGCCGGAACAACTTCTTCGACGACCAAAATTTCGAGCTTCTCAACTTCCGCTTCCCGTTCGCCGGCAAGCTCATAGGTGAACGATGCATAGCCTTGCGACGCCGATTTCAAACGGTCATCAAAATCGCGGATGAGCTCACGAAGCGGCATCTTCGCTTCGATGAGCAAATTCTCGCCAAGGTTCTTTACTTCGAAAACTTCAATGTCGAAAACGTTTTGCAAATTCACGACGGCGCTCAAATAGTGCTGTGGCGTGAGCATTTCAAGGTTCACGATCGGCTCCCATACTTTTTCCGGTTTGTCCGGAAAATCTTGTGGCTGTTTGATCGTAAAAATTTTTCCTTTGTCCTGGATGCGGTATGCGATCGACGGAAAGCTCGTCAAAAATTGGAGGCTGTACTCGCGTTCGAGACGGCTCGACGTAATTTCAAAATGCAGCTGCCCAAGGAAGCCGACTTTCAGGCCACGGCCTAGCGCTTCGTTCGCATCGGGCTCAAAACTGAGCGCCGCATCGTTTAATCGCAATTTTTCGAATGCACGTTTGAGGTCGTCGTATTTTGTGACGCCGTCGGGATAAAAAGAAATAAAAACGACGGGACCGGGTTCGCGATAGCCCGAAAGCGGTTCGATCTTCTGCAATTGGCGCGCGAGAGCAACCGTGTCGCCAATTTTTACGAGCGACGGCTCCTTGAGACCCGTTGCGATATAGCCGATCTCACCGTTACTGATCTTCTCGGTTGTTTTGAGCGCCGGGGAAAAATAGCCGACTTCCTTTGGTTTGAACGTGGTGCCGCTTGCCATGAACTTCATCTCTTCAGCAACAAACGCACCGCCAAAAACGCGGACATTCGCGATGATACCCTTGTGATCATCGTAGAGGGAATCAAATATGAGCGCGCGAGCTTGGGCATCTGCTTTTTGGCCGCTTTCGCTTTTGTGATCGTGAACAGGCGGCGGGACTTTTTCGATCACCGCAGCCAGTAACGCTTTCACACCGACGCCCGTCTTTGCGGAAACACGCAGCACGCTTTCTTTTGGAACACCGAGGAGCTCCGCCGTCGCTTCGGCGATCCTATCAATCTGCGGCAATGCCAAATCGATTTTGTTTACCGCTGGAATTATGGTGAGCCCGGCTTTTTGCGCCGCACGCAAATTGGAAAGCGTCTGCGCCTGGATGCCTTTGGTCCCATCTATTAAGAGAACGGCACCCTCAACAGCGTTCAATGCGCGCGAAACTTCATACGAAAAGTCCGAATGTCCAGGCGTATCGATGAGGTTCAGAATGTATTGTTTCTTTTCACCGCTCGCATCTTCAAGCTCGTACCTCATGCGGACCGGCGCCATTTTGATGGTAATCCCCCTCTCGCGCTCAAGGTCCAGACGATCGAGGTATTGGGGTTGCATGCTCCGCATCGGCACCGTGCCGGTCATTTCAAGCAACCGGTCGGCAAGCGTGGATTTTCCTGAATCAATATGGGCGATGATTACAAAATTCCGAATATGCTCCATGCACACCAGAATACACGAAAAAACGGAAGAAATACATTAACGGCTATCAATCATTCGCCAATGGTTCGAGCGTGAGCGTGACAACCATGCGGCCCGGCGGGTCGTCGGATGTATAAATGTATGAAGCAAGACCATTCTCCTCAAAAACATATCCGAGCGGTGCGTCGACTTCAAATTGGTAGTTGCCCGTCGCGCCCGCTTGTTTTTCAAAAACAAACTGATATTGCACGCCGGCGGCGGGTATAGCAAAAAGACGATGGGTGTATTCGAATGTCAATTGAGTGCTCGTCCCCGCCCGCACCCGCGACCAGACAGCAAAAACCTCTTTCCCAAATTGCATATTCGTTGTAACCGCTGGATACGTGAAGAGCGGCAACGTGCTCGACTCGATGGAAGCGATGAGCGGATCGGTTGTGTAGCCGTTTTTTGCGTAATTGATCGGCGCGGGCACGGTGCGCACAATGCCGCCGCTTTCGTTCGTGAGCGTGCTCGCGGGCGGAACAAAAACTTGCAGGTAATCTTGATTGGTCGTTTGATACCACGGATAGGGACTCGTATTGCCAGTGTCCTTGCGATTGATGATGAGTGTGTCAGTCATCGTTCCATCGTCGCCGATTTGTGCGTCAAAGTTGATCGACTGGTTAACATAAAGTTCCGACTTGTCAGCATTGATATCGGCATTCACAACGGCGAGATAGTCGCCGTTAAAGTTTTGCGGCAATTGATACACGTCGCCGCCGACGCCATAGGTTTCGACAAAATTTTCGAGCGCAGGATCCTTAAAATAGGTCATCACATCTTTGTCCGCCATCCAATTGAGCGCCATCGAGAGCAGTTGTTGCCGGGTGGAAGTTGCCGGGGCAGTAGCTAACGTTGAGGTCGTTGCCGTGCTGGTAGACGTTAGATCCTGGAATATCGCCTGACCGAGCGATCCAATGATTCCTTTTGGATACGTGGCACCGGTTTCCTGTCCTGCTTGAACAATCTTTTGGGTTTGCACGAGAAGATTCTGCGAGTTGAATGTTGTGGCCGACGTTCCGGAACCAAGCGTGATCGGCCCCGTGAGGCTGAGCAAATCGCTCACAACGCGCGGAGAGATTGCTACGGCGCCATCGAACGTTGTCCCGCTTGCGGCATACAAACCAGCCTGTTCGAACATGCGGATCGTCTCCGAGGCGGATGTCGGGAAATCAAAAAACCAATTGGCGTCGGCCGGACGGAATCGCGTTGTCTCGAGCTGAAGCGGCACCGGCGGAACGATATTCGGTTTGAACGTCACGTCGACATCGGCAATGTCGTGGACCGTGAAATTGGTCACTGTTGCGCTCGCAAGCGTCACATCCGCATAGCTTCCCAAAAATCCGCCAGCCGGTTTTTCTTCTGAGGGATTTTGGAAAAATATGAGCACGTGATGCGGCGTGGACGTGGCGAACCACGGAATGAAGCTGTTCAAAAATTGCTCGGCGCCTTCGACTTGTGCTTTGAGCGGCAGATACGTCTGCGCAAGGCTGGTTGACGTCCCACTCTCGAGCGACGGCATAACCGAGCCTAAAACATTGCTGTCGGCGTCGATGGCCGCGAGATCGTTTTTTACGCTCGTGAGATTCGCGACCATGTCGTTGCCGTTGCCCGTCGCAAAGAATTCGAACGTGCTCGTCTGAAGCGTTGCGGCATCGGACGCAAGCATCGTAAGTTGCTGGGAGATATCGCTAAACGACTGGATAGCCTGCGAACTGCCCTTGAAAAGAAATCCGAGCGCGCCGGCAAAACCACCGAAGCTCTGGGTGGTATCGAGATTTTGGAACTGCGCTGCCGCTGACTGCGGGTCGAGATTCTGCAAATCGCTCACGCCTTGTTGCAAAATGGAAACCTGCGACGAGACATCGTGCAGCACCTCATTGCGGGCAACATAATATGAAATGATTGACCCGCCAATGAAGATCGCAATGATACCCGCGATACCCCAGACAATCCCTTTTGGCAATTTTTGGTCGGAACTCCCTCGAAACTTCCGGTAATTGCCCGGCGTGACGGGAATGTCTTTGAGCGTTTCTCGCTCGCGCGGTTCTGAGGCGATCGTTTTCGCAAGAGCATTCACGTTGATGTCTTCATCGGTGTGCCGGAATTGCAATCGTTTCTTCGGTTTTTTATTCTGTTCAGCCATACAAGATAATTTTACCTGAAAAAAAATTGTTTTGTATAATGAACGTATATGCTCGCCGCGCTCAGAAAAATTTCCGCACGAACCGCCATCCTGGTTGTGGTACTCATCTGCGTGACCGCATTCGCCCTCATGATGTGGGCGGCACGCACCGATTCGGCGATTGACGATGAACTCGCCCACATCCCTGCCGGCTACGGTTACGTCCACAACCTCGATTACCGGCTCAATCCGGAACACCCGCCACTCGTCAAAGCGCTCGCGATGGTACCGATCCTTTTCCTTCGTCCAAATTTCCCGACCAATAACCCAGCATGGACCACCGCCGTAAACGGCGAGTGGGCCATGGGGACGGCATTCCTCTACCAATCCGGCAACGATGCCAACGAAATTATCCAAACGGCGCGGGCCATGCCGATCCTGCTCACCATCTTTGCCATACTTCTCGTTTATTTTCTCGCCCGAAAATTGATGGGCCCGTGGTGGGCACTCCTGCCAACATTCCTATTTGCCTTTGACCCAACGGTGCTTGGACAGGGCCATTATGTGACGACCGATCTCGGCGCAACGTTTGGTGTTCTTTTTTCACTATTTTTCTTTCTGAAGTATGTGAAGTCACCTACGAACAAAAATCTCTGGTACGCCGGACTTTCCTTTGGCATCGCGCAAATCACAAAGTTTTCAACGCCGCTCCTCATCCCGGTTTATATATTTTTAATCATTGTGTTGTGGCTTCGAGACACGATCAACGAGTGGCCTCATACGGCGGAACGATTTAAGAAATTTTTCATGAAGTTAGTGCGCTATGGATGGCGGCTGCTGCTCATCGGTATTATCGGCTACGTTTTCATCGTCTACCCCATCTATTTCCTTTTCACCGTAAACTATCCGGCGAGCAAACAAGTTTCCGATACAACGCAGATTCTTACTTCGTTCGCAAACGGCCCAACCCCAGTCGGACAACATTGTGAGCTTTTGCGCTGCATTGCCAACGCCGACATCGTGATGGCCGGCAATCCCGTGCTGCGCCCGTACGGAGAATATTTACTGGGCCTCCTCATGACACTCCAACGATCGGATGGCGGCAACACCATCTACTTCTTGGGAGCGGTGCGCGGCAGTGGCGGCTGGACGTATTTTCCCGTTCTCTTCTTGTTAAAGGAACCCATCCCGACGCTCATTATCGTCTTCCTCGCACTCTTTATCGCGCTTTGGTGGATCGTCAAAAAATTTATTGACGCCATCCGCGAACGTGCGCCGAGCGTCACGCGACAAATCGTCGACTACCTCGGCACGAATTTTTCACAATTCTCGATGGCATCATTCGTCATCTTCTACTGGGGCTACAGCATGCACAGTCCGCTAAACATCGGCATCCGGCACATTCTTCCAACGATCCCGCTCATGTTCATTTTGGCCGCTGGCGTTTGGAAGCGGTGGATCACGGACATCCATTTTTCATTCACGGGAACCGGCGGCTTGCTCGCAAACCTTTCGCCCGAAGCAATCATGGCATCAGCCAAAGGACTTGCACGACGGCTTCTCTATGCAAGCATCAAATATGTAGTGCTTATCATTTTGCTTTTCTGGCTGCTCTTCGAAACACTCTTCAACGCACCCTATTTCCTTTCCTACTTCAATGAATTTGGCGGCGGCACATGGAATGGTTATCACTACGTGACGGATTCAAATTACGATTGGGGGCAGGATTTATTGAGGCTTCAAACATTCGTCGACCAACATCCGGAAATCAACACGATTGCCGTTGACTATTTTGGCGGCGGCGATCCGAGCTATTATCTCGGGAGCAAGGAGGTGAACTGGAATGCCGGCAAAGGCAATCCGGCTGATCAAGGCATCGATTGGATTGCGATCTCCGTAAATCAATTGCAAGCTGCCATTGAACCGCTCGCACCCGGCCAAACGCGCAATGCATCGGACACCTATGCCTGGCTCACCGCACTGCGTCCACCGGCGCCGGGGATGGGCAACGTTCCCCCGCCGGATTACCGGGTCGGCACGTCAATCTTTATCTATCATTTATAATAGACGCGATTTTCAGTTCGGCAGTCGATATAACTCAACTTACTCCAATTCGATTGCTTCATAAGATCTTCGATCACCTGAAGATAATTATCGGCTGGGAATCGAAGACTGAAATAAATCGCCGGACCGTTCACCGTCGTCACGTCCACTTCTTCAAGCGAAAGATCGTTCAAAGCAATATCGGCCGTGTTTACCTGGGCTGCCGTCAAAACATTTACGATCGATACCATATTTGATGCGAATTCCGGCGGCAAAATTTGTTGGTTCACGCCGGTCGGTTTTTGTGTGTGGTCGTGGACAACCATGATGTCGCTCCCTTCGGTGTCATACGTCCGTTCGAACATGTCGCCGGTCTTATCAAATGAAAAGCACTGCTCGTCGCCGTTCGCTTGCGGCACGAAGCACCAAATCCCCACCGGTTGCCGTTCGGCCACCATGATAGTGATGGTATGCGAAAAATAATCCTTACTCACACTCAAGCCCGCAAGTTGCGGGATCCAGGCGAGCGTGCTTGATGGAATGCTCGACGGCCAAACGAACATGTTATCAAACCCGATTACCGGTTTGAGCGACCATTTGCGCTCGGCCGGCGGCATGATGGCCGCTTCCACGAGTGAAACAACCGCATCGCTCGACACCGAGTCGTTTCCCTGCACAATTATCTTATTCACGCGGAAAAGCGGTGACCGGAATAAAAACCATGCGACGGCGAGGCCGAGAAAATATACGATAAAAACGCCGAGCGTCGCCAAAAAATACATTCGCCGTTTGCGCCGCTTTTTTTTATGCTCTGGAACATATGAATGAACCTGCATAACTATAGAATACCATCCACAACCACCCGTTCCATAAGCGGATTGAGGCGCGTGATGAATTCATAGTGGCTTGTTCCGGACTTCTGCGCCGGTTCCCATGCAAGGATCTCATCGTTGCCGTCGGGGCCGACGATGGTCACGATGTCGCCTGATGTTACACGCTTGGCATCCTTCCCGGCGTTTTCTCCGGAAAGCAAGACGGCTGTCATATCCATCGAAACGCGGCCGAGCACCCGCGCTCGTTTGCCGCGGACGAGTATTTCCCCCGTCGAAGAAAGTGCGCGCGGAAAACCGTGCCAATAGCCGATCGGCAAAACTGCCATGGTGCCGTTGTGCGGAATGCGCTCGGTGAGATCGTAACCGACGTAATCCCCCGCCTTGAGTTTTTTCACTTCGCTCACCACCGTCCGCCATCGCAAAACGGGATGCAGTGTCATCGTATCGCCGAGCTGGACTTCAAGTTCTTTGGAAGGCCACAAACCGTAGAGGCCGATGCCAACGCGGACGGCGTCGAGGTGATATTTTTTGTCGATGAGAGTTCCTCCGGTTGCCGCCGCATGTCGTACAAGATTTTTGAAGCCGGCTTTTTCAAAAAGATCAACTACCTTTTCATATTTTTTTAATTGTTCGTCGGTATAGGTTGGATAATTGGTGTCTTTCGCGGATGCAAAATGGGTAAATAAGCCCTTGCAGTGGCCGTGCAAATGCGAGTGGATAGTCTGCAATTGCTTTACAACTTTCGGCACATCCTCAAGATAAAATCCCTGGCGATGCATGCCGGTATCGATTTTGATATGGAAATCGGGAACATGCTTGTCATCACGCTTCGCGATACCACTCAACGCTTTGAGTGCTTCAAAATTCGAGATTGAAATCGTGATATGCTTTTTTGCCGCTTCGGCGTAGCGGGACGCGAGCGTGGGTCCCAAGACAAGGATCGGCTTCTTGATACCTTCGCGCCGGAGGGCGAGCGCCTCGACAATGCTATCGACGCAAAGTCCATCGATGCCAAAGCGGTCCATCAACTTCGAAAAAACCAAAAGGCCGTGGCCGTAGGCATTTGATTTGACGACCGCCCAGAGCTGCACCTTTTTGCCGATAAGCCGCCGGAATGTATCGTAATTTTTCTTTGCGGCACGGGCATCTATCTCGACCCATGTGCGAAGATTGTTAATGTCTGCCTTTTTCATATATTTGTAGCTACGCCTATACCTATTCGTACCCGCTCATGCTAACAAACCTCATAGAAACTACCGATAGAGCAGTACGCCCACAATAATGACGAGATCGCAGATGAGAAGAATAAAATTGGTGAGGACGAGCGGCTTTTCGTCGTGGAGCAATCCGTAGACAAACCACATGAACGACCCTCCGGCGAGAAGCGCCCAGGTGATGATCGATATGCCGCTCGCGTCTTGATTGATCCACACCTGTATGATCTGCGGAATGAGGACGAATGGGCCGAACAAACTGCCGATATACATCACCTTGTCAAAAAATTTCTTTTCGGCTTCCTTGTTCAACTGCATCTTTATCATCTCAAGGTTCATGGTGTAATAGTGATTTTTTTCTTGCCGACATAATCGCGCAACACTTTTGGCACTTCAACCGAGCCATCCTTCGTCTGATAATTTTCCAAAATTGCAATGAAGATTCGCGGTGATGGGAGCGCGGTATTATTCAGCATATAGACAAACTTTTTTTCGCCGGTCGCAGGATCAACATATTTCACGTTCAATCGACGCGACTGCCAGTCGAGGAAATTACTCGCCGATCCGGTTTCGGCCCAACGGTTCATCCCCGGTAGCCACGCTTCCGTATCAAACTGCCGATATTTGCCGACGCCCAGATCGCCCGTGCAGATCATGAGGCGTCGATACGGCAGGCCGAGCTCGCGATGCATCTCGGCAGAAATATCGACCATCTCTTCTTGCAATTTATTCGCGAGATCGATGTCGGCCGGCGCGAGCACCACTTGTTCAACCTTCATAAATTCGTGCACGCGATACATGCCCTTCACGTCTTTGCCATAGTTGCCAATTTCACTCCGATAGCATTGGCTGTATCCGGAATGTTTGATCGGTAACTGGTCCGGTGCCAAAAGTTCATCGGCGTAATAGGCAAGGAGTGAAGGTTCTGCGGTGCCAACCAAAAACTTTTTATCTTTGCTCGCGGCACCGGTCGCTTCTTTGTCGTGTGTTGCAACTTCATAGATTTCATCAGCTTCGGGATCGTATTCCAATCCTTTAAAATATCCCGTGCCGAAGAGCGCGAATTCTTTGACGAGCGTCGGCGGGATCATCGGCGCGTAGCCTTTCTCCACCATCTTCTTCACCGCATACATCATGACACCCATCGCAAGCAAGACGCCGTCGTTCTTCAGATAATAGCCGCGAAAACCGCCCACCTTCGTGCCGGCTTCAAAATCGAGGATGTCGAGCGCTTTGCCGAGCTCCATGTGGTCCTTCGGTTCAAAGCCAAACGTGTTCGCAACGGAACCGCTCGCATTTTCTTTTCTGCCGTCGTCCGGCGTCCACCGAAAAACTTCTTTGTTCGCGGTCTCGTCTTTTCCAACCGGCACGTCGGGCGCGATCACGTTCGGCACGCGCGCCATAAGCTCGTTGAATTTCTTTTCGAGATCACTAAAACCGCTCTCTTCTTCAAGCTTTTTAAATTCCTCTTTGAGCCGCGTGCCCGTCTCGCGGTCTTTCGTCTTCTTTTGTTCAGCGCGAATCGACTCAAGCTTGGCCATCGTCTCGCGGCGGCGCTTGTCGTTGTCGAGCAAGGCGTCGATCACCCCTGGATCCAGGTTCTTCTTGCGGGCCGCATCTTTTACCTCATCCGCATGTTCCCGGATAAATTTGATATCGAGCATGATGGATTTATTGTAGCGCGAAGCCGGGAAAATTCAAAAGGTCAGCGACGCTTTTTATTTTTTGAGATCGTTGAGGTAGACAACTTTATAACATTATATAAAGAAAGCCCGCGCAAGAACCGAAGTTCAAGCGCGGGCCGGAGGAAAATACGAAGAGCAAAGAGACAGAGGATCAAAAGATCCAATCGCCCCACATTCCAAAGACTAACCTACGAGGGACGCAACTAGGTCGACGCCGCTCCACTCGTGGCTGAACATGATATAGCGCCGTTCCCACCGGGCGTTATCCCAGTACAGGCACCCAACATACAAGCGGCCTTTCCCGTCGCGAAAGATGGTACCAAAGAAATAGGTGTATGCAGTCTTCCATGATTCGGGGACGAGCTACGGGTTATTGATCAAGGCATCCATAACGCAGGCGTTCAGCACCTGCACGTCTTTCAGTTCCTTGCGGAGCTCATGACCTTCCGTCGTCTTGCCATATTGCTGTTTCGGCGATAGATACCGGAAGATCTGCTTGCCGTCCACGTAGAGCTTGCCATCGTCGTGTTTTTCAAGCGCGATCTTCCCCATCGTACGGTGCTCGGCCCCCTCGCCTGTCAGATAACGATCCGGTGGGATCGTCGGATTCGCGTCGCAGTCTACGACAACAGCCGCTTGAAGGTGTTTCTGTTCCGGCTTGGATTTTGCCTGCTCGCGCGATTTCAAGTCGCCGTTCGTCCAGCAGGGTTCCTTGCGGAGAAATTTCCTAAACTCGGTCCCCCATGCATCCGCATCGTTGCCAAGCAAATTAGTCAAAAGCTGTTTAAGCAGTCCAGTGAAATCCTGGAGCGCCTCACTGAGCAGTTCATTCATGGTCAGCCTCCTTGGTTTGAAAGTCACAGATCTTTTAACTCTGCGCTGGGTAAATTATATCATTATTTTTGCTATATTGTCAACTAGCTTTAAAATCGAGCATTTTCAGCTTAAAATGGTTAGTATGCCTGCAAAAGCCGAATCATCCGCGAAGATAACTTCGTCTCCGGAGAATCTCGACCCCATCCGCCACTCGCTCGCCCATCTTCTTGCGGCGGCGGTTTTGGAAAAATTTCCCGACGCAAAGCTCGGCATCGGCCCCACGATCGAGAACGGGTTTTATTATGATTTTGAACTTCCCCGCTCGCTCACGCCCGATGATTTGAAGGAGCTCGAGGTGGCAATGCGAAAGCTCATTAATAAAAAGCTTCCATTTATCGGACGAGAGGTTTCGCCTGCAGAAGCCAAAAAACTTTTTGCGAAGCAGCCCTTCAAGCTCGATCTCATAAAAGAATTCTCCGCTGAAAGCAAAAAACTGACCGTCTATGAAACCGGCGATATCTTTATGGATCTCTGTCGCGGCGGCCACGTCGAAAATACATCGGAAATTCCCGCGGACGGATTCATGCTCGACAAAATTGCCGGAGCTTATTGGCGCGGCGATGAAAAAAATCCGCAACTGCAGCGGATCTACGGCCTCGCATTTGGGAGCAAAGAAGAACTAAAAAAGCATTTGGCGATGCGCGAGGAAGCCAAGAAACGCGATCACAAGATACTCGGCCCGGCGCTTGACCTCTTCACGTTCTCAGATCTCGTGGGCCCCGGCTTGCCGCTCTGGACGCCGAAAGGCACGACGGTCCGGGATATTCTCGACAATGCCGTCTGGGAGCTCCGTAAGAAAGCTGGCTATGAGCGGGTGGATATTCCGCACATCACCAAAAAAGAGCTTTACGAAACGAGTGGCCACTGGGATAAATTCAAAGACGAACTCTTCAAGATCACAACGCGCGAGAAACACCTCTATGCGATGAAGCCGATGAACTGTCCGCATCACACGCAAATTTATAACCGGAGACAATGGAGCTACCGTGAACTCCCCCAACGCTACGCTTCGACCACGAAAGTCTATCGCGACGAACAATCGGGCGAACTCGCCGGACTTTCCCGCGTGCTTTCGATCACCCAAGACGACGCCCATGTGTTTTGCAGAAATTCACAAGTGAAAGACGAGGTTTTTAAAATCTGGGATATCGTTACGCCGTTCTACGCCTATTTCGGATTTGAACTCGCCGTCCGACTCTCGCTCCACGACCCCGACCATCCGGAAAAATATTTGGGGACCCCGACACTCTGGAAAAAAGCCGAGTCCGCATTGCGCGATCTCGTGAAAGAAAAAGGCGCCAAAGCCATAGAAGCCATCGGCGAAGCCGCGCTCTACGGCCCCAAGATTGACTTCCTGGCAAAAGACTCTCTCGGCCGCGAGCACCAGGTTGCGACTATCCAGCTCGACATGAATCAGCCTGAACGCTTTGACCTTTTCTGCATTAATGAAAAAGGCGAACACGAACGAATCGTCATGATCCATGCCGCAATCATGGGTTCGATCGAACGATTCCTTGCCATCGCCATCGAACATTATGCCGGAGCTTTCCCAACGTGGTTTGCTCCCGTGCAGGTGGCCATTCTCCCTATCAGCGAAAAGTTTTTAAGTTATGGCACAGAAGTGTACGAGGCATTATCATCGCACGGCATCCGTGCCGAACTCGGCGATGCCAATGAATCGCTCGGCAAACGGATCCGCGTGGCAGAACTCATGAAAATCCCCTATGTGCTCGTGGTCGGCGAAAAAGAAACTGCCGCAAAGACCGTTGCGGTGCGCAGCCGCAAGGGCGATGAGGGCGCTGAACCGATTGATAGTTTTATAAAAAAGGTAGAGAAGGAGATCGCAGAAAAAAATAACAGCCCCACAGCATAGGAATGCTGCGGGGCGTTGGATGTTAACGGTGCTGCCGGAGATATTCATCGTACGAATGTTGCCATGATGAATCTGCGCTGTTCCCGCTCTTGAATAAAAGACAAAGAACAGCTGCAATAAGTCCGACAAATACGATCGGGCCGCAAATCAGTAAAAAAGTAGGCACTGCGATGGCCTCCTTTGAGGGATTACGGTCTCGCGGGACGCGAGATCCGTTCGTACCAATTGCGCCGTTTCGCGAACTTCACGAGCACTTCTCGCCGCGAGCCATCGAGCAGCCGCAGAACGAGCCAGCGATCGTGCTTAGATAGGTCTTTCACTTTTGTAGACGAAGGCGCGATGGCCCCCTGCTTGACCTTGCCGATGAACGCACCGACGAGTTCGAACCAATGACCGTCGTATCCGATGATTCGCCCTCCTCGATTGAGCTCGTCAAACTTCAAACGCACGGGCACGATTACTTCTTCAACAGCCCGTGCGCGAATCTGCTTTCGCAGGCGCATCTCCCGTCGAAATTTCGACGCTAACCGTTGGGCGTGGAAAAGTTCAAAACCTGAATTGGTGATGTCAAAGCTCTGCAGAATGCCGTCCATAACGACCCCCTTCTGTAGGTTACCGGAATACATTCTACCATATTAGAAAATAATGTCAAATACCCCGATGCTACTCTCTTTTCTTTATAAACGTTATGGATCCTGGCGCATAGCTGATATACTCTTCCTCTTTCCCTATATAGCTTTCGATGATAGCCATCCCCCGTCCGCCCAACGAGAATTCTGCTTGTTGAGGGATGTGATCCTTGCCCTTGGGAGGTTCAAAATCTCCTTCGTCGGTTATCGTCGCCTTGGCTTCTCTCGGTGAAAAACGGAATTGCACAGTGACGCTCTTCTGTCCCTTTTCCGTATTGGCCGCGTCATCAAATGACTTGTCATACGCAATACTATCTTCAATAGTTGCCGTCTCTTTTTTCTTGGGGATCCGCAAGTTGCCGTGGACTATGGCGTTCGTTACTGCTTCGCGAACGCAAAGGGAAAACATCATCACGTCATGATCGGGCCATCCCAATTTTTCAAGTTCTTTTTCAGCCATGATTCCAGCTTCTTCAATGGAAGCACGCTGGCTTGGCAGGGAAAGTTCTTTCTCGAACAGATGCTCTATCTTCGCTTCAGTGTTCGATTCAGGTTTCGATTCGGGCGACATGTTATTGCGCGGTCCCGGCACTGAACATAACCGGAATATTAAATGATTCTGCGTTCGCGACGGCACCCGACGGATTATCTTTTGCAAACATGATACTACCAGTCGCGGTTTGCGGCTGCTTGAATGAAATAGTCGCCACAAAATTTACGGTGCCCGTCGAGGTCCATGTGGATGTTGGCTTCGCTTGCGCTTGACCTTGTCCCAAAACTGTTCCATTGGCGTCGAGCACTTCTACCGGAAACGTTCCTTCGAAAAACCATCCGCCGCCGGTTACCGTTCCCGATATCGAAACCGGTGAGGCAATTGCTGTGTTTGGTTCGGGCGCATTCACCATCACGTGATTATCGGGTGACATCATAAGCGCCATTTCGCTGCCGGAATTCGAAGGCTTCGGCGCAGGATTATAAAATACGAGAATACCAAGGAGCACAACAATCACAACACCGAGTATGATGGCAATTTTCTTTGCCATAGTTAGAGGGCGCCTTCGGCGCGCAAGAGCGCAACTTTCTTTTTGATGCCATACCTATATCCGCCCATCGTGCCGTCGGAACGGATCACGCGATGGCACGGCACCCGTTTTGTGTCTGGATTGTGCGCCATGATGTTTCCAACCGCACGCGATGCACCCGGGCTTCCGGCGCGGCGGGCGACTTCGCTATAGGTCATGGTTTTCCCGCGCGGAATCCCTGCAACGACCGCATATACTTTTTCGGTGAACGATATCTTGCCTGATTTCATGCTCCCATTATACCGCGAATCATGATGAAAATAAAAATGGCCAGATTATCTCTGGCCACTGCCTTCCTTGATCCTTATGACCTTTTGAAAGATCCCGCTTGGTTTCACGCCCACCAACCAGATTTCGTCGATGTAATGCGTTTTGGTTTTTCGAGGACTAACATCATCTTCTGCCAAGCCGCTCTTCTCAAAATTCTCGATCGCTTCCAAAACAACGTTCGCCGCTTTGTGCAATCGCTCAACGGCCTCACTCACGTTCTCCTCAAAAACGGGCACCATGAGAATTACCGTCTTTACATAAGGTTCTTTGACGGCTTCGATGATGTCTCGCAGTGGGACCTTCCGCTTCGATTCGTTGCTTGAGGTCAAAACTCGTGCGCCCGCATAGTGAAATGAATTCACGATTCTTTTGTCGAATTTGCGGGTTGTAATTCTGTAGGCATTTCCATACTTGATCCTCCCGTCCCAGACCGCGATCGCCTTGGGCTGCAGCTCATCCGACATACCAGAGTTGCCAATCTTCACAAAGCCTTCTGCTTCAAACTTCATTGCTCCGCTCCTGGTTTTGATATTTGCTACCGCAAAGAATACAATATTTTTTTCCTTTAGTCAAAAATTAAAAAGCCGAGAGATCGCTCTCGGCTCAAAATACATCGCCACCACTATGCCGCTCTGTACAATCCATCGAAACCGGCAAAAACAGCATGGATGGCGAATTTTGGGAATCGCTCGGCCGCAACGTGCTTTGCCTCTTTGAGCATTGCCTCGTAAAAGTTCGGATCCCTGTTGCCCTTGCACGCCGCACATTCGTTGTGAGCCGTGAGGTAAAGCGTGGTAAAACCATGGGTTGCAAGGAGCTCGATTTGTTCGAGAACAAATTCGCGATCCCGCGGGTCTTTGGGATCCACGAGCACTTTCGCGCCGCCGGGGATGATAATGGGATCGGCTTTCTTGAAATCTTTCGTCGAAACGAATGCTCGGCGCAACGCTTCAAAGCGCTGGTCGGAACACCACAGGAAACATTCATGGTTCGTGTAATGCGCCTGCGGTGAGTCGTAGCTCCAAATCTTTTCCATCATATCGATCGGTCCTCCTCCACGAGAAATCGCCCCTGGTTATTCTTAAATTCCAAAAACCCTGAGCCTACCGGAATATAATGTTCCTGGCTCTCGTTGTCAATGATTTTCATCGTGCCGCGATCGAGAATCGCGATGAGCGGTTCATGATTCTGGAGGATCGTGATCTCCCCCATCTTCGTGCGGCAATTCACCTCGCGGGCTTCGCCCTGGTATAAAACTTTTTCGAGTGAATAGACGCCGACATTCATCACACGGTCACTTCTTCAATCGAACCTTTCAAATAGAAATTGTCTTCCGGCTTGTCGTCGTGACGGCCCTCCAAAATTTCTTTAAAGCTGCGGACGGTATCTTTGAGTGAAACATATTTGCCGTCACGGCCGGTGAATTGTGCGGCGACGAAAAACGGCTGCGAAAGGAACCGTTGGATTTTGCGCGCGCGATAGACGGTCTCGCGGTCGGTGTCGGAAAGTTCTTCGATGCCCAAAATGGCAATGATGTCCTGCAATTCTTTATAGCGCTGAAGTGTCTGCTGGACGTCGCGCGCAACATCATAGTGTTCCTGGCCGACGATCTTCGGATCAAGCGCGCTCGAGCTCGAAGCCAAGCGGGTCCACGGCCGGATAGATACCGATTTCCGTCAGCGCGCGCGAGAGCACGATCGTGGAATCCAAGTGGCGAGAACGTCGTCGCCGGCGCTGGGTCGGTGATGTCGTCCGCCGGAACATAGATTGCCTGCACGGACGTGATCGAGCCTTTTTTGGTGGACGTGATGCGCTCCTGGAGCTCGGCCATTTCCGATGCGAGCGTCGGCTGATAACCCACGGCCGACGGCATACGGCCGAGGAGCGTTGACACCTCGGAGCCGGCCTGCGAATAGCGGAAAATGTTGTCAATGAAAAGCAAGATGTTCTTGCCTTCTTCGTCGCGGAAATATTCCGCCATCGTGAGCGCGCGAAAGCGCAACGCGCGCGCGGGCGCCCGGCACTTCGTTCATCTGGCCAAACACGAGCGCGGTCTTGTCGATGACGCCCGATTCTTTCATTTCATTATAAAGATCGTTGCCTTCGCGCGTACGCTCGCCGACGCCGGCGAACACCGAGACATCCGCCGCCCACTTCGGCCACGTTGCGGATGAGCTCCTGCAGCAAGACGGTTTTGCCGACGCCTGCGCCGCCGAACAATCCAACTTTTCCTCCTTTAATGAACGGGCAGATGAGGTCGATAACTTTGATGCCGGTTTCAAAAACTTCCGTCTTCGTGGACTGGTCGGTGAACTTCGGCGCTTCGCGATGGATCGGCAAATATTTCTTGAACGGCTTCTTCGGCATCGTGAGCGGGCGGCCGAGCACGTCGAAGATGTTGCCGAGCGTCTCTTCGCCCACCGGCACTTCGATCATCTTGCCCGTATCCTCCGCTTCTGCGCCGCGATTCAAGCCGTCGGTCGGCGCCATGGAAATCGCGCGGACTTTGCCCGGCTCCAAATGCTTCACCACCTCGGCGATGATCTCGCCTTTGCCCAGTTTGATCTTGAGCGCGTTATAAATCGGCGGCAAGTATTGTGCCTTCGCCAAAATCGACGTCCACGACCGGCCCGATGACCTGCGTTATTTTTCCTGTTTTGTTTGCCATGGGTTTAATGAAAAAATAATTATTGCATCGCCTGCGCACCGGACGTGACCTCGATGATCTGACTCGTGATCGCGGCCTGACGATTCTTGTTGTATACGACGTTTAAGGTTTCTTTGAGATCGCTCGCGTTATCCGAGGCGTTCTTCATCGCCACGCGGCGGGCAGAATGTTCGGAGGCGTTTGCTTCGAGGATCATGTGATAGATGCGAATTTTGAGAAGCTGCGGGTGCAAGCTCGGCGAGCACTTCTGCGGGCGATGGTTCGATGATGAAATCGGTTTCTTTGCCGTCAAAAAACGCTTCTGATTTTGCATATTCGGAATATCGGCCGGCACGCGGGATGGTGTCTTCAATTGATTCGCGTACTTTTTCGTAGCTGATCGGAAGAAACTCGCGAGCTACGGCATCTTGTCGCAAAGCCGTGACGAACGTTGTGAAAAATGCGATAACACTATCGAAATCATGACGTAAATATCCTTCGATGAGAACGTCGGCGATCGGATCGGCCTCTTGCATCTTCATGAGGTCGCCAACACGCACAAACGATTGGATCACATTGAATCCTCGGCGCTCGAGATAGGTCTTTGCCTTTTGGCCGATGGCGACGAAAGAATACTTCGGATCGAGGAGGTCGATTTTGTTTT
The DNA here is from genome assembly GCA_963705915.1 of uncultured bacterium. Lineage (GTDB taxonomy): Bacteria > Patescibacteriota > Minisyncoccia > UBA6257 > 2-01-FULL-56-20 > JAKAGE01. The sequence continues at coordinate 443,357 of OY970126.1, forward strand.
CGCGAAGATATGCCTCGAACCGGCGGATGACGGCGCCATTGAACGATCCTGCGAGGCCCTTGTCTGATGTCATCAAAAGAAATGCCGTATTTTGGATTGGCCGAGTTTTTAAAAGTTCTGGCATGGGAACATCTTCCATGTGCGAAAGCATACCAAGGAGCTCAAGCGCGGCATAGGCATACGGACGGGAATTCAAGGCGAGCTCTTGCGCACGGCGCATCTTGGTTGCCGCCACAAGCTCCATCGCCTTCGTGATGGTCCCGATATTCGTGACGCTTCGTATGCGCCGCTGGAGTGATTTGTCCGGATTCCATATTACTTGTTTAAGAAATTTGCGATTGCGCTCTTTCAATGCGCTTTCGGTCTCTTCTTTGAAATCTCCCGTCTCGCGGATCGGTTTCAAAATATCGTTCTCGTGTAAACGGTTTAGATATTCGATGAAATGAGTTTCGGTATTTTTAATCTCTTCCACAGGCAATGCTTTCAAAGTAGTCATTTAGCACGGCGTAGAAAATGCACACTTGTTGTTCAACTGGCACCGGCGCTTGATCATCCTGCTTTAATATTTCGTTAATCTTTTGCCCTTGGGCAATGCGCTTTTTTGTGGCCTCGTCGACGTCGGTCGCGAATTGCACGAACGCCTGGAGTTCGCGGAATTGTGCATGGGCAAGCTTGAGTTTGCCGGCAACTTTCTTCATCGCTTTCGTCTGCGCGGCTGAACCCACGCGCGAAACGGAGATACCGACGTTCAACGCCGGACGCTGGCCCTGGTTGAACAAGATCGGTTTCCAAAAAAATCTGCCCATCGGTGATGGAAATGATGTTCGTCGGGATGTATGCCGTCACGTCGCCGAGCTGGGTTTCAACGATCGGAAGCGCGGTGAGCGATCCCCCGCCTTTTTCTTTTGAAAGTTTTGCGGCGCGTTCAAGAAGGCGTGAGTGGAGATAGAAGACGTCGCCCGGATACGCTTCGCGGCCCGGCGGACGCTGGAGCAAGCAACGAAATCTGCCGGTACGCCCACGCATGCTTGGAAAGATCGTCATAGACGATCAACGCGTCCATTCCTTTGTCCCGGAAATATTCACCGATCGCGGCAGCCGGCATACGGCGCAAGATACCATTGCGCTGCGGGAGACGATGCCGACGCGGCGACGATGATGGAATATTTCAACGCGTCGAACTTTTTGAGCGTTTCCGCGATCTTTCACGATCTTGGATTCTTTCTGCCCGATCGCAACATAAATACAAATCGGCGGTCCGGCGGCCGGTGTCGTTCTTTTGGTTCAAAATGGCGTCGAGTGCGATGGCGGTCTTGCCGGTGGCACGGTCGCCGATGATGAGTTCGCGCTGGCCGCGGCCAATCGGGATCATGGCGTCGATCGCCTTGATGCCGGTATGCACCGGCGTATCCACGCCTTCTCGTTCCAGAACGGACGGTGCCCGCGCTTCGAGGTTGTTCCGCTGGATCTTGCTGCCTTTTTTGAAAATTTCGCCCAAGCCGTCATGTGGTTCGCCCAAGGGATCCACAACGCGACCGATAAGCTCATCGCCTACCTCAATCGAAAGCACTTCGCCCGTGCGCTTGACCGTGTTGCCGACCTCGATCGAAAGAAAGTCGCCAAGCACGAGCGCGCCGATGGATTCTTCTTCTAGGTTCAGTGCGAGCGCGGCCCGTTGCGCCTTTCTCCGTTTCAATCATTAAAATTTCCTGGCTGACGGCGTTCCGCAAGCCCAAGATTTTCACGATGCCGTCGCCCACCTCAATCACGCGACCAATTTCGGCCCATTCGGGCTTTTCCTTATATCCTTCAATCTCTCGTTTAAGTTTTTCGATTATTTCGTAGGACATAGTAATTTCATAACCTGCTATACATTAAATAACGCATCCAACTTTCCTTTGAGCGACCCATCAAACTGCATTTCGTCGTTCACGATCAGCCGCACGCCGGCGATGATCGAGGGATCAATCGCGCGCTCAACCACATCATCTTTCTTTAAAAACTTTGCAATTTCTTTTTCTTGCGCTGCGGTGAGGGCTCGTGCGGATTCCACCGAAACTTTCCTGATTCCGGCTGCGCCACGGGCGAACCGGGCGGCTTCTTCAAGAATTTTTCGGAGATGCACCTCGTCGCCGTTCCGCCGTACGAGTTCCAAAAAATTTTTGACGATCTTTGCGGAATCTTTCTCGCCGTCTTTTTTATAGGTATCCGCAATCACCTCGGCAAGCGCTTTTGCATAAATGTGAGTCGGATATCTCATGAGCGGCTCACTTCTTTTACCGCCCGCGCGATCAGGGCGTCGTCGATTTTTTCCGGGGAAAGCTCGACCGTCTTTGCGATCGCCATCCGAACCATGGCCACGGCCTCCCGCTCCATATTCCGTTGCGACTCCTCCTCCTTGGCACGAATCGCCGCTTCCGTCGCCGCAAGCTCACTCGCTTCCTTGCGCCGAGCTTCAGCGAGCAAACGGGCTTCGAGCTCTTTTGCTTCACCTTCGGTCTTCTTCACAATATCGAGCGCCTGAGCTTCACCTTCGTGAATCTTTTGTTTCTTCATCTGTTCCGCTTCGAGGAGACGTCGGTCGGCTTCATCGGCCTTCGTTAAACCTTCTTCGATGCGGGCTCGGCGTTCATGCAACAATTTCATCAAAGGCTTATACGCCACGAGTCTCAATATGATGAGAAGCAAAGCAAAGTTAATGGCCTGGCTGAGAAGCAGGCGCCAATCAATGCCCAATTGAGATAGTAACTGTTGCATATGGCTGCGGATTACGATGGGTTACGCGACGAACTTCAAGATGAGCGCTACGACGAGCGCGTAGATCGCGATAGCCTCCGCGAACGCGATGGCCAAGATTGCCATCGTCTGGATCTGCGAGGCTGCTTCCGGATTGCGGCCGATGGCGTCCACCGCCTTTGAACCGATCCAACCAATCGCAAGCGCCGGGACGATCGTGCCCATGCCGATAGCGGCCGCGGTGGCGATTAAACGAATGCTATTAACGTCCATAAATGCTTAATTATTTTTTAATGATTTCCTCCGACCTTTTACTGTGCGACGAGATGGGTCGCCGGTTCGTGGGTTCCTTCATCTCCTCCGTGCGCCGTAACGGCCATAGCGATGAAGACAAGGGTGAGCATGCCGAAAATGAATGCCTGGATGAATCCCACGAAGATTTCTAGGAACATGAACGGCAGCGGCACAAGGTATGGAACCAAAAAGGCCATGATGGCCAAAAGTACCTCGCCCGCGAATACGTTGCCGAAGAGACGGAATGAGAACGAGATTATTTTAGCAAACTCAGAGATAAGTTCAAGGATGCCGATAAAAAAATCGATCGGCCCCTTGAAGTTGAAAAATACCGATAGACGTCCTTTGAGGCCAATCGCGGCCGCGCCGAATACATTCACGAACGTAACGGCGATGAGCGCGAGTGCCAATGTGAAATTCAAATCGCTCGCTGGCGAGCGCAAAAGCGGTACCGAACCGCCGCTTTGATTCACGAGTATAGAGCTCACACCGGGAATCAATCCGAACCAATTCGAAAACAAAACAAACAGGAAGATGGTGAAAATAAGCGGCAAATATTTTTCTGACGCCTTACGGTCGCCAAGCACCGAGTCCATAAGATCGAGCGCTCCCTCCACCATGAACTCAAAAATGTTCTGCAGCGTTCCCGGCACGAGCGAAAGTTTCCGACGCATGATGAGCGCAAGGGCGGCGAGCACAACCACGACGATGAACGCAAGCAAAACAGCGTTCGTCACCGGCCAGCTCCCGATGTGAAAAATCTCCTCGGCTTTGAGAGAAATCTGCAACATATGGGGAATACTATCAAAAAAACCCGGGGTTTACCAGGTTTTATGATTTTTTAATCATTCCCGAGGCAGCTATTGAACGCCTGCACTTCGGCGTTGTATTGGTTCGCGTCCTGCTTCACTTGCGCAGCAAGTGAGTTATATTGCTGAACGAGGGCATTATACGTGGCGACGTCGTTGTTATACGCTTCGCCATATTTTGGGTTCGCCGCATTGATGGCCGCGTCGTCGTTCGAAAGTTCGACGGCCATTTGGTTCAACTGACTCTGACCCGCGTCGATCGTCGCCTTGAGCGACGTATCAACGGACGGACACGCAGAAGCCGGCCTGCCGAATATTTGCACGGCAATCCAGGTGGACTGGCCTTGATAGGTGCCTTTGCCAACGGCAACGCCAATTTCCGTGTATCCGCTATTCAATATATTCGCGCGATGACCGGGGCTATTCATCCACGCAGCGACAACGCCAGCGTCGCCATTGAAATTCCCGAGCGCCAAATTTTCGCCGAGCGCCAAATAGGTGTAGCCGACATCGCTTGCGACGGTGACTGCACTCTCTCCCGTCGGCGAAACGTGCGCAAAATATTGGTTACTAAACATATCTTCGAGCCGCAACGTGGCGATGTCGTCAAGCAAGTCGTCTTCGGTGAGCGCCGTCAAATTGCCGTTGTTTGCCCGTTGAATATTGGTTTGCGAAATAACGCCCTCGTCCGTAAGCGGGGCACTCGAAGCCGTCCCAGTTTTTTTGTTCGACGCGCCGGCAAGCGTACCCGTCGCCGTGAGCGGCGGCGGTAAAAATGTTTTTGCGGCTTCGGTCGTTGCAAATTGCTCGATCGAATTCCCTAGCAGGCTCACTTCGCTGAGCGACGCATAATTTGCGAAATACCACACCGCCGCGCCTGCGACGCATACAATGATGGTGATGACAACAAGCCGGTGCTTGGCTCGTTTTTGATAGTGTTCGACATTCACGTTAGTTCCGCAAATAACGCCGCACCGCAACGAAACTCGAAAATGCGCCGATCAAAACGCCGAAGAGCAATTCATAGAGAAGCAACTGCGGCAAATGGGTATAGAAATATTGAAACAAATTGAGGCCGGGTATAAATGAATTCATATACGGATTGATGAAGTAGAGGGCTGGCGCAACAATAATCAAACTCAACGTCGCGGCGATAGCCCCGCAAATCATGCCCTCCACCACATAAGGCCCGCGGACCATGCTATTTGAAGCGCCGACCACCCGCATGACACCGATTTCATCGCGGTTCGAATAAATGGCAAGGCGAATGGTGTTGAAGATAACAAGCCCGGCGATAAGCGCGAGCAGGATGGTGAGCACAAATCCGCCGGTCTCGACATTGCGCACGATCGTCGCCAATTTATCGATGATATCCTGATTTTCCGTGTAGCTCACCGTGTCGATATAAGGAGAAAGGTTTGGCGAGGCCAGATAGTCGGCGATCGCAGCATATTGGCTCGGATCTTTTGCCGTGATGTTAAGCGACGCTTCGAGCGGATTGGTGTCGAGCTCATTCAAAGCCTGCGTCACCGTGGGATCGTTCGCGTGCGTTGCTTCAAAATTTGCGAGCGCCTGGTCGCGGGAGATATACGTGACATTCTGCACCTCGGACAAACTTTGAAGCGACTGCTGGATATTCAAAATCTGATCTTCCGAAGTGTTCGTGTCGAAATACACACTGATGTCAATCTTGCTCTGGATTGAAGTGGCGGCTGCCTGCGTCACCACGTTAAAAATGATGAGGCTTGCGAAAACCGTGAGGGCGACGGTCATGATGGCGACCGTTGCGGTTGAAAGCCAGCCGTTGCGCCAGAAATTTTTGAAACCATAATGAAAAATGCGCGAGATGATGGTGAACATTAGACTAAAATATATTTTCCTTTTTTCTCATCGCGGATCACGTGGCCTTTATCGAGCGTGATCACGCGGCGCTCAAGTGAATTGATCACTTCGCGATCATGGGTTGCAAGCACCACGGTCGTCCCGAGCTGGTTGATCTTTTCGAGCAAGGTCACAATTTCAAACGTATGAAACGGGTCGAGGTTTCCCGTCGGCTCATCGGCAATCACAACTTCCGGCCGGTGGATCATCGCGCGCGCAATCGCAACGCGCTGGCGTTCACCGCCGGAAAGTTCGTTCGGAAAGTTTTTCATTTTATCACCGAGGCCAACCATATCGAGCACCTGGGGTACAAGCTCCATGATTTCCCGTTGGGGCCGGCCGGCGACTTCAAGCGCAAACGCAACGTTTTCATAGGCATTCTTGGTCGGCAACAGACGAAAATCCTGGAACACAACGCCGATATGTCGGCGGAATGCCGGAAGGTCGCTGTCCTTAAGTTTGTTCACTTCGTATTGGCCAAAAAAAACACGGCCCTTGCTGGGCTTTTCTTCACCAATAAGAAGCTTGATAACCGTGGACTTTCCCGCGCCAGAACGGCCAGCGAGGGAAACGAATTCGCCGGGATCGATTTGGAAATCTACTTCCTCGAGTGCAACGCCGTGGCCGGGATAATGTTTTGAAACGCCCTGAAAAACGATCATACGCGTTCTCTCATTGTAGCATTTTTAAAAAAGGAAGTCAGCGAAAAGACTCCTGCAGTGCTTTTGCGTCACCCAGTAAGAACAAGTGACGCAAAAGCACTGCAGGAGTCTTTTCGCAAGTTTACCCTTTTCTAGAAATTCTATTATTCGCCCAAGGTTTCGGAAAGCACAAAGACACTCTTTTCGCGTCATTTCTCTCTTTTCATAAACTGGCAACGAGAGATCGCTCAGATTATTTTTCGAGCATTGCCTCGATGAACATATCAATATTACCGTTGAGCACTTCGTCCACCCTGCTTGTTTCGACTTCGGTGCGGTGATCTTTCACGAGTTGATAGGGATTCAAAACATACGAACGAATCTGATTCCCCCACTCGGGCTTCACCTTTGTCCTAAGTGCACTCACTTCTTCCACTTTTTCTTTTTCCATCAATTGAAAGAGTTTTGCCTTGAGCAATTTCATCGCATGTTCACGATTCTGTTGCTGACTCCGTTCGGCGCGGGCGCTCACGGCGATGCCGGTTGGAATATGCACGATACGCACCGCGGTCTCCACTTTATTAACATTCTGCCCACCGGGACCGCCGGAACGCGAAAGTTCGAGTTTAAGATCAGACTCGGGAATCTGCAATTTTGATTCTTCGAGTGGCGGCAGATCGGGAATCACTTCGACAAGCGCAAACGAGGTGTGGCGCAATTTTTTCGGCGAAAATGGCGAGATGCGCACGAGCCGGTGCACGCCGGACTCGTTCTTTAAATAACCGTAGGCGTGGTCGCCCTTAAGCTCGATAGTCCGCGAGCGCATGTTGTCGTCGATTACTTTAATTTTCCAGCCTCGCGCCTTGGCGTAGCCTTCGTACATCAGCCCGAGCATGCGGGCCCAATCTTCCGCGTCTTCCCCGCCCGCTCCGGGATACACCGAGAGCACCGCCGCCTGCGCGTCGTAGCGTCCGACGAATAATGTTTCGAGCTCAAGATCGCGGAATGCGCGCTTCAATTCGTGAAACTTATTTTCATCGATATTTTTGCCGCCGCTTGTGCCGCCATCGCCTGCGCTTTTGTCGAGTTCCGCAATGCCTGCTTCTATTTTTCTATACTTCTCGATTTTATCGTTCAAAACACCGAGCTCGCGGATTTTTTCATCAGCTGCTTCGCGATTTTTCCAAAAATCAGCCGATGACATTTCGGCGGTAAGTTCCGCGACCCGTTTTTCTTTTCCCGCGATGTCAAAGCCGCCCGCCGAGCCGGCGGGCTTCGTCCTTCAGTTCTTCGAATGATTCGATCTTATTCATGACGATATTTTTTGTTGGGTTCTTTCACGTCGTTTGGGCCGAGCGGTTTCCAGATTGGCTTTCCGGATTTCTTAACTCTTTCTCTTATTTTTGAAAGTTCCTCATCGTAGGTAGGATACGGTTTTTTATCAACCTTAGCATCTTCAGCATCTTCGACTTTTTTCACGCTATCTTCTTGCTCGCCCTTATTAAATTCAAAATTGAGTTGCTCCGGCATTTAATTAACTTCGTCGCTGCGGCGACCCTCGGATTCACTGATGATCCTCTCGACGTCCTGATCGGTTAGGTCGGCTGCCGCCTCGCCGTACCGCTCACGGTATTCTTTGATTTTTATATTCATGGCTTCAGCACGTGCTTTCTCTTTGCGTCCCTCTCGATCCACCTTCAAGCCAGCGGAAATCACCTGGATATCCCTCAGCATCTCGTCCGGGTCGATTCTTTTGGGCACTTCTCTGCTTGCCATATCTCTATTATATCAGATGAGCCGATGAGAGGAGTTGAACCTCCAACCTCTCCCTTACGAAGGGATTGCTCTGCCATTGAGCTACATCGGCATGTGGACTCACGGGGAATCGGACCCCGACCTCCTCCATGCCATGGAGGCGTAATACCATTTTACTATGAGCCCTTCCTAGATTCCTGTTGCAAACTTATAGTATAAGAGATATCATGTTTTTTCAATCTATCCGCCCTCGTAGTTCAACGGATCGAACAATTCCGTCCTAAGGAAGAGATGGGGGTTCAATTCCCTCCGAGGGCACCAGGCAGAAAACAAAGTGATTGCATCGTCATTCCCCTCAGCCTTTCTTGCCGTTCACGGCGTGATCGTGCTACCATTCATCTCGCCGAGGTAACTCAATTGGTAGAGTGCCGCCCTGCAAGGGTGGATGTCCAGGTTCGATCCCTGTCCTCGGCTGAATCATAAGTACCTTCTCTTCGGTTGCCACAGCCCTGACTTCGGTCGGGGCTTTTTTATTGCAAACGTATTTGTATTAAAACTTTCCAACCTTCAACATCGAACCTTGACGTGAAGGGGTTTTGACTGTTTCACATTCCCCCGCACCGTGCTAGGATACAAGGCGGTAACTTCACATTGGGGGAATGTCCATGCTCAACAATCATTTGGTCATGATGCGAGTGCTCTGCCAAGTCTTTAAGGAAAAGCAACTGATTCAAGAAAACGCCACCCAAGAAGAATTCGTCGACGTTTACCAAAGAACAGTCGGATCAGCGTCCGACGTGACCCTGAGATACTATGCCGAGCAGGCATCGCAGATGTGGGACGGCGAGCGCGGCAAACAGAAGCCGATCGCCCTGTCATTATTCTACAAACAGATGAGGATTGACCGGGTAAAAGAGCACGGAAAGATCATGAACGAAATCGTGCACCCTGAACAGCTCGCCTTGGCACCCGTCAGCCTTTAGCGAACATTTTACGGCGCCCGCGAACACCACGCGAGCGCCATTTCTTTATCACAATTTTATGAAACAGGGTTCTATGGTACAATACGCACAAACCAATGCCCCAGCTTGCGCTCGAGACACCGCTCTTTGAGGTCGTAGGCGCCCGCGCACCTTTCTTGCGGCGGCTGGAAAAACTCGGGGTGAAAACCGTAGGCGATTTGCTCTGGCACTTTCCCGTCCGCTACGAAGATTTTTCAAAAATTTATACGATCGCCGAACTCGAACCGGGGCAACAGGCAACCGTGCAGGGCGTGATCGAAGAGGTGCGCTCGCGGCACAGCTATCGGCGCGGCATGAGCATTGTCGAAGGCGTGGTCGCCGACGAAACCGGTTCCATCCGCGCCGTCTGGTTCAACCAACCCTATCTCGCCAACGTTTTGAAGGCGGGCCGCACCGCAAACTTTGCCGGCAAAGTCTCCGTATCCGAAGAAGGCGAACTTTATTTGAGCCATCCAGTACATGAGATGATCCGGAGTGAACATTCGTCCGGCGGCTCGCGCAACGGCAACGGCCTTAAACACACCGGACGACTTGTCCCCGTCTATCCTGAAACGCGCGGCCTCACGTCCCGCGGCATCAGATTTGTTGTGCAGTTAGTTTTTAAACGCAATCCAAAACTTGTCGAGTGGATTCCGGACCCTGTGCTCAGAGAATTTCATTTCCCGACCATCGAAGACGCGGTTCGCAAGGTACATTTTCCCGATGAAGTAAACGAGGCAGCACTCGCAAAAATGCGATTTTCATTTGAAGATTTGTTTTTGCTCCAACTTTTTAATATTCGGCAGAAATCAAAACTTGCAGCGCAGCACGCACCGCCGATCGCGGTGGACGTGGAACGCATTAAAGCGCTTCTCGAACAATTGCCGTTCGAACTCACGCCGTCACAGAAAAAATCATTATGGGAGATTATGAAGGATATGGAAAAGCCGAGGCCGATGAATCGCCTGCTCCAGGGTGACGTCGGATCCGGAAAGACGGTCGTCGCGGCGATCGCGGCGATCGGCGCCGCCGACCAAGGACTCCAGACGGCATTCATGGCGCCGACGGAAATCCTTGCACGGCAGCATTTTGAAACGATGAAAAAACTTTTCTCCGGAATGTCGGGCGGCGCGCAGATGCCGATTGGCCTCCTCACTGGCACAAACGCCGTCGTTTTCTATGAAAAAGATGTTGAGACAAAAGTCTCAAAGCAAGAATTCAATAAAAAGGTGGCGGCCGGTGACGTGAAAATTATTTTTGGCACCCATACCCTCATCCAAAAATCAGTCGCTTTCCGGTCGCTCGGCCTCGTTATCATCGACGAACAGCATCGCTTTGGCGTCCGCCAGCGCGCGGAGCTCATCAGCCGCAAGAACCGCAGCGAAAAGCAAATTCCTCATTTTCTCAGTATGTCCGCCACGCCGATCCCCCGCACGCTCATGCTCTCGGTATTCGGCGACCTCGACCTTTCGCTCATCACAGAACTGCCCACAGGACGCAAACCCATCGAAACCAAGATCGTCGCACCGATCGAACGGGACGCGACCTATACATTTATCCGCAACGAGGTGAAAAACGGCCGGCAAGTGTTCGTCATTTGTCCGCGCATTGATCCGGCGGAGGAAGCCGACGGCAAGAACGCGAGCGCGCAATCAAAATTCCAAGCTCAAAAACAGCTCGAGTTGAAATCGGTGAAGGAAGAATTCGAACGGCTTTCCAAAAAAGTGTTTCCCGACCTCCGGCTCGCGATGCTCCACGGCCAGATGAAGGGAAAAGAAAAAGAACACATCATGCGCACGTTCAAAGAACGCGAGTTTGATATTCTGGTGAGTACTTCGGTTGTCGAAGTCGGCGTCGATGTGTCGAATGCGACGATTATGCTCATCGAAGGCGCCGACCGTTTTGGCCTCGCACAACTCTATCAATTCCGCGGACGCGTTGGACGCGGTGAACATCAGTCGTATTGTTTCCTGCTCACCGATTCAAAGTCAGAATCGACCGCCGCGCGACTCAAAGCAATCCTCGGAGCGCAAAACGGCTTTGAACTCGCAGAAAAAGACCTCGAGATCCGGGGACCGGGGCAATTTTTTGGCGAAGCACAAACCGGTCTGCCGGATATTGCGATGGAAGCATTGAAAAATCCTGAGCTTGTGCAGGGCAGCCGTACGATCGCGCTCAAGTTATTACAAGAAGAACCGACGCTCGCAAGCTATCCCCCGCTCCGTGCGAAAATAGAGGCATTCAGCAAGCGCGTGCACCGGGAATAACAAACGTTCTCGTCAGTTTTCTTCGACGAGCGAATAAAGAATGAGCGACGTCGTATCGTTTGCCGTCGAGTCCTGATTTGATACCTGCAAGATCAGGTTTTGGTTCGTGTTCACCGCAACAGCTTGAGACGTCTGATTTTGACCAAGGACATTCGCGCCGTTCAATCCGGAACACGAGGCGCAAGCAACCGTGACTGAAGCATTTGAACCGGGAACAGTAAGTGCTGTTATAACAAGGTCCAAACCAAAGCCACATGTGGACGGGAGCGTAATACAGGCTTTTCCTGCGACAGAAGAATAGATGGTCGTGGTAGCAGTTCCCGCCTGACGCAATTCAACTCGCAGCGTGTGGGTCGGTTCTGTCGTTGTGGCTACGTTTTGAAAGCCAAGCTGTAGCTCAAGCGTTTTATTTTGAAGCAAATAATTCGCCGGGATGGTATATGAAGTCTGAAAAGCGACCTCGCCAGTCCCCTGGTTCACGCCGGAGATTGTGTCCGATGCAGTCGTACCTCCAGACTTCCACGCCGGAAGCGCGCGCAAGAATATCGTTCGCGGTATGGTGGCGGTGACATTGCCATCAGCAGTCTCCAAAAGATTGTTCGCCGTGGAATAGCAGATGCTGCCGGATGCCTGGGCACAGCCGCCGCTCACGACGGGAACCTGCAAGAGCGGCGACGACGTGGCGAGAATCGATCCGCTAAACGTGGATGTTGCCGCGTATGTGCCCGCACCGCTCACCGTGAGTCCTTGAAGCGCCGTTGCTCCTGTTGTGCCGAGCGTTCCATAGACCGTGAGCGCGTAGGGCAAACTTGCGCCGCTGCCGGTTGCAATGCCGAGGTTAGATTGGAAAGCAAAATTACCGGCAGCAAATGTGTTCGCCGCAACCTGGTTTGCAGAAATTGTGCCACCCAAATATTGGTTTGCAACATAAATACTTCCCGACGGCTCGATGGTCGAGGTGCCGACGCCGAGGCCATAAAGCGTGTAGGTGTCGGTGCCGTTCGCCTGCAAGCTCGATGTGGTGAGCGCGGAACCGCTGCTCCAGAGGGAATAATAATTTGATTGGCCGCCGGAGAGTGACCCCCCGCCGCACGTGGTCGTACCGACAGCGCCGCCGAGCCCCACGATATCTAAACAATTCACTCCAATACTCTGAGCCAAACCAGTAATATCCAAATTGGTTGTCGTGAGAAGTCCAACGTTCGTATGTCCGTTCGACGTGATCGAACCGGTGAAATAGGCGTTGCCCGACGGCTCAATGGTCGAGGTGCCAACGCCGAGGCCGTAGAGCGTGTAGGTGTCGGTGCCATTCGCCTGCAAGCTCGATGTGGTGAGTGCGGAACCGCTGCTCCAGAGGGAATAATAGTTCGATTGGCCGCCGGAGAGCGATCCACCACCGCCGCAGGTTGTCGTCACAACCGCGCCAACAGTGTTCACGCTCAAACATGGACTGCCCGAACTCCCGAGCGCCGTGATTGAAAGGTTTGTCGTCGTCGCATTGCCGTTCACCGTTGTACTGCCAAGTGTCGATACGCCGCCGATCACGCCGAACGTGCCGTAGTCGGAAAGCGTGTACGGCAGGCCAACTTGGCTCGCCGTTGCAACGCCAAGACTTGTTCCTGTGGGAAATGCATAATTCCCGCCACCGGTGAGCGATCCGAAAACCCCGCCAGTCACATTGCCCGCCGCCACATTGCCGGAGCAGGATCCGCCGCACGTGATATTTCCTGACGCTGAAAGATTTCCTTGCACGGTGAGCTGACCGGCGGTCATCGTCGTCGTGCCCACGCTCACCGCGCCGTCGTTGCGCGTATAAATGACCGGCGTTCCATTCGATTCCAAAATCTCTAATCCGTACGCCGAACTATCCGTCGTCGATCCAACGATCATAACCCGTACGCCGGTTACGCCGCTCACGGGCGACGAAGTCCCCACGCTGATATCATTCGCTACGTCGACGCCAATCGCTCCGTTACCGACGCCTGCAGAATTATTGCCGGGGCCGTTGAAGGCGCTCGCAACCGCCCACGAAAACATACCGGCGATGAATGCACCGATAAAGATACCCGCCAAAAACTGAAATGGCCGTTGATCGCGGCGCTTCCGTTTTTTTCTTGCAACCGTTTTTTTGACGACACGCTTCTTCACTTCACAATAATATAGCCAATCGGACCCTTCGCCGGGCCGCCGCACGATGCGCAATAGAAGGTGAACTGACCGGATGCCGTCGCGCCGAACTGGATCGTCTTGGATTGGCCCGCCGGAATGGAAACGTGGAATCCATAATCGGGCTGAGTAAAGTCATAGCTTGCGCCGACTGCCGAGATCACCAGATTCACCACGTCATTCTGATTCACGATCACCGTGTTCGGCGTGAACTTGCCGTCCTCGGCGGTGATGGTAAAGCTGCGAAGCTCCGATGTGCTGTGCGAATTCGCCGGCGTCACAACCTGCGGTGCGGCAACGTTCGACGAGGAGACCTGAGCGCCAACTCCAGGCACAACGATGTTCTGCGGCGCAGGAGCACGGGTTTGCGTTGTTCCCGCAGGCGCACCGGCGGCAGTTGTCCCCGTTCCAGTTTCTGCGGTATTCGTTGAGGCTGTCGTCCCCGAATTCGGTTTCACGCCCAACCAGACCACAAGCACAACCACCAAAGCGACAATAACGAGTGCGAGTATGATGAGTTTCCCTTTTGTCATGTGATTATAAATTTATTATAAGCCATTTCATCAGAACGAATGCCACGCGTATCCAGAGCCGTTGTAGAGACACACAGCAACGGTATCCGAGGTTGAACTTGCGAGGCCGGAGACCACCCAAAATTCCCCGTCGATCGTCGCCGTGCACGTTGGACGCGACGCCGTCTGCGGATCCATGCGCACGCCGCCATTCACGTCGAGCGTCGATTGCGGCGTTGACATTCCGATCGCAACCTCGGTTGCGCCGCTATTAAAATTGATGAGGCCGTCGACCGATGTCCATGCGTTTGTGCCGAGACCGAGCGACCATGCATTCGTTGTTGAAGGAATCAAATTTGAATCAAATGTCGACGCCGAAACCCGCGCGACGGATGTTTGGAACATTTGCGCGAATGCCTGCAATGGATTCGATGTATTGTAGGCAACCGTAAACGTGACGCTCGCCGAATCGTGCCCCGGAGCGTTCGAATGTTTGGTAAAGCTGAGATTTGAAACCGTGACCTTGCTCGACGTGAGTGGCTGCGCGGCGCTATTCCCCTGGGTGAGATAGACCGTCCCGCCCGAAAGCGTGATGAGCGTCGGATCGTTCGACAAGTTCGCCATCCGCAAATCGAGTGTCGTCGTTGCAGTATCCTGCGGCATGTCGATCAAACTCGATTGGCCGATATAATATTGGACTTGCTGCAAGAGAAACTGGCTTTGCGACGTCACTTCATTCTCGGCGGTCTGCTGCGTCTGCACTTGCGTGATAGAAATGAGCATCCCCGTGAACGCGACCATCACGATCGTAAAAATGGCAATGTAAATCAAAAGCTCGATCAGCGTAAATCCCTTTCGCATACTTCTATTATACTATATGCGCACTACGCGTTCCGCCGCCGAACTTTGGGTGTCACCCAAAAACCAAGACGATATTTGCCGCCGAGCATGAGACGCGTCTGCGCGTCGAGGCCCGGCATCGCGCCGAACGCAATGAGGGTAATCGGCATAAGTATCCATTGAATGAAATAGATAAAATAATCCTGCGGTCGGATACCCGTCGCTTTCGCTGGCAATAGTATGATGGCGAGGATCGCCGAACTCACGATGCCAACCATCGAGAGCGAAACAATCCATCGCGTCACGTGCGGCAGATAGAACGCGAGAAGCGTTGCGCCGAAGTGTTTGCCGCCAAGAAAGAGCGGCAACCATCCAAGGGCAAAGATCATAAGCGAGTTTGTCGCCCACGAATGGAATCCTTCGATCGTATTAAATCGCCAATAGCGCTTTTTGCCATCGGGAATGTTTGGATCATTCCGGAATCCTTCGAGCATGTATGGAATATTTTCCACGCCCCAGCCCCAACGCCGCTGTTGCAAATAAATATTTTTCATCGTCCCCCAGAATGTCGGCGCAACGTTTGCATCCATCGAGACCGGATAAAGGAGCGGATGCACGCGGAAGTCGCCGTGATATTTCAAAAATCCCTGCCAGAAAACCCGCGAATCTTCGGAGACGATATCTCTTTCCCAGAAACCGATTTCAACGAGCGTCGCAAGCGGTATGGCCTGCGACGAAAACGAGGTGAGACGCTCCGGCCGCGCCTGTTGCATCATCTGCCAGAACGTCGTTGAGAACGCGACGATGCGCGCGAGCGCCGGCGCTTCATAAATATTATTTGTGAAGAGCGGGATTGGTTGGTAGATGGCGCGCAATGGATTTTCTGCCGTGAAGAACGCGTACGTAAGCCGTCCAAAATACTCCGGATATACCTGCGTATCCACGTCGAATACCGAAACAAGAACTTTTTTATAATCGATCGTTGCGCCCGTCGCATCGCCGTCGATCACCTTTGCTTTTGCTTGTTGCGCCGCCCATGCTTCGTTTGACCCTTTGCCGGGCATTTCACCAGCGATATTCGCCGGATGCGTCGTCACCAAAAATTTCCCGAAGCGCGCGCCGAATGCTTCTTGAATTTTCTTGCCGGTTTCCTGCGCCGCAGCGCCGGCCCGCTCTTCGAGGCCAAGTACGATAAAAATATTTTCTTTTGGATAGTGCGAACGCGCCAAACTTTCAAAACTTTCGCGCACGATCTCATACGGCTCGTTATACATCGGCAGAACCACAAGGTGCCGAATCCCCTCCCATCCGGCGCGGCCGTTCGGCAATTCATCAAGTTTTCTCAGCCAATCGATCTTCATGTTTTCCCGCATCGCACTGAACGTCGCCCGGAGATGGAGCGAAAGATACACCGTCTTCAAAAGCCAGTAGATGTCAAAAAGGATTATAAAGATGGAAACCCAGACCGGCAGGAGCCACGAGAAAAGGATCACGAGCATGATCGTCCCCCATGCGAGCAGGCCCGGCAGGATTTCAAAGTAACGTTTCATAAAGAATATTATCTCACGTACTACCATACATCAGAAACGCGCAGATTCGCAATAAAACGGCGCCCAGAACATGAGCGCCGACTTTTTCATAGTGACTGGTCACAGGCCCGAAAGCCAGAAATCTTTTTCCTCACCAAGCGCATCGCGAAGTTTGCCCCTCGCTTTGTGCAGTTGAGATTTCGAATTTCCGATCGATGTGCCGATCATCGCAGCAATTTCCCGGTGTTCGTAGCCGTGAACCTCGTGAAGAACGAAAACGGTTCGATAGCCGCTCGGCAATTGTTTAATGGCTTGCACGAGCGCGATACGTTCAGCCGAAGCGTGGAGTCGCGGGTCTCGGACGGGAAGAAACGACTGGACACTCTCTTCGCTCGCAGACGCATCCCCATGAAACCTGGATCTCACCGTACGCTCCAAAGAGGTCATGCAGAGTCTTTTCCTACGGAGACTCTGCAACGCTGAATTTACAGCGATCCTGTAGAGCCACGTGGCAAACCGAGCCTCACCCCGAAACATCCCAATCTTCCGAAAAATCAGCAAAAAAGTTTCTTGCGTAAGGTCTTCGGCGTCGAAACCGTTGCCGGTCAATGCCAAACACAACACGTAAACCCTCCGCTTATGTTCTTGGTGGATGCGTTCGAATGCACACTCGTCTCCTTGCTGAGCCCGCCGGACCAGTTCCATCTCTTCCGCTTTTGAAATCATGTCAATGCCCTCCCCTGAAAAAGATGATAGCGATATCATTCCTAGGTTGCAAGTATAGAAAAGCCGCCAGATATACTCCGGCGGCGAGACGTGCGAACTCATCACGATTCTTCTTCGGAAAGGTTGGGCGTCGGTCCGATCATTTCCAGATGACGCAAAGCTTCCTGCTGCTCTTCCGGGTCTTCCGGACCACCGAGAAAAACGCCGTTATCATGATATTCCTGTTGCTCTTTCTCTCGAGCCATAAAAGGCCTCCTGCGCGAAATTATACGTCGTAGTATGAAAGATGTCAAATACGGTTCCCTTTGAGACTTGCCAATTTTAGAGAAACATGTTACCATATCGTCCAGAGGAGACACCATATGCAATGCATAGTTCACGTCTTGCTCAAAACCGGGAAAACCCGCGGGGCATCTTGTTCCTTAACAAGAACAATAGATTTCCCATTTCTCCCTGCTCGAGGCATGATATTATCGCTCGATGTTTCTGGGGAAAACAGCCACGCTACCCCACATGCCCACATCAGGGAAATTTGGTACCACGAGAATTCTCGGAAAATCGATGTCTGGTGTGATATATGGGCATCTGACAGTGACGACTTCAGGTTTAACAAACAAGTTGTCAAGATCGCGAAGCTAGATCCGAGATGGGACCTGGAGTAGGATGACAACCTGAGGACGCCGCAGTGAAGTTTTTTCACTGCGGCGTATTTTTTCGTTGTAGCCCCACGGGGAATCGCCCCGCGGCTCAAACGCTCGCCGTCGCTCGCGTTTGGCCTGGGCACCGCCTCGCGGATTTTTTCTGCTGAAAAAATCCGCTCCGGCGGTTCGATTCCTCCATGAAACAAACAACAAACAAGAAAGCTCCTGAGAAGGGCTCTCGGAGGCACGAAGGTGCCGAGAGCGGAGCGGCTCGCGCAGCAGCGCGAGACCGCGTACCTTCTCAGGAGCTTTCTTGTTTGTTGTCGTAGCCCCACGGGGAATCGAACCCCGATTTACGCCGTGAAAGGGCGCTGTCCTAGCCATTAGACGATGAGGCCAATCAGTGTGCCTCTCATTTAACCGGAAATTGACGGGAAAGACAAGTTCCTCTATGGTATGGGCAGTATCCCCCATCCCACATTGAGGTATTGACCGATGGAAACGATAACAGGATATAACCTTCGCAGCTATCTGCCGCCCCCGATTCGAAACGTTGCCACGGCTATTCTCAAGCGCCGGCGCATGCTCATCGTGATTACGATTGTCCAAAAAGTACTTGAAGAATTCGACCGGCTGCACGACCGCCCGATGTGCCTGATCCATCGCTTCGAACTCCGCGGCGACATCAACCAAACCACGATCCAGATGGCAATGTTGTCTCGGTTCCGCATTGAGGTCGTTAAGGAAGGATTGTGCCGCTATATAACGAACAAAGAGGACTATCAAAAAGCTCTTCTTCTCTTGTATAGTCTCCGCACAACTGGTTGGTCGCATTATCGGACCGACCTCATTCGATACGAGATCTGCACACGAACAACGTTCTATGAGCACCTGGAAGTGTGCCTGCAAAAAGGAGATCCCCTCTAGAGGTTTTTCACGCAACCCCGCGAACACCACCGCGGGGTTATTTTTTTATTTCAGTCTGCTACACTAAATGGCATGAAATTACTCGCCATCGAAACATCGTGCGACGAGACGGGTCTCGCACTCCTCGACGTCCGCGGCGGCGTTCGCACGCCACGATTTCGAGTTTTAGAAAACCTCGTCGCTTCGCAGATAACCATACACCGGCCGTTCGGCGGCGTGGTGCCCAATCTCGCAAAGCGCGAGCATCTCAAAAATTTGCCGGTGCTCTATAAGAAGATGTTCGGAACGGCGGGCGGCTCAAAAGAAAAGAAATTGTGGCAGTCAATCAATCTCATCACCGTGACCGTTGGACCGGGGCTTGAGCCGGCGCTTTGGACCGGCATCGAATTTGCAAAAGTGCTCGCGCGTGCTCACAAAAAGCCGCTTGTCGGCGCGAATCATCTCGAGGGTCATTTCTATAGTTTTCTCTTGTCGGCACCAGCCAAAACCACAAAAAAATCTAGCGCAGCATTATCGCCCAAAAAAATATTTCCCGCGATCGCGCTTATCGTTTCCGGCGGTCACACGATCATCCTCGACGTGAAATCATTTTCAACATGGAAACGCCTCGGCGAAACGCGCGACGATGCCGCCGGTGAAGCATTCGATAAAGTGGCACGCTTACTCAGTCTCCCCTATCCGGGCGGGCCGGAAATAGAAAAACTGGCCGCCGAGGGTCCGGCAACCGCAATCAATTTCCCGCGTCCGATGCTCAATGATAAAAGTTTTGACTTCAGCTTCTCCGGACTCAAAACCGCCGTGCTCTATTATCTGCGCGACCATCGCTTTGAAAAACTTTCCAAAAACGTGCGGAAAAAGATGCAGCGCGATGTTGCGGCGAGTTTCCAAGCGGCAGCCCTCGATGTTCTCGTTGCAAAGA
Source organism: uncultured bacterium (assembly GCA_963705915.1). Taxonomy (GTDB): domain Bacteria; phylum Patescibacteriota; class Minisyncoccia; order UBA6257; family 2-01-FULL-56-20; genus JAKAGE01. Next base: position 463,001 of record OY970126.1, read on the forward strand.
CCATGCGAGCCGCGGACGCTCGAGACGCACGATCCATCATCCTCTGCGGCGGCGTTGCGGCGAACCACGCGCTTCGAACCCGCCTCGCGGATGAAAGCAGAAAATACGGCCTGCAATTTTTTGTACCTTCGTTTGTTTATAATTTGGATAACGCCGCCATGATCGGCGCCTCAGGCGCGATGGCGTATTGGCGAAAAAAGCGCTACTCGCTTCGGGCGCAAGGAGATCTTGACATTTGATGGATTCAGGGCGATGGTAAATTCAGTACGGAGGCTTTATGCTTGCTGCATTTTACGCTTATCCCAAAAAACATGAAATCCGCGTTCTCTATCCTGATCGCCACCAAAACCATCCCCCGTGTTGGGATACGGTATACTCCGACCCCCAAGAATTTTTCCGTCTTGAAAAGCTTGGGACGTTCCACGCCGTAGAAATTCACGATACCGACGCCGTTCTTGGCTGGCAACGCCCAGGGAAAGAGCTGGAGTGTTTCACCATACCGTTGGGCTATGCTTTGACCATCATTTCTGCAAAGAAATATGAGCTCTATCCTCTTGACTGTTGGGGTATGCTCGATGGAAAGCCCCAATGGCACCTCGTATTGGCGATGGCACCGACCGCCTTCGACCGCATCCTCGAGGCCCTCATGCCGCTCCAAGTCGGCACAGAGAAAGAACTTTTCCATGAGTCCAACCGGGAAATCGTCCGCAGACTCGTCAAGAGAATGGGCTACCTCCTCGAAGCTGCACGCAACCTTGAATCTCTGCCGATGGAGCAGGAAGAAGAATGGCAAGAGCTCCGCGCCAAGGCAACGCCTTTCCTGAAAATTGTTTGGGATTGCAGGTTCGTCGCGAAAGAACGATGACAGCCTTAAGAAATCTTCCGCCTCACGCTGAGTGAGGCGGTTTTTTATTGCTCACAACTTTCCCGCTTTTATTTTTTCGCGGATTTTTTCCACGTACGCATTGAAGAAATAAAGATTATGGAAGGTGAGCAGTGCGCCTCCGGAAATTTCTTTTGCGCGCACAAGGTGGGCGATGTAATTCCGGCGATACTGCCCACAAATCATGCAATCGCATGTGCGGTCGATTGGGTTTTTATCTTTGAGAAGCGATGCGCTCCGAAAATTCACCGGACCCTTGCTTGTGAATGCAACGCCGCGGCGGGCATAGTGCGTTGGCACCGTGCAATCAAACGTGTCGACGCCGCTTTTTATGATGGGCTCAATATCCTCAATCTTGCCGATGCCAAGCAAGTGCCTCGATTTCCGCTCATCAAGAAGCGGCAACGTCCACCGCAGAATAGTTTGCGTGCCGGTTTTCGAATCGCCAAGATCGCCGCCGATGCCAAACCCGTCAAAATCGAGCTGGTTCACAAACCGCGCGCTTTCCTTCCGGAGATCTTCATAAAACGATCCTTGTATAATGCCATACAGCGCTTGCTTGGTGCGTCGCGCGTCGAGCGATTCTTTTGCCCATCGGTTCGTGCGGTTTAATGAAATTTTCATATATTCGTGGGTCACCTTCGGCGGCGTGCATTCATCGAACGCAAACATGATATCGGCGCCGAGCGCCTCCTGGATTTTTATCGAAGTTTTGGGGTTGAGAAATAATTTCTCGCCGGTAAGCGGCGACGCGAAGTGCACGCCGTCGTCCGTGATCTTCAAAAATCTTGGCTGCTCCCCTTTTCCAACGATACGGGCTTTTGCCGCGGCGTTCTCAAATTTATCGCCGTACGCCGGTTCGTGTTTCGTCACTTTTCCAACGCCCAAGTCGCGGCCGAACCCAAGACTGAAAACCTGAAAACCGCCCGAGTCCGTCATCATCGGCTTTGGCCAGTTCATAAAAGTGTGCAGGCCGCCCGCATCTTTTACAATTTTTTCGCCGGGTATCAGGTGGAGATGATAGGTGTTCGAAATGACGATCTGCGTCTTTGTTGCTGCAACCTCATCGCTCCTCAATGCTTTTATGGCCGCGAGCGTTGCCACCGGCACAAGCGACGGAGTCTCCACTTCGCCATGCGGCGTCTTCAAAACACCGAGACGCGCCCGGCTCTTTTGTGATTTTTTTACAACGCGAAACGAAATCATGGAATGTTCCTATTGTATCATCGAAGCACCATCAAAAAAACCGGGCGAGCAATGTCGTCCGGTCTTTTTATAAACCAATGACGGTTCGTATGGCGCTTACGGAGTTGCCGTAGTCGACGGGGTAGCCGTCGGGCTTGGCATGGTCGTCATGCTGGGCATCGTCCTATACCGCATCATCGGATAATACTGACCGCCACCATATCCTCCACGCACGATCTCGCGAAGTTCGCCGAGTTTAACGCCGAACCAGAAAACGAGGATAAGGATGATAATGCCGATAAGCAACCGGAACAACATATGTCCGTGATGCCAGCCACACATGCACGTCCCGTTGCCGTCGCATCCGCAGACACATTTTTTGCGTTCTTCAGCCATAGGGAAAAATAAATGTAAGGTCGCGACCTTTTCTTTTATGATACCATGGAAACTATGGAATCCCGCTACGATATCCGTGAAGTCGAGGAAAGGATCTACCGGGCCTGGGAGGAATCGGGGGTTTTCAACCCCGATGTTTGTGTCGAAAAGGGCATCACGCCGCGCGACGCAAAACCATTTTCCATCATTCTTCCCCCACCGAATGTGACGGGTGAATTGCATATGGGACATGCAGCGATGCTCGCAATCGAAGACATCATGGTCCGCTATGCGCGCATGCAGGGCAAGCGCACGCTCTGGGTTCCGGGCACCGACCACGCAGCGATCGCCACCCAATCAAAAGTTGAAAAAGAATTATTAAAAAAAGATAAAAAAACGAGGCACGATCTTGGCCGTGAAGCATTTTTGGAGCGCGTCCGTGCGTTTGCCCATGCGAGCCATGATACGATCGTGCGTCAGGTGAAGCGCCTCGGCGCATCGCTCGACTGGACCCGCGAAGCCTACACGCTCGACGCAACGCGCGAACGCGCTGTCCGCACCGCCTTCAAACAACTCTACGATCTTGGCCTCATCTATCGCGGCAACCGGATCGTCAACTGGGATCCTGAGCTCCAGACGACGGTCTCGGATGATGAAATCGAGTGGGAAGAAGAAACGGTCCCCCTCTATTATTTAAAATACGGCCCGTTCACCATCGCAACCGCGCGTCCGGAAACGAAATTCGGCGATAAATATGTGGTGATGCATCCGGACGACAAACGCTATGCATCATATAAAAACGGGCAAACCATAGAGCTCGAGTGGATCAACGGCCCGATAACGGCAACGGTCATCAAAGACTCCTCTATTGATATGGCGTTTGGAACGGGCGTGATGACGATCACGCCGTGGCACGACGCAACCGACTTTGACATCGCGGAGCGCAACCATCTCGACATGGAGCAGATTATCGATCTCAAAGGCAAGCTGCTTCCCATCGCCGGAGATTTTGCCGGCGCACACATCAAGAAGGCCCGCGCCCTCATCGTTGAAAAACTAAAGAGCAAAAACCTCATCGAAAAAATCGATGAAAAATATGTGCATCGTATTGCAACCGACAGCCGCGGCGGTGGCGTGATTGAGCCGCAAATTTTGAAGCAGTGGTTTATCGCCGTGGACAAACAGTTTTCCCCCGCGCCGCACGGACACGCTTCAAAACACGGTAATGATTCTGTGACCTTGAAGCAGCTCATGAAATCGGCCGTTGAGGGTGGCTCGATTAAAATCCTTCCGGACCGCTTCGAAAAAATTTATTATAACTGGATCGAAAACCTCCACGATTGGTGCATCTCGCGGCAAATTTGGTTCGGGCATCAGATTCCTGTTTGGTATAAAGGGGAAGAAACGTTCGTCGGCCTCGAATCGCCTGGCGACGGCTGGACGCAAGATCCGGACACGCTCGACACATGGTTTTCGTCGGGCCTCTGGCCATTCTCGGTTTTTAATTGGCCGAAAAAAACCGATGACCTCAAAACGTTTTTCCCGAACACCGTCCTAGAAACGGGCTATGACATCTTGTTCTTCTGGGTGGCACGCATGATCTTGATGTCCACGGCGCTCATGGGAGAAGTGCCGTTCAAAGAAGTGTACTTGCACGGCCTCGTGCGCGATGCAAAAGGGCAAAAAATGTCGAAGTCGCTCGGCAACGGCATCGATCCGCTCGCAATGGCGGACAAATACGGAGCGGACGCCACTCGCCTCTCGCTCATCATCGGCGCCTCGGCCGGCAATGACATCAAACTCTCCGAAGACCGCATCCGCGGCTATCGGAACTTTTCAACGAAGATTTGGAATATCGCACGGTTCATACAAATGAATAAGCCAGTCGATGGGATTGCGAGTGAAAGGAACCTTGCAAAAAATGAATATATACAAGAGCTCGCGGCGCTCAAAAAAGAAGTGACCACCCACATCGATGAGTTCGAGTTCCATCTCGCTGCGGAAAAACTCTATCACTATATCTGGCACACCCTCGCCGACAAGATAATAGAAGAGCAAAAGGATAAGCTCCGCGACGGAACTGCCGAGGAAAAATCGGCAGCGTATGCGCTCCTTGAATCACTCCTCCTTGATTCACTAAAAATGCTGCATCCTTTTATGCCATTCATCACGGAAGAAATTTATCAAATCTTCCGCCCGGGCAGGATGCTCATGGTGGAGCGGTGGGAGTAATAAAAAACAGCCGAGCGTTATAGCTCGGCTGTGTAGAGTTGGGGCCGTCGGATGACGATGGTGTCATCGCGATCGGGACCAACTGATGCGATAGTTGCCCGAATGCCGGTTGCCGTCTCAAAAAACTTGATGAGGTTTTGCAGCGGCTCGGGTAATTGATGGAATGAGCGTAGGCCTCGGAGCGGGCCTTCCCAGCCAGGAAATGTCTGGTAGACCGGCTTGCAGTGGCGCATGACTTCAAGATCCGGAATCGCTACCTCAATCCGATCGCCGTCGCCGATTTTCTTTTCGCCATGCCAATAGTCAGGCCCTTGGTAAATGTATGCCGTGCAAACTTTTACCTCGGGAATTCCATCAAGCACGTCGAGCTTGGTGAGGATCGCGTTATTGCCGGTGATTCGGGATGAGTACCGAAGCAACGGCAGGTCGAGCCATCCTGTTCGGCGTGGCCGGCCGGTCGTGGCGCCGTATTCATTGCCGATGCGGCGGACTGCGACGCCGAGCCTGTGTTCGTCGGTGTCGGTAATCGACACATCCGGATAGCATTCAACTTCGCTCATGCGCGTTGCCCTGCGACACCACGCTTCAGAACCATTCCCGCCAAGTTCGGTGGGAAATGGTCCTTGCCCGACCCTCGTCATGTAAAACGCTTTCACGATGCCGAGGGCAAGGTTGACGTCCGATTCAGAAAGGCCGACGCCCTTTGCAAGGCCGGCAACCGAACAATCGGACGAGGTGACATAGGGATAGGTTCCGTAGTCGACCGACAGCATGTTGCCTTGCGCGCCTTCAAGCAAAATATGCTTTCCGGCACGAAGGGCATCACGCATGATGACATCGGTATCCTTGATGAACTCCTTGAGCGTGTCGCCATATTCTATGACGTACTTATCCACGATCGAGTCTTCGTCAAAGATGTTCTTGGGGTGGAAAAATATACCTCCTCCGAGAATTTCCTGTTCCATCACCGCACGAACGATTTCTGGATCGTAGGTTTTGAGCACGCGGATTTTCTCTTCAAGATTGCGATGGAGTTTCCTTCGAAACACATCGGGGTTTAAGAGATCGTTAACGACGAGGCCGAGTCGGGCAACGTGGTCAGTGTACACCGGCCCCATCCCCCGTCCTGTCGTCCCGATTTTATCCACATCCAGCGATTCGCGGACACGATCCAGCGCGATGTGTTGCGGCAGAACAAGCCGGGCGTTGAGCGATATGCCAAGCTTTCGCATCGAGATATTGGCTTGGTCAAGCTCCATAAGTTCATTGATCACGATGCCTGGATCAACCGCGACACCGGAACCGATGATGTTTATTTTGTCATGAAGCATGCCCGACGGCAGGAGGTGGAACACAAATTCCCTATCTCCGCTCCGTATGGTATGCCCCGCATTCGCTCCGCCGGTGCCACGGGCAATGATGTCTGCCCAGTCAGCGGCGAAGTAATCGACGAACTTTCCCTTGCCGGTGTCGCCCCATTGAGTACACACGATAGCAAGCACGCGCAGCCCCACGAGGAATTCTTGGCTAAGCATGGGGATTCACCTCCATTTCCCAATGATCGTGGACTTCTTCAACGTCGTGCGGATGCGATTCTCTCTGGCCAGCAACAGACATGACTCGGAACTCTGCCTTTTCCCATAATTCCGGGATTGTTGCAGCACCTATCGATGCCATTCCGCCGCGAATTCCCCCAATGACTTCAAAAAGCACTTTCTTTAGTCCGCCTTTGTAGGGAACCGCTCCGTCGAGGCCTTCGGGAACAATTTGTGACGGATTTGCCCCTGCTTGTCCGTAACGATCCCGCGAGCCAAGAGCGTCACTTATCGCGGCACGAGATCCCATACCGCGATAAGCCTTATAGAGCTTGCCGCGATGTTTGATCATTTTGCCGGACGACTCATCCAAACCCGCGAACAGGTTTCCTGCCATAATGGAACTCGCGCCCGCAGCGAGGGCCTTGATGACATCTGCGGATTTCACGATGCCGCCGTCAGCAACCACGGGAATTTCCGTAACTGCCAAACGATCAAGTTCACGCACAACATTAGCGATAGCCGTGAGCTGAGGGCAACCAACGCCGGTCACGTCCTGGGTCGTGCAAATAGATCCGGGACCTTGGCCGACTTTTATGCCATCGGCTCCAGCGTTCACGATCATGTCGACGACATCGGCCTCGGAGATATTTCCGAAAACGATGTCGACTTTTTTGCGTAGATTCTTTTTGAGCTCGCGAAGTGTTTTGATGGCAACTTCTGCATTCCCGCGGGCGACATCAATCACGAGAACATCCGCCTTGCCAGCAAGCAGCTCCGCTCGTTCGAAAGCGTCTCGACCGGTGCCGATGGCAGCACCGACGAGAAAGCGACCATTGCCGTCAACATTATAGAAGGCGGCGTCGGGTGATATGGTGGATTTGATATCTTTCAAAAGATACATCCCGGCGAACCGCTTGTCGTCATCAACGAGCGGCAGAACCGTTTTGTCTTCCTTGGTGAGAATATCTTCTGCTTCAGATGCCGTGATTGCCGGGCTGGCGGTGACAAGATCTTTTAAAGGACGCATCACATCGCGGGCGCGGCTCTCATGATTAGCGGATTTGCGAAAATTTCTTCCGGTCAAAAGCCCGAGGAGATTTCCGCGCTCGCCAAGAACGGGAAACGTTCGAAAGGTAAACTCTGGACGATGTCCCCTGCACATCTTTTCAATGGAAGCGATCGTCTCATCACCTCGAACGGTAATCGGTTTCGCGATCATCCCCCAACGATAAAACTTCACCCGCTCAACCTCGATCACTTGGTCCTCGGGGCTGAGGTTACGATGGATGATGCCAAGTCCGCCGTGCTCGGCCATGGCGATAGCCATGCGAGACTCGGTAACGGTGTCCATGGCGGCACTCACCATGGGAATCTTCAACGGGACGTTCCGGGAGAACCTGGCTTCGAGAGAAATCTCATCCCCAGGTTGAAGCCGTGTGTAGCGGTCCGCGATGAGAACGTCATCGAAAACCACCCCACGGAACTCCCTCTCCATCTGCTCGAAAAAAGCCCTCATCAACCGATTCATCTGTTTTCCTTCCTCCCTCCGAAATATAGTGATGGTAAATAAGCTAGAAAAGCTATCTAAAATGTAAATGTTTGTTACACTAAAAGCAATGGCCATCGTGGCGCTCATCGTCGGCCTCCTCCCCGGATTCGCCTGGCTCGTTTTTTATCTCGGCGAAGATCCGCATCCGGAACCGAAACGTCTCATCGCGCTCACGTTCGTCGTGGGTATCGCGTTCGGCTTTTTCACGATCGGCATCGAAGAAATTTTTAATGGCGTCGCGGCGCAGGTTGGTATTCAGGAGCTTTCCATCCTGTCGCTCCTCGCGCTCGCCTGTATCGAAGAACTTATGAAATTTGCGGCGGCGCATTTTGTTATCGCGAAGAATCCAGAATTCGACGAACCGGTCGACGCCATGATCTACATGGTCGTCGCCGCACTCGGCTTTGCGACGCTCGAGAATATCGGCGCCGTTGCGAATTTATCGGTCACGGGATCACAAGGGGCGCTCATCGCAACAATCTTCCAAACCGCATCGCTGCGTTTTATCGGAGCCACCCTACTCCACTCGCTCACTTCGGCGATCGTCGGCTATTATTGGGCGCTCGGCCTCGCGCGCAAACAGGTGAAGCGCTATTTGATTCCCGGATTCATCGCCGCCACCTGCATCCATGCCGCGTTCAATTATCTCGTCTTAAACTATGGCGACATCGCCTATGCTGTGATATTCTTATTGGTGATAGGATTTTTTGTATTGAATGATTTTGAGAAACTAAAGGCGCAACCGGTGGCGGTTACACAAAGCTGATCATCACGAATTATCATGGACCAAAACGACGAAAAATATTTTGAACATTTGGCGGGAGGAAACGTAAACGCCAATGCGGAAACCGAAGAAGAACCGGTGGAGGTGGAACTTGCGCGGGCGAACTCCGGCGTTTTGTCGTCGGCAAAGCCACGCATGAAGACCAAGCGCGACGCAAGCGACTGGGCAGACGGCGAACCGGAAGGCCAGCTCACCGTCGACGTTTACCAGACGCCGACCGATATCGTCGTCGAATCAGCGATCGCGGGCATAAGCCCCGATGATCTCGACATCACGGTGACGACCGATTCGATTTCGATCCGCGGCACCCGCGCCCGCGAGAAAAATGTGCGCGACGAAGATTATTTATACCAGGAATGTTATTGGGGCAGATTCGGCCGCTCTATTATTCTTCCGCAAGAGGTGGATCCGGAAAACGCCGAGGTCACGTTCAAAAATGGCATCCTCACCGTGCACCTTCCGAAGGCGAGCAAGAAAAAAACGCGGAAGCTCCAGGTGCGAGCGGACTAAGCACAGAGACAGACGCCGCAGCTTGCAAGAGCTGCGGTCTTCCTATATACTTTGAAAACTATGAGAAAATGTGCACGATGTGGAAAGGGCTCTCAGATGCAAGGCGCGCGGCGCCTGCTTCGCGGCCACTATAATCCGGTGAACTGGTCACGCAAATATCCAAACCTGCAATACGGCCGCCTCGACGGCAAGCGGACACTGCTTTGCACGCAATGCCTGAAGACGCTCCATAAGACGGCACACAGGGTGGTGAAGAAAGCTCCGGCGCAAGCTACCACGGCTGCGGCGGTATAATCTCAAAATGAAAAGTTTCTCTCCGGAGGAAGAACTTACGACTCATCGCTCAGAAGAACGACTTCCGGAAGCAGAAGAAGCTCTCTATGAAGTCCTTGTCCCGGAGAACGAGGCCAAGGCTATTCAGATGGAATCCTTTATGGACCACTACGGGGAAACCATCATCCGCGAAGATCAAAAAGAATTGGCCAGACGTGAAGCCACATTCACAAATGACCGATCAACAAAATTTGGCAAACTTTTCGAAGCGACCGTCAATCATGAGATCGACGAAAGCGACCTCATGGGGCCTAACGCCAGCGTCATCGTGCCGTCTCGTTATGATGACGTCGTGAACAAAATTGATAGCATTGTTGAGTTTGAACAAGACGGATCGTCCTCCCATCTCGCCCTCGCCATCGACGTTACCAAAAGCTCAAAAGATCTTTCAAAAAAATTCGACGGCATTCGAAGTCATATAGAAAAAGGCAAGCTTTCTCGCGTGAAATATTTCCAATCGGATGCTGAAGATCTTAAAACGTTTCGAGGGGAAATGGCCGGGATTCCTAGCGTTGTTGTCGGGGCCGATCATAAAACCGTGGAAGACATTTCGAATCTTATCCTTCGGTCCATTCGAATGAGAAAAAATATCACAGAGAGCAGACGCTCCGGCGAATTATCCCCGGCAACTCAGAACGTCATTAAAGAATATTCCAAGGTTCGCGAAGCTTTAGCTCGACATCCTTTACACAAGATGGTTCTTATCGAAATTACTGCCCAACTTCAGACATTTCGTAATTACGCTCGGAAGCATAACAAGCCTCAGCTTGTGGAAAGTTATTCTCAGATCCTCCGCATCATAGATGGAGTAATGAAAGAGAAAGAACAGCAAAAAGGTCCTACGAAAGAAGAAGATTTATCCCGTGATGAAATTTTTTCAATGATCATGGACCACGTGAAGCTTTTCGTATAATATTCCGAAACGGGCCGTAGTATACCGGTAGTACGAGCGCATGGGGTGCGTTTAGACCGGGTTCGATTCCCGGCGGCCCGACTGGTAACCTTAATAAACTGTCGAATGATGTCGCAGTCGGACCGCCTGGGAACCGAGCCTTAAGGGGCAGGTGGTAGAAAAAGAAAAGGCGTGACGTATTCTGCTAGAAAGTCGACATTGACAGCACCTACCGACACGATATTCTTAAGCCAAGGTCGAACAATCATAAAAACACCAACCATTATGGCTTCTGTTGAAAGCTTTGATATTACTGGAAAACATCCAGAGGCTGAGCAATATGAAAAGGAGCTTCATGAAAAGAACGATCAACTTTTTCATATGTTATCGGTTCTTGATGCGAAATATGACGAAGATCTACTGGCTAGTATCCGGGGCGAAACGAGCGAAAATCCTGAGGTCAAAGCATACGTGAAAAATATTGAAGCACTGAAAGTTCGCATCGAAGAGATTCAGAATGAGCTGTTCCGCATCAGACCAGAACGTGAGGGAAAATAAATCACTGTATCCAAAAATCCCCGACTAACGTCGGGGATTTTGATATAGATGATAAATCGAGTACAACAAAGAGCCTACGCTAATGCGCCGGTTAGCGGGTCGCTCAATAGGACCGTTCTTCAAGTCACCGCTGGGGCGGCCCGACAACGAAAATTTAATAACTGATTAATCCTTGGGGAGAAATGCTGATCGTGGCGTCGGCGGGAATCGTTCCGGACGATGCGGTTCCTATAAAGCCCGCGTAGGTGCTGCTTTGGTAGCGATTGTTTGAAAAACCAGTGATGGCGTAGATATATCCGTTGGCAACTCCACTTGCTCCTCCATCTGCGGCAACGGGATACCTGGTGCCGGTGCTCCAGCTCCCGATAGATCCACCGGTACCAATTTTCGCGTAATAGGTATAGGTACTGCCGTTACCTGCACCGCTGCCGGTGATTGAGTACAGATAACCGTTGTTAGCGAAGAAGATATTCCCTGTTTCGGGGTTTGTGGGCATTGACACGCTTGATTTTGTCCAACTGCCAATCGTCCCGTTGCTGTTTATTTGGGCGTAATAAATGTCGCTGCCGTCAAAATAAATGTAGGCGTAACCATTGTATGCAGCGACGCTATACGAGGAGCACGAACCGACTGAAGGCAACGAAGCAGCCGTGGTCCATGACCCAACCGTACCATTACCGTTGATGGTCGCGAAGACGATGGCATTAGTGCAATCATCGCCGTCACCAAAATTATAGAGGTAACCATTGTAAACAAGGGCGGTGACATCATTTGTGAGGCTCGTGGGTGGATTCGGCACATAAGGAAGCTGAGTCGTCGTCGCCCATGTTCCAAGCGACCCTCCTCCGTTAATCGGCGCATAATTCACGGTTGCCGTACCGTTATACATGTTGTAGCCGCCTCCTATCGAATAGAGATAGCCGTTTCCGGCAACAAAACCTTCACCGCCAATGTTGCTCGTCGGAATCGAGTTGGCTTGCGCCCACGATCCAAGCGTTCCATTGCTATTCATCGCTGCGTAATAAACGCCAGACCCATTTTGATCTGGGGTGAAATAAAGATAGCCATTATACGTTGTCGCGAATCCGCCTCCAAGCATGCCGCCGAGATAAAGTGGCGTATTATTCGTGGCCGTCCAGCTTTGTACGCTTGGCGTTGAACTGCCGCTTGACGCGCCCGTGCCACCGCAATCAGATCCCACCGCAAGTTCGATTTGCTGAGCGGTCGACGTCGTGAGGGCTCCGGACGTTTTACTGAAGACAATGTCGCTCGCGGAACCGCTCGAAATATTCGCATAGCAAACGTCTGCAGGAAGCTCATAATGGCTCGTAACGCTCGAGGTCGCATAGCTCGACCCTTGGAACGTAGCGAACCATCCTACGGCTCCCGTATTGTCAAAGTGGACGCCCCAGGTGTTATTATCTTCATCCGCCATCGCCGAGGATTGCGCTTCGTGAAGAACGGCTGCGATCTGGCTCGTTTGCGACGTAAGATCCCCCCTGCTTTTCCGGCCAGAAAGCGATGTAACGGCGAGCACAGAAAGCGTGATCATGATGGCCATCACGACGGAAATTTCAATCAGAGTGAAACCGGTGCGGGAATTATGCAGGCGCATATAAAATAATTATATCATACAGACCTACCTTTTTGATATATAATAGAGGAACATGGAAGCCACGCCTGCAAACTATCTTGACCGCGCGCGCAATGAACTGACCGAACACTTGATTTACGGCAAGCTTGCCAAACGTGAGAAAGACCCGGATAACCGAGCGCTCCTCGAAAAACTTTCAGCACAGGAAAAAAAGCATTATGAATTCTGGAAGTCGCTCGTGCCAGGATCCGATCCGAAACCCCACACGCTCGGACTTTTTGGCATTCCCCTCTTGCGGACATTCTTCGGCGTTACCTTCACTACAAAGTTTCTCGAAACACACGAGAGTGCATCGATAGAAGCCTATACATCAATGCTTGCGACGATCCCCGAAGGCCACAAGGCTCGCCTCCGCGAAATCATCGAGGATGAGCGTTCGCACGAAAAGGGATTAATTAGTAAGCTGCGCGAAGCTCGCATTGCCTACATCGGCTTCATCGCCCTCGGCCTCGCCGACGCCATCGTGGAAATCACCGGCGTCCACGCGGGATTCCTCGGCGTCACTGGATCGACCTTCATCGCCGGCATCTCGGGCGTCATCGTGGGTTTCGCCGCAGCGATCTCGATGGGCTCGGCGGCATATATTCAGGCCAAACAAGATACAGAAAAATCGGCCATCATATCCGGGATCACCACATGGGCCTCGTATTTCTTGTCGGTCATTTTCCTTGCAACGCCATACTTTCTTATCACAACCATGGCTACCGCATTTACGATTTCAACAGCCATCGGCATATTGCTCCTCGCCGCGTTTACTTTCTTCGGCGCCGTGGTCTTCGACAGAAAATTCTGGCGGGAAATCGGCGAATCGGTGGCGCTCATGCTCTCGACTGCGCTTGCCACCTACCTCCTCGGCACCGCTGTGGGCAAGATATTCCACACGAGTGAGCGAAGTTTCTAAATTTTACTTCGATGCCAATCATCGATTTGCGCCAAAAACATTGCGTTCCATGCGAAGGCGGCATGCCACCGCTCACGAAAGCACAAATCGCTGAGTATTCCCCACAGGCTCCAGGCTGGAAAGTCTCTCCTGACGAAAAAAAGATAACCAAAGAATTTAAGTTCAAAGACTTCAAGGAATCGATGGCGTTCGTCAATAAGGTTGCCGAGATCGCGGAATCCGAGGGTCACCATCCGGACCTTTACGTTTTCTATAACCTCGTCCGGCTCGAACTCACGACCCATGCCGCGAAGGGCCTTTCGGAAAACGACTTCATTTTGGCGACAAAGATCAATGCGGTGGTATAATGAAAGTAATCCCGCTGCAGATCTCGGATCAAACAATTCATTCCGGGAGGGCAATAGCCCTGCAGTCCGTGGACCGCAGTTGAGCCCACCCACCTGGCTTCACGCCAGAGATCTCTAGCGGGGTTCAAAGGATCCGGCGTGCGCCGGATTTTTTGATCGGCATTTTACGGATTAGATTTTGCGGGGCGCAAATACTCGCGCTATGATAGTAGGTATACCAATGACACGCCGCACGCGCAGAACTATATTTTATATCCTCGTTGCTCTCTTTGTTATCCTTGGAACCGTGATCGTGCTCTACGCCGAAGGCTGGCGCATCAACTTCACTAATTTTCACGCTGAAAAAGTTGGCGGCATCTATGTTCGGGCCTATCCGCAAAATGCCGCCATCAGCCTCAACGGCGTCTCGATCCCAAACCAATCAAACTTTCTGAGCCACGGGACGCTCATCTCCGACTTATATCCAAAAAATTACACGCTCAGCCTTTCGCTCGCGGGCTATGACGCGTGGCAGGAAACTGCGTCGGTCGAGCCGTCGCTCGTCGTCGAGATGAAATACGCCGTCCTCGTGCCGCAGACCGGAACGTCGATTGCAACGACAAGTGATATTGTGAATTACTTTGCGATCAATGGTGACAACGTGGAACAACATATGAACGGCGCCATCACCTGGCGCGACATGACGGTTGCGACGGGAAGCATCGTGAGCCACAGCACCGACCTTAAGAACATGATCTATGAAGACACAAGGGGCAATTATGATCTATACGATTTCACCACCGACAAAACAATCAACCTCTCAGCGATCCTCCAGAAGCAACGGATCGCGAGCAGTACAATCGGCACAATCGAAATCGATCCCTTCAACGATACTGCGGCACTCGTGACGAGCCCAACCCGAATCCTCACGATCGATCTCGAAGCAGAGACGGCCACCATCATCGCAACGTCATCGCCGAACCAAACGTTCGCAACGACACTCGCCGCTTCGCAGCCCTATCTCGCCTGGAGTGCATATAACGCAAAAACAGGCAGTTCGACGATCGTTATTTACGACAAGTTTGCGAATGACATTGCAAACGCATCGCTCACCCTCCCGGGCGCGACCCAAGGACTCACGTGGATCACAAATAACACGCTTGGCGTGCTTCAAAACAACGGATCGCTTTCGCTCTATACCCTTTCAACCGACACCAACCAGCCGCTCGCAAGCGATGTGAAGGCATTCTATCCGACGTCGGACGGCACGATGCTTGCCGCCCTCGAAAATGACAGCGTGGAGATCTTTGACTTCGGCAATAACAATTATTATCGTTTCAATTTGCCCGCCATGGCAGCCGTCCAAAGCCTCGCGTGGTATAAAGACGAAAGCCATCTTTTTGTGACGTATCCGGATCACGTTTCGTTTTTTGACCTCGCTGATACGAGCCTCACCAACGTGACGACCGTCTCCAGCGGAACAATACCTTCGTACGACCCCCAAGCAAATTCACTCTATCTCTTAGACAGCGGCAACCTCGTGCAATTTGATTTTCCGAATTAAGTTTGATTTACTAAGGGCAGATAAGAGGAGGCCTCGTGTTGAACAACGGCTTTAACCATCAGATCATCCTGGGTTTTGTTTATATCAAAGAGAAAGAACGCTGGAAACTGGCATGCCTCATCGGAGAACGCGACGCGGAAAATCTCGGTATACATTATATCCTACGAGAATCTCCGGTAGAAACCGAACCGCCGCCAGAAGAGGGTTTCGTGCCACCCATCCCATTCCAACACCTCACCCGCCTCGTCAAAGCATTGGAGGCGTTTACGCCAAGTCTTGCAGGAGCGTTTATCCATGTTGACGAGGAGGTGCCTAACGCCCGGATCAGATTGGAAGTCCGCGTGAAACCGCTCCGAGGAAAACCGCAACACCGCGAAGACGCCTGGAAGGAATCCACGGCCGTTTAGACATCCGCACAGCCGCACCACGTTTTATGGTGCGGCTTTTTATTGTTCGAGATCGAGGCGTCGCCGCGCTCTTATGAGCAATTCACGTTGCACAAGTTTTGCTTTCTTTTTGCCGACGCCCGGCAAAATGATCTGATTTTGCGGTGAAGTCTTGTCCCCGGTCATCAAAATGACGATTCTGCTCACCCCGATCATGCGATCGAGCGGTGACCGAAGAATATTTACATTTTGAATTTGATGATAGAGGGCGGCGACCTCGGCGCGCATCATATAGCCCGACGTCATCATGAATGCTTCTTCGGTAAAAAGATACGTGTAGTAGCGATATTCGAGATAAGTCTCAAGGAACAAAAAGGCAAAATAGGCGAGGGTGAGCACGGCAAGCAGCTGGACGATATAGTGTCCCCAAATCATGTAGGTCGCCGGTTGTGCCGGAAGCCATCGCTCTGCATACCATGCGGCGAATGTGAACGCGACGATAAAAATAAAAAACTTCAGGCGACGCATCAAAAACATCGTGAATGCCCGGTGGCCAAGCCGATGTTTTTTATTATTTTCGAACGGCTGCGGCGTCGGTTGTGCTTGGGTTTTTGCGACGTTTGTTGATTCGCTCATGCTATCATTATAGTATGTTCGGCAGCTCGACGCATACCAAGATCCCCCACACCCTGCGGTTCACTATTCTTCTTTTACGCCTTGCGATAGGCCTCACATTCTTCTATCTGGGTTTCACGCAGCTTTTCAACCCGGAGCTCGGCACATCACTTTCGAGCCGTTCCGTGCCAGGCCTCTATACCTGGATCTCGCAATATTCTTCGCCGATGTGGGTGCAACAATTCGTGCCGTGGGCATTTCTCATTATCGGCAGCTTGCTCATCATCGGCCTCATCACCCGCCTCGCCGCAGTCGTCGGCTTCATTATTGTTTTGATCGGCTATCTACCTTTCGTAAATTATTCTTCTTTGAACATCTCACAATTCGTGAACGACGAGCTTGTCATTCTCGTTTGTTTGCTTATTCTCATTGCCGGCCACGCCGGCAATTATCTCGGCCTCGACGCCGTATTCCATTTTGGGTTTAGGAAGAAGAAAGAAGGGTAGTCGCGCAGGCTCATAATTTTAATGAAAAAAATATTAAATGAAATTTGACGAGGTGCGATCTTACGATATAAACTTGTGATATGCCCGTGGGGTGACGATTTTCAATCGGGACACCTCAATCGTCTTATGGTGATAACGGGCATACAAAAAACTTCCCTATCTTCGGGAAGTTTTTTTATCTTGAGAAAAGATACTATAAAAATGCTTTTTTTGTTTATGTAATTGTCTTACGATCAATTTGACGATTTGGCCATCATATTCTTCTTGGAACATCCAGAACTTCGCTTTTGAGCTTCTTCGAAAAACGACGGTGGCATTGGGATTAGAGAGAATGGCTTCTGCATAACGAAGCAGAGCGAGCCGCCGTCGTCGCTCACTCTTAGGCCTCGCCTTCTTTCGCTTCCAAAGAAGATGTCGATAACCTGCGTGCCCAAAGACAATGAGCTCACCTCCTAGCCTGGGTGACGGTATACTTCCTATGTTTTTGTAAAACGTCTTGGCGTCGGTCATCCAGAAAGGATGGCATGTCGACCATTAAACTTAGGTAAAAAAAGGCCGGTGCGCGGTACATTGCGCAACCGGCCGTTTGCTTAGCTTGTTGTGGTTCTCGGAAATGCAGCTTATCTCGCGGCGCCCCCGAGAAACTTCCTGTACTCGGGATCGTCGTAGGCGTAGTACGAATCCATCCAGACCAGCACGACATTGCGAAGCCACCTGAGCATTTCTTTCAACTCCCCGCTCTCATGGCGTCGCTCAAAAAAACGATACAGCCCTGCGGTCAAAAGCGCCCCGGTCGGCCCCACGGAATAGTGGTATCCGAACAGTTCACCGTTCATTGCAAAAGCTTGATCCCTCAGAACATCGGCGACCACCGGGAAGTTCAGAACGCTCTTCCACTCCTCGCGAAACATGAATCCGCACTGGCCGTTGATATTCCGAAGTTCTTCGTAGTCCTCGGCGGAACGGGCCGCAGGAACTTTCTGTTTTTTAGAATGCGATGCTACGGCGAAGATCTTTACGGCACCTTCAACATACTCCGGAAGACAGCGACGCATGGCGATCAATGTTCCGCACGTTCCCGTAATGGCACCAATCAGGAAGTCTTGGCCATTCCACCCTAATCGGCGGGACTCAGACCCGATATGCTCCATCATTCGCCCGGTGCCCTCCACCGTGTCATCCTCAATATATTGATTCATGACGCGGCGGTTAGGTTCTTCGGACTCGAGTTGGTATGCGTATTGGATAGTCGACATGCCTTCGGGTGTTTCCTTGACGATCACGCCGTCAGCTTCGATCTGCTTACGCTTGCCATCAGGAATACCTCTCGGCAGGGCACCTATGATGCCTCCAATGTTATAGCCCTTCGCCACAGCACCGGCGTCTTTCAAAAAATTGCCGGAGCTCGGGATGACAAGCGTTGGGCGGTCGTTAAATAATCCCCTGCGCTCGAAACCCTTGAAGTTGCCGTCTACACTGGATAATTTTCCCGAAAACTTCTCGGTCAGATGAGCGGGAAATGCCCATACCGTGACCGCACCATCGAGGCCGGACTTCTTGTACCACACCGCATTCTTGACCGAAGGCGGTGTTTCGACTTTTTCCAGCCTGGGCAAATGGGCGAGGGCATACTCCACCCGCTTGCGAGAAATTACCTGTTCCTCGGTCATCATCAGTATCTCCTTTTAGATTTCGTCCTATGGTTAATTTGATTCCTTTACACTACCGGCACAATATCACACGACATCGTTTCTGGCAACTAGCTCGTAGTGCCACAAAAAAATTTTTGCATTATAATAATCCCATCATGCCCCCTTCGAACCTTCCGGACACCACCAAGCCGCCGGGAATCCAGCCGGGTCGGAATATTGTCGTGGGCGGCATCATCTACGAACGGTTCCCGATCAAAGTACCGCGGCTCATTGCATTTGGCGAAGGGCTAAATCCGGTACTCGCGGAATTTGTGAAGCCACACGTTAAACCCGGCGACTGGGTTGCACTCTCCGAAAAATTGGTTTCGATTTCACAAAATCTTGTGCGGCATATTTCGAGCGTGAAGGTCACCTGGCTCGCACGGCTCGTGCAAAAAGGCGTCACAAAACACAAGACAATGACCGCGTGGAATAATCCCGAAAAGATTCAGCTTGCCATTGAAGTCGCCGGCTGGTGGCGCGTATTCCCTGCGATGGCGATCGGCGCGTTTGGAAAACTGATCGGCAAGCGCGGATGGTTTTGGATTGTGATGGGAAGCCGCGTTTCCGAAATCGACGGCTTCATTCCCGAAGACATGTATCCCTATACCGAATGGGCCGTGCTCCCACCCAAAGATCCTCAACATGATTGCGAAGAAGTGGAGCGAACGCTCGGCATGCCAGCCGTGACGGCAGACGCAAACTTTATCGATGTGAAAGTGCTTGGCGTGAGCCGCGGCGTCGGCCTCGACAAAGCAACCGTGCGAAGAGTATTACTCGACAACCCGCTCGGACAAGGAAATAAAATGACGCCGTTCGTGCTCGTGCGCAAAATCGGTCCCGCGCCCGCGGGAACGCCGGACACCGTCGTGAACCAGACAAAGATATGAGCCTTCGCAGCAAGATCAAAAGAATCACGCCGTGGCCGCTTCATTATCTGTATTTGAAGCTTTATTATTTTCCGCAGGACTTCCCTGCTGCGATGGGTTTCATTTTTCACGGCACGCGCACCACGACATCGTTCGGCGATCGCGTGAGCCTCATGTGGTCGTTCTACAAAATTTCATATTACGTTGATTCGCCGCATACCGAGCACGAAATGATTACTATTGCGCGAAAAATTTTGAACCTTGATGAATACGACGGCCACGGCTCGCTCACCGACGGCGCAAAGGAACGAAACGTGCCGGGCGCGATCGTCGAAGCCGGTGCATTCCACGGTGGGAGTACGGCGAAATTGAGCCTCGTCGCACGCCTCGCCGATCGGAAATTCCACGTGTTCGATTCATTTGCAGGGATGCCCGAAAATAGCGAATCACACGGCAAGAGCATCTACGGCCGCGAACATCATTTTCCAAAGGGTAGCCACGCCGTTGCATTCGAAGAAGTCCGGACCAACGTCGCACGATTTGGCGACGACAGCCGTACAGAATTTCACAAGGGATTTTTCAGCGAAACGATGCCACACTTTCATGAAGCGGTCGCCGCAGCGTGCGTGAACGTGGACCTCGTGCAGTCAACGAAAGATTGCCTCATCTATTTATATCCCCTTCTCTCACCGGGCAGCGTTTTCTTTTCCCAAGATGCACATTTCCCGTGGATCATAGAACTCTTGAGTGATGAGCGGTTTTGGAAAGATGAAATCGGGATAAAAAAGCCGGATATGCCAGGACTGGGATCGCTCAAGTTTGTGAGTTTTACCAAATAAAAAGCTGCCGGGACCGTTATTGAAGCGCCACGAATGACTGCAAATAGTCGACGGCGACTCCGCTATAAGCACGGTCGGTTGTGAACGCGGTATTGATTTGTTGTACGGCGCTAAAGAGTGCGGTTTTCGGCATGCCGTAGAACGTTATCGATGACGGCTGTGCGTTGCCGGTTTCTTGCGCGATGATCACTTTTACATTGCTCGAATCGGCGGCGGAAATTTCGGGCTGTGCAAGACTGATCGACCCATCTGGGCCGCTCGCAATGTTCCTATACGCAAGCACGATCACTCGTCCATCGCCGGATGGTAATTGGCCAAGCAAGCTCACGATCTGGTCGTAACTGTCTGGCGTATAAAAATATGGGACGATCATGGTGAGTGGTATTGTGGCAAACGACGGGGAGCTTGCGTAGGCCTCATCTTGGTCAACCAAGTTTCCGACAAGTCCCACGTATTGTGTGAGCACGGTTGCAGGGTCGGATGTATATTCCGGGAGTGAATATGCTTCCACGTCGTACTGCACGCCACGGAATTTCCCGTCGTGCGTGGCGTTGAATGACTCGACAAACTGCAAGATCGCGTACGCTTCCCCGTAATTAGGGGGTTCACCCCAATCGGTCTCACCCGCTTCGGCGTCGACGGCGATATCTTTTTGATGAGCAATGGAAATGAAATCGTAGACTGCGGCAGAAAAATTTTGCAACTCCGTCTCCTGTGCCGGACCCGCAGGCATGGCTTCGAGGTCGAGATATTCGTCGATCGAAAGGTAGATGGTGTTGAAATGGTTTGCGGCAGCCTCATCTACGAGTTCTGTCATGGTACTCCTGGACATTGCGGCAACCGGAGTCCAAATCCAGGTGCCGATTTCTTTGTTGCCGACAACAGCAAGTGATGGCGGCGGAGGCGGAGGCGACGCCTGCGAAGAAGATGCGACGGACGAGGAAGCCGAGGAAGACGGTGCGGTGGACGACGTTGACAACACTTCCGGCGAAGACGCGATGGGGCCGCCGGGGCTAGGCCGCCCGATGACGGCAATGACAAGAATCGCAGCGACGAGCACCGCGGTTCCTCCAATCAAAAAAGCCCTTTTCCGGCTCATTTCCCATCGAAGTATGCGCATATATAAGGATTATAGATGAAATGTCTTTTTTGCCGGATTCAGATCTGAAATATATCCATACTTCCCCTTGTAGTAGAAAGCATCAGGTTAAACTAAATTATCTAGCATCGTCGTAGCCTGCTCAATCAAAATAAGCATTATTCTTATGTAAATCGCTCTGGCAGCCGCCCGCTTGGGCCTCTTTTTTTGAAGAGGACCGCCTCTCATGTCGAGTGAGGACGCAGCGAACGGCTTCTGAACTCACATTATCACCAGAACTCTATGAATTTTAGCGTCGAAAGACGCGGGCTGCGATTCTTCCAAGTGATCGCTGCCGCATTCCTTGTTGGAATAATCGGCATATCCGCTTCTTTCATTTCCGGCGTCTTCGCTTCAAACGAAAACTCCGGCTCAGCTTCATCACTTTCCCCTCTTCCTGAAACCGCCGCAGCAGCGACGGCACCGGGAACATGTTCTCTGAATCTACAATTCCTTACAAAGAACGGCGATGCTACCAAAGGAGGTTCCATGGACTACCTTCTTGTTGCACGAAACTCCGGTACAGCGACGTGCTCAAACACAAGCATCTCCTTCTATTACGCGCCGAATGAATATTTTGGTTCGGCCTCCCCACAACCCTTCTTCGGCAATTACTTTTGGAATCTCGGCAACATCTCCGCCGGTGCCATCGTGAACATTTCCCTTGCAACGATGCGCACCTCGGCATTGCTTTCAACGCAGACAACGGATAAAGCATGCCTCGCCGCAGATAATGGCACGAACATGTGTGTGAATGCTGCCCCGAAGCCCACTGGCTCAAGCAGCAGCACAAGCCAAGTAAAAGTAACTCAAGCCGGAATCCTACAATCGTCACAACCACTATCTGGGTCTCCAAATAATGCCTCTAATAACATCTACACGCCCGTGTCACCGGCAAAGGATAACGGCGTGTGGGAATGGACGTCGGCTTACGGGATGTCCGCATCTGCCGCACAGCAAATTGTGAACAATGCGGCCGCCAGCGGATTCAATGTGATCTATATGAACGTTGACTCATCCCTCAATTTGAGCGGAGCCGCACTCGCGAATTACGAATCGTCGCTCAACACCCTACTCACCGACGCCGCAGAGCAAAACATCTCTGTGGATGCGGAAGCGGGCACAAACACGTGGTGGCAAACTGCAAACTGGTCGACGCCCGAGGCAATCGTCTCGTTCGTCGCGAATTATAACCAGGCCCACCAGGTGAAATTCCGTGGCGTACAGTTCGATATCGAGCCGTACACCACGTCGCAATACCAGTCAGATCCGGCTGGCACGCTCACGCAATACGTTGAAATGGTGGAGGCGCTCGCCAAGCAAGACGGTTATTATGGCATGCCCCTCAGCTTTGATATCCCATTCTTCTATACGCAAGCCACGGGAGCGCCAGCGATCACCGTTGACGGCGTCACCGATTATCCGTTCAACCAACTCGTGCGCGTCTTGAGCACCTGGGTACCCAACGGACGCCTCATCCTCATGTCATATCGCAATACCGCGAATGGTTCGGGTGGAACGATCGATATCTCATCACCTGAAATCCAAATTGCGAACTCGAGCGACGTGCAGATCATCGTCGGCCAAGAGACCGGCCCGGTCACTCCGAGCTATGTCACCTTCTACGGCATGACGAAGGCGCAGATGGCCGCACAAGTCGCGATCGTGAACCAAGCGTTTGCCTCGGATAAATCATTCGACGGCATCGCAACGGATTATCTCGAAACATATATGCAGCTCAAATAGCCGCTAACGATCCGAATAATTCCGTCGTGAAGTTAAAAAAGAACGCCGATCCCCTCGGTGTTCTTTTTTTATCATTCCGCCGTCTTAATATCCTTCCCACTACCACTTCCCCTCCAAATACGCTCTTGTCTTCGGGCCCAGAATGCCTGACGTCGGGGTGATTTGGTTGGCGGCTTGAAACTTGGCGAGCGCCGCTGCGGTCTTTGCCCCGAAGTAGGTTGATTCATCGCCAGGAGATCCTGCACCCGTCGTTGCAATGGTATAGCCGTTGTCATTCAGGAAGACCTGGAGGTTCTTCACGTCTTGGCCACTGGATCCCAGGGTGAGGTTTCTCGTGAAGGTTGCGACAAGTTGGGTGTTGAGTTGGGTGATAAGAGCTTCGACTTCTTGGAGGAGGGAGGCAAGGAGGGATGCAAGGGATTGCTGGGAGCTGCCGGAGGAACCGGAGCCTGAAGTGCCGGAGTTTGTGGAGCTTGAGGAACCCGTGGAACCGGACGAGCCCGAACCTGAACCGCTGCCGGAGCCTGAGGACCCGCCGCCTCCCCCGCCACCTCCCGATGATCCTCCACCGCCTCCACCGCCGCCGCCGCCAGATGATCCGCCGCCACCTCCACCACCTCCGTTGTTCGGGATGTTCACGGTGACCGTCGCCTGGGTACTTGTCGTGCCTTGGGAGTTTTCTGCGGTCAGGGTATACGTGGTTGTTTCTGAGGGGGTCACTTGGACGGAAGAACCACTGACCTGGCCAAGCGTTGAGATGGAGACCACAGGCGCAGGATTCCCTGTTACAAGCCAGGACAGTGTAGATGGGGAACCTTGGTTGATCGTCCCGGGGTTTGCGGTGAAAGAAATGATCTCGGGAAGGGTGGAACTTGGGGAAGACGTTTGATTCGTGAGGGGGAGCGTCGAGGCGAGGAGGGGGCTTGATGATGCTGAACTATTGCCTTGCGTGTCGTAGGCGCTCACCGTGTAGCTGTAAGTGGTACTCGGGGTGAGGCCCGTGTCCGCAAAGGAGGTTTGGTTCACGTTGCCTACTTGATTCGTATTGCGGTAGACCTTGTAGCCAGAAATGGCATAGGTGCCAGGAGTCGAAGCGTTCCACGATAGGGAGATACTTGAGGTCGTGGCGCCTGTCTTTGCGAGGCCGGTAGGGATGGAAGGCGGGGTGGCGACGTTCGCAACCGTCACGACAACATTGCTTGAGATGCCGACATTGCCTGCGGCGTCATACGCTTTGGCGGAGAGAGTATGAGATCCATTGGTTGATGATGCCGTGTTCCAGCTCCAGATGTAGGGGGAGGAGAAGTCCGTGGTCATGAGGGTGCTGTCGAGATAGAACTGGACTTCGGTCACGCCGACATTATCTGAGGCATTAGCCTGGACGGAGATAGTAGATGAGACGGTTGCACCATTCGTGGGTGAGGTGATCGAGACCGTGGGAGGGGTGTTGTCACCGCCACCGGAGCCACCGCCAGAAGCACTATATTGATAGGCGCCGATATCCCAACTTGCTGAGGCGGGACGAGCAGTAACCGTTCGATCGGGACAGGAGACGGTGTGATTTGCGGTGTTATAGGTGCAGGCGTAGGTGGTATCTGAGGCACAGGCGGAAGCAGCATTCGCGAGCGTGGGATCAGACTGCGCCGCTGTTGCAAGCGTAGAGCAGTAGCTTTGCACATTGGCACCGGCACCGACGGTGGGACTACTGGCCGTCGGCGGAGAGTAGGCGTAGGTTTCTGCGGTCGTATAGCCGTCAGCCGTTGCCGTGGCGTTGGTTTGCACGAGAGGATTCGTGGTGACAAGTGTGCTGCAAGGACCGAGATACGGCGACTCGTTGTCGATCAAGTGATTGTTGGTATTCGTGAGCGTGCCACCAATGAGATACTCGCAATTAAAGATTGTTTGGCTGGGATTGATTTGGAACGTGTTATTAAAGAATGTTTCATTGCCATAATTTGTATTATAGTTGCCGACGTTAATGTATTCCAAATCTCCAACGTCATACATGAGGTTATTAAAAAGATAATCGGTCGTGCCCGGATGAGGCGAAAGCCATATCCCCACTCCGCCGCCGGAGGTAACGTTATTCTCTATATGTCGAAAGACATTGTTGTAGATAGCGTTTGTTCCAGGGGAATCGTTGAGCGCTTCGATCATGTTCGAGTGGCCATTCTCAAAGAAGTACTCGTAAAGATTGTCGTGAAAGGTATGTATGGGATTAGGAATGCACTGCGACGTGTACCGAAACACGTTATAGGCCTCATTCGTGAACCCGCCGAAGCAGAGCCCCGCTCCCGGTCCGTCAGAATCCGATCCATCCACAACATTGTTGTATATCGTGTCGGGCGCGACAGTCCCATTGGCCCCGCCGGTGAAGGCAAATATATTGACGCACACTGTGGTTGCCGTACAAGCCGTACTACCATTCAGTCCCGCAAACGGCAAATGACTCCAGCCGTGAATATATAAATCTTCGAAGGTCATCGGCCCGCGTATACTTCCATAGCTCACATAGTCATCATGGTGGCCAGGTTGACCAACGTCGGATTGACACAGGCCTGTCATCTCAAAATTGTCGACGATGTAGTATTGTAAAGCGCTCAACTCGAGGAACGTGTTCTGACTTCCTATTTGATAGGCGCAACTATTAACATAAAAGCTCGTCTGCCCATAGGTATCTGTTTTTTGGAAACAGTTAGATCCAAGCGTAGAGGCATTGCACAACGGATTGTCAGCGGTAAGTATTGGGCGCGACCACGAGCCGCCTGCGTACCATGTCTTATCCACCCCGATATACATAGGATGCGCACTGGTCCCCATCGGAGTTTGACCGATATTAAAATTCCACACTCCTCCTGTATACGGGCTCGCGCCTGAGTTGCCAAAGTGCCAGGTGTCGCCGCCTCGGAAGATGATACCCGTGCCTGCAGGAATTCCATCGTTCTGATTCTGCGCCGTTGCGCAGTTGCCCGAGCAATTCGGCATCTGTGGCGCATGGAGCCACGGAGAGGATTCCGACGTCCCACTGTTCGAATCATTGCCGTTCGCAGCAACATAATAGCAATTGGTGATCCCCAAGCTCGACAAAGTAACGTAGGAGTTTGTATTGGTATTCCAATAGTTCGCTCCGGTTGGGCATGAGCCTCCCGAACCGCCGCCTCCCCCGCCACTACTCTGTGTCGTTGCATTGGCAGGCGATGACTGTCCGCTCGTGTTGCCTGCCGCATCATACGCGGCCACGGTGTAGGTATAGGTGGTGTTCGCTTGAAGGTTCGTATCGCTATAGCTCGTGTTTGGCGTTGTTGTGAGGAAACTCGGGGTGCAGCCCGACCCCTGACAACGATAGAGGTCATAGCCTGCGACACCCACATTGTCTGAGGAAGGACTCCACGTGAGATTGATTTGCGAGGACGATATTGCTGTTGCCCCAAGATTCTGAGGTACGGTGGGAGGCTGATTGTCACCACCGGAACCACCGCCAGAGCCGCCACCGCCGTTACCGGATTTGAATGCGGCGACGCCGGGATAGTTACCGCTGCCTCCGCCTGCAATGGTTCCGGCAAATGCATAATTCCCTGATGTATTGCTCACGATTTGATCCGCGTAGATGAGGGCGTCATTGTTGCCGTCGGTCGCTTGATTTGCCGTGCTCCACCCAGCGTCCGGCGTGAATGTCACCCCGGATCCTTCGTTGTAGCCAAACATTGTGCCGACAAGAAGTTCTGATGCATTTTGCGTCGGCGTAATCGATGAGCTCGCCCAGGGCGATCCTTCGCCGCTCGACGGAGGCGCAGCAGATGTATCAAGGACACTCGACGTTGCAACGCCAGTGTAGTGGGCGACAAAATATCGAGAGTATGTTCCATTATTTCCGGCACCGACGCTTGCTGTAACGGAAGAAACTCCCGCAACCGAATTTTGCACATACCAAAGGTCTTCAACCCATCCGTTCGCAATATTTGCTGTCGAAAAAATCCTTGTATAGGTCTGTCCTTCATTGTCGCTCACCGTGTAATTACCAGACGTGCCAGAATGACCTTCTACAACGGCGACAACAATGAGCTCGCCTTGCGTGGTGGGTGTCCCAAAATTTACGGCATTGCCAACCGTTGCGCTATCCAACTCAACTCGCGCAATGGCAGCATAGGCATGAACCGGAATGGCGAACAGAAATCCAAGCGTCAATGCAACACCAATGCCAATCCTTAATAAAAGTGTCCGCGTATCCATATAGAGAAATTGTAGCAGGTCAGGCCATTCGACGGGCTATAATCGCCATAAACAAGGGAATTTCTTTCCGGGCCCGGTCTTCCGCCTTCGCGCGGGGGCCGGGTTCGCTTTTTTTATGCGAATTCCATTCTTCGACGACTGTCGTTGCAAAGCCAGCCTTTGCGAGCGCTTTGAAATAAAACTGGAGCGGGCGATGGAATGACGTTGTGGTCTCACTCGCCTTGCTCCCAGGATGCATGGTTATCGCCGTCTTTGACTCTGAAAGATACTGGTCGATGCGACGATATTGGACCTTCGCTTGCTCATCCCAGCCCCAGCTGCTTTCCTTTGGGATCCTGAATGCGGGGTGATTTAAAACGATGTGGAGTGAGCCATCCGATTTCAAAACACGTGCGCATTCTTTTAAAACGCCCGCCGTACTTTCAATGTTCTGTATCGCAAGCACGATAATGATCTTGTCGATACTTTTGTTTTTTAGAAACGATACCCGATCGGCTTTGCCCACGAAAAATTCCGTGTCGGTGCCTCGATTATTTTTCTTCGCTAATGCAATCAACCGTTTTGAAACATCGATCCCAATCACGTGCGCGCCGGCCTTCGCAATTTCATGCGCAAAAAATCCCTGGCCGCATGCAAGGTCCAGAATCGTCTCACCTCGCCGCGGCTCGAGAAGTCGGAGCAGGTTCGGCAGGATGAGGTTTCTTTGGTACGTCCCCTCGCCCGCGAGAAGATTATCGTACCAGCCGGCGACTTTTTCCCATGAGCTAGTCATTTTTTATCATGCCTTGCGGCTCACTCCCGTCAGCATACCGTTTGGTGATACGGTGGTAAATACGGGCAAGCACAAAGATAAGGATCGCCGTCGCAGCGACGGCCGCAAACAAGCTCAGGGCGTTTGAGAAATCATTCCAATAGTCGCCGACAACATACCCGATCGTGAGCGCGGCGCATGGCTCGATGAAGTTGCCGAGAAAGTCATAAAAAAGAAATGTGCCGAACGGCACTTCCACCAATCCGGCAAGCAGCGCGGCGATCGGGCTCAAATTTCCCGCAAAGCGGGTGATGAAAACAGTGACCGCAGCATCGGTGCGCAACTCTTCGGCAAGCTGGTTGAAAAACTTCACCTTATGGAGACGCAAAACCCGGATCACGTGTTCGCCGTAGTATCGCGTGAGGCCGTAGTCGGTAAGATCGCCGAGACAATTTGAAATCACGGCGAGCGGGACAAGAATCCAATAGTTAAAGTATCCGTGGCTTGCAAACGCCCCCACGGCAAGCAACATCGCATTCGTCGGTAGCGGCAGGATGACGGCGCTTCCGTAGACGATGAGGCCTATCGCAACATATCTATAGAGGAGAACAAATGAAAGAAGCGATGAAAGAAATGGTTCCATACAGCGGCGCTACTTTGTTGATGATGCCGCAGTCGTGGTCGCGGTACTGGTCGCCATCATAAGGTAATGTGCGACCGCTGCCTGCACGTCACTCGTAAACGTAGCCTGGTTAACATTCTCTTCTTTTGCATAGCCGCCAATCGTGATCTTCGGATAGCGCGCATCATTCACTGGGAGCTGCGTTTCCAGATAGCTTGAAGGTATATGAAATAAGGTATCCACATAATCGAACGTCATCCATGGACGAATGAACACGACGTCTGATGCCGTCGGCGCACCGTGATGCTTGAAAATATTCGTGATCCATAACTCTCGGGCACTAATAATTTTCTCACGATGGATCGCAATCGACTGCCAGATAAGAAATATAAGAAGTACGCCGAGCACGACGGCGAGCGCGATGATGATCCCCTTTATGACGGCGGCTGTCCGCTTGTCGTTATGCTCTGAAGCCATAGAGTTAGTATACTGCGAAAACACGCGGATCATAAGCGGCCTATTGACATGATGCGGCTTATTGTGCCACACTGACGATATGAGAAATCTAACTATCAGCCTCGGCTTGATCGCAGTGATAGGCGCATTGGTTGCAGCTCCGGCGTTCGCCGCGTCGAACGTGGTTCTGGGCGGTGTTGGCCAGCGCGCAACCGACGGTTCGACGTTTGGTTTTTCGGTCTGCAATAATGGCGCTTCGGCGGTCACAGCCCCAGTGCCGGTGACGGTCGTCGCAAACGGCGAAACAACGAACACGCAATCGGCGTCTTCGATTGCTTCGGGAGCGTGCGCCTACACCTATCTTCCCTACAGTTCATTCGGGATGATCGGCGGCCACTCCTATAGCGTGCAAATATCTTTGAACGGTGGCGCGCCAGTGAGCTACACCGTGACGATGCCGGGCGCGGTGCTCGGTGCAAGCACGGTGAACCTCGCGGTTGCCGGTCCGGTTGATCAAAATCGCATCAACCTGATGGCAAACGAAGTAGTTCTGATGCATCAATTGATTTCACTCCTGCAGAACAAGCTCGGACTTTAATAATTCGCACTATATATAAAATTTCGGGTCTAGAGCACTACTTTTGGATACATGTAGGCACTGATGCCCGAGATGATGAGCGTCGTCACGGCGAGGACGAGAATATCAAAACCGAGACCTGATGATGATCCGCCGAGAAGCACTGAGCGAAGGCCGTCAACCATGTAGCTCAGCGGGTTCACCTGGGCGACAATCTGCAGCCACTGCGGCATGATGGCGATCGGATAAATTGCGTTTGATGCAAAGAAGAGCGGAAGCGTGATCACCTGACCGAAGCCCATGAAGCGCTCACGGGTTTTCACAATGGAAGCGATGATCATCGAAAGCCCAGTGAAAAAACCTGCCCCGAGAAGAATAATGAGTGCCGTGAAAAATATCGATTGGACGCTCAAAACAAGCGGGATGCCGAGTAAAAGCGCGAAGATGAAAACGACGACCGCCTGGCAAAGCCCTCGCACGCCGGCCGAACCCATCTTTCCCCAGACGAGCGAAAGGCGCGG
The DNA here is from genome assembly GCA_963705915.1 of uncultured bacterium. Classification (GTDB taxonomy): domain Bacteria; phylum Patescibacteriota; class Minisyncoccia; order UBA6257; family 2-01-FULL-56-20; genus JAKAGE01. Next base: position 493,232 of record OY970126.1, read on the forward strand.
CGTTGGCGTCACAAGAAATTTTTGGAGCAATCCCATATCGCGTTCCCAGATGATATTGAGACCATAGAAGATGGCCGTGAAAACAACTGACTGCGTGAGAATGCCGGGCGTGATGAACTGCAAGTAGGTGTAATTGCCAGTCGGGATCGCGTGGACCTTGCTGAGCGCTTCACCGAATATGCCAAGCCAAAGGATCGGCTGGACTCCGCGCGCAATGAGCTCGGTTGGATCGTGGAGTAGTTTGCGGATTTCCATTTCCGCAAGGACCCATGCTTTTTTTGTTGCTTGTACGATGTAGTTTGCCATGGTGAGAATGTTGCAATGATAAAGCTAGCCGAGGCGCCGTTCAGCTTGCCGCGTTCGACGAACATCGCGGAAATTCCCGCCTTCTTTGAGGTTTGATCCGGTGAAGAAGATGAAAGCGTCTTCGAGGTCGGCATCCGGCTTCCCTGTTTTTGCCTTGATCTCCGCCGGTGTGCCGATGGTCGCGATCTTCCCCGCATTCATGATCGCCACCTGGTCACTCATGTCATCGGCTTCTTCCATTTGGTGCGTGGAGAAAAAAATGGTTGTGCCATATTGCTTTCGAAGTTCCAAAATGTGTTCCCACACATTTTGTCGGGCGACGGGATCGAGCCCCGACGTCGGCTCATCGAGAAAGAGTGCCTTCGGATGGTGCAGGATCGCCTGGCCAATTTCGAGCCGACGGATCATGCCACCGGAGAATGTCCGCACAAGCGCCTTCGCGTGATCAGCGAGCTTCAAAAATTGCAGGACTTGCATCGCGCGGGCGTCGCGTTCCCGGCGAGGAATGTCGTAGAGGCGCGCCATAAGCATGAGGTTCTCGTACGCCGTAAGCGTACCGTCCACAGAGATGAGTTGCGGCACATAGCCGATCCGGCGACGCACTTCGCTCGACTGCTTCACAACATCAAGGCCGTCGATAAAAGCGTTGCCGGAAGTCGGTTCAAGAAGCGTGATAAGCATCTTAATCGTCGTGGACTTCCCTGCTCCGTTCGGCCCAAGAAAAGCAAAAACGCCGCCGGGCGGCACGGCAAAAGAAATACCGTCAACGGCGGTCACATCTTTGAAACGCTTGGTGAGCTGTTCAACAGCAATAAGATCCATAACCCCCTAGTATACCATCAGAAAACAAAGGGAATCAACATCTTCGTCCGTTTTTTGTATGCCGGGTATTGGTCCGGGAATTGCCGCGTCATAATTCCCTCTTCGGTCTTTGATGCATATACAAAATAGATTCCGAAGAGGAAAAAGACGAGGAGCCAGAAATAGCCGCCGACGAGAGTCGACGTAAGCAGCGCGAAAAGGATGCCGATATAAATCGGATGACGGACAAAGCGATACGGCCCCGACGTCACAAGTTCATGCCCTTCTTTGAGTGACATCGGCATGCCCCAATTCCTGCCGATATTGACGCGTGCCCAAATGGCGAAGGCAATCCCGCAGGCGCAAAGAAAAAGTCCGAGGGCTTGCGCGGCAGAACTTTTGAACGGCAAGCTATTTGCGCCAATCAATTGCCCGGTGCCAGGCCAGAAGATGAGGAAAACGATGAAAATTAAAATAATGATCCGGATGCCAGCACCGCGGCGAGCAAGACTCCCTTGCGCCATTTTCTTCGCCCCCAAGGCGGCCACAAACCAGTACACATAAAATATGCACCATATCACAAGCAATACTATTCCGTAGTTCAGCATGGGTATAGTATAAACCTTTTTGGCCAATTATCCGATTTTGAACCCTGCAAACTTGCCGTGCGGATCGCTCCAGGCAACGTCCACGTTCAAAACTTTCGCCGTGATCGGCCCTTTGCGACACCACGTCAAAAACTTTTCAAGATCCGCTTCTTCACCTTCGGCTTCGATAAAGACCGTACCGTCCGGCTCATTCACCACATAACCGCCGATGTGCATCTTACGCGCCGTCCAATAGGCGGCGTCACGAAATCCGACGCCTTGCACGTCGCCTTGGATTTTCATCGTCAGATTTTTGAACATGTATTTCAAAGCGTCGTTTACCTCACGGCTTATGCTCCATCCTTTTTCGCCGGCCGCCGCGAAAAATATTTTGCGCTGAGCGCCACGGCAGCTCCGACAATGAGGATGAGATAGAGCGCGGATTGTGCGTTTGATGTGACGCTTCTCACGCCGAGCACAAGAAGCCAAACGTAGAGATACCAAAATATCGTTTCGCCGATGAAAAGATACGGTAACGCCTGACCGAGAGGAATGTCGAGCCATGGAATGAAAAAACCGGAAACAGGAAAGAGCATCGGCGCATAAACGATAAGTGCAACAACTCTTCCCTTCTCACCGATGAATGATGAAAATTGCTCCAGTTTTTTCTTGAGCCACAGGGAAATACGGCGGTTTCCAAATCGTTTCTGTATGAAGACGCCGAGATAATAGGTGACGAGAATATCAAACACCGTTGCGGCCACGAAAAGCAGGTGGATCAGCCAGACGTTGTAATGATCCTGATACGCCTGCAGTAAAACAGCGCTCGTCGAAATCGGTTCCTGAACGATGAACGTGAGAACAAGGAGCAACCAAAGTCTCACCTCAAGAGTTTTCCTGTTTTTTCTCGCGCCGCGCCGCCATCCAACGCATCCGCTGTTCGCGGCGGATCGAACGCCTGACGATGATCATGATCCCAATCACAATGAGTGCGCCTCCCCAAACAATGCCAGCCGGGATGCCGCTTATGACGCCGAACGTCTCAAGGAGAATGATGATGCCGATGATGATTAATCCAATGCCAACCATGCCTTCATTATATCACATCATCATTTATCTTCACGCTGATTGATAAACAAAGGCCCCGACCTAGGTCGGGGCTCATCTTTTTATCGGGAGCCGTTGCGCCGCGCGGTCATCGTGAGCAAAATCTCAAGTTCGCGGCTCGGCTTCTTCTTCTGCATGACAGCCAACGCATTGCGCGTTATGATCTGCGCTCGCATACGGATAAGGGTGGTGATGTGATAGCGAGTATACCAATCCACCTTGTATTCTCGGAAGAACTTTCGATCGCCCGGCTGTTTGTTGAATGCATAATGGCCTTTCGAGCCAAGAAAGGTCTCCTGTCTCACGACAATGCCCAGAACTTCGCCCTGTCGAGTACGAACAATATCCCCTCGCTTCAATTTCGTGCGTAACGTGATTTTTCGCGCCACTAAAATGCCCTCCTGCGGGAAAGGATATCACGATTGAACGCTATTTGTCGAGATTGCCCCTGTCGGTTTTCTTTATTTTTTCTTCTTTAAGAAAATTCTGGATATCCGTCACCGTACCCATGAGCTGGGCTGGGAAAATAATGGTTGAATTCTTTTCCGTGGCAATCTCGGCAAGCGTCTGCAAATTGCGCAACTGAAGCGCAATCGGGTGCGCCATCATGATGTCTGCCGTATCAGCCAGTTTTTGCGCCGACATGAATTCGCCTTCCGCCGAAATGATCTTGGCGCGTTTTTCACGTTCGGCCTCGGCCTGCTTTGCAATCGCCCGCTGCATATTTTCCGGCAATTGGATGTCTTTGATCTCAACCGCGCTCACCACGACACCCCACTGTTCGGTGAAGGCATCGAGCATTTTGGTGAGCTCCGCGTTGATGGTTTCACGCTCGGAAAGAATTTCATCGAGCTGGAATTTGCCGACCACGTTGCGCAACGACGTTTGCGCAATCTGATCAATCGCCTCGCGGACATTCTGGATTGCGACAATACTTTTTATCGGATCAACAATCTTAAAATAGGAAACCGCCGAAATATCCACGGAAACATTGTCTTTGGTTATGATCTTCTGCGCAGGCACGGAAAGCGTAACCGTCCGCAGGTCGATATTGCGCAAACGATCAAAAACCGGAATGACCCATGTGAGGCCCGGGTCGCGCATGCCGATAATTTTTCCAAACCGAAAGACAACGCCCTTCTGATACTGTTGAACCACCCGAATTCCTGCGAGCAAGATAACGACGAGGATGATAATAATGGTGGTCATTGCGGCGTGTTGGTACTCGCACTATAGCACCAGGCTTCGTGGTGTCAATCGCAAGGATTTTTTTCTTGGGATGTGTTACAGTATTCCTCTATGGAATCCTATGCAAATCTCAAAAGACTTTCCGATAAAAACAACGAGATAGCATTTCGCGCCGAAGTCCCCTTGGGAACCGTGCAGGAGCATGAAAAACATGAGCTCCAATATCTAGGCAAAGACTTCTCGCTCCCCGGCTTTCGTAAGGGAAAAGTCCCCGAAGCCATGCTTCGCGAACATATAAGTCCCGCCCATCTTCTCGAAAAAACCGCGGAATCGGCGGTGCGAGCGGCAATCCAGGGAATCGCGGAGACGGAAAAGATCGAGACGATCGGCACGCCCACAGTGAACATTGAAGTCCTTGAGTCAAACAAACCGATCGTGTTCACGGTTCGTTTTGCCCTTCAGCCTCGCGTGGATCTCCCCGACTACAAAGCGATCGGCAAAGAAATTTTCTCGCGGAAAAACGACGTGCAGGTGACCGAAAAAGAAATCGATGACTCTCTGCTTGAACTCCGCCAAATGGCAATGCAACTCTCGGGCGAAAAAGAACTTCCCGAGCTGAACGACACGTTTGCCGAAAAATTCGGCGGGGTAAAAACGTTTGCCGCGTTAAAAGATGAACTCAAAAAAGAGCTTATCCGCAATAAAGAAAATAACCTCCGCGGAGCGCAGCGAGACGAAGCCATCAAGGCCATCACCCAAAAATCAAAATTGACGGTTCCGGAAATCCTCGTCGAACAAGAGCTCGCCCATCTTCTCGAGCACCGCAACGCAGAATTTGAGCGCCTCGGCATGACGATCGAAGCCTATCTCAAGGAGACGAAGAAGACAGAAAAGGATCTTGCGAAAGAAGACCGCGAGGCAATCGAAGAAAGAATCCGCGCCTCATTCGTTCTCCGCAAAATACAAGAAACCGAAAATATCACGGCAAACAACCATGAGATTGATGAAGGCGTGACCGCGCTCAAGCGACGCTACCCCAACGAAAATCCCCGCAACCTCTATCGGAGCGCTGAAACTGCGATCATTCAAGAAAAAATTTTCGCGTTGTTTGAGCCGGAGGCGAAGGCGTAGAGATAGTGTTTGATAACAAAATCAACAAAAAACAGCTCCATCGCTGAAGCTGTTTTTTGGGAATTCGTGCACGGAAACCATCCCAGCTCGACAGTATCTCCATTATAACGGCCCCAAGAAGGACGTCAACCTTCTTTTAAGATAAATTTAACGTACTTCTAACTATAATTTCTCTGCGGTGGGCCTAGCACGGTTGCCGTCCCCAGCTCGACACCGGGGTTCGCGGGGTTCAACTCCCCGTAGGTCCACCGCCCATGGCGTTCATCTGCCACTTCGTAAACTCTTTGCGCTACCAATACAAGAGAACCAAACCGACGATCAACACGACCACGCCGACAAACACGAGCATATTGCTTTTGTTGAATTTCCTATACAGCGAACCGGCGGCATCGGAGAAGATCAGAATGAACACCCCTTTTACGAACGCGAGCCACCCGAGAATGGTGACAAGCAAAGGCATACCCGAAGTCCAAACATTATTGAAGATGATGATCACTGCGCCGATGAGCAAGGCAAGAATACCCCACAGCAACAAAATTCCCTTATTTTCAACCGACGCTTCTATGGCAGTCTTCACGCCCTTGCTATTGAATATGAGCGAAACGCCGAGCACGGCGAAGAAAATCCCCAAAATCTGAGCGATGATTATAGTATCCATAGGTGAGTGTTAATTTGTTAATGATTCACGCTCGGCCTTTCTATAATCATAGTTCCATTGCCACGTAATACAATGAGGCGCAGTGCACAACTAAAAGCCCCGTTTCACGGGGCTTTTTCTATACTTGCCTACGGTACTCGCTTAGCACCTCGCTCGCTAGACCTCCTACGCCGGCAACTCCGGCAGTGCATCGAACTTCCGCTGGAATTCGGTCTTCCACTTTGCCATATCCTCCGGAGACATCTTCTTGATATCTTCCGCCATCTCGGGATGGGCTTCGGTGACGTGCTTCATACCGTTCGCCACCATTTCATCCGCTGTGTTGCCTGCAAGAACGCCACTGCAGGTGCTAGGGCCGCCCGCATCAGGGCATGTCATTTGCTTCATGTCTTTTATGAATTATTTTTGTCGTTTTCTATCGACCTGCCTTTAAGATTACCACGGCATTTCTGAATGGTCATTTCAATCAATGTCTCCGAAGAAATTCATAACGGAACCAAGCAGTCAATTTCTACCCGCAACGCTCATCTATCCCTTCGCCCCGCAATTTACTTTTTAGATCGCTTCCCCAGTATGAATTTTTGTGAACGGCTCAATGCCTTATCCTTTCGATGCGTGCAGCCGATCCAACAACAAGGACGGCGCATGCCTTCCTTGAGTTCCGAGCGCACCCGGTCAACATGTTCCTGGCGTTTTTCCGGACTCTTCACGGAGATAGTCCAACAGATCCATTCATTGCGCGCGAGCGGCGTGATATCTTCCCATTTTGCAAGGGCTTTGGGATCGGAAGCGAGGGCTTTTTTTAAGTCTGAGGGCAGTGGATGCGTACCCCCACCGGAAATCTTTTTTAGCATGGACTTAGTGTACTACGAAATTATATGCGAAATACAGCAACGTCTTCTTTCGGAACTGTTTTTTTACAGTACTCGCCTGGCGCTTCGCCCATTAGGCTGTCCCGCAAACCCCGCCCAGGCTCTCCAAGAAAAGCCCGCATTTCTGCGGGCTTTTCTTTCTATTCCATTCTATAACGCTCCCATTAGAAGAACCCGAAAAGGTGATGGAAGAATCCGCCGATCGCATTCACAAAGCCGTGAGCAAATCCTTGACCCCCGCCATTACCGTTCGAGCTGCTTGCCGTGTGCGGCGCTCCCTGATCAATGACCGAGTTCGCCGTGACGGAAGTTCCGGAAACTGAGCCCTGAACAAGGATATCGTCACCGACCGCAATGCTTCCGACGGTCGACGTGGCATTGCCTTTCTCGATTGTCGCGTTTGTCGCGTCAACCGTATAGACAACGCTATTCGCCGCAGTCGTCACGGTGAGAGTGTCGCCATCGATCGCGGTTACACTACCACCCACAACCGGCTGGCCATTGCCCTGGATGATAGCAGATGGAAGGAACTTTGTACTGCTGCCATTCCATGTGCCACTCGCGTTCCGAGGACCATGCATCCCACCAGGCCCTCCCATAGGGATCCCATCACGGATGGAAGTCGCCGTAACCGAGTCGCCGCTCACGGTACCCTGGACGAAGATCATGTCTCCGACGCTCACTGCGCCGATGGATGAACTCGTGCCGTTCTTCATAACCGTAGCGTTCGATGCATCAACCGTGTACGTAGTCGTCGTCGCGTTCTGGGTGTTCTGGCCGCGCCCGAAACTCTTACTCGTCACGGTAAGCGTCGTTCCGCTGATGGCGGAAACTGTTCCTGCCACTCCCGGAGTGCGCATCCCTTGTCCGTAACCGCCCATGCCAAACCCGTGTCCGTACTGGGGAACAGGTATCGTCTGTGCGGATGCAATGCCGCCAAGCAAAAGGACACCCGCAATAATGGGGGCGCCTATCGTGAGCCATTTCGTATATTTCATATTGTTTTATTTATTTTATCTCTGACCTTTATGATATATACGAAGATGGGAGCCATATGGGTTCAGCCTTTCTTGAGCAATAAAAACGGCTCAGTCCCTAGGGAACGGAGCCGTACCAGCAATGCCAGGAAGGAATCGCTCGAGCTGACGAAACGCACGATATGGATCAGTCTTCTTTCTATCGTGCTTTGAGAGAAATTCCCGAAGAGTCGATGCCAGGTCTTCTGTGTTCCGATAAGAACGAAACCAGATCCAGGGCTTTTCTTCTTCGGAAAGGCCTGTGATGTATGGGGAGACGGTTCTCCCTTCAAGGGAAACACACAGCATAGGTGTTCGGTTCAGCCCTAAACGCTCTTTGATACGGCAGTGTTCAAATTCTCCTCCCACACCATGACTTGGTGTAGTCACCTCTGCCACGAAAAGGTGTGCTTCCTCGATCCATTTGTTATCCCACTCCCGGAAGGAATGGTCATTGTTCGCGGCGGGATCTTGAATCTTATCGCAGAACGTTTGGTTCGGGTCATCTCCGGCATTGTGTACTGACGGAACTTCATAGCCCGCATCTTGAAGAAATTGAACGATAAACTTTACGAAGGGAAGTGTTTCTCTCCCTGCCGTGAGGCTTGCTGCAACAAAAACACTTTTCTTATCCATGTTCACTCCTTAAAAGCCGAACTGAGAATATCATGCTTTGCAGATTTTGACAATGCGGACCTGAAACAAAACACTCGTCAATCTTTCTCGACCATAAAAAGAAAATAGCTCAAGAAATATTGAGCTAAATTCTTCGTTATACCAGGTTCTAAACGTCAGCTTAGCGTTTTGCCCACTTTGCAGAAAAGAAAAAAGGGACAGCTTTCGCTGTCCCTTTGCGTCTTGGTAGCACGACTAAGGTCTTTCGGGGCATGGTTCCCTTCTGCACGAATGCAGGGTTTGCACTGGCCTTTTGGCAATGCGCCCGTCCGCCTCAGGTCCACACTGCACCTCTGCAGGGTGAACACTTTTTATTTATCTGAGGATATTGTACTCCTCCCGCAATAATTTGTCAATGGCTTCAACTGCGGCGCTCTCCTACCGCTTCGCCCCATCTATTTAAGAATTCACTAATTCCGCGATAGCCTTCGCGGTTTTCTCGGGCTTGTTATGAGTGTTATCGATACGATGCTCATTTGTTAACAAAGGGCGTGTTTGTAATTCTGCATTCCACTTCAGCGCCGCATCAACGTTCTTAAAACCGCTGTCCCGTTCGCGAGCCAATATGGATATTCATATCATTCATATTCAATCGTAGCCGGAGGCTTTTGAGTAATGTCGTAAAGCACGCGGTTCACTCCTCTAACTTCTCCGACGATGCGGCCGGAAATACGTTCTAATAATGGAGGAGGAATTTTATGCCAGTCGGCCGTCATTCCATCCACTGAGTCCACCGCCCGTAGCGCAAGCATATATTCATATGTTCTTTCGTCCCCCATCACCCCAACACTTTGTAGAGGCAGAAGCACTGCGAATGCCTGCCAGATTTTATCGTATTCACCTCCTCGTTTAAGTTCTTCAAGAAAAACAGCATCGGCTTCACGGAGAATGTTTAAGCGTTCGGGTGTTATCTCCCCTACTATACGAACTGCAAGACCAGGCCCGGGGAATGGATGACGCCAGAGGAGATCCTTAGGTAATCCGAGTAATGCTCCCAGCTCTCGGACTTCGTCTTTGTAAAACTCTCTAAGCGGTTCAAGAATTTTTAGGCTTAATGTTTCCGGCAATGTTAAATTATGATGGCTCTTTATTTTAGAAGCGTTCTTTGATGCCTCTGCTGACTCAATGCGGTCGGGGTAAATAGTGCCCTGCGCCAGAAACTTTATCGGATATTTCTTCAACTCCTTTTTAATGGTTCTTTGGAAAACCTCGATAAACGTGTGACCAATAATTTTGCGCTTTTCCTCTGGGTCGGTTTTGCCTTTTAACCTGTTAAGGAAAATGCTCCGTGCATCAACCACGTGAAGGTTCTTAAATCCTTGTTTGCGCAACGATCTCGACACCGCTTCAACTTCATTCTTGCGGAGAAGTCCCGTATCAACAAACGCCGCGTGTAATTGCTTGCCAATAGCTCTATATAAGAGCGTTGCAGCAACCAAAGAATCAACGCCGCCAGAGATTCCAACCACCACATGTTCCTTTCCCACTGTTTTACGAAGCGATGCATTAAGTTCGGGTAAAACCTTGCCCAACTTCCAATCTTTTCGCGCTCTGCATATTTCAAAGAGGAAATTAGAGAGAATCTTCTTGCCGTGCTGCGTATGGGTAACTTCTGGATGAAATTGAATCGCAAAGAGGTTCTTTTTGGGGCTCACCATGCCCGCGTAGTGACATCCGCGCGTTGAAGTAATAGCGACGAAACCTGGCGGCAATTTAGTTACTTGGTCGCCATGCGAAAACCAAACAATCTGTTTCCTTTTCAAACCGACGAATAATAGGCTCTTTGAAGTAGTAAGAATTTCTTTTCCAAACTCCCTATAAGTGCCCTTCTGAACTTTGCCGCCAAGCATGTGTGCCATCACTTGTTCCCCGTAGCAAATACCAAGTACGGGAAGTCCTAAATCAAAAACACCCTTGTCGGGGCGTGGGCTTCCTTTTTCTAAAACCGATGCGGGGCCGCCAGAAAGAATAATCCCTGCGGGATTGAATGCATTAATTTGGGCGAGTGATGCATTAAAAGGCAAAATCTCGGCTTTGACGCCGAACTCTCGGACTCTCCGAGCAATAAGATGCGCAAATTGGCTACCGAAATTAAGGATAACTACCATAACCGATTATATCATCTTTCTATACTTAGCACCGCACCATCAGTAGTTTTCCTGCTTATGCCTTGACCCTTCACCGTGGAACATTCTCTTGGAGCTTTGCGCTACCGTGAGATATAGCGCGTTCCATTTTGCAGGCCGCTACCGATACACGTTTTTTCATAATCTCGCAGGGTAGCGCGAGATATCGCTGGCAAACTGCGGTTTAACTTTTCTGCTAATATATAAGCATGCGAATCCAACGTGAATCAATTCGTGAGGACTTTCACAGAGACTTATACTGGTCAAGACTTATATTTTCCTCCGACGATGAAAAAAAACGGACGCAAGTACTTACTTGTGCCACGGAAGAATATCTAATGAGCATTTCTAAAGCTCCTCATGAAAATGGAATAAGCAAGCAGGAACTAGAAGCGTGGCTGACTGGCGTAGAAGCAAAATGGGCGAAACTGGGTAAGGATATTTTAAACCAAGACGTCCATTATGATGTCTATTCAAGCACGCCCGGGGGTGAAACGAACGGACTGAATTATCTGATGGGAAAAATGAAATGATATGGCACGCCCGTTTTCTGATTACACTGGACAATTCTTCTGGGATTTTAAACGGATGGACAATGTAAACTACAATTTTGAAATTGTAGAGGTTCTATATCAAGCAAAGAAGCGGGACAATAACGATAGCCGTTACAATAAACCAATCACCCTGCTCTTAATAGCGATGATTGAATGCATGCTGTACGATTTTGTAACCAGAGTGAGAGGACGAACGACAGACCCATTACCGAACGTAACAACTCAAGTAATATCATTTTTCCGCGACAAAAGGGAAGCAGACGAATTAAAAATTCTTATTCCTCAGGTTGAAAAGCAAAATCTGCTGCGGGCAGCAGTAAACGATACAATTTACGCAGATTTGGAAAACTTACGGCAAGTTAGAAATAGAATCCATATACAAAACAAACATCGCGTGTTACATAGAGATGAATCTCATGTGTTTACAGCCGTCACTTTGCAATGTGCGGAACGTTGTTTTGAGCGAGTTTGCGAAACTCTTTGCAATGTCTACCCCCGCTGGAACAGTCAGCCATTACCCATGAAAGAATTCCCTCGCCCATGGGCTTAGTCCAGAAAAATATGATGAATAAACGGATAGAGTTGACTTTATTTTTCAGAACTGCTGTTTTGATGTTGCCTCCTATTTTAGGTTCTTTTTATTTATTACGTCCAATCATTGTAACTCCTGCATTGGGGAAAATCTCAGGCATATCGAATGCATCTTCGACCTCGGATGTGGCAACACTGGCGCAGACTCATATAACGAGATTAGCCTATACAAGTTACCCGCCTCACATGCTGCTCCCCCGCAGATGCCCAATCAAAAACACCCTTTTTATTGCCTCTTAATTTATTTCTTAACCTTTCCAAGAAGAATACTTACACTGTTCACGGCACGTCCATTATTCTCATAGCTTTCCTCAAAAGTGTTCAGAATCGTATATTTACCCGTATTCAGCTTCTGTTTTACCTCATCAAGCTGACGCGTAGCTGTAGCCGAAGTGCCTCCAATGATATATACCTCCAAATCATAGAAGATTCTCGTTTGATACCAGCTCTTTATGGAAATTATTAACGCCGCGGCACTTAAAATTATTGTGGGTGCATTATTCAATAACCAGTGCGCTATTTTCGTTCAAAGCATATTTGAAGTATATCAAAAGGCCCCCATTTCTGGAGGCCTTTTCCAAATTCCTTGGACTGCGGCGCTCGCCTAGCGCTTCGCCCACTGGGGCGAACGTCTTGCTTTCTTCTTGCCATACTTCTTGCGTTCAACCATGCGGGAGTCGCGGGTCATGAAGCCGATCGTGCGGAGACGCGGTTTCCATTCGGCATCCTTCGAAACGATGGCGCGTGCGAGGCCGAGGCGAACAGCTTCGGCTTGCGCATGCAAGCCGCCGCCGGAGATGTGGACGGTCACATCCATATCGACGATCTTCAATTGATCAAACGGGGCGCGGGCGGAAGCAACGAGGCGGGGCAGCGTGAAATATGCTTTCACGTCCTTGTCGTTCACGGTCATCTTGCCGGTTCCAGCCATGATGCGCACGCGGGCGATCGCCGTTTTGCGGCGGCCAACAGCTTCGGTGTAGCGGAGAGCAGACTTATGCGCGGGCGGGTGTGCCGCCGGATGTGTGGCGTGCGCTGGGTGCGGATGGGACGCAGGATGATGCGTCACGGGCTTCTTGGTTGTTTCTTTTTCGGTTGCCATATTATTCTTCAACAAAAATTAAATTCTTGATGCGCTTTTGGGTAAGAAAATTCTGCGGGAGCATCTTGCGGACGGCGCGACGCAAAACCCACTTTGGATCTTTCGTCATCGCCTCTTGGAAAGTCTTCTCTTTAATATGGCCGACGTAGCCCGTATGGCGATGATAGACTTTGTCGCTCGTCTTTTTTCCGGTCACAACAAGGCCGGCCACGTTCTTCACGTAGACTTTGTCCGTCGAAACCTGGTTGCGCTGATAGCTGGCCGATTTCTTGCCTTGCAAAATCATGGCGATTTCTGATGCCACGCGTCCCAATACTTTATGTTGTGCGTCGATGTGATAATCCATGGTTATACAAACTCAATGCGGGCCATTTGGGCGCCGTCGCGCTTGCGGCTCTTGCCGAGCTTTATGATCCGGAGATAGCCGCCGGCGCGGGCGGCATACCGCGGACCATATTCCACGTACAATTTATCGGCAACTTTTGCATTGTTTACACGGCTTAAGATGATGCGGCGCGACGCGAGCGTCTGCTTTTTTGCAAACGTGACGAGACGTTCCACTTTTGGACGAATTGCCTTTGCGCGCGCTTCGGTGGTTTCGATGGCACCGGTGCGAATGAGGTCATTCGAAAGGTTCCGCAAAAACGCGGTGCGCTGGCCGCGGAGACGACTAAACTTTTTACCTTCTTTGCCGTGTCTCATAATTATTCTTTTTTGGAGGCACGCTTCTTTGGCTTCGCCGCTCCTTCGGCCTTCGGCGCTTCGAATTCTTTCACTTCCACCACAGCCACCTTTTCGAAGTGTTCTTTCAAAATATTCGAGGCCTTCTGCAATGCGAACGAAGGGCTCACCGTACCATCGGTTGTGATTTCGAGACGCAAGCGGTTGTAGTCAGTGCGATCGCCAACACGCATGTCTTCGATGGTGTAATTCACTTTTTCAACCGGCGTAAAGATCGCATCAACGGCGATCGTGCCGATCGGCAACCGGCCTTCCGTTTTGCGCGATTCAACGGGAACATAACCGAGGCCGCGCTCAACCTTCACTTCAATGTCGAGCTCGGCATCTTTCGCCGTGAGTGTTCCCAGAATGGCATCGGGGTCCACGATCTCCACATTCGAGTTGGTTTCGATGTCCCCTGCCGTCACGATCATCTCGCCTTTCACTTTAAGTGCGAGCACCTGCGGCTCGTCGATATGCATACGGAAGCGCAGCTTTTTAAAGTTGAGCGCAAGCTCAACGATGTCTTCTTTCAAACCCAGCAACGTTGAAAATTCGTGCGGCACGTTCTTGATCTTGATTTCGGTCACTGCTGCGCCCGGAAGCGACGACAAAAGAGCTCGGCGAAGGGCGTTGCCGACCGTCAAACCATATCCCGCATATAATCCTTCAATCTCAAAAACCCCGTTTTTCGCGTCTTCGGAAACGGTCTTTACCGAAACGTTCGAGCTGATGGTTGCAAGTTCCATGGGAAAATTTTTATAAAATGTTAATAATTATTTTGAGAACGATTCGACCAATAAGTTGATTTCGAAAGGGGCGTTGATGTCGCTCGGGAGCGAGAGCACTTCGCCTTCCATCTTGTCGGCGTCGAGCCTGAGCCACGACGGCGCTTCATAATTCTTTAATGTTTCCTTGCGCTTGCCGAGTCCGGACTTGGTGAGCGATCCGGCGCGCACCGCCACCATATCTTTCACGCGCACGGTGTATCCCGGTGACTTCACCTTCTTTTTATTCACATCAATGTGGCCATGGCTCACGAGTTGGCGGGCGGCACCACGCGACGGGGCGAAACCGAGTTGGAACACAACGTTATCGAGGCGGCGCTCCAAGAATTCGAGCATCTTTGCGCCGTTCGCGCCCTTTGCAACCTGAGCCATTTTGAAAAGCCGTTTGAGGTTCCGTTCGTCGACGCCGTAGCTCAATTTGAACTTACTCTTCTCGCGAAGCTGGAGACCGAATTCGGAAAGTGCCCGTTGACGCGAACGCGGCCCGTGAACGCCGGGACGATAGGGCTTGCGCACCATCGAAGATTTCGGCGACAACGCACGCTCGCCTTTCAGGCCGAGGCGTACGCCAAGTGCTCGTTCTCGTTTTTCTTTAGGGCCAACCATGGGTTTGTTAACTGGTAAATAATAGAGGATTTATATGAAAATTGCCACCCGGTTACACGCGGCGGACTTTCGGAGGCCGCGGACCGTTGTGAGCCACGGGGGTTGCGTCTTTAATAGAGAGAATGTTGAAACCGTGATTGATGAGCGAGCGGATGGCGGAATCCCGGCCGGAGCCAATCCCCTTCACGATAATCGAAATATCCTGCGGGCCATTGTTCTGGAGTTTTTCGGCAAGCGCCGCGATCACCTTTGACGACGCGAATGGTGTTGCCTTCTTTGGACCGGCAAAACCGAGTGAACCAGCCGATGCCCATGCGAGCACGTTACCCTGCACGTCGGTGACCGTGACCACCGTATTATTGTACGAGGCATTTACGTACACTTTGCCTTCCTGAATGCGCCGCGACTTTCGTCCGGCTGCAGGCGCGGCTTTTGCGACCGCTGTTTCAACGGCAGCCGCGTCTTTCACCGCCGCATCACCTGATTGAGTTGTTACTTTTTTCTTGCCCATGGTGTTTAATGATGATTACTTGAGGTCAACTTTGCGCTTACCTGAACCGGCCGTCTTACGGACGTTGCCGCGCACCGTGCGCGAATTGGTCCGCGTGCGCTGTCCACGCACCGGCAACCGGCGCATGTGACGCAAGCCGCGATAAGCCTGCAGTTCTTTTAACCGATTGATGTTGCGTTTGATGAGCTGGCGCAATTCGCCTTCTACCGGAAAATTCTTTTCGAGAAAGTTTTGCACGCGGAGCACTTCGTCGGCCGTGAGATCTTTCGCGCGCTTGTCCACGCTCACTTTTGCGGCGACGAGGGCTTTTTTACTAACAGACGGACCCACGCCATACAAGTAGGTGAGGGCAATTTCAATTCTCTTATTATCTGGAATGTTTACGCCGAAGATGCGCATGGGAGTTCGTTAAAAATAATTAGCCTTGCCGTTGTTTATGTTTTGGATTTTTGCAGCGCACATAAATTTTGCCCTTTCGCTTTACGATTTGGCAATTCGAACAGATCTTTTTTACTGAGCTGCGCACTTTCATTTTGTTTTTAGGAAATTACAAACGCCGCACGATTCTTCCTCGATGTCCATCAGGACTGAGTTCAACGAGAACCTGGTCGCCGGGCAAAACGCGGATGTTGTTAATCTTCATTTTGCCCGCAAGGTGAGCAAGAATTTCCGCGCGGGTGTCATTCATGATGACTTTAAACATCAAACCCGGCAGGGCTTCGATCACCTTACCTCCTTTCGCTTCAATCTTCTCCATTAGCTGGTTTTCGGACTCATTCGTGCGAATAAAAGGCGCTTTATGCGGTAAAGAGATTATAGGCTGTTTTTAGCATGATTGTCAAATGCGGTTCGCAGATACTTGACTCAATTTTAGTGAATATTATAATCATACTATTATTGGGATCTCCCACCGAGCCCCGCCTACCCCCGTAGGCGGGGTCAAGATTTTTAAGAACCATATTGCGAAAGAAATTCATTTCTAAGATTCGCATAACCCGTATCGCTCAACGTTGCCATTCTCTTGATCAACCGCCGGCTATCAAAGGCCCGTATTTGCGAAAGAATGGCTTTTCTCTCTCTTTGTCCATGCCAAACGGAAACGTGCCAGCGACTAGCTTTTAATCGCGTCGTTAATGGAACACCAAGGAATGAATCCTCGCTGAATTTTTTGAACACCACGACAGGTCTTGCGAACCTCACTCCCTTCCCATAGATTTCAACGCCGATATTCATTCCTATACTGCACCACCAGATTTCTCCTTCTTTAAAAAGAATATTCCTACGTTTATCGGCTAATGGAATTTTTATTTTGCACCAATCCAAAATACTCTCCAAATAATTCAAAATCATCTGGAAAGTATACCAACCGAAGATTAAATGTTTCTAAAATTACTGCGTCGTCACGTGCACTTTACTCGCGTCGGACGGAATGCTCGTGAGCCAAAGCGGCCAAACGGATATCTGGCCATCGGCAAGTTGCGGGAGGGCCAGGATGGACGAGCGGGCATCGGCGATGCTCTTCCCTAAAATGCTTGAGGTGAAATCACTCGCTGAGAATGCGGGTTCGAGTTCGGCTTGGGCGGTGACGGCGAAGCTCACGCGTCCGGTCGTAAAGTTTGCCTGCACGTCTGAATAATCGAGGTTGAGCGAAGAAAATACCGAGCTCGATTGTTCGCTCTGTGCAATCCCGAGCAGATAGCTTGCAAGCGAATTCGGCGCCGTTGAACTTTCATCGAAACCGATCGATTCCATCGTGGCCTGGCCAAAGACGCTGAAGTTACCGTTGGAGTCAGTTGACGTATTCACGATTATTTTTGAAACCTGATACGTTGTCGCGCCGTCGAGAATCTGGAAATTGTTTGGATACGTTGCCGTAAATCCGCTCGAGAGGCCGGCCTCGAGAAGTGCCGTGGTCGAAGCTTTTGCCGCCGCAATGTCCGCCGCCGTCGGCACCGCTTTCTCGCCGATATAGCCGCCGGTCGTCGAAGCGGTTATCGTGCCATAGAATCCTTGATAGCGACCGGAGTCGTTTTGAAAACCCGGGATCGTGAGCTTGGCGACCGGACCAATATTGTAAGCAGGTCCGGGCTGGTCGGCGACGATTGGCGCGCTAATGGAAGACGGCGTGATTTGGCCGTTCGTAACCTGCGCACCGGGCACCGTTATGTTGCTCGTGATCCGGAAAATCTGGCCGCTCGGTGTTTCGAACCGCGTGGTCGCCACGAGCTCCTGCGGCGCCGCACTATAGTCGTTGTAAATGGTGATGTTCCCCTGCGCTTTTTGAGAGACATTCTGCACAGAGGACGCCGGGAACGTCTCTGTGACATTCTTATTGGACGTAAAAATCTGCGCAGGAATCGAAACGACGGTCCCGCTCGCCTGGATCATAGAAATCGATCTATCCGCCACAAAATTTCCCTGATAGCTCCACGGCGTTTGCTTGAATGTGATCGAGATGTCTGCATGGTCGAAATAGGCTGTGAGGACATAGGCAACAACGCCAAGCGCGATCAAAATGCCGGCGATCGTCCACCAAACTTTTGAGGAAATCTTGCTCCGTCCTTCATCGTCGTCTGCGCCTGGACGCGGATGGCCGCCCGGCGGCGTTTTGAAAAACCGATTAAAGCTGTCGTTCGAACGTGCGCTTTCGCGAGCCATGTCCCCGCCTTCATCTTCGTCGGACGTGATCGAGGCCTCAACCGTTTCTTCTTCGGCCTGCACTTTTAATTTGATCGGTGTTTTGTCGCCGCGCGTGGATTTTTTTGCTTTTGGCCTTTCCTCTTCTTCATCTTTACCATCGCTTTCACTCTCATCTTTTGATGATGATTCTTCTTTCGGAACGATGTCCGAAACTCCGCCGACGCCACGAACACTCCGCCATAGCGGATGGCTCGCTTCGATATCGGCTTGCTTTGCAAACGCGAGAATCGTTTCGTCCACCGATTCGATGACGATATTTTTCCCGGCGGCGTCAGCTTCGCGTTTCAAAAGATGGAAATTCCGCACCGACTTCCCCAGTGCGGATGCTTTCGGAATGACGAGCGCGATGTCGTCATCCGGTTCGTTCAAAATGCGATCAATTATTTCTGCAATACCCTCGGCTCTGTCTGCGATGATTTTTTTCATGCTTAACTAAAATATTATACCACGAGAAGGGACCAAAAAAATTGAATATTTACCACTCCCCCTCCAAATACGCTCTCGTCTTCGGGCCCAGGATGCCTGACGCAGGGGTGATTTGGCTGGCGGCTTGGAACTTGGCGAGCGCCGCTGCGGTCCTTGCCCCAAAGTAGGTTGATTCATCGCCGGGAGAACCTGCACCCGTGCTTGCGATCGTATAGCCGTTGTCATTCAGGAAGACCTGGAGATTCTTCACGTCTTGGCCTGAGGAACCAATCGTGAGATTTCTCGTGAAGGTTGCGACAAGTTGGGTGTTGAGTTGGGTGATAAGAGCTTCGACTTCTTGGAGGAGGGAGGCAAGGAGGGATGCAAGGGATTGCTGGGAGCTGCCGGAGGAACCGGAGCCTGAAGTGCCGGAGTTTGTGGAGCTTGAGGAACCCGTGGAACCGGACGAGCCCGAACCTGAACCGCTGCCGGAGCCTGAGGACCCGCCGCCTCCCCCGCCACCTCCCGATGATCCTCCACCGCCTCCACCGCCGCCGCCACCGCCGTTGTTCGGGATGTTCACGGTGACCGTCGCCTGGGTACTTGTCGTGCCTTGGGAGTTTTCTGCGGTCAGGGTATACGTGGTTGTTTCTGAGGGGGTCACTTGGACGGAAGAACCACTGACCTGGCCAAGCGTTGAGATGGAGACCACAGGCGCAGGATTCCCTGTTACAAGCCAGGACAGTGTAGATGGGGAACCTTGGTTGATCGTCCCGGGGTTTGCGGTGAAAGAAATGATCTCGGGAAGGGTGGAACTTGGGGAAGACGTTTGATTCGTGAGGGGGAGCGTCGAGGCGAGGAGGGGGCTTGATGATGCTGATTGGTTGCCGGCGGCATCATACGCGGAGACGGTATATGAGTAGGTGGTCGAGGGGGTGAGGCCAGTGTCCGCGAAAGAGGTGGCGTTCACGTTGCCGACTTGATTCGTATTGCGGTAGACCTTGTAGCCTGCGACGCCCACATTGTCTGAGGAGGGATTCCAGGAGATGGCAATGCTTGAGGTTGTGGCTCCGGTTTGCATGAGACCTGTGGGGACCGAGGGAGGTTGGGTGTCTTGAGCTTGGTTCGCAACCGTCACGACAACATTGCTTGAGATGCCGACATTGCCTGCGGCGTCATACGCTTTGGCGGAGAGGGTGTGACTTCCATTGGTTGATGATGCCGTGTTCCAGCTCCAGATGTACGGGGATGAGAAATCAGTCGATACAAGAATACTATCGAGGTAGAACTGGACTTCGATGACGCCGACGTTATCAGAGGCAGAGGCCTGGACAGAAATTGTAGATGAGACGGTGGCGCCATTCGTGGGTGAGGTGATCGAGACCGTGGGAGGGGTGTTGTCGGTGGAGGTTGCGGAGGATTTGAAAGAAGCAATCCAGGGGTAGTCGCGGGGATTCGTGGCTCCATCGGTTCCCGTGCTTGATGCGCTCGTTTGGATCGTGGAAACGATTTGTTGGCCAAGAATGAGCGCGTTGCCGTCTTCATCGCTCTGCGTCACACCCGCCGACCAATTTCCCGTGAAGCTTGGCGTGTTGTTCTGGGAAGAGAAATTGTAATCAAAACTTCCTCCAACCATGAGTTCGCTTGCCTGCGTCGTTGTTATTTTCCCAGACGCCCAGGGAGAACTTTGATAATTAGCGAAGCTGGAGGTGGCTTGATCAAGAGCACCGATGACGGCGATGCCAGAATAGTGGGCTTCTATCATAAAACACACTTGATCATTTTGATCAGGGGACTCTAGTCCAACCCAAGTAATACCCGAAGGGGCGTCTTGGAGATAGGCTATGCCGATTCTACTATGAGTGTTCAGCTGCTGCGACGAGGCGATGACGGTGTACGTATCTCCTGCGCTATCGGAGATAGTCGGTACGTCTACCCCGTTGGCGCCCGAAGAATATTCCACGAATATCAGCTCTCCCGATGTCGTACTTGTAGCTAACGTGTCTTTCATTACCACATCTCCGCAACTTCCACTTTTACCGTCGATCCCGAGTCGCGAGATAGAGCCTCCCCCTCCACCACTCGTATTGCTCACGGTGACCGTGACACTTGCCGTTGCGGTGTTACCCGAGGTGTCCGTGGCTTTTGCCGTGATCGTGTGAGACCCGTTCGATACGCCATTCGTATTCCAGCTGTAGGTCCAGGAGGTCGTCCCTTGGGCTGACTGGTAACTTCCGCCGTCGATCGATATGGCGACGCTTGCGACTTGGACATTGTCGCTTGCGGTGCCTGAGATCGTGATCGTACTTGAGACGGTCGCGTTGTTTTGAGGATAGGAGATCGCGATCGAGGGCGGGGTGTTGTCTACCGGCTTCGTTGACCCTTGGACACTCCCCGACTGACTCGAGGTGTTGCCGTTCGTGTCATAGGCCGAGACGGCATAACTGTAGGTTGTGGAGGCAGAGAGGCCTGAGTCGGTATATGAGGTGCTTCCAGTCGTCCCCACTTGCACGCTATTCCTGTAGACCTTGTAGCCCACGATGGACCCTGAGCCTCCTTGTTCGGTCGAGGCATTCCAGGAGAGGGAGATGGTTGATGTCGTGCTTCCCGTTACCGCAAGGCCGGTGGGGGTTGAGGGCGTGCCGGGGGTGCCGCCGGAGGAAGAATACTGATAGGCGCCGATATCCCAGGCGGCGGAGGCGGGACGGGCGACGACGGTGCGGTTGGGGCAAGACACGGTGTGATTGGACGCATTGTACGTGCAGGCGTAGGTCGTATCGGACTCACAGGCAACGCCTGCCGCTTGGACGATGGGGTCGCTACTGCCAAGCAAGGTGGTGCAGTATGCCTGTTCATTGGTTCCTGCCCCCACGGTGGGTGAACTGGCAGACGACGGCGAGTATCCGAAGGTTTCGCTTGAGGTGTAACCATATGAAGCTGCGGTGGAGTTGGTTTCGAGGAGGGGGGTTGTTGTGGTGAGCGTGCTGCAGGGACCGAGGATGTAGGTGCTATCCTCTGTGATGTATTGGTTATTATTATCAGCAATCGTTCCGTTGGTGTAACCTGCGCAACGCAAAATCGGTTGATTGCCATTGCTCTGCCAAGTGTTATTGAACCAGACATAATTTCCTTCAACGGTGGTAAGGGCAACGCCACCATTGTTGAGATATTCCAGATTCCCAACGTCGTAACCAACGTTGTTAAAAATATAGTCGGTGGCTCCCGAAGAGGGGCCGAACCAAAGAAATACTCCCCCTTCCGTTGTCGAAGTTTCTATATGCCTGAATACATTGTTGTAGATGACATCGGTTCCGGTAAGGTCATCACTTTCAATCACGTTCGAGTGACCATTTTCATAGAAATAATCGTAGAGGTTGTCGTGAAACGCGTGCAGTGTACCCGGCAGACAGCCGGTTGTGTTCCGGAAGACGTTATACTCCACATCATAGAATCCACCGAAACACGTCGTGTTGGACCAGTCGGAGTCCATAAAATCCAGGATGTTGTTCGCCACGGTCTCGCCACCGGCAGCTCCCACCTGTGAGCCACCTTGAAATGCGTAAATGTCGAGACAAGCAGCGGGCGACGCTGGGATACATCCACCCTGAAACGAAGCTCCGGTCTGATTTCCAGCACTCGTTGTAAGAGTAATGCTGCTCGCGCTATTCACCGAGGCTATCGTGTACGTAGTGGAACCGATTATAAGGAATTTCCACGAAGAGTAGAAACCGCGCGTGTCACCGCATTCACCGCCATAGCCGCTATTCGATTCGGAAACCAACGTCACACTCGTTCCCGCA
Source organism: uncultured bacterium (assembly GCA_963705915.1). Classification (GTDB taxonomy): domain Bacteria; phylum Patescibacteriota; class Minisyncoccia; order UBA6257; family 2-01-FULL-56-20; genus JAKAGE01. Next base: position 515,476 of record OY970126.1, read on the forward strand.
GTGTTAACGGTGCCTACGGCGCACACTCCGTTCGGACCCCAATACTCAACATGGCTGGAACCATGGAGATAGTTGTTGAGGAAGTAGAAGTGGCCGTTTGTACTCCCATACCAAATGTACGTGTCGTGGCGATTCTGCTGATAACCGGATTGACAAAGTCCGGTCATTTCAAAACCGTCGATTATATAATTTTCATCGGCTCCGAAATCAAGGAAGTCGTTGTCGTTATAGACGCCGCCTATCTGATTGGCACAGCCTGACACATAATAGGTGGTTTGATTGAACAGTGTGGTTGAAAGACAAGTCGTTCCGTTTACATTACCTGCATTGCACAATGGATTATTCGCGGTAAAGATCGGCCGGGCCCACGAACTTCCTGTGTACCAGGTTGCGTCGACCCCAAGGTAAATCGGGTGGGCGGATGTTCCGTTTGGACACAGTCCAGTCGGACAACTCAAGTTGGGTGGTGCCCACTGCCACGTCCCTCCGGACGAGGGTACGCATGATGCCCCTGGACAGTTTGTATCGGTGCTAATCCCGAAATTCCACGTGTCGCCGCCCCGGAAGATTATTCCGGTTCCTGCGGGAATTCCATCGCCGCCAGTTCCGTTCGAGCCGTTCTGTACCGCCAAACAATTCGACGAGCAGTTCGGCATCATCGGGGCATGAAGCCAAGGAGTGCTCTCTGACATCCCGCTATTTGAGTCCGAACCATTATCTGCAACATAGTAGCAGTTTGTGATACCAAGACTTGCGAGCGTAACCAAAGAACCGGCCGGGTTTGAAGGGTTTGTGTACGTCGCCGCCGTGGGACAAGCACCGCCGCCAGCGGCATGAGCAACGGAAGGTTTTAAGGATGGTTGGTGGGTCGCAAAGAAAAAGGTACCCAGGACCACAGCAATAATCAGCGATACGTAAAAAAACTTATGCCTGTACATTCTCTTTATAATAGCATTCCTATCGCCTTCGATTAATTGAGGAGCCAGTGCAAACGGCGCCGCAGTTTTTGATTAATCTCCGAATTGCTTTTGTCGAAATATGCCTCGAGGAACGGCAGCACGTACCGCGAGATAGACCGCATATCAAGTTCATCCCCTTTAAACTCGGCAGGGAAATCAAGCTCGGCGAGAATATCTACGATCGGCGTCGCCTCGAGCGTCACGCCGCCCACGCGGTGGGGAAATGTATATGGTAATCCATGGGGAGCGTCCACGTAGGTGAATCCCCGAAGTTTTTCTTTTTCGAGCGCAACCGAAAAACGTTCGAGGGCGGGGTCGAGAATTTTCTTGAAAGCGCGCGTCGCCGTTGCGGACATCTCCCCTCTTCTATATTGCTCATAGAGCCTTTCCGCAATCGCGACGTTCACGCCGAGCTCTGCGGCGATGGCCGTTATGAGTTCGTTGAAATCCCATCCGAGTTTTTCCCGATAGAGCACGGGGTAGCCTTCGCGCGCTTCGGTGAAAACATATACTGCAGCGCCCCCATTTTCCGAAACGATCAAATTGAGCGGCAGCTTGCGCGTTCGCGCAATCGCCCGGAGACGTGACTGCGGTCCTTCCACGAAAAAGAAATTGTCGGGCGCATTGAAAAATTGCTTCAAATCTTCAAAAAGTTCGCGCGTCGTAAATCGAAGCTCAAGGACAAGCGATATTTTCTTGCCGGTAAAACCCGTGGGGTTCACGACCGATTTGCCGTCGATTTTAAAATTGCGCGCTTCGGCGCCGACGAGCACGGTATCAAGCTCATGGATGCCGAGGCGTTTCGCCGCCTCGCTCCGGCATTGGTTAAAAATTTTTCCCATCGCCTGCGCTATCAGATTTTCAAGTTCGGCGAGCGTGATTTCGAACTTTGCCTCCGCGTGCTCGCGCGATAAATCGAGCGGAATCGGGATCGTCGTTGCAAGCGCCGGATGAGCGGTTGCGATAATTTTCCTGCGTGATTTCTTGAAAAGATAATTCCCCTCCCATGATTTTTGCGTCATGCGACGCATGGGAGATTTTAAGAATTTTTTAAGATCGATGTTCTCGAGATATTTCTCGAGCTCGATGTGCCGATATTCGTCCACGGCAAGAAACAACGCGTTCACGCCGTTCGGAGCAATCTCCAGAATGAGGAATTTATCCTTCTTCACGCTTTCATTTTAACACAAGAAAAGCCCCTCGAAATGAGGGGCTGCGACCAATGGCGCTCTGGTCAGTTCACATACCGTGTCGGTGATTTCAGTAAGAATAGACTGTCGTGCCGTGGTTCAGGCAGTCGGCGTTGAGGTTCTTCTTTATGGGTCAGTTGGTAGAGACGTCTGCCAAGCTCGACATCATCCGGACCATCCAGAAAGACCAAATTATACTTGGCGCCTTCCAGGTCGACGATGAAGGCGACTGGTCTTGGAGGGATCACTTTCGACTCCTGAGGCCTCGCTATCGTCCACTCCTGCTTGTCTAAAGCACCAAGACATCTGCCGGTGAGGAAAGCTAATGAGAGCAGAATCGCAAACCCAAAACACATCATCAACCAATGAGGCATACATCCTCCTAGATGTTCCGCCTATATTATAAGGGCTGAATTCAATTCAGTCAATCACCCCTCGCACGCGCCGGATGCCGGCCGCAACGGCTTCTTCTTTCGCCAGTGTAAAGCGCCCAATCTCGCCGGTGTGCGAAACGTGCGGACCGCCGCAGAATTCTATGGAGAATGCATGCGTAAATTTTGGATTGTCCTGGGTTGCGTCCTTGGGGCCAATCGAATACACCGAAACGCGATCAGGATATTTCTGGCCAAACTCGTGTTCGGCGCCAAGACCCTCCGCTTCTTCGCGCGCCATCTCGGTCCGGATCACCGGCAGGTCTTCGCCAATCTTTTTATTCACAATATCCTCAACTTCTTTCTTTTGCTCATCGGTCATCTTTACATCGTACGAAAAATCGAGGCGCAACCGCTCGCTCGTGATATTACTGCCGCGCTGTTTCACCTGCGGGCCGAGCACCATCTGAAGCGCTTTTAATAAAAGATGATGAGCCGTATGTAATCGCACCGTTTTTTCTGAAGTATCAGCCAAACCACCTTTGAATGTGCCTGCGGAGGATGTGCGGGAGAGTTCGCTGTGCTTCTCCATCTCACGACGAAATGCTTCCCTATCAATTTTTATACCCTTTCCCTCGGCAATCTCTTCAGTAAGTTCCCACGGGAATCCATAGGACTGGAGTAAATTGAACGCATCAAGGCCGGTAATCTTGCCGGATTTCATAATCTTCGCGAGCTCTTTGAGCCCCGTGCCAATCACTTCATCAAATTTTGCGAGTTCGTCCTCCATCTCTCTGTATAGAGTTGCGGACTCTGAGCTCAAATTTTCATATACCCCAGCATACGAACCTGCCACGACGGGAACCAAACTCAAAATTTGCTTCTGATAATCTGATTGCCCGAAAAGGTTCTGCCCGATGAGCGCCGCCCTGCGGAGCAATCGGCGCAAGACATACCCGCGCCCCTTGTTGGACGGACGAACACCGTCCGCAATGAGAAATACCGATGCGCGTACGTGATCGAGGATAATCCTCGTCCTTTTTTCTTCTTTCAGCTGTAGCGTTTCTGCCATCTGCGCAAAAACATCAATATGGAAAACATCCGGATCCCCGTTCGCCGCTGCCGTGATGCGCTCGAGCCCTCCGCCGAAATCAACGTTGCGCTGGGCAAGTTTTTCGAATGTGCCGTCGCTCTTCTTTTTATATTCCATAAAAACGGAATTGCCGATTTCAAGGAATCGACCGCAGTCGCAGTTCGGATGGCAATGCTCACCGAATTTTTTGTCGTGCCGCGGCGAACCCTTTGCATCCATCTCGCCAAAATCGAAGAATACTTCTGAGTCGGGTCCTCCCGGCTCGCCCGCCGGCATTTTTGAAGGCACGCCCGCGCGACTCCACCAATTCTTTTTTACGTCGTACGAAAAAATCCTGCCGCCTTGCATGCCTTTTTTGCTGCCGTTTTCTTCTGAATCAAGCTCAACATACTTTGGGTCTCCTCCGTCAACGTCTTGTCCTGCAAAAAGTTTTTTCCAGATTTCCACCGATTCGTGGTCGGCGGGGATGCCGGTTTCTTTGTCGCCGGCGAAAACCGTCACGTACAATCGCGCAGGATCGAGGCCTGCGCCGTTTTTCTTGTCGGTCAAAAATGCAAAAAACCATGGAAGTTGTTCTTGCTTCCAATAATCATTGAGCGACCAATTGCCGAGCATCTCGAAGAATGTGGTGTGGCGATTGTCGCCCACCTCGTCGATATCCTCGGCGCGAAAGCTTTTTTGCGAGTTTACGAGACGCTTGCCTTCGGGATGACGCTCGCCCAAAAGATAGGTGATGAGCGGCTGCATGCCGCTGCCCGTGAAAAGGGTCGTCGGATCGTTCTCGGGAACAAGCGACGCCGATGGGACGATAACGTGCCCCCGTTCGACGAAAAATTTTAAGAATCGACTGCGGATTTCTTGGGAATCCATACCCGTACATACTACTGGACGGCGCTGGATTTTTCCAGCAGATTAAGGCATAATACAGGCAGAAGGAGGTGCCGCTATGGGCATCAAAAAACCACCCAGCTGCACAGCAATCCGCGAAAGATTTTGGAGTCGCGTCGTCGTGGAAGCGCCGGATCTCACGCTCAAAGAGATCACGGAGATCGGCGACCACATGGTGGAATGCCAATCTTGCCATTTAGCTATCGGCACCGCCGAAAGTATCCTGGACCAGCTATCGCACTCCCAGCGATTTGCAGGCGACGCCAAAGATCCGTGCAGGGATTACATCTTCGATCTTGGAATGAAAAAATTTCTGGAACTGGTTGACTACGGCTTTTGTGAAGACACACAAAACCAGACACGATATGACCAGTAACCAGGCTCGCTCCTCCGCTGCCGGACAGGGAACCCGGCAGCTTTTTTTACCGAAATATTTTATGATGTCTCCATGCGAAAGCCCGTCATTGTGATCGTCGGCCCAACGGCAAGCGGGAAAACCGCGCTCTCGATAAAAATTGCGCGCCGGTTTGACGCTGAAATTATTTCCGCCGATTCGCGGCAGGTCTATCGAGGGATGGACATCGGCACGGGGAAAATCACGAAGCGAGAAATGCGCGGCGTGCCACACCACATGCTCGACGTCGCTTCGGCGCTCCGGACTTTTAGCGCCGCGGCATATCAGAAAAAAGGTAAAAAAATCATTAAAAGTATTTTGGCGAAAGGAAAACTACCGATTGTAGTCGGCGGCACCGGTTTTTATATCGACGCTCTGGTATATGACTACGCCTTGCCTTCGGTTAAACCCAATAAGGCGCTCCGGCGAAGACTGGAGAAACAATCGACTGAAAAACTTTTTGACGAACTTACGAAGCGTGATCCGCGACGCGCGAAGACCATCGACCGGCGCAACCGTCGGCGCCTTGTGCGCGCGCTCGAGATCGTGCTCTCCACGAAAAAACCCGTGCCGAGCCGCGAGCAATCACTCACGCGAAAAAGCCCGTACGACGTTTTGAAAATTGGCCTCATGCCGAGTGCAGCGGTACTCAAAAAAAATATTGCCGCTCGGCTCAAAGCGAGGTTGCGCCAAGGCATGATAAAAGAAGTTGAGCGACTCCATAAAAATGGTGTGAGCTGGCACCGTCTCGACAACTTTGGCCTCGAATATCGCTACGTGAGCCGCTATCTCCGCGGTATGATCACCCGCACCGAAATGGTTGCAGCCATCGAAAAGGAAAGCTGGCAGTATGCGCGCAGGCAGATGACGTGGTTTAGGAGGGATCCTTGGGTGCATTGGGTCAAAACCCAACAATCAGCCCTTACCCTGCTCAAGGCGAATATAAAAAGAAAAGAGGCGGACGAATAGACGTCCACCTCTAAAAAGGTTAAAGGAAAGATTGGGTGGCTGTCCGTTGCGCTACTCCTGGCTTGGCTTCGGAAAACGCTGGCTTACAGAAGCCGCATTTAATCACTCCTCCTTCAAGTTTTTTCCAGGTGCTGTATCCGCATTCCGGACAACGGATATCGCTTGACGCCTGGCCAGACAAAATCAAAGGGCACTCATTGCCAGAAGGGCAGTGGTAGTGATTGTCCTTCAGCACAATCAACTCCGCTTGGCAGCCCTTGCATTTTTCAGCATCGTGACGATCACTCCAGCCGTCGTTAACACCCCGCAACACCATCGCATTCCCCTTTCTCGGTTTAAGCTCTCGAACAATCGAGAGAGCCCCTTGAGAAACGAATGTTCGTTTGCTCCTTTCGCAAAAGGCTGTCTCGATCCGAAAGCATGCAGTTGTAATAAATTTTTAATGAACGATTTTCTATGATAAGGCGTTTTCGCCCGCAGGTCAAGCTAAATTGCGCTCAAAAAGATCCTTGAGCATGTCGGGACGCGCTTTGCCTTTCAATGTGCTCATCGCTTTGCCGATCAAGAACTGCAAACTCGCTTTTTTCCCTGCTTTATAATCGGCGACGGCCGCATGATGTTCGGCAATCACCGCAAGGACAACCGCCTCGATCTCGCCTTCGTCGGAAACGATGCCGATGCTTTCTGATTTCATAATCTCTTCCGGATCGGCACCGGTCTCAAACATTTTGACAAGCATATCTTTTGCCTGCCGGCTTGTTATTTTTTTCTGCTCGATGAACCCAGCAAGGTGGGCGAGGTGTTCGGGCAGAACCTTAGTATACGACGACGGGGTACCATTTTGGTTCAGGAGGCCGCGCAGGTCGCTCGTGAGATAGTTATAGAGCGTATTGATGCCAGCCTTACTCGCTTCTCCTGTGCCATCCGCACCGTCTTGCCCGTCCGCCAAAAATTCCTGCAATTCAGAAGCGGCTTCTTCGAAATAGTCTGCCATGGCTGGATCGCCAACCAAAAGTTCGGTCTGCTTTTCATCGAGGCCATATTCGTTCATAAACCGAACACGCTTTTGCGCAGGCAATTCTTCGAGAGCGGCCTTGAGTTGATCCAGATCAAAAACCTTCGTCTCAAAGGGTGGAATATCTGGCTCCGGAAAGTAGCGATAGTCATGCGCCTCCTCTTTTGATCGCTGGATGATAGTTTTCTGTTTTATCTCATCCCAACCACGCGTCTGCTGGGTGATCGCCTCACCCGTCTTGAGCGCTTCTTCTTGACGCTTCAATTCATATTCAACGGCATCGTGCACCGCCTTGAACGAGTTGATGTTTTTGAGCTCGACTTTTGTTCCCATGTTCAAGCTCACATTCGCTTCGATCCGCATCTCCCCTTTTTCCATGTTGGCATCCGAGACACCGAGGTAGCGCAGGATGAGCTGAAGTTCGCGGGCAAAATCGGCAACTTGGTCGGCGCTCGTGAAATCGGGCTCCGTCACGAGCTCCATGAGCGGCACGCCCGAGCGGTTATAATCGACGAGCGACGCGCCATCCGCATGTGCAAGATTCGCCGTATCTTCTTCGAGGTGAACGCGCCGTATGCGGACGTTCTTCAACGTGCCGCCGGTCACAAGCGGTTTGTCGTATTGCGAAATTTGGTACGCCTTCGGCAAGTCCGGGTAGAAATAATTTTTGCGGTCAAATTTTGTGGACTCGCTGATCTCTGAGCCAAGCGCGAGGCCTACCTTAATCACATGTTCAATCGCCTGTTTATTTGGCACCGGCAACGTCCCCGGATGGCCGAGACAAACAGGGCAAACGTTTATATTCGGATGCTGCTCTTCGGAATCATTCAAAGAATCGCAAAACATCTTCGTTCGCGTTTTGAGCTCCGCATGGATTTCGAGGCCGATGGTTGGGTTGTATTCGGACATCTGACGAATTATTCGTATTGCCTTCTATTATAGAGAAAAAACGATAATAATGAAGGGCTCAAAATTCCGCGGCGGCTATGCCATAATAGAGGCATGGCAATCGTCACGATCGGCGGACAAATCGGAGCTGGAAAGACCACGCTTGCGGCTCGGATCGCAAATACTTTGGGATATGAAAACGTATCCGTCGGCCACACATTTCGTGAAATAGCGAGACAACAAGAAAAGCCAATCGAACAATTTTACGCAGAACTCAAGAGCGACCCGAAGCTTGAACAATCAGTTGATGAACGGCAAGCAAAGTTGATGCGTGAAAAAGATAATCTCGTTGTGCAAGGACGCGTCGCATGGTTTTTTGCAAAAGGAAGTATGCTCACAGTGTTCAATGTTTTTCTCGCCGTTGACCCGAAGACGGGAGCGGAGCGGAGCGGGAAGCGGCCCGAGAACGCCGGGAAGTCGTTGCGGGAACTGCTCGCGGCGAATCGCGAGCGCATGCAGACCGAAATCGAACGCTATCGCCTGCTCTATGGCATCCAGAATTTTCTTGACCCGAGCCATTATGATTACGTGCTCGACACCACCAATCTGAGCGAAGAAGCGGTACTTGGAAAAATTATAGAAAAACTCCGCGAACGAATCGAAGCGGATCTATAACCATGCTCGGTTTAGTACAATTAATATAATGTTCAAAAAATCCCCCAAGGTTGTCGCCGATCCCCTCTACGGCATAATCGATATCCGCCCCGTACTCGCGATGGTCGAGACGCGCGAATTCCAGGCGCTCGGGGATAAGCGTCAGCTTGGCATGGCCTATCTCACTTTTCCATCCGCAACGCATACGCGCAAAGCCCACTCACTCGGCGCTTATCACGCAACACGAGAACTCGCCGATCTTTGGATTAAGCACGGATTCATACACTCCCGCGAAGGCGACGCGCTTGCCGGTTACGCGCTCTATCACGACATCGGCCACCCGGCGTTTTCGCACGTCACAGAATCGCTCTGCGAATTGCCTGCCGGAGCGCAACGGGAAGCCACGCAAAAAGGCATGAGCGTAAACGGGGCGATGAGCCTTGAAATCATTAAAAAATCCCGAAAAACAATCGAGTCGTGCGGCATCGACTATAAAATACTCGAAGCGATGGCTGCCCATCGTAATCCTCTCTATCTCGCCGTGAGCGACAAGAATCTTGGTATGGAAAAATTCGACTATCTCGAGCGCGATGGCCTCTCAACCATTCTCAGCCGTCCCGTCGGCGTGGACTACCTGCGGCATCATATTTATTTCATAAACGGCCGTCTTGCGATCGACGAAAAGGTAGTGGACAACGCGATCGAGCTCCAAAACTATTACTTAAAAATTTATAAAAACGTCTACCTCAGAAAAACGTCTGCGATCGCGCAACGAATGATGCAAAAGATGGTATACCATCTGATCCTTGCGGGAGAAATCAAACGAAGCGACCTTGTCGACCTCACCGATTCAGAACTCATCGGCATCATGCACTTATCGCACGACCCGATCGTTCAGGCGATGTACGGCTTACTCCGCGAGCGCGATTTGTTCCGTGAAGCTGTCGTTGTCCGTCCCGAAAAGTTTGCGCGCGCCGAAATGACGACCGGCAAACACATCACCGTCTTCGGCACGGGCGCACGAAACATCGAAAAGCTCGCCCGCAATAATGCCTACAAACCGGAAAATCAGCGCGGCCTTGAAGAACTCGAATCAAACATCGCCGAGATCGCGGGAATCCCCGAGACGAACGTCCTCGCCGCCCCCATCCACAGCACCGAACGTTTTGAAGGCCATGACATCATGATCTACGAAGGCCGCGGCAAAAAACTGTCCTCGCTCCGCGCGCAATATCCGGCGCACTTCAAAAACATCGAAGAGGTGGCGCAGACCTATCTTGCATTCCGCATCTGCACCACGGAAAAATATCGCAAGCGTTTGAGCGAACCAAAAATTGCGAAAAGAATTTTTGCATTGCTTGTTGCTTGATACTCCGGAGAGAAGCTTGTAAAATTTTTGTTCTCGACATACAATGCCCGGCAGGAGGTTGTCATGGGAGAGATGTATATCTTTGCCAAGTTTTGCAAACACGCAGAAAGAGATCAGAACGATTCTCTCAAAAGCATCGTGGAGCGTATCGAGGGTAGACTAACCGAGTATTTCAGGACCAAAATCGACCCGATCGACGCGGTCATCATTGAACCTTTTGCAACGCGCATCAAACAAGGCGAAGAAAACGCCGATATCCTCGTTCAGACGCTCGGCATTCTCCCCAACGATTATCGCTCGGAGTGCTTCGAAAAGGACCTCGAAAAAGCAGCCGCGATCATCGCTGACTACTGCGGCAGAATGTTTTCATGCGATCGCTGCAAAGAAGAACGAGCCGTGCGCTGCAGGGTTTATGCTCTCGACGGCATCGTGAGAAACGTGTTCAAGCCGGGAGGAGTGAGAATGACGGTCGCCTAACGGCACCCATCAATAAAAATCCCCAGCATTCGTGCCGGGGACTTTTTTTATTTCAATAATTTTTATTCCGTAACCTCGATTCCCATATTCTTCGCAGTGCCGCGGATGATCCGCTCGGCTGCGTCGAGGTCGGTCGTGTTGAGATCGGGAAGTTTCCGCTCGGCAATCGCGCGCACGTCGGCCTTCGTCACTTTGCCGACTTTCGCGGTGAGCGGATTCGCTGCGCCTTTCTCGATGCCAGCGGCTTTCTTGAGAAGCGCTGAAGCGGGCGGCGTTTTTAACGTGAACGAAAAACTGCGGTCTTCGTAGATCGTGATCTCAGCAGGGACGATATCGCCACGCATATCTTTGGTTGCATCGTTGAACTGCTTGCAAAAATCCTGGATGTTAATACCTTGCGGGCCAAGCACGGTGCCGACCGGCGGTGCAGGATTCGCAGCCCCTGCGGGGAGTTGCAACTTTAATACGGTTTTAATCTTCTTCGCCATAGTAGGAATATGATAACCGAAGGAGTGGGTTAAATCAAGCGCCCAGGCCGAGGATCTTAAAACGGAATTTCTTCAGGCTTTATCTCGTTTTCGTCGTCAAGACTGATGATGGGCACCTCGTCTTCTTTTGCGTCATTGCTAACAGGCTTTATATCATCCCCTGACGGCACAGCGCCCGAAGCGCCACCCGACGCGGCACCGCGAAAACCTCCGCCTTGTCCGCCGCCTGGCCGCGGACCAAGCTGTAAGCGTTCCGCAACGACTTCTGTGGTTTTCCGTTGTCCCCCATTTTTATCCGTCCAACTGCGCGTCTGCAATCGTCCTTCGATTAAAACCATCGCGCCCTTCGTGAGATATTGCCCGGCGATCTCCGCCTGGCGGCCCCAGAGCACAACGTTATGAAATTCGGTTTCTTCTTGTTTCTGGTTGTTTTTATCCGTCCACACCCGATTGGTCGCGACGCCGATCGTCGTGACCGCCGAACCGCCCGGCGTTGTCCGCACCTGCGGATCTGCCGTCACCCGTCCCACCAAAAGCACCTTGTTTAAATCCATGGATTTTTTAGGTTTTGTTTAGGTTTATTGTATGACTTTGCATCTATAGTAGCAAATAGCACATTAAAAGAATCTAAAAAAACAATTAAAAATAAATAAAAATGCTAGGGCTTCCTGAGGGGCTCTCGGAGCCGCGAAGGCGGCGAGAGGCGAGGCGCGCGTCCAGTAGGACGCGACGCCGTACCCGAAGGAGGTCCTAGCGTTTTTATTTTTATTGCAGAATCTCTTCTATTTTCTTCTCCAAGGCTTCGTTCGAAAGCGGACGCGGAGCTTGCGGCTTTGCGGCGGGAGCTTCAGCTCCCGGCGTTGCAGAGCGCATTGGTCGACGCGGTCGGCGCATGGCACCCATGTTCGGCATAATCTTTTCCGCGGCCGGCGGCGAGGCGATGATCATAGAACGCAAAACGTCGGTGCGTGAATTCAAATCTTTTTCCAAATTCTTGGCATTTTCCGGATAGGCGCGGAAGTTGCAGTACGCAAAGACCGCCTCCTTGTGCTTCTTGATTTCGTAGGCGAGCGCCAGGTTTCGGGCTTTCGGTTCAGCCGATATCTCTCCCTCATGTTGACCGATGAGCGTTAAAACATTCGGTAAATCCGCCTCGGTTTTGATGAGAACGGCGATTTCGTATTCCTTTTTGTCGATATCCTCGCGATTCATGTTTAGCTATGATAGCAAGGGTTTCGGTGATTGTCCAGGCCTATTTTTTAATAAGAATTTAACCCCGCATATGGATAATGGATGATGCGGTGGGGATGGCACAATGGTTGACCCTGTCTTGGGGGCCAGGGTTCACGGGGTCCGGATTCCCCGCACCTCCACCGCGCTTTAATACAAAACAAAAAGACCCGTTGATGGGTCTTTTTGTTTTGGCGAAGTCTATCGCCTATTTCTCAGATGCCCCACCGCTCGGTGCCGCCGCAGCAGCCACTTCCTCCTCTTCTATATCTTCTTCGTGAAGGATGTGAACGCCTTCAATATCCTGTTTACCGGCCGGGATCAGGCGGCCGATGATGACGTTTTCCTTCAAGCCGCGGAGTTTGTCCACCTTGGCTTCGATGGCTGCTTTCACGAGGACACGAGATGTGTCTTGGAATGAAGCCGCGGAAAGGAATGATTCAGCAGAAAGTGCAATGCGGGTGATGCCAAGCAATACCTCTTCTGATTTGGCGAGTTTCGCGCCCTGTTTCTTGAGCTCCTTATTCACTTCGAGGAACTTGGACTTCTCAACAATCTCGCCCATCACGAAGTCAGGTGCATCGCCGCCTTCCGTAATCTTCACGCGCGAGAACATCTGCTTCACGATCATTTCGATATGCTTGTTGTTGATCGAAGCGCCTTCGGAGAGATAGATTTTCTGGACTTCATTCACAATGTAGCGAGCGACTTCACGCATGCCCTTGTGTTCATACAACTCGTGGATGTCGAGGTTGCCTTCGGTGAGGAGGTCGCCCTTCTGAACCTTGTCGCCCTGATGGGCAAAGAACACCGTGCCGCGCGGGACGCTCACTTCCTGAGCTTTGGCCTTCTTGTTTTCCGCGATAAAGCGGATCGTCTTCAAATTGCCCTTTTCTTCGATCTTATCCACCGTCCCGTCGAATGGTGCGAGGATAGCGCGGCCCTTCGGTGAACGGGTTTCGAAAATTTCTTCGACCCGCGGAAGGCCGTGCGTGATGTCGGCACCGGCGACACCGCCCGAGTGGAAGGTGCGCATGGTGAGTTGAGTGCCCGGTTCGCCGATGGACTGTGCGGCGAGAACGCCGACGGCCGTGCCAAAGGCAACCGGTTTGCTCACGCCGAGATCAAAGCCATAACAACGTGCGCAAATGCCATAAAGCGTTTTGCACGTGATGGGTGACCGCACGATGACTTCATCAATCTTGGTTGCTTCGATCGCTTCGGCCATCTCCTTGGTGATGGTTTCATTCGCACGGACAAGAATCTTGTTGCCGACTTTGATGTCGTGAAGCGCGGTGCGGGAATAGAGTTTCGATGAAAAACTCTGATTGAATTCTTTGCCGTCGCTGCGGAGGATGTCGATGCCTTCCTTGGTGCGGCAATCTTCCTCGCGGATCGTGAGATCCTGCGACACGTCAACCAAACGGCGCGTGAGATAACCAGCCTGCGCGGTCTTCAAAGCGGTGTCGGTCGTGCCTTTGCGGGCGCCGTGCGTCGAGATGAAGTATTCGAGAACCGACAAACCCTCCTTTAGGGACGACTTCACGGGAAGTTCGATCGTCTCGCCTTTCGGGTTTTGCACGAGTCCTTTCATACCCATCATCTGGATCGGCTGCGACCATGAACCGCGGGAACCGGAATCAACGATCTGGTAAATAGAATTGTCGATCGGCAAAATGCCGGAGACAATCTTCGCGAGCTCATTCTTGGTGCGCTCCCAAACGCTGATGACGCGGCTGCGGCGTTCGGCTGCGGTGAGTAAGCCTTCCGCAAATTGTTCGTGGATGAGATTCACTTCGGCGTCGGCCTTCTTCATCACTTCCACTTTTTCCGGCGGGATCACGAGATCTGCCATCGCCCAGGTGATACCGGAGGTCGTCGCCATGTCGAAACCGAGGAACTTCACGCGGTCGATCACGTCGCGCGTGGCATCCATGCCGTGGTCATGGAAAATCTTACTGAGCAACTGGTTCAATTTCTTCTTTGTTATCACGTCGTTCACGAACGGGATCGTATCGCCGAGGGCGCGATTGAAAACCAAGCGGCCGGCGGTCGTCTCTATACCCTTCACGATGATCGGTGTATGAAGCGTGATGGCGCCGAAATGATGCGCGAGGAGCGCCTCATCTAAGCCGGTCATATGCTTTACCGGACCCTGTCCTTCAATTCTGCGGGTGAGATAGTAGCAACCAAGGACAACGTCATTCCACGGACCCGGGATGAGATCACCGGTCGCAGGCTTGAGCAAGTTTTTGCCGGCGGACATGATTTCTTCCGCTTCTTTCTGTGCTGGTTCGGAGAGCGGCAAGTGAACGGCCATTTGGTCGCCGTCGAAGTCTGCGTTAAACGCTGCGCACACGAGCGGCGGCAATTTGATCGCCAAGCCTTCAACGAGCTGCGGACGGAACGCCTGCACCGACAAGCGGTGCAACGTTGGAGCGCGGTTCAAAAGCACGCGCTTCCCCTGCATCACTTCTTCGAGAACGGCGAGCACTTCGGGCGTGTGTTCTTCCATGTAACGCGAGGCGCTGCGAATGTTATGGGCCAAGCCGCGCTTGATGATCTCGGAAACGACGAATGGGCGGAAAAGTTCCAAGGCCATGCGCTTCGGAATACCCATCTCGTCGAGCTTCAATTTTGGACCGACGACGATAACCGAACGGCCAGAGTAGTCCACACGCTTACCGAGCAAGTTCTGACGGAAGCGACCCTGTTTGCCTTTCAACATGTCGGCGAGCGAGCGAAGCGGACGGCGCTGAGCGCTAAGCTGCTGGGTGCCGAAACGGGCCGAGTTATCAATCAAGGCATCAACAGCTTCCTGCAGCATGCGCTTTTCGTTACGGACGATCACGTCCGGCGCTTTGATCTCGAGCAATTTCTTGAGGCGATTGTTGCGGTTGATCACGCGGCGATACAAATCGTTCAAGTCGGACGTGGCATAACGGCCGCCGTCGAGGGCCACCATCGGACGGAGATCCGGAGGCAGCACGGGGAGCGAGGTCATGATCATCCATTCCGGCCGAGAGCCATTGCGGATCATCGCTTTGAACATCTTGAGGCGACGAAGCAGCTTGCTCTGGGCGAGCGGATCTTTGGCGCCTTCGAGTTCGGTCTCAATCTTCTGGATTTCTTTCTTGAGATCCATCTTTTCGAGAATCGAACGGACGGCCTCTGCACCGGATGAAGCCTTGAAAATGTTGCCGAATTTGCGCGAGAGCGTGAAGTATTCGTTCTCTGAAAGAATCTGGCCGACATGCAAGTCTTCCAAATAATCCTTGGTGGTGTCGGCGGCTTCGAGAATCTCGCCTTTCACGGCTTTGTCTTTATTGCCGACGGTCTTTAATTTGCCCTTGAGTTCGCGATCCAACTCGGCGAGGGCTTCCTTGCGGTTGTCTTCTTTTATTTCCGTGATGATGTATGCCGAATAATAAATGACGCGCTCCAATTTCTGTGCCGACACATCGAGCGAGAGCGAAAGGCGCGACGGGATGCTCTTCAAAAACCAGATGTGGCTCGCGGGTGTCGCGAGGGCGATGTGGCCGATGCGTTCGCGGCGGACCGCTGCACGCGTCACTTCAACACCGCACTTGTCGCAGACAACGCCCTTATAGCGGATCCTGCGATATTTGCCGCAGTAGCATTCATAATCTTTCGTTGGGCCGAAAATGCGCTCGGAGAATAAGCCATCTTTTTCAGGCCGCTGCGTGCGGTAGTTGATCGTCTCGGGCTTCGTGACCTCGCCATGCGACCAGCGCGCAATGTCTTCCGGCGAGGCAACGGTGATACGCAACGCCGAGAAGCTGTCTTTGCGATCGGTTTCTGATTCATAAAGCGGTTGGATGTTGAATCCGAGCGACTTCAATTCGTTCACCAACACATTGAACGAGGCCGGAACGTTCGGCTCTTTGATCTGTTCGCCGCGGATGATCGATTCGTATGCCGCAGCACGACCAATCACGTCATCGGATTTGATCGTGAGCATTTCCTGAAGCGTGTGTCGTGCGCCGTAGCCTTCGAGCGCCCAGACTTCCATCTCACCGAAGCGTTGGCCGCCGAACTGCGCTTTACCGCCAAGCGGCTGCTGAGTGATGAGCGAGTATGGACCGATCGAACGCATGTGCGCCTTGTCTTCCACAAGGTGGTTCAGCTTGAGCATATAGATCTGACCAACGGTCACGCGATTATCGAACGCAACGCCGGTGCGGCCGTCGAAGAGCTTCACTTTGCCGTCTTTCGGAAGGCCAGCTTTTTCGAGTTCCGTTTCGATTTCGGCTTGCGTGGCAGAATCGAGTCCCGGCGTGATGGCACGATAGCCGAGCTTCGAAGCAGCCCAACCAAGATGGGTTTCCAAAATTTGTCCGAGGTTCATACGGGAGATGACGCCGAGCGGATTCAAAACGATGTCAACCGGCGTGCCGTCTTCGAGATACGGCATATCTTCCACGGCGCGCACTTGCGAGATGACCCCTTTGTTGCCGTGCCGTCCGGCGAGTTTGTCGCCCGCCTGCACTTTGCGGAGTTCTGCGATTTCAACCTGAATACGCCGGATGATGCCGGGTTCGAGTTTGTCGCCGCGTTCGCGATCGAACACTTTTACGTTCACCACACGACCGATTTTACCGTGCGGAAGCGTGAGCGACGTATCTTTCACGTCGCGCGCTTTTTCACCGAAGATTGCGCGCAAAAGCCGCTCTTCTGAGGTGAGTTCCGATTCACCTTTCGGAGAAATTTTACCGACAAGAATGTCCCCCGCTTTCACTTCGGCGCCGATGCGGACGATGCCTTCTTCATCAAGGTTCTTCAATTTATCTTCTGAAACGTTAGGGATGTCGTAGGTCGTCACTTCCGGACCAAGCTTCGTATCACGCACGTCGCAGGAATATTCATCAATATGGATAGAGGTGAAACGATCGTCGCGGACGACGCGCTCGGAAATGATGATGGCGTCCTCAAAGTTTGCACCTTCCCATGAGACGAAGCTCACCAGAAGATTTTGGCCTAATGCGAGCACGCCGTTTTCAATGGAAGGTCCATCGGCGAGGATTTGCCCTTTCTTCACTTTGTCGCCGGACGTGACGAGCGGACGCTGGGAAATACAGGTGAACTGGTTTGAACGCTTGAATTTCTCAAGCGTGTAATTCTTGGTTGCTTTTGGATATCTCACTTTGAGATGGGCTCCATCAGCTTCGAGAATTTCGCCATTTTCTTCGGCGACGATCACGTAGCCGGAGTCGAGCGCCACTTTTTCCTCTTGACCCGTTGAAACATAAGGCGCATCAGGCTTTACGGACACGACTGCCTGGCGTTGCATGTTGGAACCCATGAGCGCCCGGTTCGCATCGTCGTGCTGCAAGAACGGAATGAGCGACGTGGCAACGGAAACGAATTCATGCGGCGCGACGTCGATATAATCGACTTCGTCCGGCGTCACCGTTCCCGGCTCACCTTTAATACGCGCTTCGAGCAACGGGCCAACGAGTTTGTCGTTTTCATCCCGCTTGCTGCCGGCATGGGTAATCTTGTATTTTTCTTCTTCCGAAGCATCCATCCAAACAACGTCTTTCGTAATGACACTGTTCGTCACCTTCATGTACGGCGCCTCAAGGAAACCGAAATCGTTGATGCGGGTGTAGCTTGCGAGGTAGTTGATGAGACCGATATTCGAACCTTCCGGCGTCTGAATTGGACAGATGCGACCATAGTGCGAGCGGTGCACGTCGCGCACTTCGAAACTCGCGCGCTCACGGGTGAGACCGCCCGGACCGAGCGCGGAAATGCGGCGCTTATGCTCAAGCTCCGCGAGCGGGTTCACCTGGTCCATAAATTGCGAGAGCTGTGAGCTTGCGAAAAATTCTTTGATGACGGCTGCGATCGGGCGGAAATTCACGAGCTGTGCAGGTTGAAGATTGTCTTTGTCTTCGGTCGACATGCGGTCTTGAATGATACGACGCAAGCGAGCGAGACCGATACGCAAACGGCCCTGGAGTAATTCGCCGACCGCCTTTAAGCGGCGATTGCCCAGGTGGTCGATGTCGTCCGGTTCAGCATCCGGGTCGTTATTTAAAGCGATGATTTCACGGACAATCCCAACGATATCATCGGCATCAAGGAGCTTATAGGTCTTTTTTTGATTGAAGTCCAAACGCTGATTCATCTTGTAGCGGCCCACCTCCGAAAGGTCGTAGCGGTCGGGGCGCTCAAACATCGCACTGATGAGATTCTTCGCTGTTTCTGCGTTCGCCGGATCGCCCGGGCGCAAACGGCGATAGATTTCAACATATGATTCCGCAGCGTCCTTTGCGACGTCTTTCTTGAGCGTTGCATCGATGTATTTAATGAGTCCCCCGTCAACATCCTTGAATGCCGCGTGGATTTTTTCGGTCGTGAGGCCAAAGATACGGAGCAAATCGGTGACGGGCACCTTGCGGTGACGGTCGATCTTCACGCCGATTTCACCGTTGATGTCAGTTTCAAATTCGAGCCATGCGCCGCGGTTTGGAATAATTTTTGCGCCGAAAAGCTGACGGCCGCGATACGGGGTCGCCGTAAAATACACGCCCGCCGAACGTACAAGCTGGGAAACGACAACGCGCTCAACGCCGTTCACGATGAATGTGCCGCGTCCCGTCATGATCGGGAAATCACCGAAATAGACTTCTTGCTTTTGCTCCTTCCCCGTCCGCTTATTCACCAAGCGGAGCGTGCAGCGCAACGGCGCTTCGTACGTCGCTTCTTTGTAGCGTGCCGTCGCTTCGTCATATTTCGGCTCATCAAATCGATAGTCCGAAAAATATAATTCAAACTCCTTCCCGGTATGATCCCGGATCGGCGAGATTTCTTCGAGGAGCTCGTTTAATCCTTTTTTAAGAAACCATTCGTAGGATTTGAGTTGAGCTTCGTTCAAATTGAACGGAGCGATGAGCGACTTTGATTTACCGAACTGCTTCGTTGAGGTAAATTTTGCCATGCGTAGTGATGAAAAATATATAAAATATTTATTTTCTGGCGCAGTCCGTTTGATCGCAGTGACCAGCCGCGATCCGGGACGTTTGCCCTATAATGTGCCGGAACCCACGTTTTAACCCACGATGTATGCCCATTTCCAACGCGCGTTTTCGTCCTCACACGATAACGCGCAAAAAACGGCAAACCCCTCATTTCCTGTGAGGGATTCCGTTTATGAAGTTACGTTACTAAACATTATAGCCGTGCCAGAATCGTTGTCAAGGGCCCCCTGCATGGCTCACAACGTTACTACAATCGAGCCGTTGAAATACTTTCCAAGGATTCCCTATTGAGAGAGATACTTTCTCTGGTTCGCTTCCTGCTGGGCCAAGGTCGTTGCATAGATCGTCTGTCCGGTCGCAGGATCGGAAAGATAATAAAGATAGGGCGAACTTTGAGGATTGAGCGCTGCCTGAATTGCTGAAACGCCAGGATTACCGATCGGGCCGGGCGGCAAGCCTTTATAACGATAGGTGTTGTAGGGCGAATCGATTTTGAAATCGCTCGGGGCGAGCGTGCTGCACGTTCCGTTTATGGTATCCGGTGAAGTCGTCGCCAAAACAGCACCTGGCATCGTGAGCAATTTGGCATAGCAGACCGTTGCGTCAACGTCGAGTGGAATTCCCTCCTTCAGGCGTTTGAGCAAAATGCCCGCAACAATCTCCTGGTCGGTTTGGTCCGGCACTTCTTTTTCAACAATCGAAGCAAGAATCAAATCCTGTGCTTCGTCCTTTGTGTCGCTCGCAAAAAGCGGAGTTGCCTTGCCGTTAAAATTTGTTAAGAATTCTTCAACAACGCTTGAGGCATTGGCGTCGGTGAAGAAATTGTACGTGTCAGGGAAAAGTCGTCCCTCAAGCGTACTGCTACCCTTGGTGATTAAATCTTCATTAAAAGAAACAAGTGTGCCAGGATGAATCACAAGCGCATTGCTCAATATCGAATCAATTTGATAGATATTCGAACCTTCAGGGATCGTGACGGTTGTTTCGTTTGCAGTACTCCCTGCGAGTGCCGTGGCAAGCTGCGGCGCCCATTCCGATCCACTCAATTTATAAAGCCCCGGCTTCAAATCGAGCGCCCGACCACTCAGGAGTAAATAAAATTCGGTGGCGATGGGCGAACGGATGAGCCCCGCACTATAAAGGTTGTCGACCGTGCCGCGGAATCCGTCGCCCGACTTAATTTCGAAAACCTGTGGCCCCGCGCTCGCGTTGGCCGGCGAAAGATCGTAGACAAAAATTGCAGCAACGATGAAAACGAGGATTACCGTGAGGCCGCCGACAAGACTTTTTTTATTAAAAAATATTTCCATTGCGCTATGACTTTTTCCGTATCGAGTTAATCACGGCGAGCAAGAAAAAGTTTGCGAACATGCTCGATCCGCCATAGCTCAAAAATGGAAACGTGACGCCGACGACCGGCAAGACGCCCGTTGTCGAGCCGGTATTCAAAAAGAATTGCATACCGAACATCACCGCAGCGCCAAGGCAAATAAATTTTTCAAAATTTTCATCGGCGAGCGCTCCGATGCGGAGGATCTGGAAAATGAGCGCGAGGAACGCAACGACGACCACGACGCCACCGACAATCCCCCATTCTTCAATGAGCGCGGCGAAGATAAAATCTTCCGACGGCTCCGAAAGAAACCCGAGCTGGGTTTCCGAGCCCTGGCCATAACCCTTGCCCCAAAAGCCTGCCGAGCCGATCGCAATCTTCGATTGGGTGACGCTATAGTTGATGCCGAGCGCATTCGCCTGAGGGTCAAGAAAACCGATGATGCGGGCTCGGTGATAATCCTTTAAAACGTAGACCCATATGAACGCCCCGGCGAGCGCAAAGATGACAAGGGTGACGACGATGCGGCGCCACGGCAGTCCCGAGAGCAAGAGAAAACCGAACCAAATTGCAAAAAAGATGACCGCCGAGCCGAGGTCGGGCAGCTTCACCGCGATCGCAGCGGGGATGATAAAAAAGAAAAATGACGTAAAAATATTTTGCCACCGCGCAACGGCGAGGTGCCGCCGCGCAAAATAATTCGCGTACACGAAGATGAGCGCAACTTTCAAAAGTTCAACCGGCTGGATGCTGATCGGGCCGAATACGAGCCAGCTCTTCGTGTTGCGGATGACGGGGCCAAAAAGATATGCGGCAACGAGGAGCAAAAGCGATCCTCCGTAAAAAACCCAGACCACCCAGCGTGAATTGAAGATAGCGCGCGCGTCGACGAACATGAAGATGGCGACAAGCGCCATACCGACGACGATCCATATGATTTGGAGAACAAAAAAATGGAATGAAATCGCCGAAAGCATCACGAGACTTGCAGCGATGAGAATAGCAACGGGTATAAAAAGCGCGATCATGTGAATTGGAAAAATTATATCACAAGGCGAAGAAGAGCGTCTGTCTTCAAGGGCTATCGGAGGCCGCGAAGGCGGCCGAGACTTCGAGCGGTCGCGCGAGCACGCGCGAACCGCGCACCTTGAAGATAGAGGCTCTTCTTCGCCTTCTACATATTCGTTCTCAACGCATACGCTTCAAGTTCGTTGTTCGCCGGATTAATGCCGGGAATAGCTGGGTACATCACCGAAAAACTTTCCGTTGTATTAGGAGCAAAATTATCAATCTCAGTTTGCGAAGAACCAATGGGATTGCCGTCTGCGTCTTTAAAAACCGCGACGATCAAAACGGTATCGAACGATGCGATGTCGTTGTTCGTAACCTGCCCGTTCACCGAAACGGTACTCGATCCATCTTGTGTTTGGATGTCGCTGAACGCAAATTGTGGCACGCCGCCCATCGACGAACTCACAACCCATTGTACGTTTGAGAGATCAAGCGAAAGATACGGGGCATTGACCGGGGCCTTATTCGGCGCAACAAGGTATTTGATCTCATTCGGATAGATGTATGACGAGCCCGGGATCGTTTCAACGACCGTGCCCGATGCATTAAAAAAATCGAAATTATAATCGAACGCGACTGCGCCGAAATTGGAGTTTACGTTGGTAACTTTCGCGAGATAGGTGGCGCTTCCCGGCCCCGCCGAAAAAATCCAGACGGTCGACGTCGTGAGCCCCTGCGCCGCAGATGTTCCGCACGTGGGCCCGGTACACGGCGTTGGCGTAATCGCCGGTTTAATGAAGATATAATACATGCCCGCAAAGAATGCGAGCCAAAGAAGACCGTAGAATGTGCCGTAAATGAGCTGTTTGGCCCGACGGGAAGACATATCATTCATTATAGCAACAAAAAAACGGCCCTTTGATGTCGGCACATCCTACGTTCCCCATCGTCGAAACAATGAGTATCATCGGATTGGAGCGCTTTCACTTCTCTGTTCGGAATGGGAAGAGGTGGGACACGCCCGAATAAAGCACCGACATCAAAAGGTCGTTTTTTGTTGTAGAGAAAACAGCATTTGTGTTTGTGGTTTGGAGGGTGTCACGGAGGCACGAAGGTGCCGAGTGTCAGCGGTCGCGCCAGCAGGCGCGAACCGCGACCCTACAAATCACAAACACAAATGCGTAAGTCAGCATTGGGATGGTTGGCGGGATTATTAGTATCACTTGGCTTAACGCATTGCTGCGCTTACACCTATGACCTATCAACGTCGTAGTCTTCGACGAAATCACGCACACCTAATCTTGGGGTGGGCTTCGCGCTTAGATGCTTTCAGCGCTTATCCCTTCCATACATAGCTACTCGGCAATTCACCTGGTGGCAAAGCCGATAGACCAGAGGTATGTTCAGTCCAGTCCTCTCGTCGATTACTCACATATTACTATGTGCTCAGACTATATCTTCATCCTTCCGCAAAGCGGTGTCGGACGTCGGCATATTATAGCGATTCAAAAACCGCTATCCGGTCATTCGGTATAGAACCGAAGACACAAGTCGTTACGGGGTCAAACCAAAAATCGTTTTTAATTCTTCTTTGGATCTTTTCTTTCTTGTAGCATAATTTTCGGATTGAACAATCAATATATTATCTATTAATTGTTCTTTGACTGGCGACAAGTCGCAGCCAGCAGACAAAAGTAGTCGAGCTGAACTTATAATAGCTTGTGCCTGTTTCTTTTTAAATTTAAGAAATGGCAACAAACTTTCTAAAATGTTCATCACCCGTTTGTGTCCGTTGATTCGCAGCTCCGTCATCCCATCATTTCTCCGATAAATGTATCCTATGCCCAAGACTGTCCTGATCCAATGGAGCGGTTGGTCATGCCGGGAATCCTGATAAAAACAGATGGTCAGCATGACCCTTCGTGTTTTTAATCGAGATTCTGAACGCCGCTTGAGTTGTATCATCAAGCTACCATCTCCGTCCAAGAATCCAGCGATATACGCTAGATCGATTTGAGATTGACTTCCCACGGTATTGCCCTGTTCTTGTACCATATCTCAATGGTAAGGAATGAGGACCGTAATTCAAGCTGCCTTTAATAAATTTTTAATAAAAATATTAAGGACGCCGAAGTAAGAATAGGGTTTCACCGTTATTAGCCGAGTTGGCAATCTGGATTACTCCAGAAAGTAGCAATTTCTTACTAAGACCAACTCCCCTCAAGTGTTAAACGCCTGCAGCAGATAGAGACCGACCTGTCTCACGACGGTCTGAACCCAGCTCACGTGCCACTTTAATTGGCGAACAGCCAAACGCTTGGGAGCTTCTCCACCCCCGCGCTGTGGCGAGCCGACATCGAGGTGCCGAGCATTGTCGTCGCTAGGGACGCTCGGACAATACTAGCCTGTTATCCCCGGAGTAGCTTTTATCCGGTGTCTCCGGCCTTTCTATCAAGAATTTAATGAATCGTAAGAAACAATAAATATAGCCGTCGGGTCACTAACTTCTGCTTTCGCACCTGCTCGACTTGTAGGTCTCGCAGTCAAGCCAGCTTTTGCGTTTGCACGTCCTGCCCGATTTCCATCCGGGCTAAGCTGACCTTAATAAACTCCTCCGTTACTCTTTTGGAGGAAAACGCCCCATTTAAACTGCCTACCAAGCACTGTCTCAGTTGGGTTTCCTCTAGGGTCCCCAACCGGTTAGACGTTAAAGTTCTAAAAATGGCTGTTTCATTGTCGGATCCACACAACCCGAGAGCTGTGCTTCAAATCCTCACCACTACGCTACGTAGTAGAACTCTAAAATCAATACCAAGCTGCAGTAAAGCTTCCGGGGTCTTTTCGTCCCGCTGCAGGTATCCCGCGTCTTCACGGGAATCGCATTTTCACCGAGCTTGCCTCTGAGACAGTTCTCCGGTCGTTACGCCTTTCGTGCGCTTCGGAACTTACCCGAAAAGGAATTGCGCTACCTTAGAACGATTATAGTTATCGCTGACATTGACGAGGGCTTGAGTCAGTGAGCCTCCGTATTGCTACGGCACCCCCAACCTTGACCTTCTCGCATCGGTCAGGCGTCACCCCCTATACATCCTCTTGCGAGTTAGCAGGGAGCTGTGTTTTTGGTAAACAGTCGCCAGAGAGACTTTTGTTGCAGCCCAACACCACTTTGATTTCAAGATTAAAGAAAGCTGTTTTTGATCCTTTTATAAAGCTCTTGCTTAGCTCTACCATGACTTTTTAATCGTTGTTCTCTGCGAAGAGCGTCCTCAAAACTTCGATACGCTTCAATGTAAACAAATTTCCATTCGCCTACACTTCGTTTAGTAGCAGTTTGAAGACCACGATTATGCTCAGATAATCTACGTCGAAGATTTTTTGTATGTCCGATGTAGAACTCTTTTGTCACAGTATTTTGGATGAAGTAAACAGCAAACATTTGCTCATTTTAATCCTATGCGGATTAAAAATATCTTAAAAGCAAAGTGGTGCTGGGCAGGCCTTATCGCTAACTTACGGCCGCTTTTTTGCCTAGTTCCTTAGAGGCAAATCACTCGTTCCCCTTGGGCTACTCGCCCTATCCACCAGTGTCGGTTTACGGTACGGTTCCCATGTTTCATAACAAACACGCTTTTCTCGAAGGGCTCTTCACGATCATTAGCCAGGTAAATTCCTGACCTTCCGCCTCCGGCCGCTTGAACTTGCCGGTAGCGATATCAAACCAATAAGACACGATCGCTTATTTCCCTTGCACGTGCAGGATAAAAACATAGGAGGGCTGGAATATTAACCAGCATTCCATCGACTGCCCCTTTCGGGATTGCCTTAGGACCGCCTAACCCGTGGTTGATTGCCAGTGCCACGGAAACCTTAGATTTTCGGGGTTCCAATTTCTCATTGGGATTGTGGTTACTCGTTCCGACATTTTCTCTTCCGGACGCTCCAGTCGCCCTCGCGGGTCGACCTTCACTGCAACCGGAATGCTCTCCTACCAGACGTGTCTCCCGAAGGAAACACGAATTCGTATCTTCGGTGCCGTGCTTGAGCCCCGATACATTTTCGGCGCCACCACCCGTCGAATAGTGAGTTGTTACACACTCTTTAAAGGATGGCTACCTCTAAGCCAACCTCCTATCTGTCTATGGGTGATAACTACCTTTAACACTGAGCACGGACTTGGGGACCTTAGATGACGATCTGGGCTCTTCCCCTCGCGACCATGGAGCTTAGCCCCCACAGTCTGACTAGTGAGTTTTTGACTCTCGGTATTCGGAGTTTGATTGATCTGTCGGCCTTTCGGCCTTTACAGATCATCCAGTGCTCTACCCCCAAGAGGAACACTCACCGCTAGTCCTAAAACTATTTCGGAGAGAACCAGCTATTACGTAATTCGATTAGCTTTTCACTCCTTACCTCAGCTCATCCGAAGATTTTGAACAATCAACCGGTTCGGGCCTCCCTCTCGATTTCTCGAGAGTTCACCCTGGCCAAGGTAAGCTCATCACGCTTCGGGTCTAGACTGTGCCGCCTATAGTTCGCCCTATTAAGACTCGCTTTCGCTGCGCCTTCGCGCTATTCGCGCTTAGACAAGCGACACAATATAAGTCGTCGGATCATTCTTCAATAGGCACATTGTCGTTCTCGTCCGCGGATTGCTCCGCAGCCGTTCGAACTTCAATTCCTTGTAGACAAATGGTTTCAGGTTCTATTTCAACGGCCTCACCGGCCTGCTTTTCACCTTTCCCTCACGGTACTTGTTCACTATCGATCTAGAAAAGTATTTAGCCTTACCAGATAGTACTGGCAAATTCCTTCGAAACTGTTTTACTTCGAAGTACTCAAGTAGGTAAACTAAGGAGACCAAAAGTTTTCGTCTACGGGGCTATCACCCGCTATGGCACTGGCTTTCCAGCCAGCTTCGACTAACTCATGATTTTTTGACTCCTCCACCAACCTCATAAATAACACAAGGTACATTGCTATACCCTATGTTATTTAGGAGGAGAGCGTTCATCACTTATAACTCCAAGGTTTGACCTTGCGATCAGAACCTTAGTCTGGGCTCTTCCCTTTTCTCTCGCCGATACTCAGGGAATAAACTGTTTGTTCTTTGTTCCTCCGGCTACTGAAATGTTTTACTTCGCCGGGTACGCTCTTGGATTGCTCCAAGCCATTGAGGTTTACTCAACGAGGTTCCCCCATTCGGAAATTCCCGGATCACAGGTTGCTACGCACCTCCCCGAGACATATCGCTGCTACGCCGCGTCCTTCATCGCCTTTTCTAGTCTAGGCATCCACCATTCGCCCTTAATGCCAACCATCCCAATGCTGACTTAAATTTATTTGCTCTGCCTGCCAAGAGAAATTGCGCGCGTGAAAAGTGCAAAACATCAAGCGCGTGCCTGGTCTCTCTATAATATAGAGCGGCTCCAGACATAAGATGGCGCAGAGCTACATATAATGACTCCGACTCTACAATTCGGAGTTCGTTCATGGACTATCGAACGAATTATGGAAAATTGCGTTCGACAGGATACCTAAGAAAAAAATCAGCCGCACATCGCGGCCGCTCTGCCATCATAAAATGGCGGGTTCAGCCGCTTGCTTTGAGAAGATTTTTATTCGTAAGCATCTGTCTTAGGGAT
This sequence comes from uncultured bacterium, assembly GCA_963705915.1. Taxonomy (GTDB): domain Bacteria; phylum Patescibacteriota; class Minisyncoccia; order UBA6257; family 2-01-FULL-56-20; genus JAKAGE01. Next base: position 542,454 of record OY970126.1, read on the forward strand.
AAGTATACTCAGCTTGAAAAGGGTGTCAAGCATGATGGAAACAGATCAAAAGTTTCAAAAATAAAACCGCCTGGCGACATTGCTTGTAAAGCTTCGCTAGGCGGTTGGCTCCTGATCAAACAGGAGGAATCGGGGACCGGTTTTGGGCTTTTTGAGGTTGAGCGCTCCTGGGACTTCGTCTGATGGCTCGAGGAGCGCGTCGATCTCTGCGTCGGTCACGTATGCATCGACGCCAAATGAATGTGGCTGTAGGCGGACGAGCTTCTGAAAGCACGTACAGCACCTGAACAATCCACAAACTAGGATCTTATCTTCGTTCGCGCTCATCGTCCGATTGCAAGCGGTGCAAACAAGTTCGAACTCGACTTTCGTCTTCGCTCCGTTATCATCAGGAATAACGACTCTCGCGAGATCAAGATACGATCGCAAGACAATTTTCTTGTCGGCCACGGGCATGTGATTGTCCTCCTTTCTTTTGTGAAGTTACTAACGAGCCTCGTGGCTCATCGCTATTATTACAGAAAAAATAAAAAAGTCAATCATGGCAATGTTTGAAATTTTTCTTAAAACAAGGTTAAATACCTTGGTATCTACGGGCCGTAGTATACCGGTAGTACGTGCGCTTCGGGTGCGTAAAGACTGGGTTCGATTCCCAGCGGCCCGACTCACAAAAACAAAGCATGGCATTATGAGGTACGCAGTCTCGCGCTACTGCGCGAGCTGCTCCGCTCTCGATCGCCTACGCGATCTCCGAGAGCCCTCATAATGCCATGCTTTGTTTTTGTGCCTATTCCTTTCTACACGTGGAATTTTTTCTTAATCTCGTTTTCGGCTTCTTCTTTAAATTCGTCTTTGGTTTCTCGCGCCCGGTCGGCGAGCTTTTTGAGGTCGTTATCGTTCATCTTGTGCAACGCCTTCATACGTTTCAAGAGGTATGCGCGATCGTTTTTTTCTGGATCCTCCAAAACTTCTTCAAGCAGCGCAACGATGATCCATCCAACGCGCATGCCTTCCGGAAGACCGAGCTCTTTCATCACGTCGTCGCCGTTCACCTTGAGCATCTTAGGCGAAATCGGATCGTCCTTTACCTTCTCAATCATAAAGAGCAAATGACGCAACTTGTAAGGCACGGCTTTCTTGACGCCCGAACCGATCCGGTCGGCTTCACGAACTTTTAATAAATCGGGAACGGTTTCCGGGCCAACGCGCGCAAGAAATCGCCGCACGCCATGTGCCGTCACGTCGCCAACGTTGTAATAGAACATGTGCTGGCGCACGAGGTGCGTTACGTCTTCAACAAACTCTCGTGAGAAGCGCAATCGATCGAGCGCTTTCGCCGCCATCTTTGCTCCGATGTATTCATGGTTGTAAAACGTTGACTTCGGACCCTCACCGGCTTTCGCGCGAGGCTTGCCGGCGTCGTGAAGCAATGCGGCCATCCGGACTTCGAGTGAATACCCTTCGCGGGCGGTGTAATCGAGTGCACGGATGTTGTGTTCGAAGACGGTATAAATATGATGGAGATTTTGTTCAACGCCGATCCCTTCGCGAAGTTCAGGCAAAACATACTGGAGAAGGCCCAGCTCTTCAAGAAGCACGATCCCCTTTGCGGCGCGGGGGGTCATCACAATTTTCACGAGCTCTTCGCGGATGCGCTCTTTCGCGATCACTTCGAGTTCGCGCGAATACTTTTCAATCGCGCGACGGGTATTCAGTTCAATTTCAAAATCAAGTTCAACAGCAAATCGTACCGCGCGCATAAGCCTTAGAGCGTCTTCATGGAAACGGACTTCTGGATCGCCGACAGTTCTGATGATTGCTTTCTTGAGATCTTTTTGCCCGCCGTGCGGATCGATGATTTCACCGCCCAAAGACATCGCCATCCCATTCACGGTAAAGTCCCGGCGGCTCAAGTCGTCTTCGATCGTGCGAGCAAACGTGACCTCGTCGGGATGGCGTTTGTCGGTGTATTTCCCCTCAATGCGATATGTCGTGACTTCGATCACTTTGAGCTTTGAATTTTCTGAGTCGGTTTTCACGCCGACCGTGCCGAAGGTATTTTCGTAAACGCTGTCAGGAAAAAGTTTGAGAATCTCCGGCGGCTTTGCGTTCGTCGCAATATCCCAGTCTTTTGGCTCGCGCCCCAACAAAAGATCGCGGACGCAGCCGCCAACAAGATAGGCTTCAAAACCGGCTTTTGCAAGCTTCGCTGCGATTTCTGAAACTTCAGCCGGAACCGTTTTGAGGTCCGATTTCATCATTACGTAATAACTATAACCTAAAACTACCGCACGGTCGCACCGAATTCTTTGGCGGTCTCCTGTTCAATACTCTTGTGCAAGACGTCCACCTCGTCGTTCGTAAGCGTGCGATCACTTGAGCGATAGGTTATGCGATAGGCATAGCTTTTGTTCCCTGCACCAAACTTAGCATCGTTCTCATAGGAATCGATAAGCTCCACTTGTTCAACAAGATCTCCCGCGATATCGCGGACAAGATCAAAATAATCGTTCGGGCTGAAGGTTTTCGGGACAATGAATGAGATGTCGCGCACCACGGGCGGATATTTGCTGACTTCCACAAACTTTTGCCCCATATGAAGCTGGCGCTTCACGCGTTCATCGTCTGACCATAAGAGGCGAATGTCTGGCAACTCCATACTGATGATGGCAAGCCGTTCGAGGCCGAAACCAAACGCCCATGCGTTATATCCTTCGACGCCGAATTTTTTGAAAACGCTTTGCTTCGTCATGCCGCCGCCCAAAATTTCAACCCATTGGCCGTTCACTTTCACTTCCACCTGAAGCGACGGATCGGTGTATGGGAACGTGTCATCCAAAAACCGATACTCGACATCGGCGCCGAACAATCCTTGTACAATCTCAATCAACGCATTCCGCAAATCATCGATCGTGAGCGGCATTGTGTCGGCTGGCGTCATGTACCATCCACCAAACTGATGAAAGATGTTCATGTGCTTGCGGTCAATCTCATCTTTACGGTAGACCTTGCCGTAGCAGACAACGCCGAGCGGTTCTCGTCGCGCAAGACGTTCTTTTACCTCGGGGAGTTGCGTGTAGTAATACCACATGACCGTGTCATGCGTGCGAAGAATATTGTTATCATCTATATAATAGGTGTCCGACTTGCTCCGCGCGGGATGGTCGACCGGGAAATCGAAAAGATCAAAACTGATGTCTGCCGGGACAATTTCGGGAATAATGATGTCGTCGAAATTTTTGAGTGCCGAAACGCTTTTTGCCTTTTCGACGATTTCATGGAGCGGGCTCCCCGGCGTGCGCGAAAGGTCGGGCATCGCAAGATAGCGTTTGATCCGCTGCGCTTCAGCATCGGTGCGCGTATTAAGCAACGTCAAAATCTTTTTTTGCTCGTCCAACGAGACGCGATATTCATGCGATTCCATAGAGAGTATTGTAGCGGTATCGATTGTCATTTTCAAATTTTTGTGATATCCTCTGTGCGCAATGAACTTTGACATCATGCAATAGAAGGAGGAACGATGGACATGGATACTAAGCGAGTGCTTGAAATCCTTGAGTACATTGGTGCGCTCAAAGATGTTCACACCGAAACCCATTCCAAAAGGCACGTACGACGCTATTTCGACAAGCGAGTGCTTTTCGCGGATACTTTCAACACCGGACGCATATCGACGGCGCTGGCGGATCTTTTTTTAAACGATCCGGTCGATGTTGTATGCGGGCCACCGCAAGGCGGGATGATCCTCGCAGGACCTGTATCGGAACGCCTCAGGGAAAAATTTCGCAAGGAGATACCGGTCATCTCAATAGAAAAGAATGAAGACGGAACGCTCGTCGTATCGCAAGCTTCCCGCGAAGCCTTGACGGGCAAGACCGTTTTGATTGTCGAGGATACCGTGACGACCGGCGGAAGCGTACGAGAGGTCGTGCGCATTGCAAGAGCTTCCGGCGCAAAGAAAATCCTCGTCGGCGCCATACTCAATCGCGGCGACGTCCGAGCAAAGCAGCTCGACGCCGATCGCTTCAGATACCTTGCTTCCATGGTTCCAGAAGATTGGCTTCCTGAAAATTGTCCGCTTTGTAAAGCCGGCATTCCTCTTGAGCCGACACCCGGAAAATAGAAAGGCCGTCCTTATGGGACGGCCGTTTTTTGTGAACGGGCTTGGAGGCCTTCGGCGATATCTTCGAGAAACGCTCGTATGGCGCCGGGCCGGTTGTTGTTCTGGACTATCTGCCTTCCAACGATCACCCGATCGGCTCCGACTTCGATCGCTTCGCTCGCGGTCATCGACCACTCTGGGTTTTGGTCGTCGCTCTCAATATGATGCCAACGTGAGCGAATGTTTGGCGTGCAGATTTTGAAATCGAATCCACTTTTCCGCAAGAGAGGGACTGCTCGAGGCGGAGCGATGATCCCGTCTAGGCCCGCTTTTTTCGCAACGCCCGCAAGCCTGACGACCACTTCTTCGAATGGATCACGGTACACATCCTCGACATCTTCCTTTGAGCTGCTCGTGAGTACCGTCACACCCAACACCATCGTGTCCGGGAGCTCACGCTTCAAGGCACGAAGAGCTGTCGGACCGGCAGAGCATGCAGCGGTGACAACGGCAGGGTTAACACCTCGGAGGTGGGCGCCGTCGCTCTTCAGCGTTTGAAGCGTGCCGAATAATTTTACGTCGGCAAAAACCCTTAGGCTGAATGTTCTTTGCAGATGTTCAATCAGGCCATAACCAGGGTCCCTCGCAAATCCTTCGATCTTCAGAAGGACCTTCCTGTTCTTCAAAAACTCTGCGACGGCGAAAAGGTCATCCAACGATGTATCAACAGCGACGATCAAACGTTCTTCAATGCTTGCCTCTTCCATGTGACCTCCAAATCAAGTATCAAAAAGTAATAGAACTTCTCACTTTATATATCATTTTCTCTTATGAGTAAAGAAGCTCTTTTATTATGGTGTGCCGACGGGAGGAGTCGAACCTCCGACCTAGCGCTTATGAAACGCCCGCTCTAACCGCTGAGCTACGTCGGCAAATGCAAAATTACTATAGAGCAGATATCGCTTATTTTCAAACAAAAACAATGATGTTGCGGGGGCAGGACTCGAACGTCGCTCGAGGACTCGCTCCCTCGGAACCCTCGGTTCCGAGCGGTTCGCATCGGAATGCGAACCCTCCAACACGGGGAACCTTGCGGTTCCCCGACCCCCTCCCTCGTTCTCGTCCTTGCCCAAGAAGTTTTTCTTTTTACCCTGAAAGGGTATGCCGGACGCGCGCAGGCGCGGAGGCGTAGGCCGCTTTCAGTAGAAAGCGAGCCGACCCTTTCAGGGTAAAAAGAAAAACTGATGTTGCGGGGGCAGGACTCGAACCTGCTTCGGGAGCTTATGGGGCTCCCCGGAAAACCTTTCCCAACCCTCCCGCGATGAGTGCTCGATTTCGCGCTTTGCACGTCCTGAGATTATACCGATTTCTATGAGCGATTGTCAAAACAATTCGTTAGTGACATTATCTAGAAATGACTCCGGAAGATATTAAAAAACGCTATGGCGGTAAGAAAATAACGCTGATGGGACTCGGCCTTCTCGGGCGCGGCGTTCACGATGCTGAATTCTTTGCTGAAGCCGGTGCCGAGCTCATCGTGACCGATCTTAAAAGCGCGACCGAACTCGCACCTTCGCTCGAGCGCCTTAAAAAATATTCGCATATCACCTATCGGCTCGGTGAGCATAAGCTTGAAGATTTTGAACATTGCGATCTCGTGATTCGCGCGCCAAATGCGCCGCTTGACTCACCATTCCTCGCCCGTGCCCGCGAACACAACATTCCTGTTGAGATGGACGCATCGCTTTTTGCCAAACTCACCGATGCGACGATCGTCGGCGTGACGGGCACCCGGGGCAAATCGACGGTCACACAGATGATCTATGAAATCCTCCGTGCGGCCGGGAAAACCGCTTATCTCGGCGGCAACGTCCGCGATGTGGCCACGCTCCCCCTCGTATATAAGACGAAGCCGGGGGACATTGTCATTTTAGAACTCGATTCGTGGCAACTCCAAGGATTTGAGGAAGATCGCATAAGCCCCCACGTTTCTGTTTGGACAAACTTCATGCCCGACCATATGAATTATTATCACGGCGATATGGCTCGGTATTTCCAAGACAAAGCCGCTATCGCACGCTTCCAAAAGCCGGAGGATTATTTCATCACAACGCCAGACATTAAAAAAACATTAGAAGAACGGTTCGGCATGCTCCATGGAACCTGCATTACGGACGTTGTCCTGCCGGAAGATTGGGAGATTGGCGTCCCCGGCGATCACAATCGTACGAACGCTGCTTTTGCACGGACGGCAGCGCTCTCCCTCGGCATTGTCGATGAGATTATCAAAAACTCATTACAAGTTTTTCACGGCCTGCCTGGACGCCTTGAACTCCTCGGCGAAAAGCATGGCATAGCATTCTACAACGATTCGAACGCCACAACGCCCGAAGCCACGATAGCCGCGCTTGAAGCGCTCATGTCTACGCATCGTCCGATCATCCTTATCGCTGGCGGCAGTGATAAAGAATTGGACTACACAAAGCTTATTCCAGCCATCGAACACACCGTTAAGAAATTGATCGTATTCAAGGGTACCGGAACAGAAAAAATGGCGAACCTTTTTTCGGCATCATTCGCTCAAAAAAACTTTCCGGGCGGTGACCCGCTCAAAGCAGCAGCACAAACCATGGACGAGGCCGTGAAAAAAGCGCTTGCCGTTGCAGAGCCGAACGACATCATTCTCTTATCCCCCGCCGCCACAAGCTTTGGCATCTTCAAAAACGAGTATGACCGAAGCGATCAGTTCCGGGCTTGTTTTGCAAAGCTGTAATAAAAAGCCGGAGAGCGATTTCTGCCACGGCGCGAAATTGAAAAAACAGCCGAAAAACGCTACTATTCGGTATATGTCTTCTGTTATCAACAAGCACGAGCTCGAACATCTCGCAAAGCTCGCCCGGATTGAACTTGACCCGAACGAAGAAGAAAAGCTCCTTAAAGATTTGGGAAATATTTTGGAGCACTTCAAAGAACTCCAAGCGATTGATACCACAAACATCGAACCGATGGCTGGCGGCACCGATCTAAAAAATAGTTTTCGCGACGATACTGAACGCGAAAATACCAATCGCGGCGCAGGCGTCGACGTCTTCCCCGAAAAACAAAATGGTTTTTTGAAAGTGCCACCGGTTTTTGAATAGCGCCGAAATCACTCATGGAACTCCTCCGCGATCTCACCATAAAAAAATTCAGCGACGGTTTGCGCGACAAAAAATTTTCCGCACTCGAGATCACCCAAGCGTCGCTTGAACACATCAAAAAAGAAAATCCTGAGATTAATGCGTTCTTGAGCACGGCAGAAGAGCAGGCGGTCCAACAAGCCGAAGATGTGGACATCTCCATTGCAAAAGACGACGAACTCCCAACGCTCGCGGGCGTTCCCCTCGCCATCAAAGATTGCATCCTCATTAAAGATTTGCCCGCTACCGCGGCATCGAAAATCCTCGAAACCTATGCGGCGAGCTACGATGCGGGCGTCATCCAAAGATTAAAAAAAGATAAAGCGGTGTTTCTCGGCAAAACCAACCTGGATGAATTTGCCATGGGATCGTCAACCGAAAACTCAGCGTTCGGCGTCGTCAAAAATCCTCATGACACAACGCGCGTTGCCGGCGGCTCATCTGGCGGATCGGCGGCGGCCGTTGCGGCACATATGGCGCTCGGCGGCCTCGGCACGGACACCGGCGGCTCAATCCGCTTGCCATCGAGCTTTTGCGGCGTGGTCGGCATGAGCCCGACGTATGGGGCGGTTTCCCGTTCGGGCGTCATCGCCATGGCATCAAGCCTTGACCAAGTTGGGCCAATCGCAAAAACCGTTGAAGACGCGGCGATTATCTTTAATACTATCCGCGGTAGCGACCCGCTCGATGCAACAAGCGCAGAAGACAACCGTCCGGAATATAAAGAAAAAGAATTGCTCGAGCCGGAACTCGCAACGGTAAAATCGCTCACCGTCGGTTTGCCGGAAGAATATTTTATCGACGGCCTCGAACCGGAAGTGAAAAAAGAGATCGATGCGACGATCGAGAAACTGACATCGCTCGGCATGACATTCAAAAAAATATCATTGCCGCATACAAAGTATGCGCTCTCGGTCTACTACATTATTGTCCCAGCGGAAGTGAGCTCGAATCTCGCGCGCTATGACGGGGTACGCTATTCGCGGCCAGTAGTATTTTCAAGCGGCGAGACAACAGGCGACGCACAAGGGCAAAACCTCACCGATCTCTACGTTAAAACCCGGGGCGCCGGCTTTGGCGCAGAATCAAAACGTAGGATCATCCTCGGAACATTCGTATTGTCATCGGGCTACTATGATGCCTATTACGAAAAAGCCCAGCGCGTGCGCACCATCATCAAGCAAGAATTCGACTCGGCATTTAAAGAGGTGGATGTGATGCTTGCCCCGGTCGCGCCAATGCGAGCATTCAAAATCGGCGAACGCGCGGACGACCCCCTTGCCATGTACCTCGCCGATGTTTTTTCCATCCCCCCGAAACTCGGCGGGTTCCCGGCTATTTCCATCCCTACAAAACCGGCGTCATCGCTCGCGCCGAAAGAATTGCCGGTTGGGTTCCAGCTCATCGGCCGCAAATGGCGCGAAGCCGACATCTTGGGCATTGGCCAATGGTATGAGAAGATATAACTAAGGAAATGCCGACGTCATCCACCGCCACGAGTTCGCTGCAAGCCATTGCTTCGGCAACCGTTGCCTCGGCAAAAGCGGCGGGCCAGACATTTTTGAGCGTCTATTTTGCCAATGTCACGTGGCTCCAAATTTTAAGCGTGCTCATTTCGTCGCTGCTTTTTGCGCTCATCATTTATATCGGCGTAAAAACCAATTATTTCGGCATCCGTATCGACCGCGTGCGGGATATCATTTTGAAAAGCGACTTATCGCGGGAGCTTGCACAACGCACCTGGGAGCGCATCGAAATGCATTTTTATAAAGGAAGCGAAAACGATATGAAAGTGGCAATTCTCGAAGCCGACAAGATTTTGAACGAAGCCCTGCGCGCTGCAGGCATGCCCGGCATCCAACTGGGCGATCGCCTCAAGCGGGCAAAGACAAGCCAGATACCGAATCTCGACGAACTCTGGCAAGCCCATAAGCTCCGCAACCAGATCGCTCACGAACCTGACTTTACATTAAAACGGGACCTCGCCGAGCGGGCCCTCGATATTTATCACACGGCGCTCAAAAACTTAGGCGTCCTCGATTAAAAACAATGACTAGAGCGACGTTCCGTTCACGCTCGTGAGCGTCATCGAATCAGATCCCGGAACAAACGTTCCACCAAGTTGTGTTGAACTGCCAACATACGGTTGAAGCGCAGTGCCCACCCCTGCAGCTTTTGAATTCCCAATGAAAATCTTTCCGCCATAGGTGCCCACGACAAAATAATTCTTTGCGGTGTTCACGTTCACAACGCCCGTTATGGAGATCGGCGTTGCCGTGGCCGTTGTGCCGGCCGGCACCGCATAGAACGAAAGCTCAGTCATAAGTTCCTGGTTGGATGCCATGAGCGCCGTGGTACTCGCGGCGAGCGCGGTGCTTGAGGCCGTGAGCGCATTCACTTGGCTTGTGAGCGAAGCAACTTGCGAGGTGACGCTTGAACTCTGTCCCGAGAGCGAACTGATCTGGCCGCTCAGCGAATTGTTTTGCATATACAGATATCCGGAAAGACCGAGAAGGACGAGGATGACAACTCCCCCAATGATGCTCATTGTCATGCCTTTCTTCGAACTGGATCCGGTCGGCATTGAGGTCATAGTTGTGGCCATTTTGGCCGGAGCCGCGGCGTCTTTCTTTTGAGCAACGCCCATCGTGGACATTGGGCCATCGGAAGCAGAGACAAGATCGCTCATCCTGATCACTTGCGGACCAGGACCGGAGTTCATCGGCGAGCTTTGCACTGCGGGCCTTGCCGCTGCAGGCGATGCCATGGCGTTTGTGGACGCCGGAAACGCCGACGCGGCTTTCGTGGTTGGTCCTGCAACGGTCACCGTGGGCTGCGCAGTAACAGCAGCCGGTTTAAAACCGGTAGCAGCAACTGCAGGCGCAGATCCTTCAAATTTTTTGAAGCTGTCCTCCACATCGGCCGCTTGCCATCCAACGCCGAGCAGTGCCGATTTTATCGTTTCCTTGGAGGCACCTGCTTTGACTTGTGCTGATATGTAGTCAACGAGTTGATCTTGTACCATGTTCCCTAATGGTTGATATTATTTTTATTATACACTATCTCAAATTCGCTGGTAAGGATATGGACTGTACGGGCTGTAATCGCGGGCCCGACGGACCCAGGTTCCTGAAATTGATCCGACCAAGAGGCCGAGTGAAACCAAAATAACGAATATCACGGCAACAATTTGAGCAATCACGATGAACGTTTTGCCGTTTGTTGCGTGTCCACCATGCACATGCGGCTTGAGCTCAATCATGTTGCGATACATGGAATAATAATACGCCACGGAAAACGGCGTTATAAAGAGAATACTGAGCGCCGAGACAATTCCCCTGCCAATCATGCCACCAACGAGCACAAAGGGAATACTCACAATCGCATAGACAATGAGGATGCTCACAACCAGAAGCACTACGCGCCCAAAAATTGCCCACCAATAACCGCGCGAATACTCACGACTCTGCGTGAGCGCTCCGAGTCCACGCTTTCCTTCGAGGATCACGGCAAAATTTGCAAAGATGAGCGCTATCGCAAGCCAAATGCCGGGGATGATAAGCATGACAGACGCACCAAGCACGGCGAAGATGAGCAAGATCGTGAGCCAGAGGAGCGATGAAAAGAGCCGCCCTCCCGCCTGATACGATTCGTTGAAGTCAGTTTTATGATGAAAAGAATAGACGAGAGCGGCACTGCTCACGATTGAAAAAAGCACGCCGATGATCGAAATGATTACCCCCGCAATCGCAACCGGATAGCCGAAGGCTTGAAATATAGTCCCCAAGCCGAGCAAGAGCATCGGCGGCACCATGATTTGCGTCGCCGTCTCAAAATGATCGGCATACGCCTTCCAGGCGTCTTGCCAAAGTTTTCCAACCGGATGCATCCGCAAAGTTCCTTCCATAGTTTAAGTATAACAAATGGCGGGCCGGACGGGATTTGAACCCGCGATCTTTCCCGTGACAGGGGAACGTGTTGCCAGGCTACACCACCGGCCCATGCTGAAAAATTGTATACTTCCGGTTGGTATAAATCAACCCACCATCTTCAAAAACTCCTTCTCATCGATCGTTTTTACCCCCAGTTTTTTTGCCTTATCGAACTTTGATCCTGGCTCTATGCCCACAATCACGTAATCCGTTTTGCGCGAAACGGATTCCGAGGCCTCGCCGCCTAATTCCCGGATCTTCTCCTTGGCATCTTCACGACTCATCGATTCGAGCGATCCGGTGAGCACAAACGTTTTCCCGGCAATCGCAGTATTCGCCACTGAAGTACGGCGCGCGGGAAGCGCTTCGATCTGCACGCCGGCTTTCTCCAACCGGTCGAGAAGTTTCATGTTGTACGATTCACGAAACCAATCGTGGATGCTCTTCGCAACCACGGGACCGATGTCCGAGATTTTTTGTAAATCATCCGTGGAGAGCCCGGCAAAAGCTTTCACGATATTTTTAATCGGAATTTCATTAAATTTTCCGGCTGGAGCCTTTCCGGACGCTGCACCGAAATCAACGTTCTTCGCAAGAACCGAAGCCGTTTCTTCGCCCACGTGCAGAATGCCGAGCGCATAGAGGAACCGTGGCAAAGTCACCCGGCGTTTCTCGGCGGCTTCCCGCACAATATTCTCGGCAGACTTTTCGCCGAACCGTTCGAGTGCGGCAATGTCGCCCTCGCGCAGGGTGAAAATGTCCGCGGCATCCGAAATCAAACCTTCGTCCAAAAACTTGTCGATGATCTTTGGACCAAGTCCCTCTATATTAAATGCGCCACGAGAAACGAAGTGATAAAGCTGTTCGCGATGTTGTGCGGCGCAGGTGCGCGATGAACAACGATGGATCGCGCCGACGCGCTCAACGGGCGAGCCGTCAACCGGACACTTTGCTGGCATTTTGAACGCCCGCTCGCGGCCGGTGCGAAGTTCGGGTAATACTTTTGTGATCTGCGGGATCACGTCGCCTGCACGCGAAATGATGACGGTGTCACCTATCTTCAATCCGAGCCGCTCGATTTCATCGGCATTGTGGAGCGACGCGTGGGTGATCGTGACGCCTCCAACGTTCACCGGATCCATCACGGCAACGGGTGTGAGGGCGCCTGTGCGACCAACCTGCACTTTGATATCGCGCACGATCGTCGTTGCCTCGCGCGGTGAGAATTTGTAGGCAATCCCCGCCCGCGGCGCTTTTCCAATAATCCCGGCGCGGTCAAACACGGCGTTGCTGTTCACGAGCACGACCGTGCCATCGATTTCATAATCAAGCTTTTCCCGATGTTCGGCCCAATAATCGCGAAATGCAAAAACCTCGTGCAACGTGTTTGCGTGTTTGTTATTTTCGTTTGTTTTGAACCCGAGCGCTTTCAAAATTTGATGCTCTTCTTCGTGCATCGTCTGGCCGATGTCGGTCACGATGTCATATTGGAATGAATCAAGACGACGACTTGCCGTGATTGCCGGATTGAGCTGTCGAATAGAGCCGGCGGCAACGTTCCGCGGGTTGGCATACACCTTTTGCCCCAATCGCTCCTGCTCTTTGTTAATTTTTTTGAATTCGCGCATCGAAAGAAACACTTCCCCGCGAACGACAAGCCGGCCGCTGTAAATATTTTTGAGATTATAATTCTTTGGATCGAGATGTTCTTTTTTGAGATTTGCGCGGAATTCGTCTTCGCCAAGAACGGCAAGCGGAATCGCTTCGACGGTCTTGAGATTTTGCGTGACGTCCTCGCCAACCAGGCCGTCGCCGCGCGTTGAGCCGCGAACGAAAACGCCGTTCTCGTATTCGAGCTCGACTGCAAGGCCGTCGATTTTGAGTTCGCAATAGAAGAGCGGCTTGGCAGTCGAAGCCGCCCCACCCGAACCGCCCAGATAATCTTCAAGCCGCTTGAACCACGCCTGCATATCCTCTTCCGAGAACGCATCGTTAAACGACGTCATGCGCACGTCATGCCGCACCTTTACAAACTCTTTGAGCGGTTTGCCGGCAACCCGCTGCGTCGGCGAATCGGGTGTGATCAAATCGGGAAACTGGGTTTCCAGGTCGAAGAGTTCTTTTTTTAGCGAATCGAGGGCGGCATCGGGAATCAACGACTCGTCATGCACGGCATAGGCATAACGATATTTATTGATCTCCTTCCGCAGCTTCGCGATACGTTCTTTCGCTTCGGTTTTATTCATCCCGTGTTACTACAATATAGTCGAATACGGTTTTGCAGGCGAGCCGCGATGTGCCTAGGGGAATATGGTGCTCGTCGAAAGAATCTGTTCATAAAACGCGCGCGAACTGCTTTCTGATGTCCCCCGCGAGACGATGTAGGTCACGCTCGAGTTGTTGTAACACGCCGTCGTGCTGTTATTCGCGTCGTAGCACGTCACCGTCACCGTGGCACCGCTCCCCGAAAAAGGCCCCATCACCGGTGCGCTCGTGCAGCGCGGAATGGGATTCTGGGTGGATGTTGTTGCGCAGTAATAATTAAAAAGGCCGAAATCGGCGCCGGCGTCGGCGGCAAAAATCGCTTTCGCCGAATTCAGCGAATCCGTGCTCGATCGGATTTGGTAGAGGATGAGAAAACCCGCAATCGCCGTCGCGGCGATCATGGCGCCGCCAAGGGCGAGGATTGCGATGAGCATGGCCTGTCCGGAACGTTCCCCTTCGATTGGCATAGGTTCATTATATCATCCGCCGGAAAACGGACCGCCGGGAGGTAACCCCTCTCAGATAAAAGAACGCCCTATCGAGATTACCTCGACAGGGCGTTGATTATTGATTTGGAACGGTTACGAATTGGTCACGGTTGGCGCAGTAGACCGAAAGGCCGTCTGCGGAAACCGCGAGTCCACCGCCACGCATGGCAGATGGGCACGTATTCGTGAGTGGCGTGACGACGCCGGCAGAAGACACGCTTTCGAATCGCATAAGTTGGTTTGCGTAGTCATCGTAGGCTACGATCACCGCACCATGCGTTTCGTCGGCCGCGATGCGAAAAGCATTCGCGGGCAATATGACCGGCGTGCCCCAGGTGAGGGCATTCCCGTCAAAAAACGTGAGGCGTTGCGAAACGCTGTTATCGGCGTTCAGCACGGTGTCGAACACCGCTCCACCGCAGGAAGACTGGAACGCGGCCGCGTACCAATTGCCTGCAAACGGATCCACCGAGTGTAATGTGGATGCCGGCGTGAAGCCTGGCAAAGGAGTGCTTGTGCCAACGAGAGACACGTGCGCGTTCCCGCTGCCATCAAGACTCACACTGCCGTCGTAGAGTATCCCACTCGCCCGATCGTAGGGAAGGACATTCGTCCCACCACAGGCGGGAGTCATTGCCAAAGGCCATGGATCGGTGCCAGCCGGAAGCGAAGCGACCGTCGGGCTTACCTGTTGCATGTTCACACACTGGAGACCAACGGTTGACGTAATACAGAGGAGTCGATTGGCCGCAGCAACATCCTTTGTGCCTATCCCCTGGCTGTTGTCGGAAAAGCCACCCAGTTGACTGCCGTTCTCATCGGTCCAGAGTACGTTCCCGTAATAGAAAAGCATACCAAGGTCCTCTGAAGCGGGATCAACGGTCAAAACCGGCGATCCACCAAACTGGAGCGGGGCCTCTTGTGAACCATTCGACAGATCGAAGGAGTCAACAGCGCCGATCGCATCGATGAACATGTTAGTTGCCGACGCGGCCGCCGGGTTGAAGTTTCCAAAAAAGACAAGCTGACTGTTGGCCGAAGGCGTTGAGCATTCGCTCTTGCCGTCGGCAGAACAAACCTGAATGGAAAACGTCCCAGGCGACCAATGCCCCGGATCGATGCTGAGTGAAAATGAGATCAGATTTGGATTATTCGACCCATTGGTAGTGCAGCCGAATATCGGAGTGATACAAACCTGATCGCCAGCAGCAAATCCGTTGCCCTGGATATCCAACCCACCAACGATACCTGGCGAGTCGAGCGAAAAGTGATTCGGCGAAATGCCGGTCACGGTGATCGGATTCGGCGTGACCGTGACGGAAGCGGAAGCTTGCTTCGAACCGTCGAGCGTCGACACCGTAATCGTCATCGCAGTCTGTTTCGAAACGAGCGGTGCCGTGAAAAGACCACTCTCGTCGAATGACCCCCCGATGTTCGAGGGCATGAGCGCCCATGTGAATCCGGTGGTCCCGGTGACGCTCACGGTGAATTGTTTTGTTCCCCCGCCGACAACGGTTGCTGTCGTGGGCGTTATCGAGATGCCAATCGGCGGTTGCTGAGCCGTGATCACGATCGTAGTCGATGCCGACTTTGTCGTGTCGTCGGTTGACGTAGCGGTTACCGTTGCCGTTCCGGCTGCGGTGCCCGTTACGAGGCCGTTTGCAGTTACCGTGCCGAGGTTCGCCGGTGAAAGCGACCACGTCACGGTACCTTTGCATCCCGACCCACTGACGTTCGGCTTGGCGCTGCACTGCGACGTGCCACCGACGAGAATGCTCGCCGGGTCGCACGTTGGCGTGGAAACGCTCGACACTTGGCACGAAGGCGGAGGAGGATTTTGTCCTCCTGTTCCACTCGTAGGTGAACTCACACTACCGCCACCGCAGCCAACCATGACCGCGACAGCAAAAATAGTCGCGAACAACCATGTATGCTTCACGTTGAATCTCCTTTTATTTCAATGTTTGCAGGTAATTCTTAGGTTAGCCTGCGGCTTACTGCTCAGGACATTATATGTAATTTTCGGGGAAATGTAAATCCCGGGCGCACTGCCCGGGATTATTGCCTATTGCGTGCAACCGGATGGCGGACATTCTTGCCTGCCAGGATTCGAAACGCTGATGTTCACCGTCTGACTCGCCACATAATTCTGCCAGTTCGGAGGATTACCGTTGCAAGAGATGGAATACGCAACATTACTTGTCGGCGTAACGGACCATGTCCCTTTTACCTCGTTCGGCCCAACGGCATTGATGTTCTGATCGCTGCTTCCATCGGTTCCCTTCAGTGTGCAACTCGGCGTATTAATATAGTCACATTCATAGGAGAGCGTCGATGAATTCGGCACGACTACGTTCGTTGGATTTGCCGTGAGCGTACAGCTCGGCGTATTGCCGCACAATCCGGTGCCGTCCCCTGGGCAATTCAAAGAAGTTTTTGAGAATGTCACCTGGACAGAAGCCGGCGTCGGAATATTGGGACAGCTATTGCCAGTGCATGGCGATGAGGTGCCAGTGAACGAGAGAGTCGCAGTGGATGTGCCGAGAGGCAAACCGGTTGACGACGCAATCACATTGATCTGGTCGCCCGGACCTCCAACCGAAAGGCCGTTCTGATCACTGAGTGGCGAAGCGGTAAACGGACAGCTGGTCGTCGCAACGCCGTTGACCGCACAATTTGTGAACGTTGCGTTCCAAGCGAGCGTCGATCCTTGCGTGCCAGCGTTCGTGACCGTCACACTGCCGGACGGCGATGCTGAATTGAGAGAGAGGGTCGGCGGAGTTAATCCAAAGGCCGCGAGCGGATCCCATTGAATAATGAACGTGGTCTGCTTGCCAGCGGAAACTTGATTCGATCTCGGATAGCCGGATGGGAAGGAAAACGCTTTTGCAACCGATCCTATGATATTTTCACCGAACGCGACAAGGTTGCTCCAAAGCGTATTGTTGCTTGCTATCGGAGCGAGCATTTCATTCCCAAATGCATAGCCAGCAGCGGAGCCTGGCGTGGGTATTATTTCATAAGTCGCAGGAGCTTGGTTCTGATAAATTACGGACGTTACATTGGTGCACGGACCTGCAGTGCAAGGGTTATCACCTCCAGAGCCTGGCTGGAATGACCATGAGGCAGTCACAGGGCCATTCGGTGGTATCGACTCTATAGAAGAGACCGAGATACTGCCGGTCGACGGCCCAGTAATTGAGAAATTATCGGAATCAGACTTTGTCTTATCGGCATTACTCACAACCTTCACGGTAATGTTATTCGGACTGGGAATTTGAGAAGGTGCCGTATAGACCGCCAAGTCAGAGTTGTTCACGTTCGGGACAATTTTGCCATCAGGATAACTGCCGTTACTATCGCCGTTTACGTACCCATTTACATACCACGTGACTGCAGTGGTTGATGTGCCATTGACCGTGGCGGTATAGTTGTGTGTTGCACTCGTTTGGATTGAAGGCGGCTGGCTGTTTTGGATTTTAGGACTCAAGGTGACGCTTATCGGCAATGCATGCTGAACAGTGAATGGTGCGTAGAAACAAACTCTTCCTTGACCCGGGAACGTTTCACCGGTTTCGCAGACCCAAAGAATGTGGACGCCGTCAGAAAGGTTCTTGATATGCGTCGAATCAGAAAAATTATATTCGTAAATATTATTATTCGGCCCAGGGGAAGGATTCAAGCACGTCGGCCACGTCGATGTTGCAGCCTGATCAAGTTTTAAAGCATATGGATACGAGGCCCCCCCATCGAAACTATAGGTGGGATTCGTAACGGTTACCCAGGGTGCGAGTGGAACATCTGGCTTGTTAAAAGGATGACACGTTAACGTACCGATTGTATCCCCCGACCAAAGACCCTCGTATCCATCGGCGATGTTTATCGAAGTGTCGGCATTCACGTCCGGCGTTATACTATTAGTATTCAAAGCGTCCCGCGTTGGCGTGTCGCACGTGCCCGGTCCGCATGCCCCGCCAAAGTAAAAACTTGCCCATGCCGAATCCGAAGGATTCGACTTGTCAGTCGCAACAACATACATCGTGGGTATATACTTTACACCGCCCGGCGGGACTGTGTAATACCCCGATGCCGAAATGGTCCCGAGGGCCGAGTTGCCGCCGACCACGCCATTCACACTCCAAGTGACGCCGGTGGTTCCACAATTCGAAGCCGTAAATTGCTGCTCTCCACCTTTTACGCCTTGACCAGAAGGCGAAATACTGCAGGCAAAAGCAGAAGTCTTGAGGCCTCCCACCGCGAGAGCTGCGACCGCTATGATTGCCGCAAAAAATATCTTTTTATACATATTATTGAGATGATTCGGTATAGCTCACCGTTATGGTCGACCCGCTTCCTTGAGGTTCGACAACAATATCCACGTCGTGGCCATTGCCGTCACCTGCTGCCATCCCGAGAAAATTCGCTTGCGATTGCTGATTGCTGATCGTCCATTGATTTGCCTGGAAATATGAAAAATATTCGTCGAAGATCGTATTCGCCGAACTTGATGAGTTCCAAGTCGCAGTGTACTGGGTTGTACCCGAAGCGTTTATAGTGTAACTCGTAGCAACAGTCGCCGAGGGATCCATGATGAGGCTCTGCGGAAATCCCGAGACAACCTGACCTTGTGATGCATACGAAATTCCATTTGAATTCGCGGATCCCGTCTGCGTTGATCCTGGCTGTGTCGTCGGAGAACCTGGTCTCCAACCAACAAGAAGGACAACGGCGATAATAATCACCACCACAACACCTATCCAGACCCAGACGTTTCCCTTCCGGTTGTCCTGCATATGCAATTATCATACCAAACGCGTTTCCCAACTGTGTGGATATCTTGCGGGCAATCCGCGCTTAACACGCCCCGCCGGAGGTGCAATCGATTTGGCGGGCGCTTACCGTTGTTTCAAAATGGAGCGTCGTACTCTGAACGGCAGGATCGGTGCTGCTTGGGCTCACGCCGAGCATGATCGTGATGCGCGGTGGCCACTGGTCGCCTTCTATCTGTCCCATCATTTGGAATGTGAGATAATCCACCTTCACGTCATCGCCGGTGAGCGGCCCCGGCACGTCACCGTTTTCGAGACTCGCCGAACGCATGAGCGTGCTGCTATCAAGCGTGTACTCAACAAGCTCATCCTGCGCGTTGTAGAATTCGATCGTAGGACATGTCCAAATCGGATCGCCGTTGTTCGGCTGAACGTTGCACCCGAGCGGCTGATTGTTTTCAAGGCCACAATCAGCATCAAGTTGCGTACTATTCGGCGTGTGGCAGAAAAGATAACCGGTACGAATTTCGCGGGCCATCTGCTCGATCGAAAGGCTCACGTTATCTTCCGAAGAAAGGAGCAATGCGGTTTCGCGCTGGGTATGGATCGCACTCACGAATCCGCCAATCGCGATCGCCGTGAGAACGGAAAAGAGCAAGATCGAGACGAGCACCTCGACAAGCGTAAATCCGCTTTCGGAAGAATGATTATTGTGGTTAGGGGTGCCAGTCATAGAAATGGTCTTCGAGGATGAGTTGGCTGCTAAACGGAGTTCCCGCGTTCCAGGTGACGACCGACTCCACGTCGATTTCACTCGGTGACGGCGAAGAAAGGATTATCTGGCGGCTAAAGATCGTCGATGTGCCGTTCGTATAGCCATAGGTGTTATTAACCGAATTAAAAACAAGAGGCCTGTTCCTCGCATTAATCAACGATGTCGAATCGTACGAAACGAGCGCTTGCACGCCATTGCAATTAAAGTTGCAGAGCGCGCCCCATCCAAGCGATGGATCATAGACGTCATGGTCAATGATATTTTTGGTGACTTCGATGCCCTCGGCAGCAAGGTACACGGCGATGTCTTGGTTGGTGGTTGTCCGCGTGATGAAAAATGATTGCGTGAGAAGCGCGGCGATACCGAGAAACGCCGTCGTGAGCATGGTGAGCGCAACGATGGTTTCGATGAGCGTCTGCCCCGAGCGGTTGCGGTTGCTCGCCATGGGCTAAAAACTTACCTGGCCCGTTGGGCCTATTTCGATATTTTCCGTTGCCGTGCCGTCAACGGTCTCAAGGTTCACATACGACGTCGACGTCGTTTCAAAAGCATTGCGACGCAAAGGGCTTAGCATATCCACAGTCTGCACCATAAGCGTTGCGGGCTGGGGAGGATAGAACATGATGACCGATGCGCTCAAACAGTTCGTCGTGTCGTTGATCATCGTGACGCCTTGCGCCACGGGTATTTGCCACGTGCCGTTGCTATACGGCACGATATCGTTTAACAAAAACGTCGACGAATTTTCAACAGTCGCGAGCGTGGGGCACACCCCGGTTTTTTGCGCACTCTGCGGGCTATACACAAAGAGGGAATATTTGTTGGCTGCAATATCAAAATACACGCCATAGCCGCAAGCAGGGGTTGAACTCGGGGCGCTATACGTTGCAACGGCGAGTTGTTTTGCCTGAAGGATAACACCCGCAATCTTTGCCGATTGCACCGAAAGGGTAATTTGGTTGCGGCTTGTCCCGCTATAGACGATGACAATCGTCACAATGAACGTGATGATTGCAATCACGACGAGAAGTTCGACAATCGTAAAGCCGCGCCTGCCGTTCACGTTATTCACCATTTTATTTTACCATAGGAGTTCCGGGGCTAGAGGCCGCCGATGTGAAGATATCCGCTCGTCACGGCATAGCTTCCAAAGAAAACGATTGCCGCCCCGATCGCAAGAAACGGGGCGAACGGCAGCGTGCCTTTCATATTCTTTTTGCCCCGAACGATGAGCGCGATCCCCACGACCGCACCAATAATAAAGGCACCGGCAACGAGAACCATGATGTCCGGCCAGCCGAATATGAGGCCGAGCGGAAACGCGAGCTTCACGTCGCCCATCCCCATCCCCTTTCCGCGCGTTGCAACGACGAGGATAAAGAAGAATAGGCACGCGATCACCGCAGCCGCAAGATGATTAAGGAGAATATTTTCCTGCAATCCAAAAAATCCCGCATACGAACCAAAGAGCGAATGGTTCGCAGGGCCGAAATAGCCGCCGAGCGTTGTGATGAAAAATATGCCGAGCACGCCGAGGGCAAAACTCAATTCATCCGGAATGATGCCGAGACGCAAATCGATACACGCAATGAGGAGCAGTATTTCGAACACGACCACCCACAATGTTGAAACAACAATGAGCGGTTCGCCCGGGCCGGTGAGCATGTAGGTGACGATCGGAACGAATGTAAAAATGCACGCCGAGAGCAACTCGACGATTGGATATTGCCAACCGATGCGCGCGCCGCAGTGCCGGCACTTTCGGTTTTGGATGATAAAACTCACGACCGGAATGAGCTCGTACCAGTGGAGCGTTTCGCCGCAGTGCGGACAGTGCGAACGGCCACCGATCACATTCGGGTCCGCCACCACACGCTCGCCGTCGTATCGAAGCGATACCACGTTCAAAAAACTGCCGATCATGAGGCCGAAGATGAAGAGGATTATCTCTGCGGGCATGAGGTCATTCTAGCACGGAGATTATTGCGTCGAGGTCAGCCCGTCCCGAGCTTTCGTTCAACAGCGTCCATGCCAAGAACTCTACGCCGCCGCCAAACGCTGTCAAAACTTTTTTAATGAATTTTTAATGTTAACCATATCGTGAATTCAAAAACCCCGCTTTGCGGGGGTTTTTGAATATCTTTAGCTAGGAATCCTTACTCTTCTAAAGAGTTACGCAATACTCAGGAGCAGCACAGGTCGAGATAGTATCTCCAGAAGGATTGCTCGGAAGCGTTGGCGGATTATAGCCGTCAAAAACAGTACCGCTTCCATTTTCCATGGTTGCCTGTATGACGTACGTTGTTGCTGGAGCAGTCGTGTTCTCTGCAAACAAATAAACATATTTGTTGGTGTTTATTGGATCGCTTGGAATGGAACTCACACCAATACCAGCCGTCCCAACAAGGTCGGCTCCCATTGTATTATAGTACGTCCCCCCCGTTTCCGTCTGGCCGCCAATAATGGTAGCCGCTCCGCAATTCGCCGTACCCGGATAGAAACCGCATTTGTTGTAGTAAAGTTCGAGACCATTCTGGATTTCATGGATGTCCGAGACACGTCGAGCGTCTCTTCCAGCCTGTTGCGTCGGGCCAAGACCCACCAAGACAACAGACGCCAAGATGGCGATGATAGCAACGACGATCAGGATTTCGATAAGGGTGAAACCTTTTTTCATGAAAGTTTAATGAATTTTCCCTTCATCATTCGACCTTTCTTATGTATCCAGTATAACAGATGATTTTTCTCGGCCTGTGGAAAGAGGCTGGATAATGGCTCTCTATTTTTCGAACAATCCCACATATTCGTGGAGTTCAAATGAACGATTCCGTGAAAGCCCCGTCTTTTCCTTGAGAATGCCTTTATTTTCAAACTCCTTTACGAGTCGGGTTGCGGTAACAAAAGCAACATCAAGCTTGTCGGCGATCTGATTGATACTGAGGATTGGCTGGGAGAAAAGCATGATCAGGAGTTGTTGGCCCAATTCCGCACGTCTGCCCATTTCTATAATCTTTTTCTCGTAACGGCGGCGCAGGGTGATGATTTTTTCAAAAGTCGCCTTCCCTTTTGTGGCAGTTTCGACCACTCCGGTCAGAAAAAATTTGATCCATTGCTCGATATCGCTCGATGCTCGAACAACCGTAAGGGCGTCGTAGTAAGCTCCTTTGTGCCGTTCAAAAAAATCTGAAAGGTATAACGTCGGCTTTGCAAGAATGCCGGCTTCAACGAGTTGAAGGGTTATAAGCAGACGGCCGGTTCTGCCGTTGCCGTCGAGAAAGGGATGTATAGTCTCAAATTGGTAGTGGCTCATGGCAGACTTCACGAGTAGCGGGATCTCGAGATCTTTGTTGTGCCAGAATTTTTCGAGATCGGAAAGTAGTTCCGGTAATTCAGTTGGATGTGGAGGCACAAAGACTGCGTTTTGGAGGTTTGAACCTCCTATCCAATTCTGGCTTGTCCGAATTTCGCCAGGCGTTTTGTGTTCTCCGCGTACACTCGTAAGGAGAATCTTATGGGCATTCCTCAGCAACCTCATCGAAAGTGGAACAGCTTCAAGCTCGTTAATGGCATAATTCATGGCTGAGATATAATTCTGCACTTCTTTCCAATCATCGCGTCGCTCGGGATTGATATCTTCTTTCGGTTGGAGGGCCTCTTCTATGCGAGTTTTCGTTCCCTCAATGCGGCTGGAGGTTATCGCTTCTTTGGCGATGTGCATCCTTATGAAATAATTCACGTCGGGAACAAGCGTGGAATAGGCATTCAATTCGCCAAGAAGACGCATTGCCTCTGCAAGTAATACGTTGACCTTCTGGTCTTCCCACATAAAAGGCTTATTGATAAATGAGGGACTAAAACTTTTATATTGATCCTGCCGCACGTAGGTGCCGGATGTAAATGTTGTTTTCATAAGTGGAAATAAGGATTTCTTTATTTACACTTTAGCATATAAAGTGGAAATAAGCAAAATCTTGTTTACACTTCCTCTACGAGAAGCTCGCCGTGAGCCGATAAATTGGAATGAGCACCGAGGCAAAGAGCAGTCCAACCATAATGCCCATGCCGATGATGAGAATCGGCTGGATGAGCTCAACGAGGTTGCCGGTCACCTGGTCGGCTTCGCGGGTGTAGATGCCGGCAAGCCGGCTGAACATATCTTCTATCTTGCCGGTTGTCTCGCCCACGGCAACCATCTGCGAAACGAGCGCCGGGAAAAAATCGGGATATTTTGCGATGCTCGCGGAGAGCAGTTCGCCTTGCCGCACGTCTTGGGCGATCTGGTGGATCACATCGCGGTACAGTGAATTATCAACCATGTGGCCGATGATCTCGAGCGCTTGCGCGATCGGGATGCCGCCGTGCACGAGGAGGGCCGCGGCGTTGCCAAAGCGGGCGATCACAACCGGCATGTAGACTTGCTTTGCAACCGGCAAGCGCATTTTGAGTTCGTCCGCAATCGTCTGCCCTTCCGCGGTCTGGAAATAATCAAAACCCACGATGCCGAGGACGACAACCGCGATGATGATTGCCGGCCACCATTTTCCGAGGAATGATCCTACTTTGAGGAGAATGTTGGTGTACCACGGGAGCGCCACGTTGTTCTGCGCGAATACCTGACCGAGCTGGGGATAGACGAACGTGACAATAATGAAGGCAACGACAACAAAGACCACGAGCACGATTGAAGGGTAGATGAGCGCGGACGCTGCCTTTGATGCGAGGTCGCCTTCTTTTTCCGTGTAATCGGCAAGGAACACGGCGATTTCGTTGAGATTGCCGGTCACTTCTGAGGCCCGGATCATCTCAACATAATAGTCGGGAAATACTTTCCCCTGCCGCTCCATCGCCTGCGAAAACGAAAGGCCGGCGTCGATGTCTTGCGTGATATCGAGGATCGCCCCTTTGAGCTTGGTGTTCGTGGTCTGCTGGGCGAGAATTTTGAGGGCGCTATTCAAGGGAAGACGGGCTTCGAGGAGCGTTGCAAGCTGGCGGGCAAAAACGATCATATCTTTGCGGCCCACCCGATTGAAGAAATCGGCAACGGAGTCGAGTATACTCGGCGCCTCGGTTGCCGAGAGGCTCATCACAAACAGGTTGTGGCTGTTCAAAACAACGACGGCGCTGTCGCGGTCGCTTGCTTCCACAAAGCCCACCTGCAATTCCCCGTCGCGTGTTTTGGCTTGATATTTGAACTTCATGTGCGCTCAAGCAAGATGCGTAACTCGGCGGGATTCAAAGAATAGAGTTCGCCGTTGTCGAGGGAGATTTCTTTGTTCTTGATGAGGTTCACGAGCGAGCGGTTGAGCGTCACCATCCCCTCCTGCAAACTGGTTTCGATGACGAGGTCGATCTGATAGGTCTTGCGTTCGCGGATGAGATTGCGGATGGCGGGATTCACGATCATGATTTCCATGGATGGTATGCGGCCGCCGGAAATTCTCGGAAGCAAGCGCTCGGAGACGATTGCAACAAGCGTGGCGGCGAGCTGTGACGTGACCTGCCCCTGCTGCTCGGCCGGGAATGAGTCGATGATGCGGTCGATCGTCTGCGCCGCTGAGTTTGTGTGGAGTGTGGAGAGCACCAAGTGACCGGTTTCCGCTGCAGTCATGGCGGTCGAAATGGAAACCGCGTCGCGCATTTCGCCGATCATGATCACGTCGGGGTCTTGGCGAAGCACGGTTCTCAAAGCGGAATGGAAGCTTGTGGCGTCGCTCCCGATTTCGCGTTGCGAGACAATGCAGCGGTCTTGGTTAAAAAGATATTCAACGGGATCTTCGATCGTAATAATATGGTCCGAGCGCGTGTGGTTCACTTCGTCGAGGAGCGCGGCGAGCGTGGAAGACTTGCCGTGCCCCGCCGGACCCACAACAAGGATGAATCCTTGTGACAATTTTGAAAAATCATGGAGCAATGGCGGCAGGTTGAGTTCTTCTATTGTCTTGATGCGGTTTGGCACCAAACGAAGCGCTGCGGCGAGATAGCCACGCTGAAAATATACGTTCACGCGGAAGCGCGCTTTGTCTTCAAAGCTGTAGGCAAAGTCCACCTGGCGCTGGGTAATCAGTTTTGCTTTCTGTTCCGGGCTGATGAGTTCCCCTACAATGCCTTCCGCCTCTTCCGGCGTCATGATCGGCTCTTTTTGGAGCGGCACGAGCACGCCGTCGATGCGGAGCGTTGGCCGCCGGCCGACCGCAAGATGCAAGTCGGAAGCATTTTGCTTTGCGCACGCCGTGAGAAGATCGTTCAGCTTTTGTTTATAGTCGTCCATAATGATGGCTTTTCTTCATTGTATCATATGCGAACCGAGGCGAGGCGGCCTCTAAAAACACCTATTACAAGAAAAACCCTTAGATTTCTTCCGTCTCTCTCACCACTTCTTCAATGGAAACCAAACCGCGGAGCGCTTTCACGACGCCGTCCTGCCGGAGCGAAATCATGCCTTGGTTTTTGGCTTCTTTGATAATCTTTTGCGTCGTGGGGCCGTCAGCCACAATCAATTCGAGCGCCGGCGTCATGCGCAGCACTTCATAGATACCCATGCGACCGAGGATGCCTTTGCCTTTGCACGTGTCGCAGCCCTGCGCATGGTAAATCTGATACGGCTCAGAGAATTTCGACGCGACGTCAACCGGCAGGCCGACGAGTGCATTTTTTATGACCTTCTGCAGTTCAAGCGTTGCGGTTTCCGCAACTTTGCAATCGGGGCAAAGCACGCCGACAAGGCGCTGGGCGATCATGAGATTCACCGACACCGGAATGAGGAACGGTTCAACTTTCATGTCGATGAGGCGCGGGATCACGCCGGCACTGTTGTTGGTGTGGAGCGTCGAAAGCACGATGTGGCCGGTGAGCGCCGCCTGCACGGCGAGGCCGGCAGTTTCGTTGTCGCGAATTTCGCCGACCATAATGATGTCCGGGTCTTGGCGAAGAATCTGCCGCAAGCCGGATGCAAAATCGTAGCCGATTTCCGGACGAACCTGGGACTGGTTGATGCCGCTCACAAAATATTCCACCGGGTCTTCGAGCGAAACGATGTTCACGTCTTCCTGGTTCAACGTCTGCAAAAACGCATAGAGCGTGGTGGTTTTACCGGATCCCGTTGGGCCCGTGATGAGCACCATGCCAAACGGTTTATCAAGGCCTTGCTTGATGATCGCGCGGGTTTGGTCGAGGAGATCGAGTTTTTCAAAACTCTTGAGGCCGGCTTCCGGATCGAGCACGCGGATGGCTACTTTTTCGCCGAGCGGCGTGGGGAAGGTGGCAACGCGGAAGTCGATGTCGCGATCAAAAATCCTCGCACGAAAACGGCCGTCCTGAGGGATTCGGGTTTCATCAATCTTTAAATTTGAAATGACTTTCACGCGCGAGGTGATCGGCTGGGCAAGTTCAAGCGGCAACGATGCCACTTGCCGGAGATCGCCGTCGACGCGGAACCGAATGCGTAATCCTTTGACCTGGGGCTCGATGTGTACGTCGGACGCTTTGTTTTGCACTGCCTCGCGGAAGGTGTCGGCGACAATCTTAATGATCGGCGCGTCGTCGGCCGAGCCGCTACCCTCGAGTTCGATCATTTTTTGGCCGTCGCCGCTTGCTTTGAGGTTGAGCGACTGGATCGCGCTTGCGATTTCGCTTCGGTACGGCGAATAGCGGCGCAGAACGCCATCCCAATCGCCGTAGGAAACAAGGTACACGCCGAGATTCAAATGGTTGCGACGCGCGATGAACTTCATCGCCTCTTGCGCCTTCGGGTCGTCGGGGTGGAGCATGCCGACGATGAATAAATTATCGGCGAGGCTCATCGGAATCGATTCGTACGTCCGCGCCGTCTCTTCGGGCAAAAGTTCAAAAAGTTTTGCGTCAACCGAGGCAGGATCGATTTTTTTATAGGGAACGTTGAGCAGCTCGCTCTTGAGCTGAGCCACTTGCTCATCAGGCACAAGACGATCGCGCCCTATGATAGTTTCAATGGAATCGCCGCTCACCAGCGAATCACGCCGCAATCGATTTGCGACGGGGACAGCCACCATGCCACGGGTCTGCAGCTCCTTGAGAAGATCTTCTCCGGTCATAGTGCTATTTTAGCACGGAGCACCGCCGTTATGGTGCGATGAAGGGATTAGAGCGGCTTCCGGTGCCGCCGGTCGAAGTCGGAACCATAGGAACCGTGGGCTGCTGGAGCGCTTGGAATGCCGCGCTCTTTAAAACGCTGTCAGGATTCACTGGGTTTTCAACGATAGGTTCGATCGTACTCAAGCTTCCGCTCGGCTCGATGATGACGAGTTGCGGCGTCACGAAGAATATATAATAGATGGCCACAATAAATACGATGAAAACCACGACCCAGCCGATGATGCGCACGAGACCTGACTTGCTCTTTTCTTCTTCGATGATGATGGCCATGTTATTGCGATTGATAATAGGTCATGACACTTATGCTAAAAGTGAAGGCATCGGGGGTGCTTGTCTTTCCGGTGCCGCCCGAGAGCGGAGCGACGGAAACCTCTTGGACATCAAAGAGGCGCATATTGGTTGCAAGATCGTTCAAGAATGACTGAAAGTTTTCATAACTGCCGACAAGCGAGAGCGCGAAGGTGATCGTGCCGAGCGGCTTCACGATTTGCCCGGTCGCCGCAGCGCCCGCGATATCCCCTTCCGGCACGGATGCCGCAGCAAGCTGCGAACTAATACCGATATTTTGGATCGTGAGACTGTTCGCACCAGCGATACCGTAGAGTTGAGCAATACCATCTGCCAAATCGGGGCCAACCGGCAATGCGGTATTCACCGCTTCCGCATCGGACGATTGACTGTTATACGTGGTGAGAAGGCCCTGGATCTGATTCACCACTTGCTTTTCGTTCGTAAGGAGCGCCTGGTCGGAAAGTTCGCTCGCTTTTGCTGATTGGAGACTGGTATATGCCGGCGTGAGCATGTCGAAATACACCACAAGCGCAAGCACAATAAAGAGCAGTGCGAAGATCATACTGTAAAGCCGTTTGGTGTTCTGCTTCATAGTTTGGTTGGGTCAATCGTGATGTTCGCCGTGAATTGCCAGACATTGTCCGTGAACGCGATACCGGAGATGGTAAGCGTTGTTATCTCGGGTGCCGATTCGAGTACGGCGATCTGCTGGTTGGCATCGGCTTCGCTCTTTGCGTTTGCCGTGAGCGTCATCGTGCCGCTATTCGAATAGCTGAAGGCGCTCCAATACACGTTTGACTCCGTATGATTCTCAAGCCACGTGAAAATGGCCGTGCCGTTCGTGTGCCCCTGCAGCAATGTTTGTAAATTACTAATTTGAGAATAAAAATTGATGAGCTCTGTTTGATCCGTGGGAGAAATTGATTGTTCGGTCTGGCTGATCTCGTCTTGCACTTTTGCCGTCTGGTTTGCGAGGTACGGCTGATAGCCGTAGGTGAGGCCAGCGTACGTAATGAGGACGATCGCGAGAATGCCTCCGGAAAAGGAAATAAGCCCGAATGACCATCCTGGGCTTTGCGAAGTATCCCTCCCGATTTGTTCAACAACTTTTTCTGGAAGAGGCATGGTTCTTATGCGAGAGCCTTCATACCGAGGCCGAGCGCGACGCTCATAATGGGGCCGAGCTCGGGGACGAAGGGCTGGATGGCGTCCGGATATCCGAACTTCGCGAAGGGCGTTGCCTTTACGACGGGGATGCCAAACTCTCGCTCAAAATATTTTTCGATGCCGATAAGGTCGGCGCCACCGCCTGCAAGCACCACGCGTTCGGCCATTTTCGCCGAAGGAAGCTGTTCGTGGTACACAAAGACGGACTTCTTCACTTCATTTATTATAACATCCAAAAATGGCAGCATAATTGTGGATAGCTCATAATTTGGCCCCGTTCCCAAAATGCCTTTCTCTTTTTTGAGCTCTTCGGCGCGCAACGGATTCACGTGAAGGCTCGACGAAAGCGCTTGCGTGAGTGAATACGAAGCGTAATCAGTTTGCGCGCTCCACGTGACACTCCCCTTTTCCATAAAAATAATGTTCGTCGAGCGGCTGCCGATGTCGATGAGGATCGTAGGCGTTGGATCTCCCGAAAAAAGCCGCGCGAGACTGAGGCTCTCAATCTCAAGCGCGCGGAGCGACAGGCCAACCGACTCAAACATCCGCTGATAGCGGCTGATCTGCTCGCGCGGCACGGAGATGAGCATGATCTTCGTGTGGTCGAAGCCTTTATCATCTTGATATTCACCAACCTGCAACCAGTCGAGCGCCACCTCTTCAATCGGCAACGGCACGTACTGCCGCGCTTGATAGACGAGCGCCTTTTCGATTTCCTTCGGATCCATTTTGGGAAAATCGATCATCGTGGTGAAGACCGAAAAGAGCGGCAACGACGCATACGCGTCTTTCGTGGAAGGCTTCATTTCGCGCAAAAGCGTTCTCAAAAGCTGGACGATGTCGGCTTCAAAAATCTTGAGGCTGCTCGTTTGAAGTGCCTGATTCGCGCGCGCGAGATAACCGCTCGATTCGAGGAGCCCATAATTGATAACTTCCGGGCCATGGTTACCGTGCGCCACTTCGGCCATCTTGATTGAGGTTGTCCCGATGTCGACCGTGAGCGACGATCCGGAAAATCCCCTTTTAAACATAGTGAGCGGATTGTCCATCAAAATTTAATATATTCTTAATGCCGTCTTGCTACTATCATAGCATGAATTTCGCCCCTTTTATTGAGATTTTATTCCCGCGGCGATGCCTCGCCTGCGGGCAAACTATCGCATCAGCATCCACGGCGTGTTGTGAGACGTGCCGTCGGAATATTTTGTTAAACCCGCCGCCTGTGCTGTCTCTTGGCAATGAAAAATCTTTTCCCGTCGCCGCAACGAGATATGAAAATCCCATCATCCAAAAACTCATTCACCACCTAAAATTCAACGGGATAAAAAGCGCTGCCACGCCGCTCGGCGAAATACTCGCCGAATACGTCCTCGAATCGGACGCATCGTACTTGGATTTCATTGCGAGCGCAACGATAATCCCGATCCCCCTCGCAAAGAAACGCGAGCGCCACCGGGGATTCAATCAATCGACGCTTATCGCACAGGCATGGAACCGTTCCATGCAACGCGGCAACGCGAAGGGCATTGTAATCAAAGATCATATCCTCGCACGCATCCGCAACGTGCCCCCTCAAAGCAAAACTGCAAGCGCCGAAGAGCGGCGGGAAAATATTCGGGGATGCTTCGGCGTGCGTGAAGCGCCGCCGCAGAACATCGTGCTCCTCGACGATGTGGTCACCACCGGATCAACGTTGCATGAAGCAGCGGCCACGCTCAACGCTGCGGGCGCAAAAAAGATCCTCGCGCTCGCCGTTGCAAACGCTTAATCGGTACGATCCAAAAAAACTATTGCGGAAGCAATGCTTGAATTTCAGTGCTCACGTTGAAAAATTGCTGATAGGTATCAGAAAGCGATGCGAGCGATTGCTGGATGAGATTGAGTGACTGGTCGGGCGGCAAAAATTGCGCGAGTGCGTTGTATGCCGACTGGTTCAAGGCCTGCGCCGACTGGAAAGATGCGAGCGCGGCATTAAATGAATCTTGCAGCGCCGAATCAGGCGTTGCGCCCTCAAGGAATGAGACCGCCCGACTCGTCTGATCCATGCGATCGGCTGCGGTCGTAAACAGGCTTTGATTCGCATTCCAGATGATAAAATTATTCACGTCGCCCGCGATAGGATCGTAGGAACCCGTGCGATACGCGAGCACTTCCTTTGCGATCGCTTCACTGCCCGAAATGCCCGCACCGTTCAATTTGGTGAGTTCGATATTATAAAAATTGATCGCGTCGTCCAGCCTGCTCGAAAGTTGTCCGGCAAGATTGGCCGAATCACCGCTCACAGAAAGAGCGTTCAATGACGTTTGGAGCGTGGTCGCTTCCTCTTCTGCACAGGTGATCGTCTGCGAAAGAAGCTGCTTGCGGAGTGCGAGTTCTTCAACAAGGTTATTCTCTACCGCCGCAACCTGCGCGAGGTCGGCTGCGCTTGGCGCGCAGATGTCCGTGACGCCCGGGGCAACCATCGGCGTGCTTGTGGCGAGCGTCCCCGTGGCGTTGGTTCCGGCAGACGCCGTGGTGCTCGCGGTGCTTGTGCCGGTGTCAGCGTAAACTCTCGCAGCACCGACAAGCCAAACCGCTGCGAGCGCGGCCAAGCATAGCGAACCTGCAATGCGTGCATAGGATTTCATAGAGATA
Source organism: uncultured bacterium (assembly GCA_963705915.1). Classification (GTDB taxonomy): domain Bacteria; phylum Patescibacteriota; class Minisyncoccia; order UBA6257; family 2-01-FULL-56-20; genus JAKAGE01. Next base: position 574,186 of record OY970126.1, read on the forward strand.
CGTATGGTGAAAATGCCGACGGCTTACTGCGACAACGCGCGGAGAGCATTATCAACCGAAGCCGTTGATGTGCTTGCGGTGCTCGTCGTGGAACTCCCTGCTCCAGCCGGTGTGGAAACAGAAGATGTCGCAACGGTTATTGCTGCGGAGAATGAACGCGGGCTTGCCGCCGATCCGCTCGCCTCTTGCGTGGAGCCATTATTGAGAGAGGCGACGTTCGGGTAGCTCACGTTTGCAAGCTGGATCTGCATGTCGATCGCCTGCGCTTCTGCGTGAAGCCCCGCCGAATCAATCACCGAATATTGCACCGGCGTGATGTAGCCCGAGTTTGAAAAAGCCCCCGTGATGAGCAGTATGAAAAATCCTGCGAGCGCGACTGCCGCGCCGGTTTCGATAAATTGCAAAATACCCCGGAACGGGCTCATCGCCGGCATCTCTTGCCGTGACGCCAAAATAACCCGTTTGGATTTCTCCGTGTATGACGGGTCTGGTTTTATGGTTTTAAATTTTCGAAGGGTTTCGAAAAGGTTCATGATTGTAATGATTCGAATGGCAACGGTTCTTTTGTCCCAAGCAATTTTTGCAATTCTTTAATTGCGCGATGTTGGATCAACTTTACCGCACCTTCTGTTTTGCCCATGATAGTCGCGGTCTCCTTGAGAGAAATATCTTCGATGAAACGCATGATGATCACGTCCTGATAATCTGGTTTCAACGTTTCGACCGCGTGTCGGACTTTCTCCACTTCGAGCTTCATCATAAGGTCTGAGGTTATCGACGACGTCGCCACGAAATATTCCGGGTCGATGACGTCCAAGCTCACATCACTTTTCTTTGCACGATAGTGATCGATCACTTGGTTGCGGGCGATCTGATAGAGCCAGCTCGAGAACGGATGTCCGCGATGCTTGTAGGTCCGGACATTCTGCCAGGCCGATAAAAAAACCTGGTGGGTGATATCTTCCGCCTCTTCACGGCTTCCGACCTTTACCAATATGAACCGATAAATCATCGGTTGGTAATGGTCATAAAGCGTGCCAAAGGCCGAGGATGCACCCCGGATGGCGTCTTTTATTAACTTTTCTTCGCCATCTATCATGTAAAACGTGAGGAATGATGAATACGTTACTCTATATAATACGACTCCAGCCAACAAAAAAGCCCTACGAATCAGGGCATATCTCTTCTCTATCCATAATACCCCTTTAGAAAGGGCGGGTCAAAGCTACGTTTCGGTCTGTGCTTTTTCTTTTCTCTTCTTATCGGCGAACTCCTTCCACTCGTCGGTGACAATCCCGCCGACAACGGCAAGCTCGGCTTTGATCGCGGGGTGTGGGTCGTAGCCAATAAGCGTTGCATGCTCGGGACGAAAATCATCGATCGTTTTCACCGAAGGGTCGAGTGTGAGCGTTGGCAACGGTTTTGGCTCGCGGGAGAGTTGTTCCTTCACAGCTTCCATGTGATTCTCGTAAATATGTACATCGCCATAGGTATGGATGAATTCTCCGGGCTGATTCCCCGTCACCTGCGCGAGGATAATGGTGAGCAAAGCATAGCTCGCAATGTTAAACGGGACGCCGAGAAAAATATCCGCTGAACGCTGATAGAGATGAAGCGACAGCTTTCCGTTTTTTACATTTGCCTGATACATGTTATGGCAAATTGGGAATCGTGCCGCTTCGTTCGGCAATGCCATCTCGTAGAGGTATTCCGGGTTCCAGGAATTCACAAGGGCGTTGTGCGCGTCCGGATCTTTTTTGAGATCATCAACAATCCACTGCACCTGGTCAATCGTCCGCCCGTTCTTTGCCGGCCAATGTCGCCAGAGCTGCCCATAGATATACGGAAGCTCGCCGTATTGTTTTGCAAACTCGGTGTCGGATGCAATTTTTGCGATGAATGCATCTTTTGTCATCTCGGGCAACTGCCCCTTCACCATCTTTTCGTGATAGATGCGGTAGGGATAATCGTCCCAAATGTGAACGTTGTTATCGACGAGATATTTTATATTCGATTGTCCCGACAAAAACCAATAAAGCTCGTGCAAGACGCCCTTCCAATATACACGCTTGGTGGTGAGCATGGGAAAACCGTCGGCGAGGTTGAAGCGCAGCTGCCGCCCGAAGACGCTGTAGGTCACGTCGCCGGTGCCTTTATCGGTCTGCTTCTCGCCATGATCCAAAATGTCCTGAAGCAAATCGAGATATTGTTTTTCGGGATGGGCCATTGGTCTTTTATTCTTATCCGACTATGCTATCGTAAAAAATTTTTCTGTGCCGTAGTAGTCCCGCCAGTGCTCATTATAATAGGCGAACATCCGGCCGAGGCGGGCTTGGTCAAGTTCATCCGCGCCCACTTGTTTCATTAGGTTCCTGAGCGTCGTTTTCGCTGCGTCGGCTCGGGTTGGGTCGTTTTCGATCATTTCAAACTCCGCAAGATAACCGTACCCGGCGTTTTTATCAATCGTCACATTGGCACCTGAAAAGCTATACTCTTCCCGCTCGCGCGACCACTTGGCTTGGTAGGTAAAACCGGCTTTGAGCACGATCGCATCGAGCTCATCGAGCGTCATTGAAACTTGTTTATCAAATTCACGGCGCGCGGTGCCGTTCGCGCTCGTTGTGTCATCGATCGAGGCTTTGAGCACGAGGAGGACCGTGCCGTTCGCATCGCGGGTGCGCAACGAAAAATCCTTCGCCCTGGACGCAAGCTCGAGAAATTCTTTTCGATCGCTTTCATTTTTGAGCGCCGTGGCAACGAGAGACCAGTCCCCTTTCCCTTCAAAGTAATGGTTGAGTTGCTTGCTCTCGCCCGTCTTCTTGAAACTTGCATCGCTACGCTGCATCGCGGCGAGTAACCGGTCGGCGCTTTCGCGGCTCCCGAGGAGTGATTTAATTTCAATTTCGTAACTTGCTCCAGCCATAGGAATAAAAAATTATGACGCGTGTTTGTTTTCCGACTCTTCCGCAAAGCGAGACGCGAGCGGCTCTGCCTGACGGACATACTTCCCGTCTTTTTTGCTGGTATAGGGAACTTCTGCCGGGCTCGAAAGTTCCTCGAAGGTGAATGCGCAGACGCGCATGCCCGGCCAAAGGAGCACCGGCACAACGCCCAAATTGCCGAGTTCCATCACGGGCTTTCCTTTCCATCCGGCATCGAATATCGATGCGGTGCCGTGCACAATGATGCCGAGGCGACCGAGCGAGCTGCGGCCTTCAATGCGGCCGATGAGATCGTCCGAGATTTCGAGCCACTCAAGCGTTGTTGCAAGCACAAGGTCGCCGGGATGGAGCACAAGCGGCTCGCCATCCGGAATCACAAACTCTTCCATGATCTTTTCCGCTTCCTGCATGTGACGCACGTCAACGTGCGTCATTTTTGATGGACGAAATGCACGGGCTGTGCTCCCAAGCCGGAGGTCGAGTGAGCACGAGCCAAGCTGTGTTGTGTAATCGGGAGCCGGATTAACTTTGATGCGGCCGGAGGCGATGGCTTTTTTTATGTCGCGATCGGAGAGAATCATGTCCCTCCATTGTAACGCGCTGTTTTGTCATAGGTCAAAAAGTCAAAATCAAAAGGATTTTTCTCGTCTTTTTGATGTCGTTCGGACGAACTCACCGTCCACATTTCGGGATCGATCTCCGGGAAAAACGCGTCTCCAGCAAAAGTGCCGTGCACATTCGTGATAAAAAGCTTGTCGGCGGCCGGAAGCGCCATGGCGTAAATTTGTGCGCCGCCGAGAATAAAAACTTTGTTACCTTCACCGGAAATGGAATCTTCGGCAAACCGCATCGCTTCTTGCAGCGAATGCGCCACCGAAATGCCTTCCGCCTTATACCCCAGATCGTGCGTGATAACAATGTTCATCCTGCCGGGCAATGGCTTCCCAATCGACTCAAATGTTTTTCGCCCCATGATGACCGGATGGCCCATCGTGAGATCTTTGAAATGTTTGAAGTCCGCGGGCAAGTGCCACGGGATTTTTCCAGCCGAACCAATCACGCGATTTTCTCCCATCGCTGCGATGATGCAAATTTCTGCCATGGGAGACGCCTTATTGCGTAAAGCTTATCGAATCTAAGACGCGCTGAAATGCCGTAAGGAATGTTGTGCCTTTCGGGTCGTTCTCGTGATATGAGAGATATATTTTATAGAGCAGGCCGTTCGATGCGTCCGGACAATACACCCCGATATTATTCGAAGGGTATCCTTGCCCATAGTTGCTCGTGTACGAAACCTGCGTGCATGCAACGTGGTCAACTGTGACGCTCGACGTGCTATTTACCGTATCGTCCATCGTCTCAGTTTGGATGATTGGCCCGTCCGGACCGGCGTTCTTCACGCTCACAACGTCGATCTCCGCGCCCCCGGCAGGGATCATTTCATTGTTTTGATAATTATTGCCGAAGTTATCAAATGAGAGCGGCAAATCTGTTCCAAGAATCCAACCCGGCGGATAATCTAATGAAATGTTCACGCTGTCGCTCGAGTACGGTTCCCATACGCTTGAAACGCCGCCATTCGTGCTTGTGCTGAGTGTCACCGTGAGGCCGCCCGTTGAACTAACACTCATCTGAGTGCCGCTCGCGACGACGGTTGAAGAAGCGGGAATAGAAACGGTGCTCGTCGATGAGCCCGAAGGCTGGGTTTCCGGCGCACGCGCACGTAAAGTCCATGCCAAAAAGCCAATCACTACGACGACAACTACGACAACCACAATAATCCAGATTTGTTTCCTACGGGAATCCATCGTTAAGGCGTCTGCAACAACTCGCCGCTAAGCGCTGCCTGGATGTCCTGCTGATACGTGGAGTCGCCACCTTGCGGCATCGTACCCGTGCAAGGATGGAGGGACGATTTCGCTCCGTAAGCAAAGTCTAATGTGCATTCGTGAAGTTCGAGGGAATTCACATAATGCGCCTGGGCAAAAGGAATCACAGCAGGGAGATATTCCGCGGCCCAAACGTTGATCTGATCACTACCGCCGCCATAGGTTCCGTTACCAACCGACGTCGTGAAGGTGAACTGACCGTTTGCGCCTACATCCTGGCATGAGTTGATCGAGGTTTGGATAATCGTCGCGTTGTTAAAAGGATCGGTGTTTGCCGCGGTGAGATATACGGACGCTTGGCAAAGCGGCGTGCAATCGCCGTTGCACGTTGCCGTTGCAAGTCCATTATTCACTTTGATTGAAGTCACCGGGAACGTCTCCGTCTGGGATCCTGTGAAAGGTCCTGGCCAAATCGTCTGGGCGTAGTGAATGACAGGAACCGTGGAGTACGTACTAAAGTTAAGAGCCCAGTCATGGAGCGACGAAGGGATGATGCCGTGGCTGTATGCATACGGATCGTTAATAGTAGCGCCTTCTTGACCGAAACCGACATTGTTTCCCGTTCCTGCGGCAAGCACAGCTTCTGAATCGGCGTAGGCCCAGTTTCCGTTACTCGGGGGGCCGTCGTGAGACGAGATGACGACAGGAACCGAAGTGCCCGACGACTTGATCGCATTTCCTATATACGTTGTTATTTTCGCCATATAGCCTGCGCCATCCACGCCGCCCCATGTGCTCAGATAGCCATTCGGCGTAAATCCCTGCGGTTCCTTGACTAACCCTTCAGGCCCCGGCCACATGGCATTAGCCTGGGAAGCCGATTGAGGGGTCTGTGTCTTACCGGTGTTGCGCCACGTAATGCTGTTGTCTTGAAGAGTCTGGGTATAATTCGCCGCCTGCGTATTCCAATTGGGTTCCGTCCCACCAGTTTGTCCTGCATTCATTGCCAGAAAGACATCGTTGTTTGGATTGTTCTTTGATGGATCGATGAGATAGCCCGCTGGGATACTCATACTGCTCTGCCAATCGCTGTATGGAACGTTGCCAAGGGTCGCACATCCCGGACTGTTTTCGCCGCCGGTTGCCATACCGAAACGGATGTAGGCAATATAAGGAGCGAGCGCCGAGCCGCTGCCATTCGGCGAATAATGGATGAGCATGTTGTTAATGAAATTCTCATAGGCAGTGAGGATCGGTGTTTCATAAACCACCGGGAAACCGCTGACGTTCTTTGTGGGAAATGCTCCAGGAACGAGCGAGATATCATTGCCGGTCACGCTCACAATGGTGCCAGTCGCTTCATTCCATACAGCGACGTCACTCGAACCGAACGTTCCTTGAATGGGCTCACTCGCAGAACCGTTGCCCGGCCAGGTCTTGCACACTGCGACATCCTGCAAAGCCGAGCCCAAGAAAGTGGCGTACTGCTGTGTGAAAACGTATGGCGGCGTATATGAATTTGCTCCGCCGCTGTCATTTTCGGGTTGGACATCAAGGAAGAATTTGCAGGGCTCACCGTTATAACAATTTTTATAATTTTCGGTATCTTTCATGTAGTCCTCAATGGCGGTGTCGATCGCGCTCCAGTTATAGGGGGCTCCGGGCAGCTCGTAGCACGGATACGATTGGCCAGATTGCGTACAATCATCCACTTGATTCCAGTTCACGTGTACACCAACGCCCGTGATATTCGGAAGGATATTCTGGACGAGGCTCGTGACTTGGCTGGCCTGGTTCGCATTGGTCGGATCCGGCGGCTCGTAGGCCCAAACGTCCATCGGAGCGGTGTTCTGGGTTATCGAAAAATTAAATGTCGACGTGATGTTTTCTGCCTGATTCATCGTCACTTCGCACGGTCCCGTACCCGAACATCCGGAAAGTGACCAGCCAGCGAACGTCGAACCGGAGTTCGCGCTGGCGCTCAACGTGACCACGGTGCCGCCATTGAACTGATTTGAACACGTTCCGCTGTTGTTGTCGCAATTGATCGTACCGGGTTGTGACGTGACCGTTCCCGAACCGCTTCCCACGTCACTCACCGAGAGCGTGTATGTGGAAGCGGACGTCGTCGCCTCAGCAGGCAGTGATGGCACGGACAAATCACCGTTCGTATCATAGGCGGCAACGGTATAGGTGTAGCCAGTACCAGCAGCTAAAGCTGTATCGCTATAAGAAGTCGCCGTCGTGCTCCCAATTTCCGCGCTGTCGCGGTACACATCATAACCCGCTACCGTGCCGTACGGATCGGACGCGGCATTCCACGCGAGATTAATCTGCGAAGAAGAAACGGGCGTCGCGACAAGGCCGGTTGGGGCGTTCGGAGGATTGTTCGTACCGGTAAGATTATTCGTTGTCACCTGTATGCCGGTTGATTGCGCCGATCGGTTGCCCACCGCATCGAACGACGCCACAGTATAGCTGTAGGTCGTGCTCGGGGTGAGGCCGATATCAGTGAATGTTGTTCCCTGCGTGGTGCCAACCTGCGAGCCGTTGCGATAGATGGAATAACCGACGATAATCCCGTTCTCTTCGTGCGAGGCTGACCAATTGAGCGAAACCGTTGAAGTGGTCTTGCTGGTCGCCGCAAGATTTTGAGGGATGGATGGCAAACCTGGGGCACCGCCGCCTTTACCCCCGTTGCCTCCTGAGCCACCATTTCCGCCAGAACCACCACTGCCGCCACTGCCGCCACTGCCACTATTTCCCTGCGCAAGGACTTGATTCAATACCGCTCGAGAAAGCGGTCCAAAGAAACCGGTCTGCGGCAAATTTACTGTCCCCTGCCATGCGGCAACCGCCGCTTCAGTGAGATTGCCAAAGTAGCCAGTGGGGGCGGCGACATTCAGGAATCCGTTCGTGATGAGATATTGCTGAAGCAGAGACACATCGGAACCCGTGTCGCCCACGGTGAGATTGCGTTCGAAGCTGCCATTTCCTGAGCCACCGCCGCTTGTGCCGCTAACGCCAATCTTCGCCCTCGAGAGAGGCCCGAAAAAACCTGTATCCGGAAGGCCGACACTCGCTTGCCATGCGGCAACCGCAGCCTGCGTGAGATCACCAAAGTAGCCGGTGGAGGCACTGATATGCAAAAACCCTCCATCAATCAAAAATTGTTGGAGTGCGGAAACGTCAGATCCTGTGTCACCAACGGTGAGATCCCGATAATATTGGTACGTCTGTGCCTGCACCACGCCCACCCGAAGATATGCCGCACCAATAATAAGAAAACCAAAGAGAGAAAGCCGAAGGAACTTCATATAGATTCAGTATACCAAATTGCTTTTTCCCAGGCGCTGTGGAAGACCCTATCCGATGAAATGAGCGGGTAAATAGATGGTAGATGGGGCTAGGAACCTCTATGACAAAAAACTCCAAACTCACAGTCTCTTCTGTTTTTATTGAGTAACAGCTTGACCCAGTGCTCCCGGCGCGGCAGCAAGCCTTCTTTGGATTTCTTTTCCCCATCTGTTGAGCTGTGTCAGTTGGAGTTTGCTCCCTATGTTTTTTTGGAATGCCTTTCCGGCGCCTTCAAGTTGTTGGATCTGTGGATTCGTGTCGATAAAAAATATTCGATGTCCTTCTGGATTTGCTCTATCTGCGATGATGACGTTGCTCGTGTACCGTGGATTAAAAAGATAATTGGCCAGAACCTTATTGCCATAGAGATCGGGGACGTGCCCCTTTTGCTGTCTTGATTCTTCAATGATTTCTTTTGTAGCATCTATGAAACGAAGAAGCTCTTTCATGAGTGATGGGTCTGCGTAGAGTTCCTCGTCGCTGATTTTATCGATTCCTCTTCCTTCCAATAACCGTTGCAATCGATAAGCGTGAGGAGTGTCCTTGGAGTTTTCTCTGGCTTTGAAGTAGAGGGTGTCAGGAACAAAGGCGCCAAATTTTTCATGGCCCTTGATAAAGTCGTAAAATTCTTTGCTCTTTTTCATTTCTTCTTCGGTTGCGAACTCATCCTTTCGCACTTGTTTCAATGCGAACGATTCCGTCTTTTCACCTTTCGGAACTTTGATTTTCCAAACCTTCGTATCTCGCCCCTGCTCTTCATTCGGTTCAGACTCTTCGATCTGAAGCGGGAGTTCGTTGTTTTCCGGGATTGGTTGTGGCTTCTCGAAGCTCATTTATTTAAATGATATCACACGCCGAAGGGGCTTCTGCACGCCAGAAGCACCTTGTAGCAGCAGTCACGATCGGCACCTTGACAAGCTATCTTATAATATGCTATGATATGTCCAGTGCTTGAAATTTCAAGAGGAGGCGTTATGGCAAAGCCGAAAATTTTGGATCGGGTTGTGGGTGCTTGTCCATGGGCGGCTGTCACATTCTTTATCATCGCTGCGGCTGGCGTGTGCGTGACCGGGAAATCGGCATGGATGCTCTTTTTCGTCCCAATGTTGGTCTGCGTGATCATTCTTATGGGCCGCACTGCGTGGTTGGGGTCTCAGATAAAAGGTTATGGACCTTACGGGCGTGGATCTGGCCGGCACAGATAGGGATGAACGTGCACAAGTACGGCCACGACAAAATTGTCGTGGCTTTTTCTTTATCTCTAAATATCTCCACGACATAGCCCTTATGATTAACTGAGCGGGTAACGGGAGTCGAACCCGTATCTCGACCTTGGCAAGGTCGCATAATAGCCGCTATACGATACCCGCTTACTGAACCATTCTATTGATTTTGAGAAAAATATCAATCGCAGCCTTACCCCGGCGGCGGGCTTGACGGTCCGATCATATGCGGCGGACTCGTGGGGCCATGAAAGCTAGACGATGAAGAGCTGCTCGGCCCAGATGGCAATCCAGCCGGCGTACCGGTTGTTGTATTGGTTGGCGAACTAGCACTGAGCGCGGCGGTTCCCGATGCCCCAGGCGGTGGCACGCCCGGCCCAACAAATGGCGGTGGGGTCGAATGCGCATAAAAAAGATACCACACAAGGCCAACAATAATGACGGCACCAAGCACAAGCCACCACACAAACTCTTTTCTTTTCATATCAACCAGTATACCCCATCCCCCGTCTTATTCTCCGCTCTGGACCGTCTCATACACTGCGTGTGAAATGTCGGCAATCGTCTGCTCTTGCCCGCCGAGGCTGGCATTGCCACGTGTCATCACGCAAAGAAGATATGAATGATCGGGCGCATATACGATGCCGCAGTCATGAAGCTCGCGCTCGGTCACCGTCGTTCCGCTATAAAACGAAACGATGCCAAACTTGTGCGCAACGACCGTCGAACTCGGCACGCCGGCAACAAGGCCTTGCGTGAAGCTCGTTTGGGTCATAAGATTGAGCGCCGCCTCAGAATCATCTCGCGAAAGATAGGTTGAATTATAGAGCGTGCGGAAAAGAATTGAATATTGTTGCGGCGTCATAAAATCAAGCGTCGTCGTCGTGACATCGTTATTCACCGGAATCTGCAAGTCGGAATAAATACTCGCAAGGTCTTGTTGGTTCACAAGATTATAGAGCAACTGCGCCGCATTGTTATCGGAATATTTAATCATATATTGAAGCAGTTGGCCCACGGTGTAGGTTTGCCCCGGAACGATCGCCTGTTCCGGTTGGATTTCTTGCTGCCCGTTCAAATCCTGGCTGCCGAGAGGATAGGTCACCTTCTCATTTAAAAGCGTGCTCGAACTTTCTGCGAGTTCATAAAACGCCATGAGAATCGGCACCTTACCCAAACTTGACGGATAATATTTGTCGGTGGGATTCACTGCGGACCAGTGGCCCGTTGAAAAGTCGGCGAAGTAGGTTGAAGCCGAGGTGATATCACCAGCCTGCTCGTGTTCGTTCACGACCGACTGAATTGCCTTCGTGACATTCAACGCCTGCGGAAATGCTTTTGCCGCATTACACGAAAGGAGCGGACTGATATAGGAATATTGAGCTTCCGTGAGCCGAAGCGGAAGTGAAACTTGCTGGGCTCCGTTTGATGCAACGCCCTTCGTAATCCACCCCGCACCAAAAGCCACTGCGGCGACAAGGACGATGATAGCCCAAAACCGACCCCTGGATTTCATGATGATAATTCTATATACGAACCATTACTTTGAATAGGTTCTATTAAGCAGTGTCAACTGATGGTGCCCCCGCGAGGAATCGAACCTCGATTACAAGATCCGCAATCTTGCGTCCTATCCGTTGAACGACGAGGGCTAATCGCCTGTTCCCTGTTGGATGATGATACTAGAACCGCAGGAACTTTTCAATCGCGTCGAGGAGCGATGGCTGATGTTCTATCTCCTTCAGCACAGGTTTGAAATTGAGGCGCAGGTCTGCAATCTTTTCGGTGGGAAAGAGAACTTTAAGCGCGGGCTTCACGCTCGAGCGGAAATAGAGATACAGTTCGGTCCAATCGTCATTCTGCGTTTCCGAACTCCACGCCTCGAATTCTTTGAAGCCATAAAATTTACTGTCGTCGATGGCGAGGCCTTGGTCGTCGATCTTGAATGCAATGAGGCGTGGTGCACGATTGCCCCACACAATGAAAAGGATCTCCGCAACGACGATAAAAAAACCGAAGAGAAAGTTCCTGAACCAAACGGCGAACGCGATGAATAGCGCGGCCGTGATGATCGAAACCCAATACCACGAAACATCTTTTTCCCGATATTCAAATTCTGGTGCGTCCCATGCTAATTCGAATGATGCCATGACTTCATTTTACCACGCACAAAGCAAAACCACTCCGCCGGGGAGTGGTCTGCTTTCTTGAAAAAGGATCCTTTTCCAAATTTAGAGAACTGCTTCCTTGAGAAGCTTGCCGGCGCGAAACTTTGGCTTCACCGACGCCTTAATCTGAATCTTCTCACCGGTCTTCGGGTTGCGGCCTTCGCGCGCTGCACGCTTCGCAACACGGAATGTACCGAAACCTGCAATCGCCACCTCTTCGCCGTGTCCCAGCGTCTTTACGATGGTATCGAAAAGGGCTTCAACGGCACGCTCCGATTCGGCTTTGGTTTGCATCCCTGCGGCCTTCATGACCGCTTCTACCAATCCTTTTTTGTTCATTTTTTGGATAGATGGTATTTCCGACCTTTACGATAGCTCCCAACCATTATAGCAAATACAAGGCTTTTTCGCGCAAGAGGCGAGATCCCGAATCCAAAACACAAAACCACCCAGCCGTAAAGCTGGGTGGTTTGCGTTTCGCATAGCGTCACAAGCGCTAGGCGAAGATCAAGTCACTAGTCGCCTTGAGCGTACGTGACGGAGTTGACCGTTATCGGGACTGAGACAGATGGGAGGTTCAAGCCCGAGGTCGAGCTTGCATCCAAACCATCCGTGTAGGTCACACTGCTGGCATTCTGGAGGTTCGCTGAAAGCGATTCCGAAACACCGCTGATACCCGGGACAACCGTCGAGTTCAAGCGAAGCGTGAATGTGTACGAGTTACCAGAGGAGATCTGGAAGCCAGATGTGGCGTTGCCAAAGGTCCACTGTACAACACCCGTGCCCGGGAACGATTCCGTTCCATTATCGATCGACGGACTCACCGCATTGCCATTCTGGTCAATGAGCGAGATGGTCGAACTCGTGAAGAGCGGGGTGAAGACCGTACTCGATGAATCACTGAAGGTGACCGTGATGACGTTCAAGGCAGCCGGTCCGGCCGAGTTCGCGGTGAGCGTAATCGTGCCGAAGTTATCTGGATTGGCCTTTGAGCGTCCACTCTGCACTCCAAGCGGAGCTGCAGTCGCCGTCACCACCGTGCGAAGCACCGTGTTCTGGTTGCCATTCGCGCTTGAGAGCGACACCGTTGCAGGCTTGTTCGAAGTTGCGCCAAGAGCAACAACTGTCGATGTGACATTCGAGTTGAAGGAGTCAGTCGTTGTGGCAATCTCAAGCTGGTGGACAGTGTTGTCCGTTGCACCCTGAGAACCATACGAGGCAGCATCACCCTTCAAAGTGACGGATACCGAGTTCGCCTGTGGGACGATGATCGGCGTTCCGAGGTTGAAGGTGTAGATGTAACCAGTACCTGACGCATCAGCTGTCGGAGAACCAGCCGTACCGAGCAACGTCGAACCATTCCACAACTGGAGGTTACTGAATGCAGCCTTCACGGATGAAGTCTCATTCACCGTACCAACCGTTGCGGTGCTCGTACCGACCAAGTCGACAACGTTCAAGGTTGTAACCTTTACGTTTTCGATGTTGGAGGTTTCCGTGAAGCGATAGACGCCCAAGGTATTACCCGTGGAGCCCATCACAACCTGACCTGCCGGAGGTTCAGTTGAGTCAGCGGATACCGTGATTGACGGTGAACCACCGAAGCTCAAGTTCTGACCATTGACAGAGTTGCAGCTGATTGAGCTGTACGAAATCTGGCCCGTTGCTGAGCAGCCCGTAAGCTTGGTAGCTGGCGAGACTGTGCCTGAGTCAGATGACAATGTATCAGCATACACATCAACATTCACGGTGCTGCCAGCTGGAACGACAAACGGCGTACCTGAGAAGGTGTAGGTCGCCGTTGAGGAGACCACGCCTTGAGTCGTACCGAACTGAGTTCCATTCACCATCACGTGGAGGTTCTGGAAATCATTTGTGCCAGCATTCGGGCTAACTTGGACGCTCAAGTTGTTAACGTTAACACCCTGAGCTGAAGCAGCCTGGAACGAGTAGGAGCCAATTCTCTGGTTGGTTACACCAGCCGAGACATTCTGACTGCCCAACGCGTTGTTCTGGCTGACCGTCAAGCTCGACTGAACGAGCGTGAGAGCCGTGCCGTTCGCACCACCCGAGCTATTCGTCTGGCTCGAGATAACACCCTGAAGGTTGTTAGTCTCGCCCAAGAGATTAGCCGTGACAGTGGAGAAGTTTGCACCAGCCTGGATGTCAGCCTTGAGAGTCAAGACACGGGTCGTGTTCGCCGGAACCTGATAGTTGATCGGCGAACCTGACGTACCAAAACAATCAACATAGGTAATCGCTCCACCAGTGAGAGCGCTTGATCCAGCACCTGAGGTCGTGTAACCAGAGGAAGTGATTGACTGGGTATTCGCATCACAGGAATTGCCTGACGGAGGATTATTGATTGTTGAACCAATCTGACCACCGGCATCATCCGTGAGCGCAATGTTCTTGACCATTGCGGCAAGAGAGGTATCCGAAGCGGTATTCACACCCGTGAAGACCAAATCGAAACCAAGGAACTTGACGCGAACCGGTTCACCAGCCGCATAGATATCAAATTTCGCGAGCGGGACCTGCGAGACGCCAACGGCAATATTGCCAGTCGGAGTGCTCGCATCCTGCGTGAGCGTAATCTGACCCTGTTGGATGGTGATCTGAGTGCCACCGCTCGTGTTCGAGATCTGAACCGGAACATTGTACTGGCTGTCAACAGCCAAGACATCGTAGCCGTTCAAGATTTCAAACGTGAAGTTGTACGACGGAGAACCCATGACATCCGAGAAAACTTGGATGTTATTGGAGCCCGTGTTCAATTGCACCGGAGCGGACGACAAGTTGAAGTAGGCCTGGCCGTTCGAAGGAACCGCAGACAACGTCGCACCGACCTGCGTGCCGTTCACTTCGAGCTTCACGTTCTGAAGGTTCGCGACATTCGCGGAACCGATAACGTGGAAGTTAATCGATTGAAGCCACACCGGGTCGTTGTTGACGTTGAAGTTCCATTGTCCGACGAGGTTGTCCTGCGTACCAGCCGTCACCTGATTTCCAATTGAGGAGATCGATGATGACACGGTCGCAAGCGACGGATTCGAGACGGTCGTTACCGTGAACGTATTGCCGTTCAACGGGAAATTGCCCGTCGGCGTCACCGCCGTGTTGTTGCTGCCAGTCCAAGCGGTAATGTCTGAGGCGCTCTGGAGAGAGAAGCCCGTGGTGTTACCAGCCGAGAGGCCACTACCAACGTCGATCGCGAACGTGAATTCCTGGGTCTGACCGGCGCCGATGCTCCAGTTCAAGCCTGAGAATGTGATCACGCCGTTGTTGATCGAGTTGTACTGCGCAATCACCTGGCCATTCTGAATAAGATATGCGCCAGAGACTGCATCATCCGACAAAACGCCAGTCTTGTGGATGTTGATCTGCGTTACCGTCACTGCACCGGCGTTACCGGCCGTGAGGTCAAACGAGAAGACCGGGACGCGAGCTGCGCCCGAGCCGTTGCCGGAGCTTGTGATAAGCGAACCGGCTGCCGGGTTATCCGAGGCCAAGCTCACCGAAAGACCGGTGGCCGGAGCCTGCGAACCCGAACTGCCACTCGAACCGGACGAACCGGACGAGCCCGATGAACCGGTGCTCATCGCATTAACGAATGCCCTGGTCTTAGGACCAAAGTATCCTGCTGCAGGAGAGATCCCGTTCGCCGCCTGGAAGGCCGCGACGGCTGCCTGTGTGAGGGAGCCGAAGTAACCTGTCGGAGCGGAGATCTTGAGATAACCCTCGTTGATCATCAACTGCTGGAGCGTGGTGACGTCAGAACCTGTTGAACCCACGGTGAGGTCGCGGGTAAAGTCGTACGTCATTGCACCCGTCGAAGACGAGCTGCTCCCATTGAGTTGAGCTTGCAGCTGTTGAATCTGCGCGAGGAGCGCGGCGATCTGGGCTTGTAAGTCCTGAGTCGATTGCGCATTCGCGAGAGGCAACGCAGCTACTCCGAGCATCGACAACATTGTCGTTGCTGTAAGTATTGCTGCAAAAACCTTTTTAGTTTTACTCATGGTTAATTATTTTTTCGACAATTTGATTTGATTATCGACCATACGATCTTTTTAAAGAGATCGGATGACGTCGACCTTTTCCGTATATCGATATCGCTTGCACGACATCGATTCCGTAACTTATTAATTCTGGAATCGCTCGCCATCGTCATTCGCGATCGTTTGCTCTGTGAGGTAGATCAATCGATCGGCGAAATCTGATGACGAACGAGGTTAATATCGTATAAAAGAAAACGCCCGCACTTTGCGGGTGAGGCGACTTCAAAATGCACATACTCCAGGACCCAAAAACCCTCCACTACTCTTGCATTTTGATACGGCCTCACACCGTACCTTTACATGCTATTATAACGTGACTATTCGGAGAAAGGTTACCCCGTTTATCCACTTTTAACCGATGTTTTCCACAGGACCCTCCGGTTGCCGAATTCGATAGAATACCGACGGGCCTCCGGCACCGATTCTTTCAATGAGCTTCTGCTCGGTGAGTGTCTGGAGGTCGTATCGAATGGTTCGCTCGCTTGAATCCGGCAAAATATCCTGAATATCTTTGATGCGGCAATTGCCGATTTGCCGGATTCGTTCGAGTATAGCCCCCTGCCTAGCTTCTGACTTCACATTTCCCCCATTGCCGGATTCATCCGGCAATTCAATTTTGCCGGTTTCCATTTTGCCGGTTTCATGTGCTGGCTCTTGCCGGATTTCTTTTGAAAAGAATTTTGAAAGGTCGATTTCCTCCACTCGCCCGCCCATGTCGCTTTTTTGAATATCCTCTCGATAAACCTTCTCTTCAAAACCAGCCCGAATCCCTTTTATCTCTCGAAGAAGAATTTCTCCGTTTGCCATCCCCATGATATTCACATCCATGCCAAACCGAGTGAGATATTCAAGGGTATCGAGGTTCTTTATTGCCTCTTTATAATTGCCGGCAGCCGTGGCCCCAAGAAATGCTATTGCCGCATTTTTAATATGATCGCCAAAGCCCTTTTCAATCGTAGCCGCTAGGCGGTACACCGCATAGGCAATTTCATAGGATTTTTTCAGAAGCCAAGAGTTTTTGCCGGATTCTTTCATGCGGCAAGTATAGTCCGGCAATCCGGCAAAAGCAAGACTAGAGGACCCAGCGAGCAGAACCGATGACGATTACAAATAGTGCAAATATAATGCTTGCCGTGATAAGCGTCTTTTCGCTGGAAAGCTTTCCCACGAGATATTGCGGAACGAGATCGAACAAAAGTGCGATCCCCAGGAAAGCCGCAACCGCTTGATACACAAAATCCACCGGCAAGAATAGGCCGACGATAAGCATCTGCCAAGCGATAAGCGTGGAGATCCATACGGCAGTGCGGCGAACATGCCTACGCTCAAGCGTCGGCTCGGTGTCTAGCTGGGGCGCTGTGCCAAATTTAATGAAACTCGCGAGAAGTCGTCCAATAAGAAGTGCCGCAAAAAAAGCGAAGGTGAGTGATCCGATGTTGATCGCGCCTCCTTCGTGCAAATAAAGATCGCGGCACGCGAGGAACGCCAGGAACAATACGGCAACCTCGTATGCCGATTCCCTGTCGATGAGCACAAGCTCTTTGATGAGAAGAATATAGAAAAAGGTCGCGCCGAAGAGCAATGCAAAAGCGAACCCGGCCGGCTCAAAGAACATGAGTATCAATAAAATCAAAAACGGCCATGCGACCGTTTTTGATCCCGGCACGGGGACAAAATAGAGATAGAGGGCGATGAGCGCAAAAAACCAAAACGGCACAATGAGCCACGCGAACGCAAAAATGACAGCCCTAAGAAGTGAAGACCAGTGAATCTGTCTTGAAATTGACTTTAACGTTTCCGCCATCTTTGAATTCGCCGCGGATGATCTTATCCGCCAACTTATCAAGGATAACTTTCTGCATGAGCCGTTTCAAGGGACGGGCACCAAATTCCGGGCTAAATCCCTCGCGAACCAGGTATTCGCGCGCCGCAGGCTCAATGGCGAGCTTGATGTTGCGATCGGCAAGCCGTTTTTCGATGAGATCAATCTGAATGTTTACGATCCTCTCAATATCAGCCTTGCGGAGCGGGTTGAAAATGACGATTTCGTCGATGCGATTTAAAAACTCAGGACGGAAGCTGCCGCGAAGGGCGTCCATCACCTTATCCTTATAATCCCCTTCTTCGGCGGTTACCGTTGCGCTTGAGAAACCGATGCGCGACATCGCCTTGAGATATTCGCTGCCGACGTTCGACGTCATAATAATGATCGAGTTCTTGAAGTTCACCGTTTTACCTTTGCTGTCGGTGAGGCGGCCGTTGTCGAGCACTTGGAGTAAAAGATTGAAGACTTCTGGATGCGCTTTTTCGATTTCGTCGAACAAAATCAAGCTGTACGGCCGGTGACGGACGATTTCCGTGAGCTGGCCGCCTTCTTCGTGGCCAACATAACCCGGCGGCGAACCGATGAGGCGCGAAACTGCATGTCGCTCCATATATTCCGACATGTCCACGCGGACGAGCGCCTTATCGTCGTTGAACATAAATTCCGCGAGCGCCTTCGCGAGTTCGGTTTTCCCAACGCCGGTCGGCCCGAGGAACATAAATGAGCCGATCGGGCGATTTTCGTCAGAAAGGCCGGCGCGGGAACGACGGAGTGCGTTTGCAACGGCGGTGATAGCTGGCTCTTGACCAACAACGCGTTCATGCAAGACTTCTTCGATACGCATGAGCTTGTCGGTGTCGGTTTCAAGCATCCGCTTCAAGGGGATCCCGGTCCAAACGGCAACAACGGCAGCGACGTCTTCCTTGTCAACCGCTTCTTTCAGAAAACGATCCCCCGTTGCGGCGTGCCCTGTAGCCGCTTTGCTTGCGTGCCTTCCGGTCGCCTTTGAGCCATTTACCGGCGTGCCGGATGATCCAGCAAAATTCTTCTTTTCAAAAACAACGAAGTCTTTTTCCGCCTGCGGCAACTCGCCGTAAATGATCTGCGCGACCCGTTCCAAATTACCTGCGCGTTCAGCCGTTTCAGCTTCGCGCTTTAAATTATCAACTTTCTGTCGGAGCTGATGGAGAGTCTCAAATTTAATTTTTTCCGAATGCCACTTGCTTGAGAGTTCGTCGTTCTGCTCCTTTAATTTGCCGAGCTTCTTATCGATCTCCTTCACGCGCTCGAGCGCAGGCTTTTTGGCGTCTTTGGTAATCGCCTGTTTTTCAACTTCGAGGCGGGTGATTTCGCGGCGGACATTATCGATTTCTTTCGGCAGGCTTTCGGATTCGAGACGACGCGCGGCGGCGGCTTCATCGATCAAATCCACTGCTTTATCCGGCAAAAACCGGTCGGTAATATAACGCGCGCTCAAGTTGACGGCTTCGATAATGGCTTCGTCGCTGATGCGCATGCCATGATGAATTTCATATTTTTCCTTGAGGCCGCGGAGGATCGCAATCGAATCGTCGATCGAAGGTTCTTCAACGATGATTGGCTGAAAACGGCGCTCGAGTGCCGGATCTTTCTCAATGTATTTCTGATATTCGCGGACGGTCGTGGCGCCGATAGCGTGCAGTTCTCCGCGTGCAAGGGCCGGCTTTAAAAGGTTTGACGCATCGATTGCGCCTTCTGCAGCGCCCGCGCCAACGATCGTGTGGATTTCGTCGATAAACAAAATGATCTGGCCCGCGGCATTTTTCACTTCTTTCATAAAGGCTTTCAAGCGATCTTCAAATTCACCGCGGAACTTTGTTCCGGCGATAAGCGATCCGAGGTCGAGCATTAAAACTTGCTTGCCTTTGAGCAGTTCTGGAACATCGCCCGAAACGATCCTTTGCGCGAGGCCTTCCACGATGGCGGTCTTCCCAACGCCCGGCTCGCCGATCAAACATGGATTATTCTTTGTGCGGCGCGAAAGCACTTGCATCAAGCGTCGCAATTCTTCTTCACGGCCAATCACCGGGTCGAGCTGGCCGGCCTTCGCCTTATCCGTCACGTTGATGGCATACTTTTCGAGCACCTGGAATTTACTTTCCGGCGTTTCATCGGTCACGCGCACCGAACCGCGCAATTGCGCAAGCACACGGAACGCCGTTTCGCGGCGAACGCCAAATTTTTCGAGCATAGACTTTGCTGCGCCCTGCACGTCGAGAAGCGCGAGCAAAAGATGTTCGCACGAAACGAATTCATCCTTTTGCTGCGCGGCAATCTTTGCGGCCTGGTCGAGCACACGCATCAATTCCTGAGAAAGATAAAGCTGCCCCACGGCAGAGCTGGTGAGCATGGGCGGGATTCGGTCAAGCTCAATCTCGATCTGTTCATCGAGTTTCTCAAGATTAACCCCCGAACGCTCGAGCACTGGGATCACAAGCGACTGCTCGTCTTCAAGGAGCGCCGCAAGCAAATGAAGTGATTTTAACTCTCCATGATTCTTTTTTGCTGCAATTTCTTGGGCATTTTGGAGGGCTTCCTGAGCTTTTATGGTAAAACGATGAAAGTTTGGCATGAAATGTTCTTCTTAATTATTATACTTCGAAAAACCCTGAATTGTTTCGATTTCTAGAATTATATTCCAGGGCAAACGGCATTGTCAATCTCACCCTTAGATTGCTAATCTGGGCGTTCGGCGAGTGTTGCCTGCAACGTTATGGTATTCCCTCCTCTATTAATAGTAAGCGTGAGAACGTCACCGACACTATGCTGGTCGATGATCTGGCTCAGGTCGTTCGTGGCGTTGATCGGCGTTCCGTTCACGGCCGTTATGATATCACCGCCTTCGATGCCAGCTTTTGCCGCCGGTGAGCCTGGCTCAACCGCAGGGCCATCGCTTCCGGCCTGGACCCATGCGCCGTAATTCACGGGTAGGTTATTGGCGCTTGCGGTAGTGGGATCGAGCGCTTCGTAGCGAACGCCGAGATACGGCGCTTCGATGTTACCGGTCGCCTCAACCGAGGTGATGTCGTTTTTGGCTTGATCGATCGGGATTGCAAATCCAATCCCCTGGGCATCTTCCGCGATGGCGGTGTCGATGCCGATCACTTGGCCTTCAAGATTGAGCAGCGGGCCGCCTGAATTCCCCGGATTAATGGCTGCATCGGTTTGAATCACGCCAGGCAATGTTTCTTCGGCATTCGTGTCGGGAGATTGTGCCGTCACAGTGCGTTCCAAGCCGGAAACAACGCCAACGGAAACAGTATTCGAAAATTGTCCGAGTGCGTTGCCGATGGCGATGGCAGTTTGGCCCAGCTGCAAGCCGTTAGAATCCCCGAGCGTCACGGTTGGCAATCCGGTTGCGTCAATTTTAATCACCGCCAAATCTTGGTTCGGGTCGCGGGCGAGGACCGTTGCCGAATACGTTTTCCCGTCATTCGTAAGCACGCTATACGACGCGCCAGTATCAGAAACAACATGCTTGTTCGTGAGAATCAATCCGTTGGACGAGATGATGAATCCGCTCCCACCGCCAACCGCTTGCATTTGGGTCTGTCCGCTGTCGCATGGCACCGTGAGACCGGACGATCCACCGCCACCAGCGCCGCCACTGCCGCTACCGTCACCGCTGCCGTCGCCGAAAAATTGCTGGAACTCAGGCGGCAGGTTTTGGAATGGATTGTACGGGCATTGTTCAACCACGGGCACGTTTTCGGAGATCGTTATCGAGACAACCGCCGGGGATGCCTCCTTTACGGCATTCACAACGGCGTTTTCGTAATCAACGACTGGCTGATAAAGCGAGACCGTACCCGACGCATTATTCGATCCATTGACCGCGGTTGTGGAACTGTTCCCGCCGGTGAACGGCGCGACGAGACTATTCAAAAAGTCGGTGAAGGCATTGGCCTGAGCTTGCTGCGGCCTTGTAGCGGCAATAACCACCAAAACGGCTACCAAAAGGAGGGCCGCAACGATAAGCTTGTTCTTATTGTTCTGCATATCTTATTCTACGACGTTTTTTTTGAAAAAGTTTCACGGATTATACCCAGGGCATCTTCTACATCTTCCTTTGTCGTCGGCCTCCCTAGACTGAACCGAACACTCGATTTTGCTCGTTCCTTGGAATAACCAAACGCCTCGATTACGTATGACGGCTCAAGGGCCCGCGAATGGCACGCCGAACCGGCTGAAGCGGCGAGCCCCTTCAGGTCAAATTTGGTAAGTATGTCTTGTGCATTGTGCCCGGGGAAATAGACATTAAGAATGTGCGGCAACGTTTGGCCGGTTTCTCCGGCCCCGTCATTTTTACCGCCGCCGCTTCCGGAACCGTTACGTTCAGCTTCTGGAACAATTTTCCGAATACCGTTCCAAAGCTTGTCGCGGAGATCGCTCACATGTTTACGCTCTTCGTCTCGCATATCGGTGACAAGTTCTGCAGCTTTTGCAAAACCGACGATCGCCGGAACGTTCTCCGTACCCGAGCGCAGATCAAATTCCTGGCCGCCGCCGGTTGTCGTCGATGCCAAGGCTTTCATGTCGCGCGTGTAAAGCGCTCCAGCGCCTTTGGGTCCATATATTTTGTGCGATGAGAGCGTCATCACATCGACGCCGAGTTTCTTTGGATCGCAATCGAGAAACTGAAACGTCTGCGCGGCATCAGTATGGAGAAGCGGATAGTTTGATTTTCTTTTCTTCTCTTTTTTATATTCTTGTAATACCTCAGCGATTGAACCTATCGGTTGCACCGTTCCGATTTCATTATTGCCATACATCACGGAGACGAGCGCTGTTCGCTCATCGAGCGATGATGCGAGCTCTTTACTATCAACCATCCCCCGCTCATCAACGGAAAGGTAGGCAAGCTCAACTCCATCACGTTCAAGGTCGCGCGCGGTCTCGAGAATCGACTCATGCTCAATCGCCGAGACTATAATTTTAGGATTTTGTAATCCTTTTTTCTGGGCTTCGCGGACAACGCCCCGCAAGGCGAGATTGTTCGCTTCGGTGGCGGAAGCGGTAAAGATAATCTCTCGAAAATCGGCGTCGAGCATTTTTGCGAACGTTTCACGCGCTCGGTCAATCGCCGCGATGGCTTCCTGGCCAAACGAATGAAGCGATCCCGGATTCCCAAACTTCTCGCTAAAATATGGCCTCATCGCCTCGAACACGCGCGGGTCAACCGGCGTCGAAGCTGCGTAGTCTAGATATATTCGCTTCATGGTTTTTATTATAGAAGAGGGCGGGATTATATCCCGCCCTTAGATCGCTCGCCGAATTTGCGTCGGAGGTTGCTCCATGTGCATACCCCACTGTAGACGATCGCACACGCGATCGAGAAGCAAGCGAATATGGCAAGCGGGGTGCCCCACGCGGCTCCCCCGGCACGATGAATCACGTGCATTGCAACGATAATGCCCGCCACCGGACCGATCACATAGGCAGCCACAACGATGGTTACTGATTCCGCATGGCCCTGCACCAACCGAACAAGCAATCGTTTCAATTCATGTTCCTCCAAGGGCACAGATGTGCTTTCTTCACATTACAACACGCCCTCCGAGTGTCAATGGATTTTAGATGAGCTGAGACGAGGCCACGCTCTTCGCAAAAGCAACGCGAACAATCTCACCGGTTTTTTTATCGGGCATGAGGAAATAATTTTGCGTGCGATAGAGATCGTAGAGGTCCTTCGTGAGTTTTACGTCGTTTAAACAATATGCTTTGAGTTCTTTAATCTTACCTTCGCGGAAAAGGACGCCCGCTTCGGAGCCGTGATGCTCTTTCTTAACACCGAGATTTGCTTCCGCGAGACGGCTCAAGCTGATGCGTTGCTTCATCGCAACTTCGATTTCTTCGAGTAAATCAACACGCTCTTTCTCCCATAAATTCGTCGCACCATTTTTTAATTTCTGGAAATAAAGGTTGAGCACGGGCACGTCATAGCGGTTCATGCTGAAGCCGACGATCGTCTTTGCGCGTGAAAAAAGCTTTGCAAGTTTATCCATCTCATGTTCTTCGTAGCAATAATATTTGTTTTCGTTATATGAATACACGCCGACGACCGAAATTTTGAGCGCCGCAAAATTATCCCAGCCAACACCCGGGTCGGTAAAAAAATTTGACGTCTCAATATCAAAAACCAATGTGTCGTTATTTTTTTCCATGTTCGCTTGTGTTTCGCCGCCGCGCGCCACTAAACGTGCCGGTCGGCAACGTTTGTCGCGGCATAGCTATAGGGCTTCGTGCGCGGCTCAAAGTTGTGTGCGCGGATCATGCCGACAATTTCCTGGATAACCGCCCTCGTCGGGCCCTTCTCGCCGATATCTGCGTGAATCTCGAAATCGAATTCGGGCAATGGGAATTTTTTGAGCTCAGCCAAAACTTTTTGCGCGATTTCGAGCGAGATCAAAACCTCTTTCACCATGCGGTCGCGGAGCGTATGGAATTTTCCGAGCTCGAATCGCCGCCAGAAGTACCGGCCGCCGTTGCCTACGCGATGGACGACGATCGCCGTCACAAAGTCGGCATCTTTTGCCGCAAGCAATTCCGAATCGGTGCCAATCGTGATTTTGTAGCGGCGGAGGAGGTCGGACTTCATGAACGCAACGATTTCTGTGACCACTTCGTCAACCGTAAGCCGGGTACCGAGAGAACTATTGAGGAAATCAGGCATTACCGGCATATTACCCCCGCCGGAATGCGATTGTCAATTTAATATTCTTTTAATAACTTTTTTTGTGTCTTCCGGGCCGCGGACGGCAATGCATTGTATGCCAGTGCGCCTCGCGGCATAATCATTGCCGCCGGGAAATAGCGCGTCTCCGATAAAGACCATCCTTCCAATAGGAACATGTAAATATTTTTTGATCTGGCGAATTCCGTACGCTTTATCAATACCTTTTTTTGTAACGTCGATCGATGTATAGCCCGATGCGTGCACCTCGAGGTTGGGCAGGCGTTTTTGTACCAACGTTGCGATCTTTATCTTGAGCGGAGTATTTTTCTTCGTCCACTGTTCTTTCAATTTCACACCCTTTGGCCCGAGCATAGCAACCACGTCCTGGCCGAGCGCTGAAAATGTTACTTGCGTACCCCGGTCTTCTATCACTTTCCCGTATGTTTTTCGAGGAGGGACATATTTGATCTCGTGTAAGACATCCCGAAATGCTTTTTTAATTTCACGGCGTTCCCGATCGGAAAGCTTAAAAGTGTAGATGTTTTTCCATCCTTTGTTATAACGATAAAAGGCGTTTGCCGTCGTTGGGAAAAGAAACAAGCGCGAAAGTAGATAGGTCGGTACGGTGAGGCGGGCAACCAGCTGTTTCCTAAACTGCTTGTATGTCCCACCTCCTATTACGGCGACTTTCTTTTTTTTAAGAAGCTCCTCAAGCGCTTTGGACATATCGGGCTCCAAATTCGATTTAGTTTTCGTAAGCGTCCCGTCGAGGTCGAACACGACCAATGCTTTGGAAATCATGTTTTTATTCTATCATTAAAATTCTTTCCGCCTGACGAATGATAGCGTACAATATATTCATAATGGCAAAGAAAAACGGCAACGGGTCGAAGAATGGCGGGCGGCGCGACAAGAACGGCGGCACCCGCGGCAACGACCGCAGCGACCAGGAAACCGGACTCCATCCGGACACCAAAAATAGCATCTGGGCGATAAGCTTTATCTGCGTCGGCATCATCCTTATCCTCGCGGGCATCGCAAAAGCCGGACCGGCTGGCAGCCTCATCTATAGAGGGCTCGACGCGCTTTTCGGCTGGGGATACTTCATCCTGCCAACCACGCTCTTCTTCGCGGCAATCGTATTTCTCTTTGCCGGCAGGAAGCGAGTGGCACTTATGACGCTCGTCGGGGCACTTATCTTGGTTCTATCATTTTTGGGTCTCGTCGAAATCGCATCGCCCGGCAACGGCGGATGGCTCGGGCTTGTCCTCGGCTCACTTAGGACGCCCTTCGGTTCAACCGCCGCGAGCGTCATCAATGTCTTTATTCTTATCATCGCCATCCTCGTCACAGCGAATGTGCCATTGAAAGTCCGGTGGCCGCGCAAGGAAGCCGGCGAGGACGTGGAGGATGTTCCGGAGGAAAAACCGATTCTCGTGACAGGCGAAGGCTCGACTGAAGAAAAAGAGTCGCCCAAGGAAGACTCCAAAGATAATCTCGAAGATGTTTCCGTGACGCATCAAAAAGAACACGACGAGACGAAACCAAGAAAATTCAAAGCGCCGGTTTTCAAAAATTATGTTCCGCCGCCGCTCTCACTCCTGAATTCTGACAGTTCGAAGCCGACGACCGGCGACTTGCTCGCAAACGCAAACGTCATCAAGCGTACGCTCGACAGTTTCGGCATTCCGGTTGAGATGGGAGAAATCAACGTCGGCCCTGCCGTTACGCGCTACACCTTAAAACCAGCGGAGGGCGTAAAACTTTCGCGTATCACCGCATTAAACTCCGATCTCGCGCTCGCGCTCGCCGCACATCCGATCCGCATCGAAGCGCCGATCCCGGGGAAATCGCTTGTCGGCATCGAGGTGCCGAACAAAGCCGCCGCACTCGTGCGTCTCGGCAGCCTCATGAATTATCCGGAATTCAACGCGAGCGGGCCACTTGGTTTTATCCTCGGCCGCGACGTTTCCGGCGAACCGATTTTTGCAAACATTGAAAAGATGCCGCACCTGCTTGTGGCGGGCGCAACGGGTTCCGGCAAATCGATTCTCGTCCATTCGCTCATCACGTCCCTTTTATATAAGAATTCGCCGCAGACCTTGAAGATGGCGCTCATCGATCCGAAGCGCGTCGAACTCTCAATTTATGACGGCATTCCACACCTCATCAGCCCCGTGATTACCGACAATAAAAAAGCGGTTGGCGTTTTGAAGTGGGCCATCTCCGAAATGGAACGCCGCTACGATCTCCTCCAAAAAGCCGGCAGCCGCGACATCAAGAGCTACAACGCCTCACACAATTCATCGGACGAAGCGCTGCCGTTCATCCTCGTCGGCATCGATGAAATGGCGGATCTCATGACGTCCTATGGCCGCGAAGTGGAAGGCTCGATCGTGCGCCTCGCCCAGATGGCGCGCGCAACGGGCATCCATTTGCTTCTCGCCACCCAGCGCCCGTCGGTTGAAGTGATCACGGGTCTCATCAAAGCGAACATCACCTCGCGCGTTGCGCTGCAGGTGGCTTCGCAAATTGATTCGCGCACAATTCTCGACACGGCGGGCGCAGAAAAATTACTCGGCCACGGTGACTTGCTCTTCATCTCCGCAGAACTTTCGAAACCAAAGCGCATTCAGGGCGCTTATATCACTGAAGAAGAAATTCGCGCGGTGGCGACATTCGTAAAAGAAAATAACAAAGTGGAAATGGTTGAGCGTGAAGAATCGGATATTGAAAAAGCGGGACCGGCACCGCTCGGCATCGCGGGCCCCGGCGGCACGACGAGCTTTGATTCGTTCCTGGAAGATCAAGCGAGCGGCGGCGATGAAGACGATGATCTTTTTGATGAAGCGCTTGCCGTCGTAAAAGAAGCGAATAAGGCATCGGCGTCGCTTTTGCAACGGCGTTTGAAAGTTGGTTACGCACGTGCGGCACGATTGCTCGACCTCATGGAAGCCGGCGGCTATATCGGTCCCGGCGACGGCGCAAAGCCACGCGACGTGAACATTGAAAAGATCGAGGCGCGGCTCATATAATTTTTATTAAAAAATTATTAAATAGGATTTGACTGATTACATCCTTGCTATAGAATCTAAGGGAAAGTGGTGTCCGCATTACTGCGGATCGAAAATCCTCTTTGGTGTATAAATAGCCGCCCAAGCGGCTATTTATATTTTAGAAAGTTTTAATCGCCCATTTGATAGTGTTTGTGGGCTCGCGAGATGGGCTCATCGTTCATGTCGGTAGGACACCATTTTTACCAAAGAGGAGAAGCGGGTTCGAATCCCGCTGGGTCCACGCGGGCACAAAATTTTATAATTGGCATTTTTCTGTTAGAATCAGCCTATGAATCCGGAAGACGTTGCGTTTGAACAATTTTTTGCTGATCGCATCAAGGCAAAAGGGCTTACCCTCAAGAAATTATCCGATATCACCGGCATCGCGCCGGTGCACATCGAAAGCCTGCTTCGCGGCGATTTCGGCCACATCCCATCGGCCCCCTATTTTCGCGGCTATCTCATTCGTCTTGGCAAAGTGCTCGACTTCGACGGCGAAGCCTGGTGGGGGCGCCTCAAAGGCGGAGCAAAAAATTCGGGTGAGCTCGACATACTTCCGCGGAATCGCTTCATTAAAGTCGCCCCACCAAAATATATCTGGGCGATCATCGTCGGTGCCATTATCCTCGTTTACCTCGGATTCCGTTTTGCGACGATCATCGGCAAGCCAGCGCTCGCAGTCACCTTCCCCTCGCAAAACCCCTACACCACCGATCAAAACACGATTGTCATTCAGGGTACGAGCCAAAACGCCGATTCCATTTCATTAAATGGCGATCAGGTCACGCTTGCTCCAAATGGCACCTGGCAAAAAAGCGTATTGCTCCAAACCGGTATCAATACCTTCCAAATCGCCGCCAAAAAATTCCTCGGCGGCGAGACCGACGTAACCGAGCAGGTTTGGTACGAAGGATCAGTCACTAATACGACCACCCCAAGCTCGTCGGCCTCAACAACGCCAAGTTCAGTATCTTCGACAACTATCGGAATATAGTGGACAGCTTTCGAACGAATGTTGCTGTCTGGTATAGGTTCGAGCACGCAAATATAAGAAAAAGAAAACCCCTGTGGCCACAGGGGTTCTGACGGGGAAAGATGGATAAACGTTCAGACGAGTAGTTGGGATTTCGGCTCCCAATGAGCCTCGCAACGTGTTCCGAATGCTGTCGATAGCATACTCCTTTCAAGGATTCTGTCAACGAGCGCAGGATTCGAACACGTATTCAAATAAGATCAACGGGAGGGAGTTCCAAGAGGGAGACGAAAGGATGATTGAGGAGACCCGCAGCCGGTTCGGCTTGGTTCGCCGTTCTTACGGCGACGAACCGAGCGAGGACCAGAGCGCGCTGCCGCAGGAGCAGCGCGCTCGGTCTCCGAAAGCGCCTTTCGCCTCCCTCTTGGCCTCTCTTTTTTAATATTCTTTTAATGTACCTCTTGCTATAATGCTTCTATGACACCTAAAAAAACTGATAAGTCGAAGGATTTGGACAGCCTCTTGTCCACGCTCCAGGAAAAGTTCGGCGCAGGGGCAATCATGAAACTTGGCGACGTGAGCAAAGTCGACGTGGCAGTGATCCCCACGGGATCATTCTCGCTCGACCTTGCGCTCGGCGTTGGCGGCTTGCCACGCGGACGCGTCGTAGAAATTTTCGGGCCGGAATCGAGCGGTAAGACAACGCTCGCCTTGAACGTCGTTGCGCAGGCGCAAAAGCATGGCGGCAAAGCCGCATTCATCGACGCCGAACACGCGATGGATCCTGATTATGCAAAGAAGCTCGGCGTAAACGTGAACGAGCTCCTCATCTCGCAGCCGGACAGCGGCGAAGAAGCGTTGAATATTTTGGAGAGCCTTGTCCGCTCGGCCATGATCTCAGTGGTTGTCGTGGATTCTGTTGCAGCGCTCACGCCGCAAGCAGAACTCGAAGGCGAAATGGGCGAACAGCATGTGGGCCGGCAGGCGCGCATGATGGGCCAAGCGCTCCGCAAGCTCACGGCACTCGCCGCAAACAGCCAAACGCTCATCATATTCATCAATCAAATCCGCATGAAGATCGGCGTGATGTTCGGCAATCCGGAAACGACGCCGGGCGGCCGCGCACTCCCCTTTGCTGCATCGGTACGCATCGACATCCGCCGCATCGCACAGGTGAAGAAGGGCGACCATGTCGTTGGTAATCGGGTGAAAGCAAAAGTGGTAAAGAACAAAGTCGCCGCGCCATTCAA
The DNA here is from genome assembly GCA_963705915.1 of uncultured bacterium. GTDB lineage: Bacteria > Patescibacteriota > Minisyncoccia > UBA6257 > 2-01-FULL-56-20 > JAKAGE01. The sequence goes on from OY970126.1 coordinate 603,582, forward strand.
ACATGCCGAATTCGATATCCTTTTCAACGAAGGCATTTCCTATGAAGGCGACGTCCTGAACGCTGCGATCCTCTATGGCGTCGTGAAAAAATCCGGCGCGAGCATCTCGTTCGAGGGCGAACGCCTTGGCGCAGGATTTGAAAACGCACGAATGAAATTAAAGGAAGATAAAAAACTCCTCGAAGCGATCAAGAAGAAAACCGTAGAAGCATTCAAAAACGGAGACGGGATGGTTGTGGAAGAAAAAGGGTAGATACGAAACTGTAGCTCGCGACCTCAAGGCAAGAAAGTTTTGCCGCAACGCTAGAACGATCCCTTGGTTAATATTTGATAGCCAACATATCCGAGTGCAACGAGAATGGCGAGCGCGATGAGCGTTATAAGAGCTATCGCGAGAGCATTGCTTTTATGGGTTTCTTCCGTCGATTGCGCTCGTTTTTCGAGCGATGACCCCGCAACTCGTACATTTTCGAACTGCGGCAATCCTCCGCCGGATGACGCGAGGCGGGCGATGTCAGATTTCATCGTGCGGATCTTCACTTCCGTTGGCGGCGGGGAAATCGTGGAGAGTTCGGCTGGCGTTTCCGGGGCGGATTGATTCCTGTTGATGTCGGGGATACCTTCCATTGGATTCATTTTACCACAAAAAATCCCGCACTTGCGGGATTTTTAATGACGTGCGGATGAACGTTCGCGCACGTGGAAGCGAATACGTCCTACTCCGCCATCTGCTTAAGCGATAGCCCAATGCGGCCGCCGTCTTCGTCAACTTTGATGATTTTCACGCGGACGAAATCACCGACTTTCAAAACGTCTTCAACGTTCTTCACGAAGCCGCTCCTGAGTTCTGAGACGTGGATCATGCCGTCTTTGCCACCGCCCAAATCGACGATGGCGCCGAATTCCAAAATTTTGATCACGTTGCCTTCGACGATTTCACCAACTTTAAATTCGCGCGTGAGCGATTGGATGTCGGATGCCGCTTTCTCAACATTCTCGAGGATCATGCCCGAGATGAACACGCCGCCGTCCTCATCGATATCGATACCGGACAATTGATATTTCTCAATGAGGCCATTGATGACTTTGCCTCCAGGACCGATGACGGCGCCAATCTTGTCGGTCGGGATCTTGAGCGTTTTAATCTTCGGCACGAAGGGCGAAAGTTCTTTGCGTGCTGAGGGCAAAATCGCTTTCACGGTTTTCAAGATATGGATGCGAGCCTTACGCGCATCTTCGAAGCCCGCGCGGAGGATTTCGAGCGTGAGGCCGTCAACTTTCACGTCCATCTGCATGCCGGTCACGCCATCGTCCGTGCCTGCAACTTTCAGGTCCATATCGCCATGATGGTCTTCGGGGCCTTGGATGTCGGTGAGCACTTTAAAGTTCTTGACGTCGCTCATCATGAGGCCCATCGCAATGCCAGCGGCAGGCTTCTTGAGCGGAACGCCAGCATCCATGAGTGAAAGCGATGACGCGCAGACCGTTGCCATCGAAGACGATCCGTTCGATGACATGATTTCGGAGACCACGCGAATCGTGTATGGGAATTCTTCTTTGGTCGGAATGAGGCGCTCGAGCGATTTGCGCGCGAGGTTGCCGTGACCGATTTCGCGGCGGCCTGGGCCGCGGAATGTGCCGACCTCGCCGACTGAAAATGGCGGGAAGTTATAGTGGAGCAAGAAGCGGCGCTTGCCGTTTGTTTCCATGGTTTCGATGAGCTGCTCCGAACCGGGCGCAGCAAGCGTCGTCACCGCAAGCGACTGCGTATTGCCGCGGACGAAGAGCGCCGAGCCGTGGGTTCGAGAAAAAAGCTTCACTTCCCCATCGAGTTTGCGCACTTCGTCGAGCTTGCGGCCGTCGGGACGCCGCGCGTTCTCCAAAACATTTTTGTGTACGATGTCGTTGATCATTGCTTCGATGAGAAATTCAACGGCTTTCCAGCTTATGGGTTTCATCTCAGCTTTTCCATCAACGCCCGCAACCGGAACGCCGGCGGCAAATTTCTCTTTGATGTGCGCGGTGAGGTCATTGCGAAGCGCCGTCACGGCATGCTGCTCTTCCATCTTTGTCGGACGATACACGGCGCCTTCAAGTTTGTCTTTCAAATATTCCTCAACGGCAGCCTTTAGCTCGGGAGCCGGCTCCGATAACGCGACCACCGCTTTCTCCTTGCCGATTTCTTTTTGAATCTTCAACTGAAAATCAACAAGTTTGTTAATTTCTTTTTGCGCCTCTTCGATGCCCTTCAAAATTTCACTCTCTTGGGCGTCGAGGCCGCCGAGCTCGATCATGTTGATGCGATCCTTTGAACCGGAGACAAATGCGTCGAACACCGGAAGCTGTTCGTTCACTTCAGCATTATCTGGGTTGATTTTGAATTGGCCTGCGGCCGGTTGTGTCACACGAACGCCGGCAACTGGTCCCTGCCACGGAATATCCGAAATGAGGAGCGCCGTTGAAGCGCCAAGTAAACCCACGAATTCCGGATCGTTTTGTTCGTCGATCTGGAGCACCGTGACGACCACCTGGATATCGCGTCGCATACGGTTATCAAAAAGCGGACGGATCGTGCGGTCCACCAAGCGGCCCGCGAGGATCGCCTCTTCCGACGATCGCCCTTCGCGACGGATATAGCGGCTGCCGATAATTTTTCCCGCCGCATAAAATTTTTCTTCGTAATCAACCTTGAGCGGCATGTAATCCATCTCGGTATCTTTGCGGCCCATCACCGCTGTTGCGAGCACCACGGTCTCACCGTATTTTGCAATCACGGCAGCATTCGCCTGCTCGGCAAGCTGTGAGGTTTCGATGGTCAATGTTTTCCCGGCAACTTCAACGGAGAACTGTTTTTTCTCTATCATGATTTTATGAATTTTTAATGTTCGCACGAACGACTGGAGCAGATGTCATCCTGACCTAGCACCACTTTGCGCTTGTCGCTTTGTGGGCATTACCCTCAAAGCGGCGCTGGGTCAAAATGACTACTCCTTCCGTGCTTGTAAATTTATGTTATACTCGCGACTTCATAATCGCCCGCGGAATCTCTTCTATATTAACGAACTGATCCGCAGCTTCCTGAATTTTTGACGATGCACTCCGGCGAAACGCCGCGACTTCAACAAGCCGCCCCGCACCCCATTTGAGGTAATCGACCAAGGGCAGAAAATCACCGTCACCCGTCACGAGGATCACGACGTCGAGGAACGACGACATGCGGATCGCGTCAACCGCCATGCCAACGTCCCAGTCAGCTTTTTTCATCCCGCCGGCATAAATCTGCAAATCTTTCATGCGCAATTCGAGGCCAGCCTTTTCGAGTGCTTCAAAGAAGCTCGCTTCGGATGAAAGGCCGTTGTTATTGCTCTCTTCACGCACTATGGGAGTCACGATCGGCGACGCGCCGCGTCCGTTTCCCGGCCGCTGCGGTTCAACGCCTTCGCTTTTCACCACATAGGCCATCGCGCGGATGAGCTGGCGTCCGGCAACGAGATATTTCATGAGCTCCGCGTAATTCACGCGGGCATGATGAAGATTTTTTGCCGAATGATAGAGATTTTGCACGTCAACAAAAATGCCAACGCGCTGATTTGCATTACTGTGAGCTTGTTTCATAAAAATTACTAACGAAGTATTAAAAAATATTCAGATGAACCGCACGACCGAACATTAACGCTTGAGATCAAGTTTCTTAATCAATTTTTCATACGAAGAAAGTTGCGTCTTCTTCATATACGCCAAAAGCTTGCGGCGCTTAGAGACCATCTTCAAAAGGCCGCGGCGCGAGTGGTTATCTTTTGGATTTTTCTTGAGATGCGAAGCGAGTTCGTCGATCTGACGTGAAATGACGCCAATTTGAACGCCGGCAGAGCCGGTGTCTTTATCATGAGCTTTGTGCTCGCTGATGATGCGAGCTTTTACTCGTTTCGTAAGCATTACAAGGTATTATATCCTGCTTTGAGGAAAATTGCAAGCCCGAGAGAACGCCGCAGATTGTGCGACATATGACGTATAATGGAATCATGGCAGAAAACGAAATACAAAAATTGCTTCGTGACTATCTCAATTACCTCGAAATCGAAAAAAATCGATCGCCGAAAACGCGCGAGAACTACGAACATTACCTCAAAGAATTTTTGAAGTTCGCGAATATAAAGACGGCGAAAGAAATAACCGACGGCCTCGTCCGCGAATTCCGCCTTGCACTCGCCCGCCGCGACTTGAAGAAGCTCACGCAAAGCTATTATGTGATCGCGATCAGAAATTTTCTCAAATATATGGCGAAGCGCGACGTGAAGACGCTGAGCGCCGAAAAGATTGAGCTCCCAAAAACGCCATCGCGACAAATCGAAGTCCTCGAATACGGCGACCTCGAACGGCTCCTTGCCGCACCGAAGGGCAACGACATCCGTGCGCTCCGCGACCGGGCAATCCTCGAGACATTCTTCTCAACCGGACTCCGCCTCGCAGAACTGTGCGCGCTCTCGCGCTATGTTGACCTGAAGCGTGGCGAAGTGAGCGTGCGCGGCAAGGGCGACAAGTTGCGCGTTGTCTTCATCTCCGATTCTGCGCGAGCGGCAATCCAAAAATACATGGAAAAACGCACCGACGCCGAAGAAAAATTATTCGTGAGCATCGATCGCGTTGGAAAAGTGATCGGCCCCATAACGCCGCGCGCCGTTGAGCGCGTGATCGAACGCCGCGCCCGCGAAGCCGGCATTGCAAAGCGCATTCACCCGCATCAGTTGCGCCATAGCTTTGCAACCGATCTTCTTGTGAACGGTGCCGACCTTCGATCCGTGCAAGAACTGCTCGGCCATTCAAATATTTCGACAACGCAAATTTATACGCACCTCACGAATAAAGAACTGCGTGAGATCCATAAAGCATTCCACGGCGCAAAGCGGAAGGAATAACAATTGGACATAATGCTTGCGGCTTTTTCTCTAGACTTTTGCGGCAAATTGTTGTAGAATCCCCGCAGAAATGGAGGATCTGCACTATGAAGCTGCTTACGAAGAACGACCCTAAAAGGAAGTGGCGGTCGTTCAAACGGCACGCCCTCCTCCTTTTGAAAACATTTCTTCTTTCATCACTCGCAACTTTTACATGGTACGAATTATGGACCCGCGGATATCGATTCGCCGAAGACGATAAAGACATCATCATCGGGGCGATCATCATGACCTTCGGTGTCACCTACAGCATCTCCTTGTCCTGGATATTCAGCGGGCTCGGAGAAACCTATAAAAAGGTGGTGGTGGCGGTTCTCGAAAAAGATGAGCGTACGCTCATGATGTGGCGGGATGAACGAATGCCCATCGCCGTGCATCTGAGTGTCGGCATCCCATCGCTATTTCTCCTCGGCGGCATCGGAGCGGTCTCCTATCGACATGCCATCACGGGAGGGATATCAATCTTCGCCGTCTCGTTTATGCTCATTTTCTTCTGGTACGTCGCGAAAGAAATCGAGAATCCATTGAAGGGCGCCTGGTTTAGGGAACGCGTCGATCCGTCACTGTTTGAAAAAGACGTCGATTCGTATTTCGGCCTTGGTGCAAAAAACCAGAAACATCATCCCCACGAATAAATTCGTGGGGATTCGTTTTTTGAGTGGGAATGCATTGGTAAATGTTTTCCATAGTGCTGGGGGTGGGACTTGAACCCACATGCCTTGCGGCGCTAGCTCCTAAAGCTAGTGCGTCTGCCATTTCGCCACCCCAGCGTCCCTGTATTCTAAGGGTTTTTGAATATTTTGACAAGTCATTAATAATATTGTATACTTATCCCCGGACTGATTGTATTCAAATTCAATCTTTTGACATCTGAAAATAAGGAGCAGATATGCAGAAAGAAAAGAAGTCTAGAACAATGCGAGAGTTTAACGAGATGCGGGTTCTGCTCACAGCTATCCCAAGTCTCTTGATCGTTGCTGTCACAATGTTCATTTTTAAGGCGACGGACTCCGCACTGGCATGCGCATTTCTGCTAACCGCCAGCGCGCTATTCGCTTGGGATGGTTTCGTTTATTTCGGTAACATCCCACCAACGAACTGGATGCCGGAAGTCTTTGGCGTTTCAGTAAACATACTGAGGCCCTGGGGATGGGCATGGATTCCTTTAAGGAGCCGCTGGACCATAGGATACATGGCGATGCCCGCAGGCCTCATGCATGCGGATCAAGAATCCACAGAGCTTATCCCTGGCGACAGGACGACAATAGTCATCCCATCCCACTTGTTCTATTCAATCGACCCGGAAAATCCTATACAAGTTTTTCTCGTCGGCGGAATAGACAAAGCAGCAAAGCGTCTGTTGGAACTTGTGGACAAAACACTCCGCGAGTGGGTTACGGCCCCTCAAAAAGGTCCTCAGAAGCTAGAGAGCTCCGAGCTCACACTCGATCGTGCTCGTCAGATGAGCAACGAAGCGATCAATGAGATTCTCGAGTCTCTCGTAAACAACGACCTAACCCAAATTCCTTCGGAGATACCTACAGAGGCCCTGCTCGGACACTTTGAGGGACGACCGTTGTCTCCCAAAGAAACCGAATGGATAGCACAGTACGAAAAGAAAAGCGACACGGAAAAAGCGGAAATTAAGATCGCCGCCGAGAAGCGCCTTGCAGAGATCGCTGCGGTAAGAAATGGCGACATGGCTTTCGCTGTGAGTTCAGTTGGTCTGGTCGTCCGACAGATGGTCGTCGACAACATCGAACCTGACAAACTGACAGCAGACCAGATCACCAAGGTTGCCGCAGAACGTTTTGCAGCGGAGCAGAGGAAAATCCGGACCGAAAGCTTGGTCGAACAGGCCAATAGATTCAAAACGGTGACGGAAGATCTCGATCCACTGCAAGCGGCATTGATCGAAGAGGGTACGATCACCCAAACCAATCAGGTGACCAAGTTTGAACTTTCACCCGCACTCACTCAGATCGCTGATGGACTTGCAAAAACACTTGGAACAGCAATAGCCGACAGAATTAGCGGCGGAAAGGAGAAGTCGTAACGTGAAAAACACCTCAACGAAGTCAACGAGGCAATCGGTCGAAACGCCGATTACCTCGACACCTCAAACAACGACAACCCCGCCGCCTCGAGTGATAACGATTCCGCCGGTTTTAGTGGCAGAGCGATCGTGGCCAAAAGGTGCTACGATCGTCTTACTCTTACTACTAAGCCTGCTCGCTATTCTCGGCATCAAACGTGAGTGGGAAAAGTCGCCAACGATTTCAGTCTTGATCGTCGCAGTCATTGTTTTAGCTTTGTGGCTGTGGCACAGACGTTCCGACACTTCTTCCTCCCCCAAGACCGGGCGCGGGTGGAAGTGGTTGGCCATCATCCTCTTTGTTGGCCTCATCGTCTGCCCGACAATCGTGAATTATATCCGGGCAGACCCGAACCTCCAGAGGAAGATCTCAATGTCCACCGACGAGCAAAGGCTTTTCCCCTACTACGGGCCACTCAAGTGCGATCCGAGCGAAGTCCAGATTATAAATTTCTGGAATACAACTTTACCGCGAGGGAAAGGGCTCGAGATTGACCTTGGGAGGGAAGTTGACAAAGGGCAAAGCGAAGGGTGCTACGGCGTTCTCGTCGTAATCCCGAGGATGTGCGCTGAAGGTGGCTGCGATTTTTCGAAAAGCCAAGAGCCCGGCGACTACGCCTCGCTCTGGTGGGAGAATGAAAATCACCATCGTCCGATTCGATCGGCAGTCACTGATCGCTTTGTCGATCCGTCGGACCCAACAAGCGTGCACGGCGACCTTGAACCGTGCTGCAACGTATGGAACGGGAAATCGTTCATCGTTTCCATCGAGGGGAGAGGTGAAGTCTACATCACTCCTCACGAACAACAGTAGTTCTTTACAGTTCTTTGCCTGACAACTGGCGACCCCACGGCCGCCAGTTTTTTTATCCTTCAAAAACCCGCCTTCTAGGCTTAGATTGACATTTCTATCGAATAATGGTATATTTATCGACAGTATTATCGCCATTGTAAATTCCATATCTCACAAAAGGAGTCGCGTGTGTCAGAACAAAAAAAGCAAGAGCCAGAGGCAACCGCCAATCAAGACCATGATCGTGTAGCTGCCCTCAAGGCAAAGCTCGCGACATTGCAGAAACGTTGTGCAACCCTTTGGAACGATCGATGGGAATTGGCCACGGCCATATTCAACAGAAATCTTCCGGGAGCAATACTTTTCATCCTCGTGCTCGTTCTTTTCGCTGCCGGACTTTATCTCAGAAGAGAAATCTGGCCAGAGAACACAACGGCAACCCAGCCAACTCCAGTAGTAGCGCCGCCAACCACAGAAACGAAGCCGGGTGCGCCAACGCCGGAGAAACCGGAGCCGCAGAAACCAGCGGAAACGAAGCCCGTCGAAAAAACTGCGCAGACGAATGTTCCTGGGCCGAGACCAAAAGCAAAAGTTTCGATCGTGGACATGAATCCAAGCGGGACCTCGACAGACGACGCTGCTATCCCAAAGCCTTTGGGATCCGACGCGACAGATCATCAACGCAACACCGAGTATCCTTCGTGGAAGCCAACGCCCGAAGAACTAGAAATTCTTCGGAGGGCGAATGCTCTTCGACGAGAATCGAACGGGTCCACTGCAACAGCCGCGCCAAACGTGCCAAGACCTCCGCTCGGAAACTATTACTCGGAGGACTGCAACAAAGGAACGCTCACCCCGGCTATTGAATGGTGCAAGTGGAAAGACGCAAAGACCATTCAGTGCGAGGGAACACTCGTAAACAGAAGCGACACCGACAAACCAATCGATCTCCGAGACAGCGTCGCATTCGACGATCAGGGACATCGACACTTCATTAGTACGGGCTTCGGTCCTCAGTTCAAATTTACGGACGGAGGATACGAAAGTAAGCTTTACCCCAATATCCCCGCTGCATTTTACGTGAACTTCTCGGATGCAGATCCGAATGTTCAGACCGTAAATCTCGCTTTGTATTTTTACTGGGAGCGTGACTATCCTCACTGCACATGGGATATGATACCCGTGGAAATACGATGAGTGGTACATTTCTTGCCCCGCAAACAACCGCGGGGCTTTTATTTTCTTAAAAACAAAAGGGCCCCATACGAGGTCCTTTTGCAATTATCTTTGAGATATAACCCGCTAACAAGAGTTTACCGTTCCTGCACCCAAGAACGTACCAATGACGAACGGGATGGCGCGCGCAAGAAGTGCAACACCGATTGCAATTGCCGCATAGAGCAACGTGCGTCCGGCAGCTCCAACAGCTTCCGGATTGCCTGCTGCGGTGAGATAACGGAATGCCGCAACGATCACGAATATGACGGCGAGGACCACGAGGAACCAGAACATCCACGCGAAGACAACGCAGAGTAAGTTCAGAATACTCTGCAAACTCGTAAGATTCGATTGTGGCACATTAGCTGGCGGCGGCGGCGCCTGGGCCAAAACTAATGCTGGCAAAACCAAAGACGCGATCGAAGGACCGAACATCTTTGCAAAGGCAATGACCTTTTTCATGAATAATTTAGAGGAATATTCGACCTTTCCAAATACTTTATTACGATACCATACGGACCTTCATTTAGCCACCGAATATCGTGCACTGAAGATTAAGCGACGTATTGAGATTTGGGAATAAACTGCCAACGATATTCGGGAATCCCACAGCAAGAAGCGCAACGGCAATCCCGAGTGCAGCATACGTAATTGTTCTTCTGGCCCTCGACGTCTTCTCTTGATCGTCTCGAGCCGTAACATACGTGAACGCAGCATAAAGAATCATAATCACGGAAATCGTTATGACGATCCAGAAAAAATATACAATGAATGTACAAAGTACGTCTTGCAACTGTTGCACATTCTGCACTGGATTTGGAGCACCATTTTGCTGTTGTTGGGCGTAAGCAAAAGCAGTGCCAAGGCCGAAAATTAATGTTCCAAATGCGGTAATTGGATATATTTTCTTCGTGAACCACAACGTTATGTTTTGCATGATAGATAAATTATTTTCGACCCTTTTATTTCGGATTGTTTATTGATTATTGAGAATGCTCTGTATGATACCCGTGATACCGCTTGCAATGAGCGCGACAGCGAATCCGATAGCTGCGTACATAAGCGTCTTCCTTCCCTGGGAAGCTTTTTCTGGATTTCCTCCGGAGGTCATCATCTGAAATGCACCAACGAGAGCCATAATGGTACAAAGAGGGATTGCGACGTCCCAAAAGATAAACCCTATCACATTCGCAACCACCTGGGTAAAACTCTGTCCGCCCAAGGGATCAGTGAGCGTGATGTGAGTATTTGATCCTCCGGTCTGCTGGGCAAATGCAACATGCAACCAACCGAGAGAGACGACGAAGAATGCGCCTGCCCACTTCGCCTTTGTCTTCATCTTTGCGAACGCACGTTCCATGCTATTTATTATAGAACATTTATCATGTTTGGAGCTCATAAGGTCGCCGGGCCTCCGCAAAAACTGAGCGGAAAGCTCTCCCCTGGATATTCGTCGGAGATGCTGATCGGAACTCCCTCATATACTTCTAGTTTGCATGCATCTTGCTCGGAAATACCGAGCGCGGACAAGAAAGCGCTTTCCGCCGCCTGTCGAGCTGCCTCAAGGGGCGTCGAGAGCAGAGAAATCACGAAGCTGCTGTCCCCCACATTGTAGACGATGGTATATTGGACATTTTCCTGGATTACCACAGCCTGCTGATCCTGGGTGATATAGGACGCGTTATTATAAAAATTTTTAATGGTGACATTTCCATCACTCGTTCCAAGGGTGAGCGTTGTGCTCGTGGGAAACGCCGTCGAAATTGTACCCGAAACGACGGGCAACGATCCTGTGGTTCCAACTTCAGCAGGGGTGGTGCGGGTACGCAACCAAAGGTATACACCCAAGGCGATGAGAACGACGGCAGCGATGATGATAATGATAACAAGTGTTTTTTTCATCGTATTTCCATTATAGATTACACGCGTTTTTTGTCGCGGGACCCCATTGATTCCAATTATTCCCGGCATTCGAAAGCTGACAGGCTTTTTGTATATTGATCGCCGCATTTTGTGCTGCCGCAGCGCATTGTTGATAGAGTTGTTGGTTGAGGATTGTGCAATGGGGGTTGTGGCCAGTGAATGCATTACTAAAGGCTGACGGACAATTGAGCCCGGGAAGCGTATTCGCCGAGATGTTGACCTGGAAGAGTCCAAATGAAACAGGACTCCCGTCGTCGCATTTATCGGTTCCGCTCTTCGCCGCCGCGTTTCCGTTGCTTTCGACGTTGCACACGCCAGCAGCTGTCTGTGCGTTGGCTGCCATACATGTGTTGGCTAAATTTGCGACGGTGCATGGCCCGCTTGGAGGAGCTTGGCACTTGCCTCCGGCGCCGGAAACGCTGGGTGGTCCTCCGGATGATGGCGCAGAGATATTAACGCCTGCAAGCGTCGGCAGATCGAGGTGAACGAGGTTGGGGTTGATGGTGTAGAGAATAAGGTACGCGCACCCAAGGAGTAAAATGCCAAGCAGCGCGCTCAAAATCCACTCTTTAGCTTCGCTTTGTGAACTCGGATTACCGGCGGCCGTCATATATTTCACGCCGCCATAGATGATGGCGCCAAACGCCAAGACGCCGCCAATGAGAAGCATGAATACATAGAACCCGTTCACGATCGTGCCGGGCGCGGTGCTCGTGGAATAATTGGCTCCTGGAAACGAAAGCGAAATCTGTGTTTGCGCGAGCACAGCAATTGGGAAACTTGCCGCGACGATGATGGCTCCGATAATGGATGATTTCTTCATGACTCGCGTTACGATGCGTTGCACGAAAACGTGTTGCCGCCCACACCAAAACCGCCGATGCCCGTGATGCCCATGAAGGTGATAAATGCGACCACGAACGTGTAGGCAACGAGCACGATTACAACACCGATCACGGCGCCCAAAAGTACGCGCTTCCCCTGGCTCAACATTTCAGGATTTGCGCCGCTCACCATGAGCATGACGCCGCCGATCGCAAACATGATTGGCGCCAAAACAAATAAACAGAGGGTAATTGCAAAGTAGATGATATTCAGGATGGTGCCGATGAGGTCGCAGACGCTTTGGCATGCGCCAGTGTGTTGTGCGTCATTTGGAAGATAGTTCGTGCTTCCCTGTATATAATTCCCCGAACACGAAACAAGCGGCCCCCAAAATCCGGTTGGCCAAATATTCGGCGCGGTGTAGGCCGCAACGATGTGGGGCAGGGAAAGAATGGCGATGAGCGAAAGGAGAAGAATGAGCTGCCCGGATGGTTTTTTCATCACAATAATTCTTTAATTCGAATCGATAATCCCATTCACCCCCGACTGTGCCGTTTGGAGCGCCTTCGTTGAGTCGGATGAGCCGTTCAAGACACTCACAATTGCCGCGTTCATGGTGTCGTCAATTTCCGTGGCGTTCACTTCATGCCATGACCGCGCCGTGAGCGCCTGCGTTCCAAAAACTGACATCACGGGATCGTTTGCGTTCGCCTGGATCGCACTCCGCAGCGCGGGCGGCGTGCCAGTATCATTATTATACATGGCGACTTCGCTTTGTGTCGTTGCGAGGGTGATCACAAAATCCCACGCCGAGGCAACCTGGCCATAGCGCGCAACCGCCAGCCCCTCGTAGTTCGGGTAATTCACGAAAACCGACGCGTTCGTGGGCTGCGGCATCGGCGCGACGCCGATATCCAAGAACGGCGCCTTCTGCTTGATGTCGTTGATGGCTGAAGCGTAATCAAAGAGAATAGCCGTCTTCCCTTGTACAAAACTATCCTCGGCATCACCCATCGAATCATCCCACGTATAGTAGGGCGATCCGGGGTTTGAGAATTGAAGATAAAAATTGAAGGCGTCGAGGCCAGGGTCTGCGTTATTATTACCATTCGCGAAGACGGCGCTCGAATAGTTCGGCGTCGTCATCTCGGTTCCGTTTTGGAGCATCAAAAGGTAGAGGATGTCCGTTGCGTTTGCAATGCTTGCGTTCGAGCCGCCGATGGCGGCTGCGGCTTGCGTGAGTTGTCCTTGCGCATCTTCGACGCGCAGGCGCGCGACGTCGGCGTCGAAGTCGTCCCAGGTTGTTGGCAATTCAGCGATACCGGCCGAATCAACCAAATCTTTGTTATAAATCATCGCGAGCGTGTCGAGCGAAAGCGGCAACGCATAAATATTTCCGCCGTCCACGAAATCCTGGCCGACCACGGTGGGAAAATCATTTTGCAGCGTGACCGCGCTGAACTGTTCTGCGTTCGCGGTCGGCATCGGCGCGAGGACGTTTTCCCAAATCGGCAAATCGTGATCGTTGATTTCGAAGACATCGGGGCCGGTGCCGGCGGCAAGCGCACTCAAGAGGTCGGTTTCGTATGAAGCCGGATCGATTTGTTTGTACGTTATCTGTGAGCCCGAGTGCGCTGACTGGTATGCGTTAAACATGTCCGACATTGCTTTCGGATCGTCAGTCCCCCACACGAGGAGCTTCGCCTGAGAAGAAGTATTCACATGCCGAAGATTCAAAAAAACGATGATACCGACGATGATCACGATAACAAAACCGAACGCAATAATGATGATCTGCTTTTGAGTAAGTTTAGTTGGCATATTCAGGGAAAACGCGGGACGGGACTACCGATGTCCGCGTTTCCTTTATAAGGAATACGCCGGACGCTAGATAACAACGGTTCCCGCCAAACGATCGCCGCTCTTCAAATCCATGATGCGAACGCCTTGCGCCGATCGCCCGGTTTTGCGGACCGCCGCAAGTTCCGTGCGAATCATTTGGCCTTTCGCGGAAAGCGCGAATACTTCTTTCTGATCTAGAATGACGTGTGCCGAGATGAGCGGGCCGGTCTTTGGCGTTATCTCAGCCGTCTTGATGCCCGATCCGCCGCGGCTCTGTGTTTTGTATTCCTTGAGCGACGTCTGCTTTGCAAATCCATGCTCCATCACGACGAGCAATGTCGCTTCTTCTCCTTTATTGATTATATCAAAGCCCGCAACCTCATCGTTCGATTTTTTGAGCTTGATCGCGCGGACGCCGCTCGCGGTGCGGCCCATCGGGCGCACTTGTTTTTCGTCAAAACGGATCGATTGGCCTTGGCGCGTTGCAAGAACCACCTGGTCGGTGCCGCTCGTGAGGCATGCCCACTTCAACTGATCACCCTTCTTGAGTGAAATCGCAATAATGCCGTTGCGACGGATATTTTCAAAATCTTCAAGCGGCGTTTTTTTGATGACGCCATTTTTTGTGACCATCATGAGATATTTTCCTTTTATTCCGGTGGCGCCGCCGACGCGCTTGGCGTCTTGCTTTGAAGCGTAGTTCACGATGGCCGTCACGTTTTCATCGGCCGGCAATTCGAGGAAATTCTGGATGGCGCGGCCCTTTGAAGTGCGCGTGGCCTGGGGGATGTCGTACACCTTGGTCTGGAAGACACGGCCGCGGTCGGTAAAGAACAATACGTTGTCGTGCGTTCGGGCACTGAAAAAATGCGAAAGGAAGTCTTCATCGGCGACTTCCGAGCCGATGATCCCCTTGCCGCCGCGGCGCTGGGATTTGAACGTGTCCGGCGGCAGGCGCTTGATATAGCCACCCCCAGACACCGTGACGATGGCGTCTTCGTCTTGAATCAAATCCTCATCGCTCATCGCCTCGACGGCGCGCGCGACAACCTGCGTTTTGCGTTCATCGCCGTACTTTTCTTTTAAGTCGGCAACTTCGTCTTTAATAATTTTTAATATTCTCGCCGGACTCTTCAAGATGAGTTTCAGCTCCTCGATGAGCGCTTTTTTCTCTTTTAATTCAGCATCGATCTTCTCATGCTCAAGCGCAGCGAGCGTCTGCAAACGCATTTCGAGAATCGCCGACGCCTGGATGTCGGTGAACTTGAACGTCTTCACAAGATTTGCGTGGGCATCTTCTTTATCTTTCGATTTCTTGATCGCCGCAATCACGCGGTCAATCGCATCGAGCGCTTTGGCAAGGCCTTCCAAAATGTGTGCGCGCTCTTCGGCTTTGCGCAAATCAAACTGCGTACGGCGGCGGATGACTTCTTTGCGGTAGGCAAGATATTCAACCAAGATATCGCGGAGCGTGAGCAGGCGCGGCACGAGACCGCCGTTTTCAGAAACGAGCGCGATCATATTCATATTGAAATTCTTCTGGAGCTCGGTGTGCTTGTAGAGCGTGTTCAACACTTTTTGCGGCGGCACGTCGTTCTTCAGTTCAATCACGATGCGCATCCCTTCGCGGTCGGATTCATCGCGCAAATCGCGGATGCCCTCAATTTTCTTTTCCTGGGCAAGCTCCGCAATCGTTTTGATGAGTTCGGATTTATTCACCTGGTAAGGAATTTCGGTGATGATGATATCAAATTGCTTACCTGCTTTCTGCTCAACAATTTCCGCCTTTGCGCGCGTGAGAATACCGCCGCGGCCGGAGATATAGGCTTGCTTGATGGCTTTCGCGTCATAGATAATGCCGCCGGTCGGGAAGTCGGGGCCTTTCACAAATTGCAAAAGGTCTTCGGTTGTTGCATCGGTATTGTCCGCCAAATATAAAATCGCGTCGGCGATTTCGGTTAGGTTGTGCGTCGGGATGCTCGTCGCCATACCGACTGCAATGCCGAGTGTGCCGTTCAAAAGAAGGTTTGGTAATTTCGCCGGGAGCACCTTCGGCTCGTCGCGGGTGGCGTCGTAGTTCGGCATCCATGCGACCGTCTCTTTTTCAATGTCAAAAAGCATCTCTTCGGCAATACGCGAGAGCTTCGCCTCGGTATACCGATATGCCGCCGGCGCATCACCGTCGATCGAACCGAAGTTCCCCTGTCCGAGAACGAGCGGATACCGCAACGAAAAATCCTGCGCCATGCGGACCATCGCGTCATACACCGACGAGTCCCCGTGCGGATGGTACCGCGCAAGAACCTGGCCGACCACATTCGCCGATTTTCGTGTTTTTGCGCTCGCGGTGATTCCGCTGTCCCACATGTCCCACAAAATCCTCCGATGCACCGGCTTCAATCCGTCACGCACGTCCGGCAGGGCGCGCGCGACGATCACCGACATCGCATAGTCGAGATAGGATTCGCTGAGCTCTTTAGTTATTTCGCGTTTTTCGTAATTTGCCATACCCTAGAAATTTTTAATACATTTTTGCGCTCACTGGCCGGTGCCCGGCGTGATGTTGTAATCCTTCGGCGCCTGCAGCGAACCGCCAATATTTTTCACGCCGCCCGCCATATCGTTATAAAGAGAAACGAAGCCGCTGCCAAGCTGGCTCCAAAAACTTGGTGTATTTGCGGCCGGCGATCCTTGCGCAGCTGGTGTTTGCGCTGCTCCCGGCTGGATTGCTATCGTGCCCGTTGCTGCGCCGCCTGTGCCCGCACCAGCCACCGCGCTCTGGTTCGCAAGCTCAACAGGATTATTGAGCACAATGCTATTGAAATAGCCAACCCAAATATAGACGACCACGACCATGACGACCGCCGTCGCTCCAACGAGAATACGGCGCTTTATCGGCTCTTCGAGCGATTGCAACTGCGCCAAAAAACTTTTGCTCGCTGATTTCTGCGGAGGGAGGGGTACCTGATCCATGTTATGCGGCTTTCAAAACAATAACCCGGCCTTTGTCAGTGGCAATATCTTTTTGTTTAAAAACGAACTTATCCATGTCTTCCGCTTTTTTCCCCGATGCCTTCAAAAAGTCGGCCGGCGATTTATAGAAGCTTGGAATAGTAATGCGGGCTTCGAGTTGTTTCGCAATCTTTGCCGCAACATCGGGCTCAAGAAAGTGTCCACCGCCGACCGGCAAAAAAAGTACGTCCGGTTCGGAACATTCCTCCATGATCGTCGCATCGATTGGCTTTGAAAGATGGCCAAGAAAAACGAACTTCATCTCCTCCCATAAAACAACGTACACCGTCTTCAAAAATTTTTCCGTGGACTCTCCAACAATTTGGAAGCCAGTGATTTCGATTCCTTTCGCCTCATATTCGCCAGGGAATGAAATGGCAACGCCATCGGTTTCCTCTTCGGACCGCACGTCAGTCGCCGCAAGCGTCTTTAAACTAATATCGGCCTTCAGCCGATTATTGTCCGAATCGAGGAGGATCGACGTGTCCCCGCTCTGCAGGCGGAAACAGCCGTTTCCAAAATAATTGATCACCATGACCCTCCTATTTTAGCAAAAAAATGACCTTGTTTCAATGGGAAATAGCAGTTGCAATTATCGTTTTATTTCTCTATACTACTTCCCATGCCGCAAATTGAAGAACCAAAGACATCTGCCATAGCGCAGGCGCTCAAAACCGAACTCTCAACGACCGACTGGCCGAAAGAAGGCAGCGTTGTCGAAGTTTCGCTCATCAAAAAGATGCCCCGCAAAGCCTATTTCGATATGGGCCGTTTTGGCACCGGCATCGTTTATGGCGCAGAAGTTTCGAATGCCCGTGAAGCCTTACGTGCGATAAATCCCGGCGACAAACTCCAAGCCAAAATCGTAATGCTCGACGGCGAAGAAGGCCTCATTGAACTTTCACTTTCGGAAGCCGGCAAGCAAAAGCTCTGGCAGCAGGCAAAAGAACTCGCCGAAGCCGGCGAGGTTGTGAAGGCAAAAATCGCAGGCGCAAATGCCGGTGGCCTCATGGCAATCGTCACGGAAGACCTCAAGGCGTTCTTGCCGGTCTCGCAACTTTCACTCGAACATTACCCGAAAGTTCCGGATGGTGATCGCGTGAAAATCGCAGAAGAACTCAAGAAGTTCATTGGCGAAGAGTTGAGCGTCAAAATCATCGACGTCAATCCGCGCACCAATAAAATCATCGTTTCCGAACGCGAAGTGTTGTCGGCGAACGTCAAAGAATTGCTCTCCGCATACAGTCTCGGCCAAATCGTTGACTGCGTGGTCTCGGGCGTTGCCGACTTCGGCGTTTTCGTCCGCTTCACCGACAACCCGCAAATCGAAGGCATGATCCACATCTCCGAACTCGATTATAAACTGATCGACAACCCGAAGGAGCTCGTCAAAGTGAATGATGCGCTCAAGGCCAAAATTATTGATATAAAGGAGGGTCGCGTGTTCCTTTCTCTGAAGGCACTCAAAGAAGATCCGTGGACCAAGATCGGCGATACGTTCAAACCAGGCCAAGCTGTCCAAGGTAAGGTATATAAGTTCAACCCGTTCGGTGCGGTTGTCGCGCTCGAGAATGACATGCAAGGCATGGTCCACATTTCAGAATTCGGCGGCCAGGACGAAATGAAGAAAGCGCTCGTCGTCGGCCAGTCATATCCGTTTGTCATCGACACGGTGAAGCCGGATGAGAAACGGATCACGTTGAAGTTGAAGAAATAATATCGCTCGCCTATACTTTATCGGAAGCCGCGGTAGCTCAGTGGTAGAGCAGACGCCTGAAGAGCGTCGTGTCGGGTGTTCGATTCACCCCCGCGGCACAAAGGATTGCGTATTTTTTCGGCTCTGATATGATGGTGGCATTCTCTCAGAAAGGAGGATGGCAGCACTTTGAAAAATCGACTGATCCATTGGCCCCCAAAATTCCCTATAAAGGAAGTCACCTCGCATGAAATTTTGCGCCTCCGAGAAGACATTCTCGATCCAAAGAAATATCGCGAGAAAAAGAAAAATGTGACAACTCTCGCGATCATAGCTCATAAATACTTTACAGTCGCGGCAGAACTTGATGTAAAAGTGGATATGCTAACACAGCTTGCCGAAAGCGCTGAACATCGAGCGGAAACCGACCAACTGACCCAGCTCTACTCCCAAGTCCCTTTCAAACAAGAAATGCTTTCCTCGCTCTGGGATGACCGCAGAAGAGATCCAGAAAAATTCTGCGCCTTGTTCATCATGGATATGGAAAGTCTCAAGGCATTGAACGAGACGCTCGGCCAGAACAAAACCGACATCGTGATCGGAGCCCTAGGAAAACTCATAGGCGAGCACATCCGTTCGGAGAGAAACCGCAAAAAGGATATCCGGGGACGGATTGGCGGTGACGAGTTTGGGATCTTCTGCGAAGACCTGAATCATCGCGCCATGAAGTATACCGTCGAGAGAATCCTCAAAGCCACTGCATGTTATGAATGGGAAAAGGAGCCCGGCCTCAAAGAAGACGGTAGGAACCTCAGAATTCGGCTCCACGTTGGCGTCACCTACTGCAAACAAAAAACAATAGACACCGTCCGCAAACGGGCGGAATCAATGGAGGACTTTGAAGCGCTTTTCCTGCGGCCGTTCGCAAACTGCGCGAGCGAAGCCTTGATTGAAGCGAAGGCGACGAGGTTGCCCGTATATAAGAAATGCAACATCGATGCCATATAATAGAAACCCTCACGAGCGTTGGGGGTTCTTTTTTATTTCTTGTCGGGCCGCTGGGAATTGAACCCAGTCTACCTGTACCCAAAACAGGCGTACTACCGGTATACGACGGCCCGGATATCCTCACGTAAACTTCCACGAAGCACACAACAATAATCGTAAGGCCCCTTTAAACTATCTTACTTTTCGTTTAGAATCAATCGCAAGATCCAAAGCCCTCGTAGCTCAATGGATAGAGCAGGACTCTTCTAAGGTCTTGATGTGGGTTCGATTCCTACCGAGGGCACCAACGGTTTTTCTAGGCGATTACGATCGACGAGATGTTTTCCCTTCCCGCTCATAGATGACATACGAATAGACAACGGTGATAACAGCTGTCGCGATAATCGGAACGAGGATAAACCAAATCGCCTCAGACGGGAACACGATACCGAGCAAACTTATGATTGCGGAAATCTTGAACCATGTTCCGCCGAGTTCGTGCGTTTTCTCCCAAACATCGCTGCTCGAGATGGTCCACGGCGTTCTAATGCCGATGAACCAGTTTGGCTTTGTCTGCGGCAAGATCATGCCGATCACCCAGAATATAAGAGCGAGGCCCGGTATGATGGCTTCAATAAATTGGAATCGCACGCCGATACTTCGAAAAAGGAATAACAAAAAGAAATAATAGAAAACAAGCGTGATAACAATCATCAGGTAATCGAAATAATTCCTGAACTTTGCGATGTTTTCACGCTTCGGATCGATGCGCGGGATGATGAGAAAAAGAGCGAACAAAAGAGCGATGATAATCGGGAAGGTTGCAATCGCCCACCCCTTAGACATATAACCGTTCACTTGCCCGTTGACCCCCCAGTGCGTGGCAACGACCGGCGGCAAGTCGTGATAGAAGAACGCGCCGGTTATTACAGAGATTATTAACAGGATAAGAACAAACCATTCAGATTTGCGCATGTTTTTCACTTGATTTCCCCTTCATTATATACTATTATCCACAGCAGATAAACAGCTTTTGCATTATATACTTAAAACAGAGAGGGGTTGAAGGAGACCCTTTTATGATACGTAGCCCGAGCAGCAAACCACATCCCCTGAAACGACGTTGCGCACTTCCGCGCCGCATACCCCGTTGCCATCGATTCACCTGTCCAACACGGACCAAAGCCAACCGCAACTCCGTCGACTGACACGAAATGGAGGTGGTTCCCTCACTAGTAGAGGGAGTTGGGCTCGATACGGGAAGGTCAGCCTCCTTCCAAGGGCACCTATCTAAGTGCCGATCAAATCAGCCCCGTCGTAAAAGGCGGGGCTTTATATCCTTATCATTGGCATACGCGCGCTTAGCTCAGTGGTAGAGCAACTCCTTTACACGGAGTGGGTCGGGGGTTCAATTCCCTCAGCGCGCACAGTCACTTATGGTCTTGCGATAGCATCTGCCAATTTTACTTTGAGGTTCGTCTGCCCGACGGGAACAAATGCATTCCTATTTTTGACAAAACTTTTGAACTGATAGCTTCCATCCGCGGTGAACGGGAAAGCGTTGAAATTCACGGTAAATCGGTTACGCTCCTGATGGGCTTCGATCTTTACGGCATATTCGATTTCGTTGAGTACTTTTTCTGCAGGATCAAGAAGTTGCATCTTCACGAATGTTTCGATGGCGCCCATATCAGAACGCTCCCACAGCGTGATCAGCTGAAAAGGAAATGCAATGGGGAGAATGGCGCTCTGCGCGGTTTTCTTTTGGTTCTCAACATCGCCCCTCAACAACGTCAGTTCCTCGATAAGGTTATAGAGGCTGAGGTTATTGGTCTGTTGATCAATCGACGAACCGGCGCACAAAATCGACCAGACATATTTTATTGGAAGGATTTCTATCTTTTTAATTTCTTTCGGCATAAATTTATTGTGATTTTGTCCTGTCAGAAAAATTTGGCCCCAAATACTCTTGTACCGTGACCTTCTTTTCATTATTGGAGGACAGCGTGTTCATTGTGGTAGCGTCGTAGCCCTGCATAACCCCTCCGATCATATTTGCCATAACCTGAATAAAAGCCGTCGACTCATCGAAAAAGACCGATGTCGTACCAATCCGCACCGTAAGGCCGAGGCACCGCGCAATCCGCTGTATCAAATCAAAGCCGATGTTAACATCACCGCTTTCGATATTAGAAATTATTCTTTGCGTGGTCTCAGCTTCTTTTGCGAGCCGCACCTGTGTCCACCCCTTTGCAGTTCTCGCACGATTTACCTCGAAGGCAAACTTAATCCGGGCATCCGCGGCATCCCGCATTTTCTTATACTCGGGATGTGCCCTCGTATGTTCCAAGCTTTTATTGTTCTTTTGTTTCTTCATAAGGTTCATAGCGATCTGGATTTTTTATGAAATCATCGTAATACACTTTTGCTATCCGATGTATAGATTCTATATCATTATCGACTTTTTTCTTTTTGCCCTTCTCATAACGACGCGGCTTATCGTAGCCATGCAACAAGACCAATCGCTCGCGATGATGGGCGAAATAAAGTAGCCGTACAAGCTCCTTCCCTTCTTTGATGCGCAACTCCTGAAAATCATAACCAATGAGATGGGCAGAAAGTTCGCCTCCTGCTATCCCATTATTCCCCGCAGCCAAACTAAGCACGGCTTCGACCGTTGCCAGCCGTTTCGCTTTACCATTTTTACTCTTTTGGGTATCAGTCGAATCTGAGCCATAACGCGATGTCAGATACTCCTTGGCGGGCGCGATTCCAGCCGATGTCACATAATAGACGATCTCCATGCTTGGTCATTGTTGCAATAACTATATTGGAATTATACCCTATAGGGTATACGCGTCAAGGGTCGCTTTTGTTTCGAAAATCGGCCTTTTTGCCCTATTTTTTCACGATCCCAAGCTTGACCGCATGCATACGTGTTTGCCTTCGTAGATCAATTTCTTGCTGCCAATTTTGAATTTCATATTCGTTTCACTTCGCGGAATTTATTTTATAAAAATTCTCGAAAAGTTCTGCGACGAGGACAGGTCCTGTGCCGCCGGGGGTTTTTGTATAATGAATATTTTTCTCTTCGGCGCCCGAGGGGTCAAAATCACCGGAAATGGCATTACCACCTTCCGCGCTCACGGCGTGATTAAAACCAAAATCGATCACGAGTGCCCCATCTTTCAGGTCTTTCGCGCTGAACAAATTTGATTGTCCCGCACCGCTCACCACAATGTCCGCATCACCGAGCTTGGCATGGAGATTCTTCACTGTTGCATCAAGAACGACGAGTTCCGAAACTTTGTTTTGCAACCAGAAACCGACCGGCTTGCCGATGAGAAACCCGGCGCCCACCATGACAACTTTGAGATCGCGGAGGTTTTTGACCTGCAACGCTCCGTCGCCTTTCACCGCACGCAAGATTTCTTCCACGGTTGCAACGGAAGGAGGCACGATGGTTCCACGCTCGGTGTAGAATGCGCCGAGGGCGGCCTCACTCAAACAATCGACATCTTTTTCCTTGGGGATGGCGTTCAGAACATAATGCCGATTGATCTTTTCGGGCAACGGCAACTGCACAATAAATCCTCCGCAATTTTTCGGCTGAGCTAAACGACCGATCTCGCCTCGCAACTCGTCGGTTGCTATCGATTCAGGCAATCGATAGAGACGAAACTCAATGCCGAGATCTTTTGCGATACGCTCTTTCTGTTTCAAAAAATTTACCGACGCCGGATTGTCGCCAACAAGAACGGCACCGAAAAACTTTTCGGGGCGTGGGAGCGACTTTAATCGCTCCGTGATTTTTTGTGCAATATCTTTCCCGTCGATAATCATTTCATCATTTTTTAATCTTTTTGGGTGCGCCAATCTTCTTGGGCGTGGTCTTGGGCGCTATCGGCTCGTTGCTAAGGCTCGCCCAGAGATACCGGCTCGCGAGACTACGATACGGCTTCCACGCCTCTGCAATCTTCATCGCTTGCCGCTCCGTTGGATGACCCTTCAGTTTATAGAGCTTTTTGATGGCATTCCGCAAGCCCAAGTCGCCGTAGGAAAAAACGTCTTCGCGCCCGAGCGAGAAAATGAGGAACATTTCCGCCGTCCACGGCCCAATCCCCTTCACGGCAACGAGATGGTCCATCACCTCCTGATCCGACCATTGATCGATCTTCTTTAAGTCAACGGTCTTATCCAGAACCTTTTTTGCCAAATCTTTTACGAAACTCACTTTCATATTCGACAGTCCAACGGCGCGAATTTTGCGTGCAGGCATTTTCAGGATATCTTTCGGCGTCGGAAATTTTTTCCGAGGCACAAGCGACGAAAAGCGTTTGAAGATTGTGTCAGCGGCCTTCACGGAAAGCTGCTGACTCGTAATCGCTTCCACGAGCGCCTCAAAATGCTTTCCACGCAAAGAAAGTTCGCGAAGCTTAATCCCCTCGATGAGTGGCTTCAAGACCGGGTCGTTCTTCTTGAGATGAGTGAGCTGTTTGTTCATTCGATCCCTGGCACCGGAAATTGCAGCGAAAACTTTTTTACTTTTTCTTTCATCTTCCCCAGCACAGCCGCGTCTTCCCGATGCGCGAGCGTTTCGTCGATGAGATCCGCGACCGTCTGCATGTCGCTCTCTTTGCACCCACGCGTGGTGAGGGCGGGCGTACCCAAGCGGATACCCGAAGGATCAAGCGGTTTTCGCGGGTCGAACGGTATCATGTTTTTATTGATCGAAATGCCAACATGCTCAAGCGCCTTTTCAGCTTCTTTACCGGTGATAGCCTTGCTGCCGAAGAGATCGACGAGCATGAGATGATTATCCGTGCCACCCGAAATAATGCGATACCCTTTTGATTGCAACGCACCGGCAAGCGCGCGGGCATTTGTGATAACTTGCCTTGCATACTCCTCAAACTCCGGTTTCAACGCCTCGCCGTAGGCAATCGCTTTTGCGGCGTTGATGTGGTCATGCGGACCGCCTTGCACGCCGGGAAATACCGACTTATCAATCGCGGCGGCAAATTTTTCTTTGCACATGATCATCGCGCCGCGCGGGCCGCGCAGCGTCTTATGCGTTGTGGCGGAAACGACGTCGCAATAGGGCACCGGATTTTCCAACTGCTTGCCGGCGATGAGCCCGGCGATGTGCGCAACATCAGCGAACAAGAACGCGCCGGATTTATCGGCAATCGCACGGAAGCGCTCCCAATCAAGCGAACGCGAATATGCCGAGAACCCCGCAAGAATCATTTTCGGTTTCTCACGCATCGCAATTTCCTCTACTTCATCCATGTCGATGAGTTCAGTCTCGCGATTCACAAAGTACGGAATGATTTTATAAAGCTTGCCAGAAAAATTGAGCGGGTGGCCGTGCGAAAGATGGCCGCCCTGGTCAAGTGAAAATCCGAGCACGGCATCGCCAGGATTCAGAAGCGCCATATAGACCGCGAGATTTGCCGGCGATCCGGAGAGCGGCTGCACATTCACGTGTTCGGCGCCGAAAAGTTCCGTTGCGCGTTCGATGGCAAGCGTTTCCGCCTGGTCGATAATTTCGTTGCCGCCATAATAACGTTTGTTCGGATAGCCTTCGCTGTATTTATTGGTAAGCACTGAACCCATTGCCTCAAGTACGGCGCGGGAAACATAGTTCTCACTCGCGATAAGTTCAATGCCTTCTTTTTGGCGCTGCTCTTCGCGTTTGATGATTTCGTAGACAGCCCTATCCTCTTTTTCGATCGTCGGGTATTTCATGGGATACGATAATAATATAGAGTGCGAAATGATTGCACAACTACCCTCATGCGCTCTACAATAATGGACGATACCGCCATGCATGACTCTGGGTCGAAAAAAGTCATTGCGGACCTTCTTGCCGCCGCCGACATCACAATCAATGGCAGCCGGCCGTGGGATATTAAGGTCCTGAATGAAGATTTCTATGATCGCGTATTTCGCTACGGGACGCTTGGCGTTGGCGAAGCCTACATGGACGGCTGGTGGGAATGCGAAAAACCCGACGAATTCTTCTTCCGGGCCTTCCGGGGTTCGCTCGAAGAAAAAGTGAAAAACTGGCGGACCGCCATCCACGTCTTGAAAGCGACCGTTTTTAATTATCAGAAAAAATCTCGCGCGGCCGAAGTCGCCGAACGGCATTACAACCTGAGCAACGAGCTCTATGAATATATGCTCGGTAAAATGATGGCCTACACGTGCGCGTACTGGCCGCACGCAAAAAATCTCGACGAAGCACAAAACGCCAAGCTTGACCTTATCTGTAAAAAAATCGGCCTCAAGCCGGGCATGAAAATCTTGGACCTCGGCTGCGGATTCGGAAGCTTTATGAAATTTGCGGTCGAGCACTACAACGTGAGCGCCGTAGGCGTGAACCTCTCCAAAGAACAAGTACGGTTTGGTCGGGAATGGTGCAAGGGCTTACCGATTGAATTCCAACTCATCGATTATCGTGAAGCAAAGGGGATGTTCGACCGCGTGATCTCAATCGGACTCACTGAGCATGTCGGCTATAAAAATTATCGAAGTCTTTTCGAGGTTGCAAATCGAGCGCTCGTCGACGACGGGTTATTCTTGCTTCACACGATCGGTAGCAATGAATCGCACGCGGCAACCGACCCGTGGATTACAAAATATATCTTTCCGAACGGCATGCTGCCTTCGATACAACAACTTTCAGGTGCCATGGAAAAATCTTTCATCATCGAAGACCTGCACAATTTTGGCGCCGACTATGATAAGACCCTCATGGCGTGGTTTGAGAACTTTAAAAAGCACTGGCCTGAACTGCAAAAAAACGATCCGACGAATTATGACGAGCGATTTTATCGAATGTGGACGTACTATCTCCTCGCCTGCGCCGGCATGTTCCGGGCCCGCCGCGGCCAGCTCTGGCAATTCGTCTTGTCGAAAAAAGGCGTGCTCGGCGGATATACGTCCGTCCGATAAATGCGATACCATTGCGACTGCGCATAACCTATGCCAAACACTGACTACCCCGCCTACGAGGAACGCAAGGCCCGTCTGAGCGATCAGATGCAAAAGATCCAGCATGTTCGTTTGGACAAAGCGACGTCAAATCTTTTTCGAAGTCGAGAAAGGATATCAGGTGCGAAAATAGCACAAAACAAACTAAGCGTTCGGGATTTTAACCATGTGCTCTCTGTAAATATCGAAGAGCGCTGGGCCGACATTGAAGGTATGACGACGTATGAAGACTTCGTGGACGAGACGTTGAAACATGGCTTGATGCCTGCCGTTGTCCCGCAGCTCAAAACGATTACCATCGGTGGCGCGGTGAGCGGCGTGGGCATCGAATCGACATCATTCCGCTACGGGCTTGTCCATGAAACGGTGATCGAAATGGAAATATTGCTCGCGTCCGGAGAAATAATGTTGTGCAACAAAGATAAAAACGCGGATTTATTTTACGGATTTCCAAACTCCTATGGCACGTTCGGCTATGTTCTCCGGCTCAGGGTAAAATTATTGCCCGTGCAACGGTTCGTCAAACTCGAACACAAAAAATTCACTGATCGAATTTTGTATCTCCAAGATCTTGAGCGCGCGTGCACTTCAAACGCTCCGCGCGTTGATTTTGTTGACGGCACGATCTTCGCCTCGGATGAAATGTACATCACAACGGGAACATTCACAAACGATGCGCCCTACACAAGCGACTACACTTATATGAACGTGTATTACCAATCGATCCGCAAGAGAAACGAAGACTATCTCCCCGTCCGCGATTATCTCTGGCGCTGGGACACCGACTGGTTCTGGTGCTCAAAGGCTATCCACGCACAAAATCCGATCATCCGAAGACTCCTCGGCAAAAAGCGCCTCAACTCCAATTTTTATACGAAGGCTATGCGCATGAATGACCGGCTTGGCATAACAACCAAGTTCTCGGCGCTTTTTGGAGGGCGACGCGAATGGATTATCCAAGACGTTGATATCCCCATCGAAAACGCACCGGCATTTGCCGAATTCTTTTTCCAGAACATCGGCATACGACCGATCTGGATCTGTCCGATCGGATCGTACGATAAAACCATCAAATTTCCGCTCTATCCCCTTGACCCCAAAAAACTCTATGTGAATTTTGGCTTCTGGGATTCCGTCCTGACCGATAAAGAACCGGGTCATTACAACCGCCTCGTCGAAGCGAAAGTTTCGGAGCTTCATGGCAGAAAAGGATTATATTCCGATTCATTCTATACACCCGAGGAATTCTGGCGTGTTTACGATAAGGCAGCCTACGACGTATTAAAAGAGCGGTATGACCCGGAACACAAACTAAAAAACCTCTTTGAAAAGAGCATCCAGAAAAAATAGGCGCTGAAACTAATGTGGGTCGCTTAGCCTACGACTTGCGAAATTGTATTACGATTCAGTGAGTTCAGTGTTATGATCGCTAGCGAATTGAGCAAAACGCAGAAGACGCGCAATAGCCTCATAAGCTTCAAACTCTGAGATTTCAGAAGCTGTTCCGTGTGAGGCATTATCGCGCCAATAGTTGAGCAGATCGGTTAAGTTTCGGAACGTAGCGGCAAGCGGACTTGTAATTCCTTGAACAATAGTATCTTCCGTACGGCGCCTGCCACTTGCAGAGCGATAGGTTCTCATAACCGCAGCTTCGTCTCCAGTTTTCTGAATAGCTAGATGTAGTAAAACTGATTCTGCTGCTGCTCCGCACATGACGCAACATGCAAGATAAGCTGTAGAAGAATAGCATTTCACAGCTTCTTGTGCCCTTTGAAAAAATCCCTCACCAAATCTCGCTCGAAAGCGCCCGAATAGCTCAGCAACACGAGCAGGTTCCACGGGTACGAATACGTTATGTTCCGTATCAGCTAACCAAGCACGTCCGATAGTGGTTATTGAGTAACCATCTCCACCAGAACCTCCATCTGTAATTTGCTCACCTTGCCGCCTGACACTAGGCCGAAGTATCCCGCGCCTACAAAGTTCCCATGCGGCCTCATAAAATACTGACGAGAGGGGCGCAATCCTTACTTCAATATCGTGAGGGTTTTGGATCGGTACATTCTCCACCTCCTGCGCATAGGCACGACAAACTCTGGGAATATAGACATCGTAGCCATATTCAGCGGCAGCTTGTGGGGTTGCTGGGCGGCGAAGAAAGGAGATTAGAAATTGGATAGCATCATCTACTCGTGGCATATGCTCTGACTTTATCAGAATTTATAGCGAAAACCAATCTGGGTTCGTTAACGCATTAATGGTTGCTCGCTTAATTTCGTTCTATTGGTCGTTCCCGCTAGATGCTTTAGTGTTGAATATCGGAAAGTTTGCGTATGTGCTTATTTGTTGCGGTAGCTCCTTTGTAGCTGTTGCATAAATGCTCATCCCTTGAGCTTCGCTCCACGTATAAAATTTGTCTTGATCTATGAGAAAAATCGCTTGAGCATTGTATGCCCGTGAATCGTAAGAACGCTCATACGTTATATCAAAGACATCAAATGATATCCAACCATTACCCCTTGCGCTTGTATCAAATTGACCTTGAGCAATTTCTCCCTTTTCTAACTTAGCTTGTGTTATCCAGTTAAGCCCAATGCCTTGGAAAGGCGACGTCTCCTGACCAGCGACTCCCATCCACTGATTTTGCTGTTTATCGTATATAAAACTATCGTGAGCGACCGTAAGATTCTGAATTTCAATGTCGCCAAGATTTTCCACTGCGAAAGTGTATGAAGAGGAAGAATTTTGTCTTAGGAGATAAGTTACATTTGGCGCGATGGGGATATTATTCTCTATAAAACTTTCTATTGGCGGTACCGCTCCGGTAGCGACGTATCCACTAATGATAAAACATACTATGAAAAGAAAAGCCGCAAAAATATATCGTAACCAAACTTTTCCTCCTGGCTCCGCCTGAAACAAACGGTTGAATAAATTAGCTCGTTTTAATGCCCATGATATAAATGTGAGCAGTATGAGCGTACCTGTAAGTCCTAGTATGATCGTGAGTCCTTGTTCGCCAAAAATATCGTTGAATTCTAAAAGCCAATAGGCAATAAATCCAAGCCCGCCTAGGAAAATAACATTTTCGAAAAGTGTTAGCCGCATATCACCTCTCTTATTAGGGAAGGTTTCCCAGACTTCGAGCCACAAAATGCCCACCGCCGTCAGCGACAAAAAAGATAGGCCGACAGAAAATGGCCTTATATTTAAACTCTGAAAGAATATCGTAAGAGCAACAAAAATTGCTAGAACTTCAAGAAGGTCGTGATTTTTTTCTATATATGTCCTTATCGTTATCTTCGTCTCTTCGTTCATGCATTTAGAATATCAAGCATCGGACATAATTACTAACGTGGTTCTTTTGCTTAAAAACGCTGATTTGAACGCTGATCTCGGCGAAAATTAGCTTGAGTAGCGGACTGCAATTTAAAATGCAAGACACTGCGAACGTCTAAAAGAACCTTTCATTGAAGAGGTCAATGCTTAGAAGCAATTTTTTTAATACCTCTACACTTGGGATAATTCTCACAGCCGAGAAAGAGGCCATAGGGCCCCTTGCGAGGAAACATCCTGCCACCACATTTATCGCACATCTCTTTTTCGGAGTCGGGTTTTATGATACCAGCTTCAATAAGTGGTTTTTTTGAAAGATCATCGGCTGCTTGGTTTTGTTCCCGCGGAACCCATTCAATTTCAAATTCCCGCGATTCTAAAAGCTTTAATGCTCGTTCTAGTTGCGCCGCCAAGTGAGGTGCGTCTTTGTGCGGCATCCAGATCGTTTTCTTTTTATCTTTCCATCCCCATTCCTTGGAAATCATCCTACACACTAAATCACTATCTCCGTGAATCTTAATGCTACCTTCAAGTTTTAAATCCTTAACTTGCTCTAATGCCTTAATTAATCCAGTATACTCGGCAAAATTATTAGTCATGTATTCGCCCTTGCCAATAAGTTGTGCGTCTTGGGCGATAACCACCCCGTCTTTTTTAATCAGCCAACCATAACTTGCGGTGCCATTGTTATTGGGTTCACAAGCGCCATCAAAATTAATTTCAATTGCAAATTCTTTATTCTCTCTCTTTAAAAATCCTTTAAGCCATTCCTCTGCTTCTTCCTTGGTTTTACAGGCCTTATATCGTGGCCTGCTTTGTCGCTGCACTTTTGCCTGGCATTCTTCCCAGCTCGTCACAATCCCTTGTTCGTTAGTAGCAGGTAAATAGTAGCCGTAGAATTTTTGCTTCTTTCCCATATAGCGTTGATTTTACGCCTACTTAAAGCTAAACTGAAGCCATAATTTAATATAAGATTGTTGGCCTAAACCAAGCATTTGCTTGGCATGGCATTACCTAAGTCCCATCGCTGATACCAAACGCCACGTTTGGCCTGCTCAGCGATGGGCCACACTCGAAAGGGTGCGTAAAGCCAGCGTGGCGTTTTGTGTTTTACAGAAACCCCACATTGGCCAATTAAAGGCCGATTTTTATTTCTATCAAAATGAAAAAGCAGTCTTCGTTCGGAATTATCGTAACTATTCTCGTGTTCTTAGTAATCGGTGCATTTTGGTGGAGTATCGGACAAGTGAACCCAAACGTGCAAGCCAACAACACT
This sequence comes from uncultured bacterium, assembly GCA_963705915.1. GTDB lineage: Bacteria > Patescibacteriota > Minisyncoccia > UBA6257 > 2-01-FULL-56-20 > JAKAGE01. The sequence goes on from OY970126.1 coordinate 634,539, forward strand.
GCCTCGACCCCAATCGTTGTGACTGCTGCAAAGATTGAAAGCGATTATACGAACAACGAGATTTCTGCTGACGACCAGTATAAAGGCCAGTATATTCAGGTATCGGGTTTCCTTAGCTCAATCAGTAAAGGTATCACCGGAAGCCCATATATCGTGATTGGAACAAATTCACAGGACGTAGGAAGCATTGAATGTTCTTTTAGCGATAGCGATGATGCCGCACTTGCGACCCTTAGCGCAGGGAATCCCATTACAGTAGAGGGCATTGGAAACGGATATGTGATGATAAATGATTGTTCTATTGTGTCTGGATCTACGACAATGCAATAGCTATTTGTTCCAGAAAGTTTCAGGGTGTATCGCTCGTTTTGAGCAACAATTAGCTCAATCCGTGACCCTGAATTTTTTGGGATTTTAGCTAGTGCTTCAGTTAGAAGATTTATAGGCACAATTACTCTTTTTGAGCTGCATTTCCTCAATGAAACTTTTAGAACATTTAGGTCATTTGCAGCTATGTTGAAATTATGCTATAATCGAAGAACCATTAGATACTCCAGTTCGTCTTGTGTCGGTGGTTCTACAATTGAATAGGCTCCAGATTCTCTGCGGGTGCTCTGTCTTATAGTTTGACAACATCCACCGCATTAACGCGGCTCTATCGTTGATTTCGTGAAGCCAACCCTAAATTCCTTGGTGAAGTTTTGTCCAGGCATGTTGAACTAGCAGGGCAAGGTCTATAAATAGATAGGGGTTGGCCGCCGGTAAAAGAGGTTATTAAAATCCATTCGGCAACACAGTAAAAACCTGGTTCTGTCCTATTCATCCATAGCTTTTTTATAATTTCCGCTCGTCGGATAGTAAAAACGTATGCCTAATAAAGTGAAAGTGTTTAATTAAGCTGCTATTAAACATAACTTGTTGGCTTTGTTACTAGCGTAGATATATATAAATCCCGCACGCGCATTTAAGCTTTTTGCAAAAAGTAATTTTTTTGAAAAAACTTTTCTGCGTTTTTTTCTATTCCCAAAATTGCCCATTTTCTCTAGAATGGGTATTATGGCTGGAAAAATATCACAGCATACCAGAGGTTTCTGGTTGAAGAAGTTTAAAGAACAAACTGACGAACTAAAGACAAAACTTAAGGCAGACCCTTTTGAAAGGGCACACTGCCAAGAGATGGCTCTGGCATTTATGTTCCTCTACTTGTTTGTAGAGGCCAGTGTAGATGAGCTGGTCTGGAGAATTTTGCCTCAGGCGACAATTATTCAATCTGGGGGAACCACACTTACCGAATATGGAAAGTACAAAGAAAAAAAGCTTTCACTAAAAGGTAAACTCGAATTCTTCTTTTCATTATTTCCCAAAACAGTTACGTTTAAGGAATTTTTTGACCTAAAGCAAAAATTGGATTCGCTAGTAAAGATTCGTAATAAAGGCTTTCACTTGGAAGAAATGTCTTGGAAGACACCGGACGACTTAGAGCATTACGATTCAAAGAAGGAGATTCCGATCAAGTTTGCCAAGGATCTTACAGTTAAGAATTTAAAAGCGCAGGTTGATGTGACGAGAGAATTTATTGACGAGCTAAAAGAACTTACAAATAAAGGCTTTGATAATTTAGAAATAGATGTTTTGTTTGATGGTGTGAATAAAAAAATGAAGTTTGCAGATTGGCATTTCGAACAGTTCGAAAAGAACTGGGCTGAATTTATACCAGAACCTTAGACTCATAGTTCCGTTGGTGTTCTATTTAGGATGAGGTGATAATATAGGGGTACTAATATAAAAGGGCGACGGTTTTAATCAATCTTATGTTTACCGATAACACAATCAATCTTATGGATACCCGATGCTTTCGGAGCAGGCCTTACAGCGTTTTAAAGAACTCTATCGCAGGCGATTCAATGTGGAACTTAGCGACCAGCAAGTAGCAGAGATAGCCACAAATTTTCTAGCACTTTTTCAGTTAGTTTATAAAGCGAAAAGTGCGGTTGCTAAAAACGATTCTTAACGAACCGGGACTTTTTTATAGGACGGTGTGATAGTAAAACTTATTAGCTATGTCAGATATTCCGAAAATAAAGTATTTTCTCTATGCTCGTAAATCTAGCGAGGACGATAGACAGCTCCTATCTATTCCCGCACAAATAGATGAGCTCAAAGTTCTTGCTGCTCGCGAAGAACTTGAAATTATAGAGATTATTCAAGAGGAGAAATCAGCAAAGGCCCCCGGGCGAGAGCACTTCAACAACATGCTTGCGCGAATTCACGCAGGCGAAGCGCAAGGTATCATCGTTTGGAAATTAGACCGTTTAGCCCGTAATCCGATAGATGGCGGCAATATCATGTGGATGATGCAAAATAGCGTTATCAAGCACATACGCACATTTGATCGTAGCTGTCTGCCTACGGACAATGTGCTAATGATGGCTTTTGAGTTTGGTATGGCCAATCAATTCATTAAGGAGTTAAGCGCAGGCACAAGGCGCGGCATGGATAAAAAAGCGCGAATGGGTTGGCTGCCTGGGTTAGTAACGCTTGGCTATTACAACAATAAGTACGCAGATAAAGGAGCCAAGGATATTCGCCCCGACCCGGAACAGTTTCCAATTGTTCGTAAGTTATGGGATATGCTCATCTATGAACGCTTTTCAGTTCAAAGGATATACGAGATTGCTGTAGATGAATTGGGTTTGCGAAAACGCAATGGGCGCAAGCCAAGTAGAAGCAAAATTTATGAGATATTTAAAAACCCGTTCTATTATGGATATTTCCTTTACAAAGGAGAGCTATATAAGGGCAGTCATGAGCCAATGATAACGAAAGAAGAATTTGATACGGCGCAGGCAATAATTGAAGGCAGGAGTGTCCCCAAGCCTCGCATTCATAGTTTTTTCTTTACAGGAACAACGCGATGCGGCGAATGTGGTTCAGCTATTGTTTCAGACCCTAAGATCAAACGCCAAAAGAACGGAAACGTTCACGAATATATCTATGCTCGCTGCACCAAGCGCAACAATCCACAATGTAGTCAACGACATACTGCTCAAAAGATATTTGAAGAACAAGCAATAGAAATACTTAGTAGCATAGAGATACCGGAGGAATTTCATAACTGGGCTGTAAGCGTATTACGTGAATCAACAGCGGATGAAGCGGCCAGCAGAGATGCTATCCTTTCGGCGCATCGTAAAAACTATGATGCGTGCGCGCGAAAATTAGATACGTTGATTGATATGCGAGCAAGCAACGAAATTAACGAAGATGAGTTTGCAACAAAGAAGGTCGAAGTTACTGCAGAAAAAGATAGAGCAATGGAACTTATGAATGAAGCAGATAATCGCGTGGAGCACTGGCTAGAATATGCAGAACAGGCACTCACATTCGCGCAAACAGCAAAAGACCGCTTCGAGAATGGCAATAATGATGTACGGCGGGCGATACTCCTTACGCTTGGTGCGAACCTCACACTAAAAGACAACAAACTAAGTATTTCTTTAGCAAAACCCCTTGTCGTACTTCAAAACGCTGCAAAAGCAATAAGAGAAATACACGATGCGTGCGAACCTCAAAAAGCCCAATTAAAAGCTAGTGAGATTGCAAAAGTCTATTCAGAAAATCCCGTATTGGGTGCCTCACGGGAATCGGACCCGTATTGCCGCTGCCACAGAGCGGAGCTTTACCATTAAGCTAGAGGCACCATATCTCGCAGCTGCGAATCGTCTTTAATCTATACTCATTTGAATATTTTTTCAACCGCAGCGCATAATCTCGAGCGCAACACCATTTGACCATCCTTCGTATTCTTTATAAAATAATTAAACTATGTCCAACCTCACCAAAAACATCATCTGGGCGGTCGTCACGCTTATCGTGCTCTCGCTGATTTTTTCTTTTTTCTTAAGCCCCGGAACGCAGCCGACGACCATTAGCCTGAATACGCTCGCGCAAAAAGTGAACGCAGGGCAGGTAAAGGAGATCATTGTGAACGGCGACCAGTTGAACATCACGTATACCGATGGCACTATGGCGCAATCGCAAAAAGAAGATGAGCTCGGGATCACGCAGACGCTCGTAAACTATGGCGTCACCACCTCAAGCTTGCAGGCAGTTGAACTCGAGATCCAAAATCAATCCGGATTTGATTTCTGGGCGGGCATCATTTTGCCGCCACTGCTTTCAATCATCATAATCGGACTTTTCTTTTGGTTCATGTTCCGCCAAGCACGAAGCGGCGTGAACCAAGCGTTTAGTTTCGGCCGATCGAATCTCCGCCTTTCAACGTTCAAAGACAAAGTGATGTTCCGTGACGTCGCGGGCCTCAAAGAAGCAAAGGATGAGCTTATTGAAGTCGTCGACTTCTTAAAAAATCCTAAAAAGTTTCTTGACTTGGGCGCGCGCATTCCACGCGGCATTCTTCTCATGGGCCCTCCGGGTACCGGTAAAACCCTCGTTGCCCGCGCGGTCGCCGGCGAAAGCAACGTCCCCTTCTTCTATATCTCTGCATCAGAATTCGTTGAGATGTTCGTTGGCGTCGGCGCTTCCCGAACCCGCGACGCCTTCATGACGGCCAAGCGTGCCGCTCCAGCCATCCTCTTTATTGATGAAATCGATGCCGTTGGCCGTCAGCGAGGAGCCGGTTTAGGCGGTGGAAACGATGAACGGGAGCAAACGCTCAACCAAATCCTCGTTGAAATGGACGGCTTTGACCGCGACACCCGCGTGATCGTGCTTGCGGCTACAAACCGCCCGGACATTCTCGATCCTGCGCTTCTCCGCCCGGGTCGTTTCGATCGCCGCGTGATCCTCGACCTCCCGGATTTGAATGACCGCGAAGCAATCCTCAGGATTCACGCGGAGGGAAAGATGATTGATAAGAATGTCGACCTTCGCAAAGTCGCTGTACGAACGCCAGGCTTCTCAGGTGCCGATCTTGCCAACCTCATGAATGAATCAGCCATCATCGCCGCCCGACGCGGCAAGAAGATCATCGGTCAAGAAGAACTCTTCGAAGCCGCGGAAAAGGTGATACTCGGACCGGAGCGGCGGAGCCGCGTGATCTCGGATCGCGAAAAGAAGATCACGGCGTTTCACGAAGGCGGCCATGCGCTCGTCGCCGCCAGCGTGGAAGACGCCGACCCGGTACAAAAAGTTTCGATTATCAGCCGCGGTTTTGCGGGCGGCTACACCATGAAACTTCCAACGGAGGATCAGCATTTAAAGACACGTCAACAATTCCTCGCCGACCTCGCCATGATGATGGGCGGCTACGCTTCGGAAAAATTGACCTTCGGCGACGTCTCAACCGGCGCCTCGAATGATTTGAAGCAAGCCTCGGACCTTGCGCGCAGGATGGTCACCAAATATGGCATGAGCAACCTTGGTCCGATGACGTTCGGGAAAACCGAAGATATGATTTTCCTCGGCCGCGAAATTTCTTCCGAAAAAGACTACTCAGACGAAGTTGCGGCGAAAATCGATGCGGAAGTGCACGGATTCATTTCTCATTCGTATGACATCGCCGAAAAAATCTTGAAGGCGCACAAAGCCGCCCTCAAGAAAATCGCCGACACGCTCATCCAGAAGGAAACCCTCGAACAGGAAGAGTTCTACGCACTTTTAAAACCCTACAAGCTGAAACCGATACGGGCCTAGGCGGGCGTAGGCTCCAAATTCCCGTGTTCTCCGGCGCGACCGGAACGCATCGAAAAGAGTATAATTAAATAAAAGGTCGAAGTATGGTTTTTCTGAAATTTCCCCTATGAAAGCACTTCACATTATCGCCTTTATTCTCGTGATTGTTGGGGGTTTGAACTGGCTTCTCTTCGCATTCGGCTGGAATCTCGTAAGCGTGATTTTTGGAGCCGGCTCGACCCTTTCGATGATCATTTATATCCTCATCGGCCTCTCAGCGGTCTTTGAGGCATTGACGCATGGCAGCCGCTGCCGCACGTGCAGTTCGGGTGCCGGCATGCCGATGAACAAATAGTTCTATTTTGTTCCTTCGGATACAAGAAAGGCCCAGCGATGGGTCTTTTTTGTTTGTATGACATCCTGTGGGCGCGGTAGGATTCGAACCTACAACCGATCGTGTATAAGACGATTGCTCTGCCGTTGAGCTACGCGCCCAACTAGTCCTTTACTATCGTATCAAATTGACTCATCGCCGTGCTCGCTTGGGCGTTGAAGTTGTTGATCGCATTCACGTCGGTGTTGATCTGGTTTACTAGGCCTTGCACGGTTGCGTTCGACTCCGGCGTTCCCGAGAATCGGTTCTGTAAAACGGCGAGGAGTTTGTCTAAGTCGCTGCTATAGGTGATGAGTTGATTGATGAGGGCAAGTCGGCTCGAAATCGATTCAAGGGCTGCTTGTTGTGCTTCGAATGAATTGATCCCGGAAAGCGACTGCGTCATGGTGCCGACTTGATTTGAGAGATCGACGGCCTGATTGCGCAACTGTTCGCTCTGATTCACTAAATTGGTCGTGAGCGTGAGCGCATCACTGTAGTCCCCCTGCTGATCGTCTTTATTCACTTGCGCGAGTTCGGCAGTCGAAGAGTTCGAGATATCGACGATATTCTGCGCGATGAGCGCGCCCTGCAAGCGGGCATTCGTAAACGCGATGGGTACCTGATTGCGGCTGCCCCAGTAGACGGCGATCCCGTATCCGGCAACCACAAGGATAACAAACACCACAATAATCTTGGTGCGACGCGAAATCTTGGCCATTTGAATTATCATAGTTTTAGCAAAATCGGGCGCAAAAAGCAACTTGACATCGCTTGAGTGCCGAACGTAAAGCATATACAATAGAAACCATCGCGGGTATCGTATAACGGCATTACCACAGGTTTCCAACCTGTTGACAGGGGTCCGACTCCCCTTACCCGCTCATAAAATGAGTCCTATAAAAGTGGGCCTTCCCGAAGGAGGGGTAAGTGAAAATAGAGCCGTTAGTTGGAAAATTTAAATAAATAGAGATAGAATATCGAGACGCGGACCTATTATACAAGGCAATAAGCATTTGTGACGCTTTTCCTTGTTGCGGCTCCCGTCCTCAAGGAGGGACTAACATGTTTCTCTCTCGCCTTGGCCAGGACCTCGGCTCCGTATTTTGGGAGGATATTCTGCGTCACTTTGATATTCCTTTCAAGCGCCGGAGTAGCGGGGTCCTCGTAATTCTTTGCCAAGTTCATAGTGAAAAAACTCCTTCACTGCATTGCTGGCCCGACCGAAAACGTTTTTGGTGCTTCGGATGTGGCTGGGGAGGAGACATGTTCGAGTTCGTGTATCGGAAAATGTTCGACACACGGTGCCATCCCAAAGCTCGTGATGCGAATACGCTCCAAGAACTCGAATCTGTCGAACTATTTTTTGAGCGCATAGCTCGAAAACAAACCCCCGCTCGCTGAGTGGGGTTCTTTTTAAAAAAAGGTTCTCATATCATCTACTTACCCGCTCCGAAATCAAGGGCTATGCGGTGGAGAGATTGTTGAGAAAAAGATATGCACGGCTAGAATTGAATCACTTTAAATAAAAGCGGCGTTGATGTGATCGCGACCGCTTGACACGCTTTTCAGCATGCTGGAAATTTTTGGTTAAGCCATGTCATTCGCCGCTCATAGTTCTTTCCGGCGGCAATCGCACCGGTAATGCAGTCCGGATAAAGACAGAACATAGCGTTCAGCCTTGCTAGAACCTGGATAATTTCGATTCCAGCTCTCAAGGGGAACCGAATAACTCGTCTTTTCATAATCCTCCTCGAACAACTGCCCCCATTCTACGCATTGACGGAATAATTGTCAAAGGATATAATCTTCAACAGATTTTACCAAGGAGAAAGAGTATGCGAGAGGGATTACTTGTTTACTTCATGAAGTCAACCATCTCCCTTGACCAAAAAATGCGGACGGCGCTCCAAGAAGCCGCCGTTAAAGCAGCACTCGAAGGCGTGGATAAGCTCTCTTTGAAAACGGCCTCTATTGAAGGCGTGGTTCGCAAAGAAAAGGAGTATCTTGCCTTCATGGGCGATGGCGGACCGCTTTTTTCGGCTGAGATCGAAACCGATCGCGGCAGAGGACGGGCGAGTTTTATCCTCACTGATCGCTATCTAAGAGATCGGGCAAGCGGCGTCAATCGAGAAACTTTTAGCTTTGAGCTGAACGAGGATCGGGCTGCGAAAGCATCCTGGAATTAACCGCTCCACTCAACAACATCCGGCACCCAAGGTGCCGGCTTTTTATAAAACAGGCCCCCAAACCATCTACTATCCCACTCACCAAAAAAAGAAAAAGCCGACCCATGAAGAGTCGGCTATACCACGGCAAAAGCGTGGAACACTAGAGAAACCCCAAAACCGCACAAAGTCTGACGACCGGAATGGTAAGCAGCGATCCCACCAATCCGACTGCGTACATCTTCCCTGAAATTTCCCAATTCAATCCCATGTTTCGGAAGAAGAGAAGGCTCAAGCTGAGTTGTGTGCACGTCACCAGATAGATCATCAGGTTTACGCGCATTGAACGGTTCGGCCAAAGTTCCGTCACTTGAGGAGCGAGCGTGGAACTGCTCGGCGTAATAATCGACGCCCCAAGCGCTCCAGCGACGCCGTACTTCCCAGCAACCATAGTCTCGATCTGAGATTTATAATACTTCGTTATCGCCGCACTCGCTCCCATCACAAGAAAAAGTGCGATGATAGTCGGCAGGAATTTTGAGGTTGTCGCGAGGGCGTTGTCGAACCCCAATCGCAATGCATGTAGGCCATCGGTCAAGAAAAGACCGACTGCCATCAACGCAAGAACGACCAGCAAAGGCGTTACCTGATAAAAGAGTTTACTGGCGTCGACGTTTTTCTGTGTCCGGTATAGACCGGTCATAAAAATAATCGTCCCCAGAACGATCAGCAGATAATTCGTTTTCATGCGCATCCTCACTTTTCCCACGAGATTTAGATTTTAATAGCTAGTAATATTATAACTCTTAAATAGATAAGTGTCAAGCTTGGCTCGGTTTGAAATAAAAGGGCGCTCTTTCGAACGCCCGATCGTCCCTAGGACGCATCTCTCCATCTTTCGGCCACAGCCTTAGCCCGCGGCGGCAAACCATAGTCCCATTCTCTCCAGAATGGTTCCTTATTCCCTCGGGGCGCGCCATGAAAGCAAGCCCAAAAGGTTCCGCCGTTATCTTTCACAAAAATCGACATAGGTCCGCCGCACATATCGCAGACCGGTCGATGCCGAATTTTCCACTGGGCGATCCACGCGCGCCTGGTCAAAGTGTCCACAAAATTCTTCGTTCGGTGCGAGGATCGAGCTAAATATTCCACCTTATCCTGCAAGTCTGTAACAACCACCCGGCCGGCGTCTTCACTCGGAGGTCGACCTACAATGATATCTTGCGAGAAGAGCGATGCCTTGCGACATTGCACAATCTCACGGCGAAGGCAGCTCGTCCAAACTTTAATGGCGTAGCCGTTTTCCTCGTACTTAAAGCCGACTTCACCACGGAGAAAGAACCCCCTGAGAGATACGAGGCCGCGTATGCTGGTGAAGTTGCAGGTCTCGTATGCAGAAATCTCTTCGAATCCTAGCGACTTCAACCTTTGCTCGATGGTCAGAAAATCGCTGTAAGTAACGAGAATCGCTTCAGGCATCCAGAGCCTCCTGTCATTGAATTGGTTTAGAACTGCCTACCTTTATACTACAACCGAGCCATAAAAACAAGATAAAAAAAGGCCCATCGCAAGCGACGGGCCGAGCCAGGAAGAATGAATCTACGAGAAACAATAGAAATATTATTTCGGTACCGCTCAAATTGAGCAGTTAAACTACTTATGAAGTTGTTCGTGTTCTGATATAACTATACCAACTGAGCATCAGCGTGCAACGCGGTGCTGTGGATAACTTCTTTTGCTTAGATCTTCACCCGATAAAACCGCTTTTTCCCAATTTTTACGACATCCCCATTTTTAAGCGAAACGCTTGCCGTGGGATTCCTCTCGGTTTTCCCGTTCACATCGAATGCTCCCTGCTCAATGAGGCGACGCGCTTCGCTTTTGCTCGCGGCTCCTGCCGCAAGAACGATGTCGAGCGCGGACACTGTCCCCTTCTTAAACATCAAATCAGGGATATCGCTTGGGATTTCTTTTTTTGAAAACAGTTTTTCAAAATGTTCCTTGGCTTCCCGCGCAGCGCTTGCACCGTGATATAACGTTACGACCTCGAGCCCGAGCCGTTCCTTTTGGACTTTTGGATTCTTCTCTTTCTTGATCGCCTTGATCTCTTCTTCTGAAAGATCGGTGGCAAGGTTTAAATATTTTTCGATAAGGGCATCCGGGATGGACATTATCTTGCCAAACATATCGTCTGGCGCGTCATCGAGCGATATATAGTTGCCAACGCTTTTGCTCATCTTTTTCACGCCATCCAGGCCTTCGAGAAGCGGCAACGTCATCACGTCCTGCTCAGGAATACCGAAATGTCGCTGAATACGACGACCCATGAGCAGATTGAATTTCTGATCGGTGCCGCCAAGTTCAAGGTCAGCCTTCACCTTCACGGAGTCGTAGCCCTGGAATAAAGGATATAAGAGTTCAAGGAATGTAATATCGAGGCCGGCATCGATTCGCTTTTTGAAATCGGCTCGGCGAAGAATTTGCTGGAAGGACGTTGCGCCGGCGAGCTTCACGAATTCTTCGATCCCCTCTTTGTCGAACCACTGGCTGTTGTAGGCGACTTCCACTTTCTTGATATTCAAAATTTTTCCGGCTTGATCAAGATAGTGTTTCATATTATTCTTGATCTCCTTTTCCGTGAGGGGCTTACGCGCTTCGGTGCGGCCTGAAGGATCGCCGATGCGACCGGTGAAGTCACCAACAATGAGCACAATGGTGTGTCCGGCTTTTTGAAAATCGCGGAGTTTGCGGAGTGCGATTGCGTGGCCCAAATGAAGATCGGGCGACGTCGGATCGATGCCTAATTTTATCCGCAATTTTTTCCCCGACGCGAGCGCTGCGCGAAGATGTTCTTCCTCGATAATCTCTTCGACGTTCCTCGTGAGAAGGTCACTCACATTTTCTTGTTTGCTTGCCATTAGCATGATTTTAGCACGAAGCCGCTTTGTGCACATTTTCCAAAAAGGATGCTGGCGTTATGATGAAAGAAGATCGACTACTTCAACGCAAGGAGGGGCTATGGTAACGGAACTCACCGTCGTTCATGAACCGACAGAGAAGCAGACGAACAGCACGGAAGATTCCTTTGGACCTCTGAGCAACGGGGAGATTGTTATGGTGACCGAGATCAAGGGTCTCGACCAAGATCCATACGATCCTTTTCGAGCGTTTCTTGCATGTCCAGGATGCGGGGTCGTTGGAATCGTAAGCCAAAGACAGCTCCTGGGGCTCATCCCCGTCACGTGCTGCGGTAAAGAATGTTCGACCCAGTTTGTCATTCACAAATCCCGCGCCTTCCCCTTGGAATCGTTCATTAGCATCTCACCCCTTCCCGTCTTTTGACGATCGAACATTAAAAGCCCCGACATGTGCCGGGGCTTCCTTTTATCGATTTATAAAGGCTTTTTTATGATTTCGTCCACAACGCCATAGGCTTTCGCCTCATCGGCTGAGAGCCAGAAGTCGCGCTCGGTGTCGCGCTCGATTTTTGCGAGTGTTTGTCCCGTATGCTTTGCAAGAATCTGATTCATCCGTTGCTTTGTCTTCAAGATTTGGCGCGCAGAGATTTCGATTTCCGTCGCCTGGCCACCGATCGATTCCACGGCAACCTGGTGGAGAAGAATTTCTGCGTTCGGAAGTGCAAACCGTTTACCTTTTTTGCCGGAGGCAAGAAGGAATGCACCCATCGAAGCGGCGACGCCGATCGAAACGGTCGAAACGTCTGCCTTCACGAATTGCATCGTGTCATAGATCGCCATACCGGCCGTGACCGAGCCGCCTGGGCTGTTAATATAGAGGCGGATGTCTTTTTTCTGATCCTCATGGTCGAGGAACAAAAGCTGGGCGATGACTGTGTTTGCCACGCCATCGTTTACCGGACCGCCGAGAAAGATAATGCGCTCTTTGAGAAGGCGCGAATAGATGTCATACGCGCGTTCGCCGTATTGTGATTTCTCGATGACCGTTGGTATTAAGTATTGGTTTTCGTAGTCCATTGGTTTTTATTTTTATTTAATGAAATCTTACTTATTCTTCCTTTGCATAGACCGCCTGAGCTTTCTTAATTTCAGCGTGGGCGGCATCGATGCCATCCCATCCTTGAATCTCAACTTTTTTACCTTGAAGGTCTTTGTACGTTGCAAAAAAATGTGCAACCTCTTTTAAAAGATGTGGTTCAAAATTTTCAATATCCTTGATGTTCTTTATTTTTTCGAACCGCGGATTTTTTTCCTGCACCGCAAGAATTTTCGCATCCGGTTCGCCTGAGTCGATCATCTTGAGCATGCCGATCGGCCGCACCGAAACAACGCACCCAACGGGCAACGGACTGCTGCCGATGACAAGTGCGTCGAGATGGTCACCGTCTTCCGAACGCGTTTGCGGAATGAAGCCGTAATCAAGCGGGTAGAAAAACGGTGAGTAGAGAACTCGATCGAGTTTGATCACGCCGAGCTTCTCATCAAACTCATACTTATTGTTGCTCCCCTTGGGAATCTCAACCACAACGTTTATCACATCCGGCGACTTGTCGCCCAACGGAATATTTTCCCAAATGCTGGTTGTTTTGCTCATAGGTATTTTTCGTTATTTTGCTCTTATGTATACGCCTTTATCGACATAATAGTTCTCTGATTGCTAGAACGCAACGTCTTCGTGCCCTTCTTCTTCCGGTGCCGCAATCTGGTCATTCGCGCCGTCGTCATCGACAAGACCGGCAACGCCGCCTTCCTGCACTTCGTCTGGCGCGGTCTGCGAACGGACATCGATCTTCCAACCGGTGAGCTTCGCGGCGAGACGGACGTTTTGTCCACCCTTGCCGATTGCCAAGCTCAACTGATTTTCAGGAACAAACGCGCGAGCTTCACGACGTGGCAGGATTTCAACTTTTTCAACCTTTGCCGGTGAGAGGGCGTTCGCAATAAATTTTTCGGGGTCTTCCGACCATTCGGCGATATCAATTTTTTCGTTGCCGAGTTCGTTATTCACGGCCATCACACGAGTTCCACGCTGGCCCACGAGTGCGCCAACCGGATCAACACCGTCGACCTTCGACGATGCAGCAACCTTCGTACGATTGCCCGGTTCTCGCGCAATCGATTTGATCTCGATGGAATCTTCGGCGAGTTCCGGCACTTCCATGCGGAAAAGTTCGGTAACAAATTTCGGATGTGAACGAGAAAGAATGATGCCTGGCAAGCGCGTATCCTCTTGCACCGCGAGCACGAGGAAGCGAAGCCGCTCACCGGTGCGATAGTGTTCGCCTGGAATCGATTCGTTTGCGAACATCACACCAATCGTGCGGCCGAGATCGATGAAAATATTTCCTCGCTCAAAGCGCTGCACAACGCCGCTCACAATCTGCCCTTCCCTGCCGCGCCATTCATTCAATATAGAATCGCGTTCGGACTCGCGAAGCTTTTGGAGAATTACCTGCTTTGCGGTTTGCGCTGCAATGCGTCCAAAGTCTTCGTGCGTTTCGAGCGGAAATGAAAGTTCATCGCCGAGCTCAGCGCCTTTCTTTATTTTCTTTGCTTCTTCGAGCGTGATGTCGCGCTCCGGATTGAATCGCGGGAGTTTATGTTCGTCGTTTTCCGCTTCTGCAACAGCCGTTGCCGTCGCGACCGGCTTTGTGTGTTTGCCACGATCGTGCTTCCCTGCCGCAGCGGCTTGCCGCTCAGCTTCTTCGCGTTCAGCTTCAGCTTGAAGTTCGGCTTCGTCAACAAAACGAACCGTCGTTTCATCAACAACTTTTTTGATCTGCCAGAATTTCAGCTCGCCAGTCTTCTGATCAACGTTGCACTTCACCACCTCCCCCCTTTCGCCATATTCTTTTTTGTATGCAGCGGCGATCGATGATTCGATCACTTCTAAAACTTTATCCGGCTCAAGGCCTTTCTCTTCAGCAACTTGCTTGAGCGCTTTTGTGAGTTCTTTTATGTTTAACATTTTTTATGAAATTGTTATTAAGTTTTTATTAAATTTTCGACTTCTTGTCCCCGTTTTGGTTTCTGCCACCACGACTTTTTTGCCGCTGCAGCTCCACTTAAACGAAAAACCGCTCAGGAAGCGGCTTAAACTCCAGTATATGTCATTGTTTATTGCGATGTCAAATGTTTATCAGGCGTGTTTATCAGGCGCAATTTTCATAGTGTTTGATCCGGCGGATTATTGTTTCATTACTCGAAAGTACTATCGCGAGAAGATCAATGCGCCATCCTTTGTCTTCGCGAATCAGATCTTGATTTTTCGCAGCAAAAAATTGAGCCACTCGCCTCATCTTTCTCAGCTTGTGCGCCGTTGCATTATCCTCCGGCGCGATCCAGTCGAATGGATTGCCCATCTCTCTTATCGTCTTCACCTCGCAGAAAACGAGCGTCCCCTCTTTTGATTTAGCAATCACATCGATCTCGCCAAATTTTCTCTTATAATTTCTATCCACAATTTTATAGCCTTTTTTAACAAGATATCCACAAGCTATCTTTTCGCCCAGTTTCCCAATCTTTTCATTGTTATTAAACATTGATAAACATTTTTAATTTGTTTAGCGGATTACATGATTTACAATTTCTTATTAATTTATAAAATCTCATTTACAATCCTGTTTAGCGCTTTACACGATTTATAATTATTTATTGATTTACAACAATGTTTAGCGCGACACATCAATTAAAATTCAAATCATAAGAAATTGAGCTATTATGAGATATTATTGGTACTCGAATTTTAAATGATGTAAAGCGATAAACATTCCGGCAAACATTTTTTAATCTTTCTTTAATCTTTGCCGCTTTGCCGGATTATTTTGCCGGATTTCACGCGGATTTGAATCCGGCAAAATTTAATGAAATTTTTATTGCCGGATTCTGAGTCATCATTTCCCACTTTAGATTGACTCCTAAGGACTAACCGCGTATCGTTGTCATTATGACTCCTGACACATTAAAAGAATATAAAAATAAACTTGAGAAAGAACGGGCGCTTTTAAATCAAGAAATTAAGCGAACCGAGAAGCCTGTCGACCTCGGCATTGATGTTCCTCGTTTCGAAGAAGAATCTGATGCTTCTGAAGAAGTTGGGAACCAAATGGCAATCGCTGACGATCTCAAAGTCCGACTTGAAGATATTGAAGACGCCCTCCAAAAGATTTCAAATGGCACCTATGGAATTTGCGAGAAGTGTGATCGCCCAATCGAAAAAGAAATTTTGGATATAGACCCAGAATCTCGCTTTTGCAAGAAAGATAAAGCGAATAAATAATATTTAATGAGAATTTAATGCCTCTTGTGGTATTCCTTAGGAATGCCAAAAAATCCTGCACGTCTTTATTCGGCTGAACTTGAAGGTATTGAGGCGAAAATTATAGAAGTCGAGGCGGATATTAACGTTGGCCTTCATGATTTTTCTATTGTTGGCCTCGGTGATCGATCGCTTACCGAAGCCAAAGAACGCGTTAATTCGGCATTAAAAAATTGCGGTGTAAAACCTCCGAATCGAGAAAATCGAAGAATAACCATAAATCTGGCCCCGGCAGATATTAAAAAGACTGGCTCGCAATATGATTTAGCCATTGCCCTTGGATATTTAACGGCAACAGGGCAGATTAAAATATCAAATCCTGAAAAGGTTTTATTTCTTGGCGAATTAGCTTTGGACGGAAGACTTCGACCAATTGTCGGTGCGCTAAACATAGCCCAAAAAGCGGGCGAGCTAGGTTTTACTTATATTTTTCTGCCGAAGGCCAATGCAAATGAGGCTGTCTTGATTAAAAATATAAAAATAATAGCCGTTGAAAGCCTACAAGAGGTGATAAACATTTTTGTTGGTCAAAGGGCTTTTTTGCCATATATTGCGAACGATAATGCGCTAAACAAAATAGCCGGTACTGATTTTTCGGAAATTAAGGGCCAAGACAATGCCAAACGGGCATTAATGATCGCGGCGGGCGGGGGACACAATGTGCTCTTGACCGGTCCGCCCGGCGTCGGCAAAAGTTTCCTCGCCCGAGCATTCGCCGGTATTTTGCCGAAGCTCACACCCGAAGAGGGAATCGAGGTGACGAAAATTTGGAGCGCTGCGGGATTGCACCCGAATGGATTGATGAGCGACAGACCTTTTCGCGCTCCGCACCACACCATTTCAACCATGGCGCTCATCGGCGGCGGCGCGGATCCGAAACCGGGAGAAATAAGTTTGGCGCATCGCGGCGTTTTGTTTCTCGACGAGCTTCCAGAATTTCAGAAGGGGACCATCGAGGCGCTCCGTCAGCCGATCGAATCGGGATTCGTGAACATTGCACGGACGAGAGATCGAGTCACGTTCCCTTCGAGATTTATTTTTATCGCAGCAATGAATCCATGTCCGTGCGGGTACTATGGCGATGCCGAACGCGAATGTACGTGCACGGCATACGAAGTGATTAAATATCAGAAGAAAATTTCTGGGCCGTTGCTTGACCGGATCGATTTGTATGTTCGCATTGGCCGCGTGACTATCCAGGAATTGAGAAAAGATATCCAAAAAGATAGCGAGGCGGCCGAAACTACTTTGGTGAATGAAAAACTGCGAGCTGAGATCGAAAAAGTTCGCGGTGGACAACAGAGACGCTTTGGCGCGGCGAAAACAAATGCCGAAATGACCTCGCGCGAGGTCCATGCAACGATACGGATGACGTCAGGCGCAGAAAAGTTTGTGGACACTTTCGACAATGCCCGAATCTCGCCGCGAAGTTACTATCGATTATTAAAAGTGGCCCAGACCATTGCCGACTTGGAAGGAAGTGATGTCACGAAAGAAGAACATCTCGCCGAAGCGTTCAGTTATCGCATCCGCGAATCCCAGTGAGTGAGTGGTCGCGCGAGCATGCGTGAACCACATGCTTCAAATGCAAAAGAATATGTCCGAGCCGCTTGTTCCTTTATGCCTTCGCAAACGGATTCTGTGCGCCAATCACTTCAAAGTGAACTTGGCAGCCGCTTGCGTCGCCGGTCTGGCCCATGAGGCCGATCTCTTGGCCTTGATTTACATAGTCTCCAGGCTGAACAAGTACTTGCTCAAGATGTGCATATCGCGTCTCAACGTTGTTGCCAAATGCATGCTCGATGAGGACAAAATTGCCGTAGCCACCGTTCCAACCTCCCGGCGCGTCGGAGATATTCGGATCGGGGATCACGACGCCAGCCGCAGCGGCGACAACCGGCGTACCGCACGAGTTCGCAATGTCAACGGCGTTGTTATCGTTAAGAATGCCCCAGTCGTATCCTTTAGCAGGCATAATGAAGTCGTTATTAAAATTTGGCAACGTGCTGCCGGTTTGTGTGGCGAGGGGATTCGTCGCAACGTCGGTCCCTCCTGGAATCACGATCGGCTGACCGGCAGAGAGTGTGCTAAAATTTACACCTTGGTTGAATTGCGTTATTTTATCTTGAGGAACTCCAAAAGCGCTCGCAATTGATGACAACGTGTCGCCAGCTTTCGCGCTATAGATGACGCCGGACGTTGGGAGAATCTCCAGTGTCTGTCCGACCTGCAAGTTTGCCGCCTTCACGCCGGGGTTTGCGTCGAGAATAGTTTGGACTGAGATACCGAAATAGGTAGCGATGCGCGAAAGGTTGTCTCCCGATTGCACCGTGTAGGAGATAAGTCCCGAACGATCGATGGCGGGGCCGATCGGCTGACCAGGATCCTGCAGGGCGGCGTTGTCTAACATATCGTCCGAGGGTGTGGTTGCCGGCGATCCATTTTGAGCGTCGCTATTAACGTCCGACGTGAGAAGGGCGAGCCCCGGATCTTGCAAAGCGCCGGCACCGACGACGGCTGCAGCATCAAGCTCGGCGCCTTGAGCGGTTGGCACAAGTGAATTCGCCGTGGAAGCCGCAGCTTCGTCTGGGCCACTAAGAACTCCCTTTTCTACCGCGGTTCCGGTCTGAGGAAGATAGACGAAGCGGAATGTTAGGACCACCCCTACCAAAAAAGCGACCACGGATAGTGGTTTATATTTACTCTTAAGATTTCCGACGATAATACTAATAGACTTATAGTAGCATAGATGACCCAAAACGATCAAAAAACTCAAAAAAGTGGCATTTTCCCTATGAATCCAGCCCAAAAGGAGGCTGCGGAGGCCAAAAATGGGCCACTTTTAATAGTAGCAGGGGCTGGAACCGGTAAAACAAGGACTTTAACCGGCAGGATCCTCTATTTAATTAACTCGGGGATGGCTCCAGGGCGCATTTTAGCTATCACCTTCACCAATAAAGCCGCCAAGGAAATGGCGAGCAGGGTTAACGTTCCAGGACCGCTTCTCAGTACATTTCATAGTCTTGGGGCTCGAATCCTCAGAAAAGAGTGTCGGCATCTTGGCAGAACGCCGAACTTTGTGATTTTCGATGACCACGATTCTTTTGACTTAATCAAAAAAACGGTGAAAAGTGTTTTGCCGAAGCCGCCGAAAGACGACGAAGGCATGCTCGGGCGGGCGGCGAGAGAAAAGTTGAACAGAAAAGAATCGCCGGCATTTTTTGCCCAGAAAATTTCTGAGATAAAAAATCGGGATGGGATGCTCGAGGAGCTGAAATCGCCCGAGGCAAGCGCGCGAGCCGACTTGCGAACGGCAAAAAATATTGTTTCTGTTTTTGAAAAATATGAAGCAGCGCTCGTGCGGAACAACGCGTTTGACTTTGATGACCTCATAGAAAAAGTTGTGGAGCTCTTTAAAAAGAATCCGAGCGTACTCGAAAAATATCAATCGATGTTCGACATTGTTCTTGTCGACGAATATCAAGATATCAATCCAAAACAATGTGAACTCATCACGCTCCTTGCCCAAGGCCATCGCAACCTGAGCGTGGTGGGGGATGACGAGCAAACCATTTACAGCTGGCGTTATGCTGACATCAAAACATTTTTGGATTTTGACAAACAATGGAAAGGCGCGCAGGTCTATTTTCTCGAAGAAAATTATCGCTCGACGGGAAACATCATCCGTGCGGCTGCGGGTGTCGTGAAGAATAATTCATTCCGCACGCCAAAGAATTTATTCACGCAAAATCCCGACGGCGACCGGATCACGCTCTTTGAGGCGTGGGGCGAGAACGAAGAAGCGGAATGGATCGCACAAGAAATCGGCAAGCGGCGTGGACGAAGCGATGCGGAAGACGCAGCCCGCGCTGGAAATTCAAGTAAAGGCTCCCAAGAGGAAATAGCCATTTTATATAGGACAAATGCGCAATCCCGGGCGATCGAACAAGGTCTTATTCGCCGCAATATTCCTTATAAAATCTATGGTGGATTGAAATTTTATGAACGCCGCGAAGTGAAAGATGCGATCGCCGCATTACGCTATGCATCGAACGACAAAGACGAACTTGCACGTGAACGGCTCGAAAAAAATCTCACAAAACGAAAGTTTGCGGAGTTTCAATTGAAGCTGCGAGTGCTTGCTGCGAAGAGCGATGGATCAGTGCAAACGATGCGGCCAACCGATATGCTGAAGCTTTTCCTTGAAACGTTCGACTATATGGCCTATCTCGAAGAAAATTTTATAAATTCCGATGAGCGCGAAGAAAATATTGCCGAGCTCGTGACGTTCGCGGCCGAGTTCCAATCGTTGCCTGAATTTCTCGAACGCCTGAGCTTGCTGCAATCCACTGATGATGCAAATGCAAATGGAAACGAGAAAAAGAATCGCGGCAAGGAAGTTTCTATGATGACCATCCACCTTGCCAAGGGCCTGGAGTTCGACACCGTTTTCATCGCGGGCGCAGCGGAAGGCCTGCTGCCGCATGGGCGGTCGCTCGATGACGAGGCATCGCTCGAAGAAGAACGGCGGTTGATGTATGTTGCAATGACGCGCGCGCGGGAACGGCTCTCGATAAGTTTTTACGGGATCCCTTCGCGATTCATCTCAGAAATTCCCGAGGACTGCATCACGTTTGCGGGCGGGGGGGGCGGAACTGGAAATTACAGTGACGGCGCGGACGACTCCCTCGACCAAGACGCAGACTCATGGGATGATCCAACCATATCCCTGACGTAACATGCCTAAACTTGGACAACATTTCTTAAAAAATAAATCTTCCCTCGAGAAGATTGTCGCATCGCTTGAACTTACCAATGGAGACTTTGTGGTTGAGGTTGGTCCAGGACACGGCGAACTCACTGAACTATTCCTCGCCAATCTATCAGCCGATAAAGAAATCGAGATAGTTGCCATTGAAAAGGACCCGATGCTCGCGAACGCGCTCCGCAAAAAATTCGACACCGCTCGCAATCTGGAAATAATAGAAGGCGACGTCCTCAAAATTTTGAAGCCGCTCACAGAAAATGTGCGATTTCTAGACAAAAAATGGAAATTGGCCGGTAATATTCCTTATTACATCACCGGGAAGCTCCTCCGTGTTGTTGGGGAACTGGAGAAGAAACCGGAGCGATCGACAGTGATGGTCCAACGGGAGGTTGCCGATCGGATTTGCTCCGCCCCACCGAACATGAATCGTCTTGCGGCAAGCGTGCAGTTTTGGTCTTCGGCTACCATAGTCGCGCAGGTTCGGAGGGAGCATTTTTCCCCGGCGCCAAACGTTGATTCCGCTGTTGTTTTGCTCAAGACGAGGATGGGGGAACTCAATATTGAACCGAGACGATATTATAAGGCTGTTCAAGCACTTTTCTCTCAGCCGCGAAAAACCATTCTGAATAACTTGGCCGATGGGGCGAAAATCGATAAGGAGGAAGCTCAGAATGGGCTTAAAAAGCTAATTATTGCCCCGTCTGCAAGGCCGCAAAACCTCAGTATTGAGCAAATAGAAAAAGTTGCTGAGTTGTTTTTCTAAACCGTGCACGGCGAGGGCATTTTTCCGGCATTCCGTGGGGATAACGGCGACATATATTGTAAAATCAGGGGTTATAATAAAGGTAAATGATCGATGTCAAGAAATTGATCACCGGTTTTCTGATTTTGGCTGCGTCGGCAGGCTTATCTGCGATTGTCGTGACAAACATCAACACGCAACCGGCTACCCAAATTTCATCAAGCACGCCGGCGATTGCTATCAGCCAAACTTCAACGGCGCAAAGCAACGTCTTTATACCCGAATCTCCAATAACCGACTCCGTCACCCCCGTCATTCAAACCGAAGGTACGATTCCTACGTCCTCAGACCCAAATAATCTTACCGACAATCTTGCAAATTCATTTTTGAATAGTGTTGTAAGCGCGAACCCGAACGGCCCCCAAGAAGATGCGTCGGGGAATCCCGTTTTCGTTCAACCCGATGTAAATTCAATCGCAATGGAAGTCGCGGATGCGACCGCGACCCAAGCTCTTCAAATTCCCAACTGGGATACGGAGGTCAACAACGAGCCACTCCACACCATTCAGAATCCCACCGCCGAAGATATGACGGATTATGAAAATAACGTTAACTATATCCTCGGAGAGTACGTAGTGAAGCCAAATCTACAGCAGACCATCAATAATCCCGCAGCAAGCGTGGACGATCTTGCTTCCGTAGAAAATAATCTATCGGGAGCGCTCACGGATCTTACCGCGATCAACACCCCGGCATCTCTCGTCCCTCTTCAAAAAAGCATGATCGCAATGCTTGTTTATGAAAGCAATGAAGTTCAGGTTGCCGAAGGGGCGAGCGGCGATCCGCTGAAAGCATCCCTCATAATCCAAGGGGAACAAGAAAAATACGATGCTGCAGCCCAGGCTCTGGAATCACAGATTGAACAAGTCTCAGCGGCCAATGCACCAAGCAACAGCATCGCCATGAACGCACCTCTCGGATTTCTCCAGGGCATGTTCGGCATCCAAACCGCCCATGCCCAATTCGGAGGAACAGTATTCGTTGCGGGCGGTTATATAGCAACCGATGATCCTGGCCTTTTCGCTCAAGGGGTTGAAAATCTCGTAAACAACATCATTTTGCAAATCCTTAAAAACGTCCTCATTGCCCTCATACAACAACATGTCCTCTCATGGATCCAGGGCAGCGGCGCGCCCCGATTCCTTACTGATTGGGCGACAACGCTCACTCAAGCATATACACAAACCGCCCTCAATATATTGAGCAGCCAAATGTCGTGCGCGGTCGGGCCGGAATTCATGGCCCAGGTTCGGACGACCCTTAGTGTCTACTATCAAACGCCCGGCACGAGCGGTAATGTTTGTGCGGATATTTTCCAAGAATCGCTCGGCGGCAATACGCTTGGGCAGTTTTATAATAATTTTTCGAACGGTGGATGGATGGCATACGGCGTAACGGCACTTCCGGCAGGAAATTATTACCAAAGTGCTTTCTTCCAAGCGCAGGCAACCGATCTCGCCGCTCAACAAAATCAACAGGCGACGCAAGCACAATCCATCGCCAGCCAGGGGTTTACCGGAGATTTGGTCTGCGATGACGGAAGCCAGCCGAACGGAACTCACCTCGAATGTATCGACAAAAATAATGTCCCCTACCATCCGAATTCGAATGGAACATGCGACCCTGGATATTTTCCCGTCACCGTGGCGAATAATGGAAAATGCGCAGACGGTACAAACCCGCAAACCGTCACCCCGGGAGCGGCCACGGGCTTTAGTTTGAACTCCGCCCTCAATTCACCTCAACAGTTAATTACAGCCGCAAATAGCATCCAGGGAATCTTAAACGCGATGGTTACATCACTCCTTAATTCGCTCGTGAGTGCTGCGGTGAACGCAGGAACCAATGGGCTCTTGGGTATCAGCCCAGGAAGCATCCAAGGTGGTGGTACTCCACCTGCTCCGCTCCCGCTCACCTGCAATCCCCCGCTCCAATCTGCGTCAACGACATATCCGATTACGATCAGTGCAAGCGGCGGGAAGACGGATTCTCAAGGCAATCAGCCAAGCTACAGCTGGTCTTCTTCTGACGGTTTCAATACAACTGGCTATGTATTCTCCCACGCTTATAACCTTGCTGGCACCTACACTATAACCTTGAGCGATAATACCGGCGACACACCCGCAACGTGCCGAGCGACCGTACAATGATATGAAATGGCTATCGCCTAAAAAAATTTTGGGTTTTGCCCTCGCTGGGATGTTCCTTACGGTGCTTGGATTTACGTTGAGTACTGGCGTTGCACATGCGGCAGGTGGATCGATACCAGACCTTCTGAGTTGCGGCGCAAATGCTTTCACTTGTGCCGTCTACGGAATCAGCTTTGTCGTCAATGCTATCCTAGGACTTTTCATCAGCCTTGGAGCTTACATCATCACCTTCGCGCTGAATCTCGATGGCAATGTGTTCAATTCTCCCACCGTACAAACTGGATTCTCAATCGCGCTTTCGGTAGCAAATCTTGGATTTGTGCTCGGCATAATTGTTATCGCTATCGCAACAATCCTTCGAAGCGAAGCCTATGGCGTCAAACAAATGCTTTGGAAGCTAGTTGTGATGGCCATCCTTGTGAACTTTGGGCTTGTGATTACAGCTCCCATTGTTGGGTTTGCCGACAACTTGAGCAACTACTTTGTTAACGCCGAAGGCGGCACAATAAGTTTCGCCACAAATCTCACAAACGCTTTTGCGCCGCAAAATCTTATGCAACCGCCTCCTGCAGCGACAGGAGGCCAAACGGCTTGCAACGTTGCCGGCGGACTCCTTGGCGGACCTGTCGGAGCTGCCCTCTGCAATACCGCTCGCCAATATTTAAATGGCGACACCTCTGGCGCAAGCGCGTTTATGGTCCAGGTGCTTTCGCTCATTTTCTCGGCGGTATTTTCGTTTATAGTCATGATCACATTTTTCGCAATCGGAATTATGCTTTTTATTAGATACATTTATCTAGCCCTCCTTTTAGTCCTTCTGCCACTCGCATGGCTCACCTGGGTTCTACCTAAACTCAGCCATCATTTTGAACGATGGCTGAGCGAGTTTTTCAAATGGACGTTCTTTCCTGTTATTTCGCTGTTCTTCATTTATATTGCCTTCCAGTCGGTGACCAACATAAACGGGGCGGTCGGTTTGCAAGCGGCATCAATCGCATCGAGCAACCCAAACGGTCCGCTCGCAAGCATGGCAACACAGACCGGCGGTAACGTGAACCTCATCCAAACTGCTCTCGATGAATTGCTCATGGCGGGTCTTTGCCTCGGCGGACTCTTTGCAGCAAATGCAATGTCTATTAAAGGAGCGGATACGGCGATGAGTATCGTGAAGGGTGCTGGGAAAGGTGTGAAGAATTGGACAACGAGACAGACTAAGAAAGCTGGGCGGGCTACGTATCAAAGATTAGGAGGCAATACGTTGAACAAAAAGATGCAGGCTGCCAGAGTGCCTATCATACCAACAATCGGCAGGCAGTTTGCAAGCTGGACCGAGGCTGGAGGAAAAGATCTCGTAGGCAAGCGAGCAGCCGATCTGAAATTGAGCGGCATGAGCGACGAACGTCTTGTTGAAGTTACGAAGGGCCTCCGAGAGAAGCCTGATCAATTTGCAGCTCTGGCTGAATGGCAGAAGCGCAACAAACTTTACAAAGTTGAGCAAATCGGCGGCACTGATCTTAATACATTCCTCGATAAAAACGAGTCATTGGCAAAGAGCGGCTACGACCAAGGCAAGCTTATGAGTGATATTAATAAAAACTTTGGCAACGACGCCGACGGAAGAAGGATCAGCAGGGCACGTGCGGCTGAGATGGAAAAAGTTGACGTCGTTGATTCACGGGGAATCGTTGCCGCTCCGGGAACAAAAGTTAGCGCCGCCGATCTTGCTGGTGGCGCAAAGGTTGTAATAGAAAATGCAAAAGAGGCCATAAAAGAATTTGGCCTCGACACCACGGTCAATCATAACGGTAGGATTGTTCGCGCAGACACGCTGATCGAAGACGCGCATAAATCTATCGCCGACGCTGACGACGCCGCCGACAAGGTTGAAGTGAAAGACGAAAAGGGACTGCTTGGTCCCGCTGGGAAAATGCAAAGAGCCGGAGAGCTGCTTCAGGCCGCATCAGATAAATTTGTTAAAGGATTGGATAAGGGAGATTTTGCAAAAACTCACCCAGACTATCTTTTTGAAGGAGAAGGAAAATTCGGTTTGGATGAAAATACTGTACGCGGCTTGGGACGAGCATTCGCTCAATCCATCGTTTCAACCAATCCTTTGCTTATCAGCTCGGCCGTTGGAAAGCTTGACAAAGAGGATGAAATAAAATCATTTATGCGTGAGATTACAAAGGCCATCGATAATGCTGTAGCTACCAATCACTTAACTAAGAAGGATGCCAATAGACTACAAAACCAATATCTTGGTAGAAGTATCGAGAAGAGGATTTCCAATATCGCAACCGGCGGAGGTGGAGGTGGCGCAGCTCCCGCAGCTCCATCCGGTGGCGGAGGTGGTGGTGGACATTAATAAATATACATGCTCACTCTTTCAGATCAACAAGTTTTCAGTCGTTGGCCTTCCTTAAGCCCGGCACTTCGAGAAGCGCTCTTTTCGCAACCGAACGCTGATTTCGTTTGGAATTTATGCACCGACGAACACCTACCCGAAGAAAAACGATATGACGTGGCAGAAATTTCCGGATATGTGCTTATGGGCTTTCTCCACCCAGAAGATCTGGCGGGGGAACTGGCTGCAACACTTGCTCTTGATCCAAAAATAACAAAAACTATCGCCGACGAAATCAACAAAAGAATTTTTGTCCCGCTCCGAGCCGATATCGATAAGGTTTACGAACCCGTGAGCAAACTCGCGCCATCCCCGATGCCGATCCGGGACATTAGCTCCGGCCAGGCACAAGCTATGACACCCAAACCTGTCCCGCTCTCGCCTGCGCCCTCAGCGCCGTCTTCCTTCACGAAAATTCCGCCGGCTTCCGAAGGAAAATTCGCGCCGATGAGCGGCGCGCCGTGGCCCACAAAGCCTGCGCCTGAACCATCAAAGATTGCACCCGGGAACTGGACCACGCAAAAGTCCGCGGTTGTAACACCTGCTGCATCATCATCGGATCCGGCCCCGATCATGCTTCATGAAGATGCTAAATTTTCTGCAAGCGATAAAAATACCGACTTCCATCTTTCGCGGCCGGGAGGAGGCGCAGAAGTTTCGCTTGAAGGCGTGAAGCCAGAAAAAGCAGTGAAACCTGCGGTGCTCGAGCTCGGGACGCTCACAAACACTCCTGCCGCACAAAATGTAGGACCGAAGTTCACACACTACACACAGTTCTCGTCGTCTCCCACGCCGAACTCGGAAGCGTCAGCGGTGTCGGCAAACACAGCCCCGAGAAACGTCACGGAGGTTACGGGCGCGCCGAATGTTACAGCGGCCCCCGTCGTGAGACCGGAGTCGACGCCGATCAAACCGATGTCGTCATCGAAACCGCCCGTCGCTCAAACGCCAATCCCGCAACCGCCAAAACCGCCAGCACCAAAGCCAGTCCAAGCGCCACGGCCCGGGCAACCGCCGATTCAGAAAAATTATCCATAATATAATAGAGCAAACCAATGCAGTTCCAAGTTCCACAATTTATCGAGACTGAAGACAAAGTGGTGGGCCCGTTCTCGATCCGCCAGTTTGCCTATGTTGGCATTGCCTGCTTCATAAGTGCCATCGCATATTTTATGCTTGCGACATGGCTATTCTTTCTTGTCGCAATCATTTTTATCGGCGGTGCGCTCGCCATATCGTTTGTAAAGGTTGAGGGCCGCCCCCTCATTAATATTCTTATTTCCGCAGCCAATTTTTATTGGAAACCGCAAACCTACGTCTGGCAACCGGAGCAGACAGCAATTGCCGCGCCCGGCAAGATCAAAAGTGAAGCAAAATCGGGCGGTTTTTCGCTTGAAGATATCCTCGCAAACGCTCTCCGGAAAAAATCGGTTGATACGGCAAAAGTTGCCGATGGCAACGCTCTCCATAAAAGCTGGCAAAATGTGCAAACGGGGGAGACCCAAAAAACCTCTGACCGGCAATTCATCGAACGCAAGATGAATGAGCGCTATCAGATTTTCCAGAAGCTTGCGGGCGACCGGGACGCTGCGCGGCGGGTGGACTATCGATAGTTGGATTATCGATACTAATTGTGGGAAAATAATACCATGGCGCTTCCTGCAAAGCAGGATCTGGGCAATTCGCTCGATCTTGTAGACATAAAAGAGATTCGCGACAACGTCGCCATTCTCAAAGACAATAGCTTACGACAAGTCGTTATGGTCGGTGGGGTGAATTTTGCGTTGAAATCGGACACCGAGCAGAACATCATCACGCAAGGCTATCAGACATTTTTAAACACCGTCGAATTTCCGCTTCAGATTCTCATCCATTCGCGCAAAGTAAACATCGACAAATATATAGAGAGCCTTTTGCGCCGGAAAGAAGTGGAAACATCGCCGATCCTCCAGAACCAAATTGACGAATACACCGAGTTCGTAAAAGGGTTCGTGTCTAAAAATGCGATTATGGAAAAAACATTTCTCATTGTCGTGCCTTTTTTCCCGTTGGGCGCGGCGATGTCGGGGGCGAAAAAGGGATTGATGGATAGCATTCCGTTTTTGGGTAACAGGAAAAAGCCCGACGCCGCGGCAACGGCAAAATCAAAAGAAGAAGCCGACCACTCATTTAATGAAAATGTTGGCCAGCTCACCCAGCGCACAAGCCAGATTGTGAACGGCATTTTGGGCGTAGGCCTCGAAGCCACCGTGCTCGGCAACCAGGAACTCATCGAGCTTTTCTATAATTTTTATAACCCGCAAACCGTTGAGCGGGGGACGAACCTTGGAGCGGGGACTGATACCGCATGATTTCATTAACCTTTCATTAAAACGATGCCCGACCAAACCCCACAAAACTTCAAAGATATCAAAAAGATCATCGCACCGGCAGGCGTGCAGATCTCGCCGAATTTTTTGAAGATCGGCGACAAGCTCGCAAAAACGTTTTTTGTTTTTTCATATCCCCGCTACCTCGCGACGGGTTGGTTCGAACCGCTCATCAACCTGCCGAATCTTTTTGATATTTCCATTTATGTGAACCCGATAGACACGGGCGTCGCGCTCAAAAACCTCCGCAAGAAAGCCGGCCAGCTCGAATCCCAAATAGCCGACGAACAGGAAAAGGGGCTCGTGCGAAATCCCGTGCTTGAAACCGCCGTGCAAGACGTTGAAAATCTCCGCGACTCACTCCAGCAGTCGGAAGAAAAACTTTTCGATACCGGCGTATACATTACGATCTACGGCGACAACGAAGACGACCTCGCAAAGCTTGAAAGTAAACTCGTGAGCATGATGGAGGCGAAGCTCATCTATCTCAAACCCGCGCTCTTCAATCAGCTCGAAGGGCTATTCACCGTGCTCCCGCTCGATGCCGATAAATTGCAGGTGTATACGCCAATGAACACGGGCCCGATTTCATCCTTCTTCCCGTTTGTTTCGGAAGATCTCTCTTCTAATGAGGGAATCATGTACGGTATTAATTTGCACAATAATAATCTTGTGATCTTCGATCGATTCTCGCTTGAGAATGCAAACCAAGTCGTCTTTGCAAAATCCGGCTCGGGAAAGTCATATACAACAAAGCTCGAAATCATCCGATCTCTCATGGCGGGTGTCGACATGGTGCTCGTGATCGATCCGGAAAACGAATACGACCGGCTTGCAAAAACCTTTGGCGGCAGCATGTTCAATATCTCGCTCTCGGGGCACGAACACATCAATCCGTTCGATTTGCCGCTCGTGCCGGAAGGGGAAACACCGTCGGATGTTTTGCGGTCGCACATCGTGACGCTCGCAAGTTTGCTCAAGCTCATGCTCGGCAAGATCACGCCGGAAGAAGACGCCTTGCTTGATCGCGCAATCACCGAGACCTATGCGTCGCGGGATATCGTGGCCGGCACAGACTTCGCCGGAAAAGAACCGCCGCTTTTGGGCGACCTCGAAACGGTCCTCCGCGATATAGAAGGAGGAAAAGATTTGGCCGAAAAGCTCTATAAATACACCAAGGGCAGCTTTGCGGGGTTCTTGAACCAGCCAACAAACATCGATATCAGTAACCGGCTCATCGTGTTTTCAATCCGCGACCTCGAAGAAGAATTGCGCCCGGTCGGCATGTTCGTTGTTTTGAATTTCATCTGGTCGCTCATCCGCGCGAAGCTCGCGAAGCGATTGCTCTTCATCGATGAAGCCTGGATCATGATGAAAAACGAAGACAGCGCGACGTTCCTCTTCGGCCTCGTGAAACGCGCGCGCAAATATTATCTCGGCGTATCGACGATCACCCAAGACGTTGAAGATTTCTTGCGATCGCCCTATGGCCGCCCAATCATCACAAACTCGTCGATCCAATTACTTTTGAAACAGGCGCCGGCAACAATTGATATCGTGGCAAAGGCATTCGATCTCACGGAAGCCGAGAAAAGTTTTCTCCTGGGCGCGGAAGTCGGCACCGGTATCTTCTTTGCTGGCAAACGACACGTTGCAATTCAAATCGTGCCGTCATACTTTGAAGATCAGATCATCACAACGAATCCCGAACAGCTTCTCGAGGAGAAAGATCAGGTTTTGTAGCGCACTACGATGAATGCGAAACGATTCAGCACTGCAGAAGAAGTAGTCGCCGCACTTCTCGTCCTTTCAGAAGTTGCGGTGAAAGCCATCGCCGACCTTTCTCTTGGCATACCCGTCATCGGAGAAATCGGCTTTGCCGGTGCAGAACTTTACACCGTTGCGATCTACGCCGTCTTTATTCTTTGGTTCGTCTTTAAGCTTGGCGGCTTTGGAACCGTCGGCATGTATCTCACCGTTGGCGGCCTTGCCGACGCGATAGGCATCCCTGTTGGCCTTGCCTTCGCTGTTGGCGCAGGCATGTATTTGACGAACCATCCAAAAGTAAAAGCTGTGGCCGGGGTTGTTGGAGGATTTGAAGGGGGCGCGGAAGCGGGGGCAGCCGAAGCTGGCGAAGCCGCGGAGGGTGTGACTGAGGTAGAAGAGGCCGCAACGGCGGCGGAGGGAACAGCGCAAGGAGCTGAGGCAGCCCAAGGCGCCGAAGGGGTTGAGGCTGGAACGGAAACTGGAAAAGCCGGCGCAGGTACGTCCGCCGAAGAAGCCGGGGCACAGGAAGCTGGAGCTGAAACCAATGAGTCCGAGAAGACCGAAGGCGAGCGTAAAGCCGAAGAGGAGCTCACGCCGGAAGCCGAGAAAAACCCGATGGACATTGAGCAGAAAAATCTTTTTCAAGAAACACCGGAATCTGAGTTTGAAGGCAAGGAGAGCGGCACTGAGGCAGGCGACGAGAACGGTTCCGCCCAAGACAAGCCGCTTAACAAAGAGCAAAAGTTCGGGCAGAAGGTGCAAGACATCACTTCCGGACGCGGTCAGAACCTTAAAGATTATCAAGCAGACGAAGACAAGGAAGATTTCGGCGACGAAGAATCCGAGAAGGCCGCGTAGCGTCGTTCCGTTTGCTACAATAATAAAGAGTATATGGCGAACCGAACCGCAAAGACCGCACTCGGCATAATGGCCGTGCTTTTCATACTTGGCATCGCCCGGGCCAATGCTGCAGGTCCTCAATTTTTGATCACGTGGAAAACCACGGGAAGTTATATTCCGTCGAATTACGCCGGGAAAATGTTGCCGACCTATGGATCGGAGATAACCGCATCGCTTGAGATATTTTCCGGCGGCTCTTCGGTCAACTTGGCGAACCAAACCATCTATTGGTATTTAAACGACACGCTTCTCGGCGGTGGCGTGGGTGCTCGAACGATTACATTCCCGCCCTTTGGCCAAGCGCCAAACGATATGACACTCAAAGTTGAGTTGCCAAGTTACGACGGACAATTTCTCATCCATACCATCACCATCCCGATGGCTCAGCCACAGGTTGTAATCGTTGCACCCTATCCCGGCGGAGCTTTTTCATTAAACCCAGTCACCGTGACGGCTGTGCCTTATTTTTTCAACACAGCGTCACAGGATAATCTTTCGTATTCGTGGACGGTAAACGGCCAAACAAGTGCAAACGAAGAGGATCCTGAAGAAGCACAGATTACGCTCCCGGGAGGAACGGCAGCCGGAACGTCGTTCGGTGTTGACGTGACGGTACAAAATCCGAGCGATTCAACGCAGGCGACGGCGTCAGAAAATCTCACCTACCAGCCACCACTTTAACTATGTTCCATTTCTCATGAGCAAATCCATTGTAAAAAAAGTTGCTTTTATCTTTATTGCGAGCCTCGCTCTCTCGTTTGTTTCTGTGACGCACGCGGTGAACATTTCGCTTTCGTTTCCCGGCGTAAATTATTCAACGAGCACGCCGCCCGGAACGATTGTAAATGGCTTCTATCAGTTTGCGCTCCTTATCGGAGGAATCCTTGCGTTCGGCGCCATCGTCTATGGAGGCGTGAGATATATGACCTCGGCAGGTAATCCTTCGGGGCAGCACGAAGCGAAGGAGTGGATTCTGAGTGCACTCATCGGCATCATACTTCTCGTCGGCGCGTACCTCATCTTGAATACTGTGAATCCAAATCTAACGCACCTCGATCTGCCAACACTCCAGCCCGTAAATATTAGTAACAACGGTTATACCGGCAACGGGGGCTCGAATGGGCAAGGTACGAGCGGATCGGGCTCAAATGGCGGCGGTGGCAGCGCCTTCTAAATCTATGAAACGCTATATAACCATAATTGCCGTAGTGATCATTGTAGCCGTCCTTGTGGTGGTCGGCCTCTATATTTGGAAGCAATACGGATCGTCGGGAGCGTCGGGCACCACCTCGAGCGGAACCGCCGGCACGTTGCCGAACGCTGGAACGCAAGGAACGAGTGGCAGCAGCACAAGCGGGACAACGGGAACAACCGGCGCGACTGGCGGCAACACGGGTTCAAGCTCGAGTGGCAGTACCGGCCTTGTTGCGGGCACCTTCGGGCCGCTCTCAAATGATCCTGTCCTCAATTATTTTGTGGAGCCGAATAATACCGTGCTTGCCCTTGAGCCGAATGGCGTTGTTGCACAGATCTCCGCAGGCCAAACTTCTTACCTCAGTTCGTCAACGGCGAGTAACGTGATCAGGGGCTCATTCTCGCTTGACGGTAAATTGGCGCTCATAAACTTTGGTGCCGCGGGCACCGCGCCACAAACGAGTATCTTTGCTGTCGCTTCTTCAAAATGGACGGCGCTTCCGCAGGGCATGCAATCGCCCGTCTGGTCGCCGGTGCCTGGCGACGAACGCATTGCGTACCTTGCAAACGCAGCGACGGGGACGGAAACGCTCGCGACGATCAACGCGGCGAATCCAAAGGCTGGCCCGGTTGGTCTGCTTACCCTCCACGCGAACGATCTCACCGTGCAGTGGATCGGCAAAACACAGTTTATCCTCTCGAGTAAGCCGAGCGACTACGCCCCTGGTTCGATGTTCCTGTTCAATAGCGCGGCACAAGCCCTCACACTGCTCGACATCGACCTGCCAGGGCTCGAAAGCGTCTGGAGCGGTCCCTTTGGCACAAGCTCACCCGAAGGACTCGTATTCTCCACTAATATTGGCTCGACGGGCGGCAATCTGCAATTTCAAGACTTGAGCGGAAATATTCTTGAGAATGTGGCCTTGGGAACATTGCCGACGAAATGCACCTTCGGCACGGGAACGTCAATCGTAACAGCTTCGCCTTCGAACGGCACGTCGACCGCAAGTACGTCGACCGTCGGCGCACCAGGCACAACGACAACCACGAGCTATCTTGCCCTCTACTGCGGCGTCCCGCGCGACCAAAACGCATTTTCGTCAGCATACTTACCCGACGATTACAACCAAATGGCGCTCTTCACCTCCGACGATATTTATCAAATCAACGCCGAGAACGGATCAGTGAATGTCCTTTGGGATGATGCGAGTCAAAACATGGACGTGAGCAATCTCACGGTTGTGAGCAGCTCGATCTTCTTCGTCAATCGTTACGATCAGAAATTATACACGCTCTCAATCAGCGCAAACTAAAAAAGAGTCTTCGCTCTTTTTTATTCTTAGCTGTCGGGATTGGTTTTTGTTTCTTCTCCAATCGGCTTGATGATCACGTATCGTTCTTTTCCGTTGCCGGCGCTTTCGGTGCGGACCTCGGGATGGATCGCAAGTTCAACGTGCACGAGCCGGCGCTCATAGGAGTTCATCGCGGGCAATGAGACTTCTGCTTTTGTTGCGAGCGCTTTTTTAGCGGCGGCGCGGGCGAGTTCGGCGATCAAATTTTCGCGCTCCTGGCGATAATTGTTCACGTCGAGGAAAATGGTTTCGGCGGAATTCTTTTTTGCAACCATTTGGATGAGATGATTGATGCTCTCGACAATCGCAGGAAGGTTGTCTCGGATAAGATTTTGATCTTCATAAATGAAAAGTGCCGCATGCTTTTCGGCAGGCTTCACCTCGAGGCGATAGTCTTTAAAACCGAGGAGGTCGAATGTTTTTTTAATAAAAATCTCCCAATCCATAATGGAGCTACTATTTCATATTTTGTTAATAAAATCAAATGCCGCCGCGAGCCGTCGCTGCGGCGAAATGGCTAAGGCGATCTCCTGAAGGATCTAATTTCCGTACTTCTCCCGCAAGTGTCGATTCACAAAGAATTGCTGGATCGCCGAGAAGAGCGATGAAAAGAGCCAATAGAGCGCCACGGCCGAAGGCAGACTGTAGAAGATGACGAGGGTCATGATAGGACCGATGAAGGCCATCTGGCGTGCGATCTTCTCTACCGGAGAGAGCTGGTGCCCTTCGGGTTGCTTGTAGATCGCAAGCCTCGCCTGAAGATATTGTGAAAGCGCCGCAAGGACAAGCAGGGTAAAGCTCGGCACGGCGAGATTTACGAAACCGAGGAACATCGTATTGATAACTGCCGGCGCCGGGACAAACGAATAAAGGCCGGCGATCTGTCCGGTGCCGAGACCAGAACGCACTGCCCAGTAGAGCGCGATTAACACCGGTAACTGGATGAGTAATAAAAGAAAACTGGAGAATGGATTGATGCCGTGTTCTTTATAAAGCGCCATGAGCGCTTCGGATTGCTTTTGCATATCCTTTTTATGCGTCTCCTGGATTTTTTTTACCTGCGGCTGAATCCGCTGCATGAGCATCTGCTGCTTTGCGCCTTTGTGAAAAAACGGATAGAGGATTAGGCGGAGCAATAAGGTGACGAGAATGATCGCAAGCCCCAGATTATGAAAAGCGATCGTGTCATAAAAATAAATGAGAACGTTCAGAATCGGCTGATAAAAAATAATTTGCCACCAACTCATAAAAATAAAATGTTGTGGGTGTTATGCCGTTTGATGAATCGCGCGGACGAGCGCTTCGCGAAACTGCGACTTCGTAAGTTCGTTGACGCGTGATTGCATGATCAGGATAGCATCGCGGTTGCCTTGCACGGAACTTTCGAGTGTGGCTCGCGCTTGTCGTTTCCAAAAATTTCTTGTGACGGCGGCTTTGTGTACGCTTTTCCCAACCACAATACCAACCCGCGGGCCCTTAGTTTCGTTCGATTTCATTTTTAATGAAAAAAATGGTGTGCGTGTGAGCCGATATCCATACGCCCGGAACTCCGCGCGGGGCAGGCGCTTCACACGAGACATACGCTAGACCGTAAGCTTCTTCCGGCCCTTCGCACGACGCCGGGAAAGGACCTGACGGCCGGTGGCCGTGCGCTGTCTTTTCAAAAATCCATGCGTGCGACGCCGCTTTTTCTTCTTTGGGTTGTACGTAAACGACATGCCTATGATTGTATCATAAATTTTTCGAAAATCAACCCTCGACAAACTCCACGACTCGGCTCTAGAATACCTTATGCACATGAAATCCCCAAAACGTATCCCTGCGGCACTTTGACAAAGAACGTTCGTCTGATAAATAATTAACCCAACGTAAACTATTTCACCATGGATCTTGATCAAATTTGGCAATCGACGCTTGGTGAGATGGAAGTTCAAATTTCCAAAGCCCATTATGTTGCTTGGGTGAAAGATAGTCGCCTTATCGATCGCAAAGATGGCACGCTCTATGTGGCTGTTGCGAATAGTTTCACGAAAGAATGGATCGAGGGGAAGTACCAGAAGAATTTATTGGGCATTTTGCGCAATATGGACAGCTCCGTGAAGAAAATTGAGTTCGTGGTGGGCCCCAAGGCAGCTGCTATCGCTCGGCAAACCCCTCAAGCACAACTCGCGAAAGCCGAAATTATGGACTTGGACTTCAAAACCGATCCGGAAACCGGCCTTAACCCAAAATATACGATGGCATCGTTCGTTGTCGGACCATCGAATGAACTCGCATTCGCCGCAGCGTCGGCTATTGTCGAAGAAATTGGGAGAAAATACAATCCGTTCTTCGTGTATGGCGGCGTTGGCCTCGGCAAGACTCATCTCATCCAAGCTGTCGGCAATGAAATCGCGCGAAAATATCAGGGTCGTGTGAAACCGAAGTATGTTCCCTCGGAACAATACACTCGCGACATTGTTTGGGGCATTCGAAACGATCGGATTGAGAGCATTAAGAAAAAATATCGCGACGTCGACGTTCTTATCATCGATGATATTCAATTTATCGGCGGGAAGGACAAAACAGAGGAAGAATTTTTCCATACGTTCAATGCCCTCTACGAAAATAACAAGCAAATCATCATTTCTTCCGATCGACCACCACAATCGATCCCAACACTCGAAGAACGCCTCCGCTCCCGGTTTGAGGGGGGCTTGATTGCAGACATCGCCTACCCCGAATTTGAGACCAGGGTGGCCATCATAAAGGCAAAGTTACAGGACATGAATCGGCAACTTTCCGACCCTGTCGTTGATATGATCGCGAAAAAACTGAGAAAGAATATTCGCGAGCTTGAGGGCGTTTTGAAGAAGATTTTGTTCTACGAAGAGCGGAAGCAGGCCGAAGTGACCGAAGACATCGCCGCCGACATCATCGATAAAGCCACGCAAAACCTTGCCAAGCGCGTGAGTGACGTTCAAATCCTCAAAGCGGTCGCCGAGTTCTTCAATCTGTCCGTTGAAGACCTCATGAGTCACAACCGGCGCAAAGAAGTTGTCGAGCCGCGACAGATTGCGATCTATCTTCTTCGGGATATCTCCGAACTTTCATACCCATATATTGGTGAAAAGTTGGGGAGAGATCACACCACTGCAATACATTCTTACGAAAAGATCAATCAAGAGATTAGTAGAAATCAACAGCTTAACCAGAAGGTGTTAATGATTAAAGACTTAATTTTTAAGAGTTAATCCACAACTTCTACGGAAAAAAATCAGATCTGAATCCCGCGCTTATTACAAAAATTATTTTTATCCCCACAACGCAGCCCGTAATAGTCTTAATAAAAATAATTTTCTTATATACATAATTAATTATAATTACTAATATGAAGTTTATTGCTATTCGATCGAACATTAAAGAAGCGATTTCTATAATTGAAAAAGCGACCGGAGAAAATCAAAATCTTCCCATTTTAAAAAATATCCTTATCGAAACCGATAAAGACGGAATTATTTTCCACACCACAAACCTTGAAATCGCTATTAGTTATAAAGTTGCCGGTAAAGTTATTGAACACGGGAAGATAACCATTCCCCTCGGACTCCTTTCGAGCCTTATCGGCACGATTTCAACCGACCGGCTGAATTTCGAGAAAAAAGGGAGTGACGTACAGGTCGCAACGGACAACTACAACGCCACGATCCACGGGTTGGCCGCCGATGATTTCCCGATAACGCCGAAAATTAAGGACGGCGAAGGGTACATCGAAATCAAGGGCGCGTTTTTAAGGGAAGCGATCCAGCAAGTGACGGCCGCTTCGCAATATTCGGACCTCCGGCCGGAATTAAACAGCGTTTTATTCAATTTTTCACTTGAAAAACTGACGCTTGCCTCAACCGACGGTTTCCGGCTTGCGGAAAAATCCCTGCCGGCGAACCTTTTCACCGCAAAAAGCCTCGAACCATTCAAAATGCTGGTGCCGCTCCGGACGTCGCTCGAATTAGCCCGCATTTTGCGCGACGACGAGATGGTCCGCATGACGATGGATGAGAATCAGGTGCTTTTCAAAACCGAGAAGGCTGAGCTGATCTCGCGCCTTACTGAAGGCTCATTTCCGGACTATGCGGCCATTGTTCCGCATGAATTCCAGGCGGAGGTTGCCGTCGATCGCGAGGAATTCGCGAACGCCGTGAAGCTCTCCAGCATCTTCGGCCAGAAAAACAGCGAAGTAAAGATAAAAATCCACCAAAACAAGAAGGCGATCGAAATGAGTTCGGCCGACCAGGCGCTCGGCGAGAACGTTTCAACACTCGCCGCGAAGGTCAAAGGCGACCTCGCCGAAGTATATTTCAACTGGCGCTACCTTGCGGATCCCTTGAAAGCGATTAAAACCGACGATATTTTCATTGGATTACAGGAAGAAGCCGGTCCGGCGCTCATCCGCTCCACGAGCGATACCTCGTACTACTACGTTTTGAAACCGATTTTGAAATCGTAAATCATAAAAAGAAAAGGCCGACCTGGGGGTCAGCCTTTGAGATTTTGCACATTACCTACCGAGAACCCGGGACATGATGGTTGCTGCGGGTCAGTTTTCTGATGCAAGTTGGCTGCGCTGTTTACGGAATCGTTTCCAAAGGATTACGACTACGATAAAGAAAGCGCCTATCCAACCCACGATCTTATTGTCCGGGACGAAGAACAACCTCGTGGCGATCAATAAGAGGAGCGTGATGGAACAGAGTACAAGCCCCCATTTAACAGAGAACATTTTCCACCATCCTGATTTTGTTTTAGACTCAGTCAAGACCACCTCCGTTGTAGCTACCTCAGTTGCCGTAATCGCCGGACAGAATCATAGTGCCGCCGACAATGCCGCATACCCCGCCGACAATTTCCAATCCGGGCACCATTGCGAAGATCATGCCCATAAGAAGGAGGCCGTCGGCAACTTTCGTGTAGGTGTCGACATCGCGGTAGACGAAGCGCAGGCGGCCAGTCGATGCGATTCTCATCAACGCGCCCGACGTATTATTGTTGTACTGATACGCCGCGTACTTCGCCTTGTTATTCGGAGCATTTGGCCCCTGCAGCTCTGCTTCGTTTGCGAGTTGCTGGATATAGGCGACCATCTGAAGGATGGTACCCTTAACGCCATATTGCTGGATGAACGCGACAGCTTGCTGCCTGTTCGCCGCGCCCATACCGGGAAGCATTGTCCCGTTGAGGTAACTTGTCGGGATTACACTTCCGAAGCTTAGTGCTTGTTCGTTTTCCGCCGTAGCGTCGTCAGCGTTTTGTATTTGGGACACGTGACTGTTGAAATACGTTTGGGCTTGAGTGAGGACCGAGGCGTTGGCCGGGTCATTAACCCAAGCTTGGAGTTCGTTCGCGGCAACGGTAAGTTCCGCCTTTGTTGGGGCTTGGCCGTTGTAGGCTGGATTGCCGACGCTGACGTGCGCGAGCATAGTGGGTTGATAGTATATGCCGCCGCCAGGGCCGTTACACGTCGGTGGACAACCGTCTTTTCCCTCCTCCGCCAGTGCGATATTGGCGTTAAACGTCACAAAGAGGATTGACCACACACAAACTACAGGCAATACCTTTTTGAACATCATTGGTGTCTCCGTTTCTGCTTCGATATTACGAAGCCGTACGTATTAAATTGGAGTACTCAAACTGGCCTTCTTATACCAAGCCCCGTCCGTAAAGTCAATGAGCTACTCAGTAGGGCTGCTCGAAGTCGTTATGCTCCCGGTGTTTTCGTTGGATTGGCTCGTTAGAATCCATGGGTTATTTGAAACCCAATTCTGTACGTCGGCTTCCCAGTCGCGGAATTGCGGGTCGTTGTTCGGATCGACCGGCGGCGCGCCCGCTGGGTCGTTTTTTACGACGTAATAGAGCGTCGAATGGATTTGCCCATCGATAAGGTATTGCCCGGCGAGGATCGGCTTCGGTTCAGAAGGCGGATTCGGCGCGGTGAACGTTGTGTTCGGCACCATGGGTAGCGCTTGTGTCATGAACGCGCTCCACATCGGGACGGCGGCCAAAATGCTCGAGCCCTGCGCTATCATCGGCGTGTTGTCGTTGTTGCCCGCCCATACCCCGACGACGATCGAGGGCGTGTAGCCCATAGACCAGGCGTCCCGATAATCGTTTGACGTTCCTGTTTTGAGCGCCACGTCGTAACCCGGGAATACGGTGAGGTTCTGGCTCGCGCCGAAAAGCGGCGCGCGGGCGTTCGGATCGGAAAGGATATCGTTCACGAGTTCAACGGACTGCTCGTCGGCAACGGTGCTTGTTTGGTCTTGATACGACTCAAGGACATCGCCATTGCTGTCGGTCACGGAAAGCACCATCGATTGCTGATGCTTCACGCCGTTGTCCGCGAGGACCGAGTAGGCCTCGGTGAGGTCGATGAGGTGCACGGCACCGCCCCCGAGTACGAGCGACAAGCCGTACTGACTTGGGTTGGTGAGCGTCGTTACGCCGAAATTGGTGATGTTTTGGATGGCGTTTTGTTCGCCGACGAGATAGAGCATCTGTACGGCGGGCACATTCACCGATTGTGCGAGCGCATCGCGCACCGTGATTGGGCCGGTGAACGTACTTTCAAAATTTTGCGGGTGATAGCAGTTCGAATTTATCACATTAAAATTCGGAACCGCTGGACAGGCTGGGTTCGTGCTGAATTCCGTCGGAACATTGTAGAGAATCGTATCCGGCGTATAGCCCATTTGGAAGCCCGTGAGATACACAAATGGCTTGAGCGATGATCCCGGTTGGCGCAAGCCCTGTGTTGCAACGTCGAAATTGCCATCGTTCGCGGTGTCGAAATAATTTACGGAGCCGACGAGCGCAAGGATTTGCCCCGTCGTCGGGTCTTGCGCGACGAGCGCGCCGTTCGTCGAGTCATAGAGCTGTTTATCGCGTGCAACGCCGGCGGTAACGGCCGCTTCGGCAGCTTGCTGCATCGGCCAGTTGAGCGTCGTGATCACGCTCAGTCCGCCGCGATCAACCATATTCTCGCCGTATTTGTCGTCAAGATATTGTTCGACGGCCATCACGAAGTGTGGTGCTTTAATGCCGCCGCCGATACCGCTCGCGGATTCTGGCTGGAAGGTAATTTTATAATTCAAAGCATCGGTGAGTTGCTGTTGAGTGATTTCACCCGCAGAATACATTTTTTCGAGCGTGAATCTTTGGCGGGCAAAAAGCTCGTCAGTATTACTGCCCCACGGCGAATAATACGAAGGCGCCTGCGGCAATGACGCGAGGAGCGCTGCCTCTGCGAGATTGATTTGCGTAACCGGAATGCCGAAGTAGGCCTCACTCGCCGTTTCAACGCCCGAAATATTCGGGCCATAGGGAACCTCGTTTAGATATAGGCCAAGAATTTGATCTTTTGAATAATAATTATTAAGGCGTACTGCGAGTATGAATTCTTTGAGTTTGCGGGTGAGCGTCTGGTCGAGCGTGAGGAATGCCGTGCGGGCGAGCTGCTGCGTGATTGTCGAACCGCCTTCTACAAAACTGTGATGGATAATATCTTCGTAGAATGCGCGAAGGATTCCTTTCCAGTCGAACGCCGGTTCGTTATAAAAATTTTCATCTTCGAGTTCCACGGTGGCGTCTTTGAGCGATTGGGGGATTTGGTCGAATGGCACAACGGTGCGGGTTGGTCCGTTGCTGATTTGATACAGCAATACCGTGCCGGTGCGATCATAGATTTTTGTTGATTGGCTGATTTGCTGGCTTGAGATTTGCTGGATCGAGGGAACCGTTGCGGCGAAGTAGAGCGTTACGAGAAGGAGGACGCCAATCAGGGCGCCGAGAACTATGCCCGCGATGGTGAATATGCGGCCCCACATGCCCCGCTTGGGCTTTTCAGATGGATAGGTGAAAGGCATACGTGCCAAACATCATTTTACAATACTACGAAGGGTCTGGCGAAAAAGATTAAAAAAACTCCGCAGATGATGTGCGGAGTTTTTTGAGGAAACGAGCGTCGCTATTCTTCGAGCGCCGGTTCGTCGTCATCGTCACCGGCATCGCTCGCACCTGCGGAACCGCCGTCAACCTCGAGGTCATCATCGTCATCTTCCTCGATGGTGTCGGGGTTATCAATACCCGCGTCCTCTTCGTCTTCGTCGCTCAAGCCACGAAAGGCGAGCGTGAGTTTGAATAATTCGGTTGTCATTATTACGAGTAAACCAACGACCTTTCAATAATTTTTAGAATCAGTATAGAGAAGTGAGCGAACGTGTCAATTGCCTGCAGATGTGGATAACCTATCGTTCGCCGCCATAATCGCGAGGGCAAGGGCGTCGCTTGCGTCGTCGATCACTTTCAAGTCCGGTTTTTTCAGGATGAAACGCACCATTTTGAGTACGGCCTTTTTGTCAGCGCTGCCATAGCCTGTCACGCCGCTCTTTACCTCGTTCGGCGCATATTCGCGAATCCGGAGACCTTGTTCTTCTGCGGTAAGGAGAATGACGCCCCGCGCCTGCGCAACGGCAAGCGCCGTTTTCTGGTTTTTTGCGAAGAATAACTTTTCAACCGCAATCACATCGGGCTTATGTTTGGCGATGAGCTTATCGAGCGACTGCTTGATTTCAAGGAGTGCGCCCGGTTCGTCGGTTCTCGTGATAGACATGATGCCCGCCTCAACAAAAATCGCCTCGTGCGCCTCTTGGAGGATGACGCCATAGCCAACCCGCCGGGTTCCGGGATCAATGCCGAGAGCGATCATGGATAATATACAAAACTTACCATTAAATATTTCTAAAAATATTAAAAGGTGGCATTCGTATGAACTTCCTGTACGTCATCATTGTCTTCAAGAGCTTCGAGAAGTCTTACAAGCTGATTTTTGTCCGCTTCTGGCAGATCCTGTGGAAATTTGGGATGCCACCCTGCGGAGGTTTTCTCGAAGGCCCATTGGACGCTGCCCGACTCGGCCCATTTGCCGTTGTGTTCTTTTAATATGGTTTTAATCTCTTGCACGGCGCGATTGCGATTGTCCGAAAGCGACTCGATCAAGATTGCAGAACCGCCGGGGCCGTACGCCTCGAAGAGCAGTTCGTCGAGATTTTTACTGTCCGCCGCTTTTTTGATCGCGCGTTCGATATTTTCCGCAGGAACGCTCGCCTCTTTTGCTTTTGTGACGGCGGTCCGAAGCCGAGGATTAAAATCGGGATTCGTTTCCGTCTTTGCAGCGGCGGAAATCGCGGCAAGAAGCTTCGAAAAAACCTTCGCGCGCTTCTGGTCTGTTATTTCTTTTTTATGTTTGATTCCCGCCCAGTGGGAGTGTCCGGACATGCTCGCATTATACGTTTTTCAGCGATACAATGAAAGCAATGCACGACTTGCGGCCGAATGAACTTCAGGAACGATTAAAGCAGCTCCACCGGGATGGCGAAGAGCGCGCGGCCCAACGGCTTGCTGCGCAGCTCAGCTTGACCTATGCCGACCTTTCAAAGACGCCGCTTTCGCTCGATGCGGTTCGTGTGATCCCCGAAGAGGATGCCCGGAATGCAAAAGCGATTGCAATCGAAATCAAAGGCAACCGCCTTGCGGTTGGAGCGGTGAATCCAGCGCTCGCTGCAACGAAGGCTCTCATAAACGGGCTGACGGCCAAAAAATACGATGTGAAAGTCGCCGTAATATCCCCGGCGAGCCTTGAATCGGCCTGGCACTTTTATCAATTTATAAAACCGGAAGCCGACGTGATCACGGGCACGGTGAAGATTGCAAAGGATCGCCTCGAAACCCTTCGGGAACGACTCACTTCGATCGACGCGGTTCGCAACGAGATCGTGAAGAGCGATGTCCAAAAGATTTCCCCCGTAACGCTCATCGAGATCATTCTTGCCGGCGCGATGGGCATGCGGGCATCGGATATCCACACCGAAGCCGAAGATAAAAAAGCCAAAATCCGTTTTCGTATCGACGGACTACTCCATGACATTTTTGACGATCTACCACTGGCAACGTACACGGCGCTTGTCCAGCGAATAAAATTGCTCTCCGGCATGAAGCTCAACGTCCGTGACCTCGCGCAAGACGGACGGTTTACGATTTCTCTTGGAGAAAAAGAAATTGAAATGCGTGTGTCGGTTATTCCAGCAGAATTTGGCGAGACGATCGTGATGAGGATTCTCGATCCCTCGGCCACCATGGTCGGTCTCGGCGATTTGGGATTGCGCGCCGACAACCTCGTGCTTGTCAAAAAAGAACTCGCGCGGCCGAACGGCCTCATTTTAAACACCGGCCCGACGGGCTCCGGAAAGACGACAACCCTCTATGCGTTTTTGCGCACCATAAACGATCCTGAAATAAAAGTTATCACGCTTGAGGACCCGATCGAATATCGGATTGAGGGAATTGAACAGACGCAAGTCGATGAAGAATCCGGATATACATTTGCGAACGGTCTGCGTGCGATCGTGCGACAGGATCCCGACGTGATTCTCGTGGGCGAAGTCCGCGATTTGGAAACCGCCGACATCGCGATGCAAGCGGCTTTGACTGGCCACCTCGTTTTTTCGACGCTCCACACGAACGACGCCGTGGGCGCCGTGCCCCGCCTCATCAATTTGGGCGTGAAAGTTGAGAGCATCGGCCCGGCGTTATCGCTCGTGATCGCCCAACGGCTTGTTAGGGTTTTGTGCGCGGATTGTAAAAAGAAAAAAGCGCCCGATGCGACG
The DNA here is from genome assembly GCA_963705915.1 of uncultured bacterium. Lineage (GTDB taxonomy): Bacteria > Patescibacteriota > Minisyncoccia > UBA6257 > 2-01-FULL-56-20 > JAKAGE01. Next base: position 678,410 of record OY970126.1, read on the forward strand.
CTCGCAGCAAAAATTAAAAATTTCTTAAGCCATTTGCCAGCCAAAGTGGACAAAACGCCGTATCAGGCGTATGAAATGTATGAGGCCGTCGGGTGTCCAAAGTGCAACGGCATTGGCTACCGCGGTCGCATCGGCATATTTGAATTTTTGGAAGGCGGCCCGGACCTCGAAAAGACGATTTTGAAGGAGGCCTCCGAAGTCGCCTTGCGCGAAGTGGCTCAAAAGCAGGAGATGGTCACCATGCAACAGGACGGGATCTTAAAAGTTCTACAGGGCCAGACGACGCTCAGCGAAGTGGAGAGCGTGACAGGGGAGGTGGAGTGGTAGTGGATTTAAACCTGGGGGCAATTCCTCGTGAAAGGATAAAAAACCCTTCTATCGAAAGATAAAAGGGACTAGAATTACTCAAAGGATAGAACCAGCCGGAACCGGTTCGTCCTGAAAGATTTAGAAATAATTCCCGCCCCCAGATTTAAATCAGCTACTTTCTAAAGGAAATGATAGCATACATTATTTATCTTGTCAAGTAGACAAAAAATGAAGAAATCAGCAGAACATTCGAACCCCGACGACCGCGCTATAGACCTCACATTAAGGCCGGCCGAGTGGGATGACTACATCGGCCAGGAAAAGATTAAAAATAACCTAAAAGTCATCCTTGAGGCAGCTAAAAAACGGAAAGAAGCTGCCGATCATCTTTTGTTTTCCGGTCCTGCAGGGCTTGGCAAAACGACGCTCGCGTATTTGGTTGCGCATGAACTTGGCGGGATGATTCGCACAACGTCCGGTCCGGCCCTCGAGAAAACCGGTGACCTCGCCGCGATCCTCACCAACCTCAGCCCAGGAGAAATTCTTTTTATCGACGAAGCGCATCGAGTGAACCCGATGATCGAAGAAGTGTTATATCCTGCGATGGAATCTCGGAAGTTGCACTTGGTGGTCGGCAAAGGGCCATCGGCACGGACGCTCACGCTCGACTTGCCGCCGTTCACGCTCATCGCCGCAACGACCCGGGAAAATTTGCTTTCGACGCCGCTCCGTTCGCGGTTCGGCGCGACACTGCGCCTCAATTATTACGACGTCGATGACATCAAAAAAATTGTGGAACGTTCGGCGAAGATTTTGAATGTCCACGCCTCCCCGGAAGCGATTGAAATTTTGGCGCGTGCTTCACGCGGAACGCCTCGCGTTGCAAACCGGTTGCTCCGCCGCGCCCGCGATTTTGCCGAAGTGCACGGCGCGAGCATCATCGATGAAGAAGCTGCGCGAAAGACACTTGAGATGCTTGAAGTCGACGAAGCTGGCCTTGAACCGCAGGATCGGCGGCTTCTTTTGACGATCGTCGAAAAGTTCCACGGCGGCCCGGTCGGCATCAAGACGCTGGCCGCTGCATTATCCGAAGATCAAGGCGTGATAGAAGATATCTACGAACCATTCCTCATGACGCTCGGCTTTCTCCAGCGCTCCTCTGCCGGCAGGATCGTCCTCCCTGCCGCCTACAAGCATTTGAAGATCAAAGACGACGGCGAGCTTTTATAAAAATTTAATGTGCGATGAGTAAAATCATTGTTAAAAACAGTGATCTATATAAACGAATGGTTTCCGAATCCGGTCGGGAGTGACGCGAGCGGCGAGTTCGTGGAACTATTTAACGCAGGAAATGCGCGCATAAATTTAGATGGCTGGTCGCTATGGACAGGCGGCAAAAGTAAGAAAGCGTCGCTCGACCACGAGGCGATTTCTGCGCGTGGCTATCTCGTCCTCAAAAAACCGCAGGTAAAAATCTCTTTGAAAAACGCGAGCGGTGGATTATGGTTATATGGCCCAGCGGGCGCGCTCATCGATCACGCGGCGTTTGCGGGAGATGCGCCCGAAGGTAAAAGTTTTTCGCGCGTCGATTATAGTGCGGCGAACATCCAACATTTTGCATTTGTGGATCCCACGCCCGGCGCGCCGAATGAAACTATTAACAACGAGGTGAGCGTGCGAGCTTATCCGCAGGGCGTCCCGATCAATGTCCAGGTGAGCAGGGCGTCGCTCTTTGGCTTGATCCTCGGCGTTGCAGTTGTCATGCTTGCCGCATGGGCCATCATTATTTATAAAAATGAAAACCTATCGAAGTTTATCTTCAAAAGAAACTCAGGCGCTCGGTAAAAAAACTGCGAAGGATATGCTTCGCAGCGAGAAAAACAATCTCCGGAAAAAAAGTTCTCCAAAAAACGAACATGGCGCGGGCGCTGCGACATTCGCCCTCCAGGGAGATCTCGGCGCGGGGAAAACAACCTTCGTTCAGGGATTTCTCGGCGGGCTGGGCCTCAAGAAGCACGCACAAAGCCCGACGTTTATTATCATGCGCCGACATGCGCTTGGAGACCGCGGGCGCCGCGGGTTCAAGCAGCGCACGGGACTGGCCCAAAGCGAGCTTAAAAATGTATTCCACGTTGACGCCTATCGATTGAGCAGCGCAAAGCATATGGAAATGTTGGATTTCAAAAATATCATGAGCGATCCGGAGAATGTTATTCTTATCGAATGGCCAGAACGGATCCGGAACATTTTGCCGAAAGATATTCAATGGATTACATTTCGCCATGGCAAAAAACCGAATGAGCGAACCATCGTTTTCCGGTCCGCGCCGCGCTCGTCACTAAGAAAGATTAAAAAATAATGAAGCATCTGCTCCTCATCGACGCCAATTCATTAATTCATCGTTCGTTTCACGCACTACCCCCCTTCACAACGCCGGAAGGCAAACCCTCAGGCGCGATTTACGGCATCGCGAGCATCTTGATAAAACTGTGGCGGGAAGAGAAACCGGATTACGTCGCCTCACTCTACGATCGGCCCGAGCCCACATTCCGCGACAAGAAATACAAAGAGTACAAAGCTCAGCGCCCGCCGGCCGCGGACGATCTCATTGCACAGATCATCGAAGCGCACAATCTTTTTCACTCGTTCGGGATAAAAACGTTCGAGAAGCCGGGATACGAGGCCGACGATCTCATCGCCACGTTTTCGGAAAAATTTAAAGGAGCAGAAAATCTTCAAGTTGTTATATTGACTGGCGACCGCGACACATTGCAACTCGTGGAAGACGATCGCGTCGTGATAAAAACGTTCAACAAAGGCGTGAGCGATACCACGATCTATAACGAGCAAGCAGTGGAAGCAAAATATGGACTCAAACCTTCACAACTCATTGATTACAAAGCGCTCGTCGGCGATCCGTCGGACAACATCAAAGGGGTTCCCGGCGTCGGTCCCAAGACGGCAACCGATCTCATTAAAAAATTTGGCACCGTAAAAAATATGTTCGCGAGACTGCACGAAGATCCGAAGCTTGAGGCAAAATACGGCGGATTCAAAAAAGAGGCCGAGCTTTCGGAAGAGCTTGTGACGCTCGAACGACACGTTCCGATCGAAATGCCAATGCTCGATGACCTCGCGCCAGGCGAAGCCTCGGATGCGATAACGAGCTATTTCCAATCGATGGGATTCGTGACGCTCCTTAAGCGATTCTTGACGAACGGCGACGCAGAGCAGGGTGCAGAGACTGCGAAGTCCAAGAAAACACCCAAAAATCCAAAGCCAAAACCCCCGCAAAACCCGCTTTTTTAGTGCTATTATTAAGGAAAGGGCATGCGACAGTTCAAAAACATCATCACGTGGCCGGAGTTTCGGGTTGCATGGATTTTGGCCGCACTCATCATTGCGGCGGGAGCGATGGCTTTTGCATTTTTGGTGCCGCCTATCTCATGGGTGGAATTCGGATTGCTTGCCATCGTGCTCATCCTCACGTTCACGAGCGTTTATCAGTCTGCAAAAATTGATCGCGATACGAACGTTGAACGGAACGAACTGAAAAGCATCCTCGCGAGCGTGAACGATGCGCTCATTGTGTACGAACGAGATTTCCACGCGATTTTTTTCAATCCAGCGGCGGAGCGCATGTTCAAATTGCAGTCAAAGCAAGTACTCGGGCATATTTTTTCACCACAAGACGTTGAAAAAGAGGGATGGCGCGTGCTCACGCAGGTGATGTTTCCGTCGCTTGCGCCGCGTGTCATTGCGCGTTCGAAAGAAGGGGACATCCCGCAAGTTGTGGATGTTTCGTTCACCGATCCACAACTCGAGTTCCGCGTGTCAACGGCGCCGGTTGCCGACGACAGCGGCACAACGCTCGCATTTTTGAAAATCATCCGCGACCGCACCGCGCAAATCACAGCCATCCGCTCGCGGAGCGAGTTCATCACCGTCGCATCGCACCAGTTGCGAGGTCCCGTGACTGACATCAACTGGGCACTTCAGTCGCTCGCGAGCGCGACCGACGTCGGCGAGTCGAGTAAGTCAATCATCGAGAACGCCGGCGCGGCATCGCAAAATTTATTGCGGCGCATCGAAGATCTTTTGAACATTGCCAAGATGGAAGACGGGCAATTCGGCTACCAGTACGCCGACGCCGACATCGAAGATTTCATCGGCAAGATTTTGAACGATGTTTTGCCCGCCGCAAAGAAGACCGGCGTGAAAATTTATTTCGACCGGCCCACGGCGCCCCTGCCGCACGTGATGATCGATGCAAAGCGCCTCTCGCTCGCGCTTGTGAATCTCCTCGAGAACGCCATCCGCTATAACGTTGAGAACGGTGAGGTGATCGTGAAGGCCGATCTCATGCCCGGCAAGCCCTTTATCGTGGTGAGTGTGAAAGACACCGGCATCGGCATCCCGCCGGAGGCCGTGCAAAAACTGTTCACAAAATTCTACCGGGCTGATAACGCCCTGAAAGTCCAAACTGAAGGATCCGGCCTTGGTCTCTACATCGCGAAAAGCATTATCACTGCCCACGGCGGGGAAATTTGGGTAGAATCCGAGCTCAACCGGGGCACGACCATCTCTTTTGCCCTGCCGACCGACCCGAATCTCATCCCGAAACACGAGATGGGCCTCGAAGACCTTTTTTAGCCCTTCCAGCCGGCACAGGTTTGGAGTACACTGAGAAAGATAAATTTCTCCCCACTCCTTCCATGCCCGCGCGTTCAAAAAATTCACGAAAAAGGAAAAAAGTTGCGTCTCGCAAATATATTTTTATCGTCGGCGGCGTAATGAGCGGCGTCGGCAAAGGCATCGCATCGGCTTCGATCGGAAAAATTTTACAATCGCGCGGATTTGAAGTGACGGCACTCAAAATCGACCCATATGTGAACGTGGACGCCGGCACCATGAACCCCACCGAGCACGGCGAGGTGTTTGTTTTGAATGACGGCACCGAATGTGATCAAGACATGGGCAACTACGAACGGTTTTTGGATCGCGATTTGACCGGGGCGAACTACATGACAACCGGCAGCATCTATAAAACGGTGATTGAACGCGAGCGGAGCATGGGGTACGGCGGAAAATCGGTGAGTGTCGTGCCATACATCCCGCTCGAAGTGATCCGCCGCATCGAAAATGCCGCCGCGATGGTAAAAGCGGATATCACAATCACGGAAGTCGGCGGTACCGCTGGCGAGTACGAAAATATTTTGTTCCTCGAAGCGATTCGTATGATGAAGATCAAACATTCGGATGATGTCGCGCTGATTCTCGTGAGCCACTTGCCGATTGTGAGCGATGATAACGAACTCAAAACAAAACCGACCCAGCACGCGGTGCGCGCGTTAAATTCTGTTGGATTACAGCCGGACATCATTCTCGCTCGTGCAAAATATCCGCTCGATGAAAAGCGAAAAGAAAAAATTGCATTCAATTGCAACGTGCGCGAGAAAGACGTGATCTCGGCGCCTGATGTGAATAGTTTATACGACGTGCCGGTGAATTTTGAAAAAGATAATCTCGGCAATTCCATTTTGGAAAAACTCGGCATGCGTCCGCCGAAAAAAGACATGAAGGAGTGGCGCGCGCTTGCGGATCGCATCCGTCATGCGCACGAACCGGTGAAGATCGGCATCGTCGGGAAATATTTTTCAACCGGAAAATTCATTTTGGCGGATTCGTATATTTCGGTCATCGAAGCCGTGAAGCACGCTTCGTCGTATTGGGGCGTTCGCCCGCAGATAAAATGGCTCGATTCCGAGGCCTTTGAGCATGGGGAAGCTGCTCTCCGCGAGCTAGAACAGTATGACGGCATCATCGTTCCGGGCGGTTTTGGCGGGCGTGGCGTGGAGGGCAAATTAAACGCCATCCGCTATTGCCGGGAGAATAAAATCCCGTATTTGGGGCTTTGCTACGGTATGCAGCTCGCCGTCATCGAGTTTTCCCGCAACATATTAAAGATGAAGGGCGCAAATACGACCGAAGTCGATTCGAAGACAAAATTCCCGGTGATCGATATTTTGCCCGAACAAAAGAAACTGATGGAGACAAGCAATTACGGCGGCACGATGCGTCTTGGTGCGTACCCCGCGATTCTCAAAAAGGGCAGCATGGCCGAACGCGCCTACGGCGAAACAAAAATTTCCGAGCGGCATCGCCATCGCTACGAGGTGAACCCGGCGTTTATCAAAAAAATTGAAAAAGCCGGTATGGTGTTTTCCGGACAGTCACCGGATCGCCGCCTCATGGAAGTGATGGAGCTTCCGCGCGAGCAACATCCGTTTTTCATGGGCTCGCAATTTCATCCGGAGCTCACGTCGCGTCCGTTGCGACCAAATCCCTTGTTCCGCGAATTCATCAAAGCTGCTTCAGCCCGCGCATCGGTTCCCGCAAAAGCCGCCGTGGCCATTTTTGGCAAAGCGTTTGCGCGAAAATAGTTTTCGACGCAAAATTGAGAAAAGTAGCACGCCTTATCTCTATGATTATTTTTCTCTACGGTCCGGACGACTATCGCCGGACGCAAAAAAAGAACGACATCATCGCCGAGTTTTCGAAGAAGCGCTCCGAGTTCGGTCTCGGATTCTTTGATCTTGAAGAAAAAGGCGCCCTCGATGCGCTCGGCGGGTTTTTGCGCAATCAGCCGATGTTCGAAAACGCACGCCTCGCTGTTTTGGAAAACGCTTTTGAGATTGAAGCAGGAAAACTCGCCGCAGTACTTAGGCCGATTGTGAGTGAAAAAGGGGTGCAAGTTTTGATCGCCGAAAAAGATAAGCCGCTCAAAGCACTCGCGCTCCTTCTTGAAAAGCCCGTACTCTCGCAAAAATTTGAAAATCTTACCGAAGCCGAGCTCACGCACTTTATAAAAGCGGAAGGCAAAAAGCGCGGCGTCATCTTGGCTGATTCGGCCGCGCAGTTCCTCGCACCGGTCTATGCCGGGCAGACGTGGGCCGCGATGACCGAGCTCGACAAGCTTGTATCACTCAAGCCATCGGACCGGGATGGGAATACAACAATCGATAAGCGCGACCTCGACGTCCTCGACCTCGAAGTTACACCGAACTACTGGGCCCTTTTGAACGGCATGAAAAGCTTTGATATTCGCAATCGCCTGGCAGCACTCGAAAAATTATTCTCGATCAACGACCCTCCGGCGAAGATTTTTAATATCATTTCCGCTCAAGCCGGCGAGAAAATCGCTCGCATGGCCGCATACGATCTCGCGGTGAAGTCAGGAAAACTCGAATACGAAGAAGCGTTGCTTGATTTTGTCTTAGGATAGGCATCCTTGCCCGCCCTTCTGCGCTTTTCGCTAAAACAAAAACGGCCTAGGCGGCCGTTTTGAGTAACTTGGAGAGTCGCGATTTCATCCGCGACGCTTTGTTCTTTTCTATAACCTTGGTCTTCGCCGCTTTGTCGAGCGCTTTGAAAACGAGCGGCAGTATCTTTGCGGCTTCCGCCGTGCTCTTCGCGATGATAAGTTTGCGGTATTTCACGACAAGCTTTTTATACGCCTCGCGCTTCTTGGTGTTTCGCGCGCGATTGGTTTGATTTTGCCGGAGCGCTTTCTTTGCAGATGATGTGATTGGCATAGGGGTAAGGATACCGAAACGACCGGAAAATTACAAGAGCCGCACGGCACCCATGCTTGCTCGCGCAATAGCAGTATAATAGAGATATGCTCTACAGCGTTTCAGGGAAACTCGCCATGAAGTCGGATCATTTTGTCGTCGTCGAGGCGGGGGGATTGGGGATCAAACTTTTTGTGAGCAAGGAAACGTTAAAAGCGCTGCCGGCCATCGGTGCCTCGGGCGCGAGTGCGGGTACCGTGAAGTTTTTTACCCACCTCTACGTTCGCGAGGATATTTTTGATTTGTACGGCTTTGCAACGGAAGAAGAATTGCAATTTTTTCAGATGCTCATCGCCATTTCCGGCGTCGGGCCAAAGTCGGCGCTTGCAATTCTCGACGTCGCCCCGCTTGCGGAACTTTCGGCGGCCATCAAAGAAGGGCGTCCGGACTTGCTCACCCGCGCATCGGGCATCGGACGAAAAACTGCAGAGCGAGTGATTGTTGAGCTGCGGGGAAAGGTTGAATCCGCAAAATCAGGCCTTGTCGTCGAAAAAATGCAGACCGATGTTGATCTTGTGGAAGCGCTTGTCGGTCTCGGCTATCGGCGTGACGAAGCGCGCGTGGCGCTTGGAAAAGTTGATGGGAAAATGAGCGGTACCGAGGAGCGCTTGAAAGCTGCGCTCGCAATATTGAGCAAGAAAGCATGAGCGTCAAAAATTCACCCGTCGTACAATTTTTTTATAATCTGCCGGGCGCGGCGCGCACGTATCATTTCCTTTGGGCGTGGGCGTCGGCGAAAGTGCATAAGTATCCGAGCCAAAAAGTTTTTGTGATCGGGGTCACAGGGACAAAAGGGAAAACGACAACCCTCGAACTCATCAATGCAATCCTCGAAGCCGCCGGCAAACGCACCGCGCTTCTCTCGTCGCTCAGGATAAAAATCGGGGATGATAAAAAGAAAAACGACACCGGCAATTCCATGCCTGGGCACGGTTTTATCCAAAAGTTTTTACGCGAAGCGCGCGAAAACCAATGCGCGTATGCGCTTGTGGAGGTGACATCGCAGGGTGTCTCGCTCCATCGCCACCGGTTTATTGAGTGGAATATGGGCGTCATCACCAACCTTGCGCCGGAGCACATCGACTGGCACGGTTCGTATGAAAATTATCGCAAGGCGAAACTCGATTTTTTGCAGTACGTGCTCAAGTCCGGCGGCAAAGTTTTTCTGAATCGCGACGACAAAGAATACACGTTTTTTGCAGACGCCCTGAACGGCAATCCTGCAAAGCATGATGCGGGGCCGAATGTCGCTGCCTATTCGCGGAGCGATGAGTGGCTCAAAAATAATCTTGCGAAGGCTCGCCTTGCGCAGTCGCTCAAAGATGCGAACGCGCCGAAGTTTTTATTCAGTAAATTTAACGAAGAAAATATTGCGGTGGCCGTTGCTATCGCGAAAGATCTTGGCATTTCAGACCGGGTTATCGAAGAAGCGATCACGAATTTTGAAGGAATCCCGGGCCGGATGGAATTTGTGCGGAAAGGCAACTACACGGCGATCATCGATTACGCGCACACGCCCGATTCACTCGAAGCCGCCTATATTGCCGCGCGCCCCGAGCCTTCGGCTTATTTCCCGGCACCGCGCCTCATCTGCGTTTTGAGTTCTGCAGGCGGCGGCCGCGACCGTTGGAAGCGGCCCGCGATGGGCGAGGTTGCAAATCAATATTGCGATGAAATTATTTTGACCGACGAAGACCCGTATGATGAAAATCCTGCAAAGATTATTGACGAGATCGAAGCGGGGATCGTGCACGCGAATCCCGATCGTCCGCCGGTACAAAAAATTATGGACCGCCGCGCCGCGATCCGCGCCGCGGTGAACGCGATGCGCGAGGGCGACGTCGTGATCGGCACGGGCAAAGGCAGCGAAGAATTCATTCATCTCGCCCGCGGCAGAAAAACCCCTTGGAGCGAACGGACGATGTTCGAAGAAGCACTGAGGAATAAATTTGAAAATGAAATGGCCTCGTCGTGAGACGAGGCCATGTTGTAGGGGCTCTATGCGATGGGTTCGTCGGCGAAGGCGTCGGCGATAAGCTCCGGAGGAATTTCATCCGAGTGGCTGTTCGCCCATGCACGCACTTCTGCCCGCGCCCATTTCCTTTCATCGGGTTTCAGATTCTTACGACGCGCGTATGCTACCAATGTGCCAATCATGAGTCTGATGGTGGCAGGGTCTTGTGGCTGTTCTTGGCGACCCAGTCCCGTCGGTTGAACGAAGTTCGGGAACGACGACATCGATGCAGACATTTGCTAACCTGGGAAGTGAATTTGACAACTCGTTTGAGGTTAACAAAGTTTGTTTTAGAGTGCAAGCCGCTCTATAATAAGGCCTATGAAGCTTACTTTTTGCGGCGGCGTGGGCGAAGCGACCGGCGCGAACTATATTCTCGAATCTGGCAAGACGAAAGTTATGGTTGATTGCGGCCTCCATCAAGGCAGCCACTATGCCGAACGCGAGAACTTTGATCCGTTTCCCTATGATCCGCAGAGTATTGATGCGGTATTTATCACGCACTCCCATCTCGACCACATCGGCCGGCTGCCGAGTCTTGTAAAAGCCGGGTTCAAGGGCGTCGTCTATTCAACGACGGCCACGCGCGACGTTGCTGAGCTCATGTTGCTCGACTCGGAGCATTTGCTCTCAAAAGAAGCTGAACGTGAAAAGCGTCCGGTGCTTTACGACGATAAAGATATTGAACGCGTGATGGCTCAGTGGCGTGGCCTTGATTATCACGAGCAGGTTACGGTTGGAGATTTCACCGCCGATCTTTTCGACGCTGGCCACATCCTCGGTTCGGCGATTGTGCGCTTGCAAGCAGAAGGGAAGACTATTGTGTTCTCTGGCGATCTTGGCAACACGCCGGCACCGATTATTCAGCCAACCGAAACACTCAAAGAAGCTGACTACTGTCTCATCGAATCAACCTACGGAGACCGAGTCCATGCGAACGTCGATGATCGTCGCGAGATGCTCGAAGACGCGGTTGAAGACACGGTGAAGGCCGGCGGCGTTCTCATGATCCCGACGTTCGCCATGGAGCGCACGCAAGAATTGCTTTATCACCTCCATCAATTGTTCCAAGAAGGCCGCATTCCGAGGGTTCCGGTTTTTATCGACAGCCCGCTCGCGATCAAACTCACGGCGGTATACAAAAAGCACGAAAGCTACTTCAACCCAGTCACACGTCATATCGCGGCCAAAGGGGACGACATTTTGAATTTCCCGGGACTTCGCCTCACGCTCACCACGGAGCAATCAAAAGAGATTAACGACGTTCCACCGCCAAAAATTATCATCGCCGGTTCCGGCATGTCGAACGGCGGCCGCATTCTACATCATGAATCGCGATATCTTTCCGATCCAAAGAGCGAGATTATCTTCGTTGGCTATCAGGCGCAAGGTTCACTCGGACGCGAGATCCTCGACGGGGCAAAGGAGGTGAAGATTTTTGGCGAGACCGTTCCTGTGCGGTGCCGCATGGTAAACATCCCGGGGTATTCCGCGCATGCCGACCAGCCGCGTTTGCTCGCATGGCTCGAGCCGATGAGGCGGACGCTCAAAAAAGTTTTCGTGGTGCAAGGGGAGCAGCAATCGAGCGAAGTCCTGGCTCACAAAATCGTGGACGGCCTCGCCGTATCCGCCGAAGTTCCAAAACCGGGAGAGAGCGTGACGCTCTGACATGGTATTATTAGCTATATGGCCATCTCAAAAAAGAGTTCGAAGCCGGCGGCCGTAAACGATCCGCTCAAAACAATAGAAGAGCTCTCATCGAGTTACCTTAAATACAAGATTTGTGTTTCGGGATCGGCTGAAACCGAATTCTGCCCGCCGGGAACCGTGGAAAAAGCGATGGAAATTGGAGCACTCATCGCCGTGCGAGGCATGATCCTCGTGACTGGTGCCACGACGGGGATTCCGTATTGGGCGGCGAAGGGCGCCAAGGAAGCCGGTGGTATCGTGATCGGCCTTTCACCGGCCGCCTCTAAAGCGGCACACGTGAAAACGTATCGTTTGCCCGTCGATTATCACGACCTCATCATTTATACCGGTTTTGATTATTCTGGCCGCAACTTGCTTCTCACCCGTTCAGCCGATGCCATCATTACCATCTATGGTCGCATTGGCACCTTGAACGAATTCACGATTGCTTTTGAAGATAAGAAACCTCAGGGCGTTCTCACGGGCACTGGTGGCGCGAGCGATGAATTGCTTGATATCTTGAAGGTTGCCCACCGTGGCATGGGGAAGGTGATATTCGATGCAGATCCAAAATCGTTAATAAGCAAGGTCGTTGCAATGATTGAAGCAGAAGAAAAAGAAGCTGATCCTGCCGACTTTCCAATTGCGGAACATCGGATACGGGGCTAGCCAGGCCGCGTAGATCTATTATGAAAAAACGACCATTAAAAAAATCTAAAAAAACAGTGCGGAGAGGAAAGCCCGCAAAGCGCTCCGCAAAAAAGAAAGCTTCGAAAAAGCGTTCTCCGAAAAAGACCGGCTCTTCGCGGGGAGGTTCCATGGTTTTCGGCAAGCCAGTGGGCATTGTGACCCATTATTTCACGGAGATCAGCGTTGCGATCGTGAAATTCAACAAAAAGATTCCGGCCGGATCGAAGCTCCATTATAAAGGAGCGACCACGGATTTTATGGACACCGCGAAATCGATGCAGTACGACCACAATGAAATTAAAGCGGCACCAAAAGGAAAGCAGGTCGGTATCAAAGTAAAGAAGCGCGTGCGCGAAGGGGATCGCGTGCACCATGTCGGATAATTTTGAAATCGCGGGGATCGTTGCCGCCGCGACGGTAGGCGACGGCGTCTTTGCCCTTCCTTACGTTTTCTATAACGCTGGCTGGCTCACCGGTATTTTTTATTTGTTGATTCTTGCGGGATTTGTGATTACGGCCCATGTTGTCTATCTGAAAGTACTTGAATCTGAAGGTGAAAAGCAAAGACTGTTCGGGCTCGCAGAAAAATACTTCGGAAAAACCGGGTTTTGGGTTGGTTTTCTCGCAATCGTGATCGGGCTGTTGCTCACACTTGTTGCCTACCTCATTTTAGGAACGCAATTTATCCATCTCGCATTGCCCGGCGTGCCGCTCGATTACGGTTTTGTTGTGTTTTGGCTCATCATTTCCATCGTTGCGCTTTCAAATGACAAAGAAATCCGCGAACTCGAACTCGTCGGTATCGGTTGCACGTCGCTCATTATCATCATTATTTTTGCTTCAGCGTGGCCGAATATTTTTTTCAATGGTGTGCCCGCAGTGCATTGGCAAAATCTTTTCCTACCATTCGGTGCCGTTCTTTTTTCGCTTGCCGGATGGACGAGCATCGAACCGGCGTATGAAGCCCGCAAAGGTTCCTCAAAGCGGAAACGCTCGCCCTGGAAGGCGCTCGCGATAGGCACACTTTTCGCCGCACTTCTCTATGCGATGTTTGCATCGGGAATTCTCGGTTCCACGTCGTCTTCCATGATCACGCCCGACACCGCATCGGGGCTCGCCGCGTGGCCGTTCTGGAAAAAAGATTTGCTCGCAGCGCTCGGTCTCCTTGCGGTCGCAACGGTCTATCTCCCGATTTCGCGGGAAATAAAAAATGCGCTGGAAAAAGATTTGAAATGGCCGCGCGGTTCGTCACGCCCGCTCGTCGTGCTCGTGCCGCCCGCGCTTATTCTCCTCGGCGTCAATAACTTTTTGGCAGTCGTCGGCCTCGTCGGCGGCGTATTCCTCAGTCTGCAATACCTTCTCATCATTTCCGTCGGCCGCCGCGCGCTCAAATTGAAAACTGGTGTAAACGTTGCGCTCGACATCATCGCCATCGTTTTCATCGTCGCTGCAGTTTACTCGGTGTGGCAGTTCATAGTAAGATAGCGCCATAGCCAGCCGGAGTTATAAAAACTACGGCTGGACGAGCCCTCGTAGTTCAACGGATAGGACATCTCCCTCCGAAGGAGAAGATCGAGGTTCAATTCCTCGCGAGGGCACAAAAGTTTCCGCCTTATTGTATCTTTATCTCATCGAACTGGACGTAGCCGGGGAATTGGATCGTCGTCGTATTTAATATCCCGACGCCGAGATTGAAAAACATATTGCTCGTGTCGCTCCATGAGACGGTTGTGCTCGCGAATTGCGTGAAGTTCACGCCGTCAGAAGAATACAAATATGAGAACACGCCTCCGGTATCGCTTATCTTCCAATATAACGTGGTAGTGGGGGAATACGGTATGCTGTTTGCAACGACGATGCCGGCACCTTCTTGGTACGTTGCGTAGAGCGAGCCCGAATACGGATAGAGCGAAACATTATGCGCGTTGTCAGTGCCGACTTCCATATACGGATAGGTTGCATTCGTGCCGGGCGAAATCGTCATTTGTGCGCGTACTGAAAGTGAATGGCCTCGGAAACTGTTTGACGGAGCGTTTGTCAAAAATCCATTGATACTGCCGGGATTGAGCGACGTATAACTGCCCGGCGGCGTTATGGTAAGCACTTGCCCCGCTTGCATCGCTGCAATGTTCTTGTCTGTTCCGTTGCTTGCTTCCTGGATTTGTCCTTCCCACCAGGTTGTATTCGCAAGGTCGGTCGCGTGTTGTTGGATGGGATTCAAAACGACCGACATCGCTCCGCTCGTGAGCGGCGTCGGCGGCGCGAGCGTGGTCGTAGGCGGACGCATATAATAGTTGATCACGCCGTAAATGAGGTTGTTCGGGTCGTTTATGTCGTCGAGCGTGCTGTACCAGCTTGTTTGGTCATGCTCGATATCGATCATGAGATTTACTGAACCACCCACCGTGCTGCTTATGGGTGCGACGGGATAGACCGTTGCTTCAATGTCGGCGTCGCCGTAAATCATGTGGCCGGAAGGACTGCTTCCACCGCCAGGCCAGACGCTTGCGCTGTCGTTGCCAATGAGAAGTCCGTATTCTTCGTAGCCTAATTTCACATCAGAAAGGAAGGCGTGGTCGTAGGCTTCGAGGCCGTGATAGTAACCCCATATTCCAAGATCAACGGCGTTTGACTGGTTGTAATTTCCAACGAAAGGCATCCTATAGCCGATGCCGTTTGCGTGCGTTGGGGCCGATGGCGGGATGCCGCCGGTATCAATGATGGAGTCTTCCACGGTGCAACCGCCGATGTAGCCGCAGTCGACGGCGATGATGTTCGGGTTTTGCGGCGTACGGATTGTGAGGTTCTGCCAGGTCGCATAGATGTTCGTGAATGCCGTGCTCGCGCTGCCGTTGCCGTTGCTGCCGCTGCCCCCAAAGAAGCTGCCGGAATCTTCTTGAGTTTGGATGATGGCATCCGAACCCGCAGAGCCGCTCCAGTTAAGGGCTGCCGGCTGCGTTCCTTCGAAAACGATTGAAGGCCATGGGTTTACGAAAAGGCTGCTCGTGCCGCCGTCGACCGTCGGGAGTTTGATGATCGAGCTGTTGCCGCCGCATTCGCCTGCAAAGGACCGTTCACGTTATATACGCCGCTCGGGAATATAATTGCGCCGCCGGTCACCGAAAGTGCGTTGACAGCCGATTGAATTGCGTTTGTCTCGTCGTGCTGGACGGCCGTGCCGTTTGATACACCGGTACTCACAGCGGGCGAGACGGTCAGCGTGTTACCGTTCACTGCCGTGACCGTACCGATATAATTTGCGCCAGATGTTCCGGCGCCGGCAATATAAATGCCTTCATTAGCGGAGAAGCTGCTGCCGTCCGCAACAACAACTGTCGTTGTTCCGGATGAAAGCGAGCCGCTCACCGTTGTCGTGGTTGCAGAGCCAGAAGCATAATAAGGAGCGGCTGTGACGTCGATCGTGTGCGCTGGTGCCGCTGCGGAGGATTGCGTCGTCCCGTCCGCGAACGTGATCGTGCCGCTCACCGATAGTGATCCCGGGAATGTCACGGGTTCGCCGGTTCTGCCGATTGTGACAGCGGTCGCGCTCGCATTGCCGATATAGATCGTGCGCGCGCCATCAATTGTGATATTGGAATCGCTCGTGATACCATTCGCATTGAAAATGATCGCCGCCATGGCAACGGAAACACCAACGGTGAGGAGGGTGATGGTTGCAGAAACAAGAAATGTTCTAAGTTTTCTCGAACGAAGATTCATGTGAGCGTCGCTTGATAATATCCATCAGTTTATCATATCCGGCGCGAGCGCCAAAACTTTTACGTTATACTATTCACATGGACAAAGCCGCCGAACTCAAAAAACTGGAGCAAGAAATCGCCGCGCGGCGTGACTTGCCGCTCATGGAATCGAACCTCGTGTTTGGCGAAGGCAACATTGATTGCAAGGTGATGTTTATCGGCGAGGCGCCGGGGGCAACCGAGGACCGGCTCAAGCGACCGTTTGTTGGCCGCGGCGGACAGCTGCTCGACAAAATGATTACGGAAATTGGATGGAAGCGGGCGGATGTTTATATCTCGAACATCGTAAAGCGCCGACCGCCGGAGAACCGCGATCCGTTGCCAAGCGAAATAGAAGCCTATAAACCGTATCTCACGAGGCAAATCGCGATTATCAATCCAAAAGTTATCGTTCCTCTCGGCCGATTTTCGATGAATTATTTTTTGCCCGATGCGAAAATTAGTCGCGATCACGGAAGAGTTCTCCAAATTGATGGCCGGCTTGTGTATCCTGTTTACCATCCGGCCGCGGCGCTCCGTTCAACGGGGATGATGGATGTGTTCCGGGAGGACCTCAAAAAATTGCCGAAAGTGTTGTCGGGCGAACTCACCGTCGAGCTGCCGGCGGCGATATCATTGCCCGAAGCAATGGCGAAGCCAAAGAAAGAAAAACCAAAGCAGTCAGGGTTGTTTTAAGAGCGATAATGGATAAAAGAAAAGCCGGATCATAACGATCCGGCTGATGCCGATGCTGTTGTTGCCGAAAGTAGCTTAAGCGCATCGTCTTCTGTGCCGGCGATTTTTATGACGCGATCCAGTTCTTTCTCCACGAGGACTTCGCGGATTTCTGGAGTCGGCTCGCAAATGACGAAATCAGCGCCGATGCTTCGTACTCGGACAAATGTTGCCACGAGTTCTCCGACGCCAGACGCGTCAATCTCGTTCACCCTGCGGAAATCCAGAATCAACTTCCGGACTTTTGGGTTTATCCCTTCGTTCACGGCATCCCAGAACGACCGTTTGCCTGGTTCTTCGGTGGTCATCTGTCCGGCGAACTTCAAGATAGCGACATCATCCCTATAGCGCGTACTTACCAAAAGCATGACGCACCTCCTGCGGAGATTATACCTATTCGCCTCTCCGAAAGGCAAGATAACGCGGGTTCGCCGTGCTATTATAAGAGCAAATGGATTTTTCCCTGGTCTATCTTGTCCAACGTTTTTTCTATCGATTCATCGATTTCTTTCATCATTGGTACGTGGATGGCTCGCGGGTTTTTGCCCATAAATTTATATCGGCGCTCGAGGCAGCGGACCGCACGTTTGCGGTCAAAGTCACGGCGCAACATTTTTTTGAGCCGCTCTATAAAGATTATTCCGCGATTGGAAGGGTTGTTGGCGTTCCATTTCGTGCGGGCAGAATCGTGATCGGCGGCATCGCATACCTTATTTTCGCACTCTTATTCGCCGCCGCCTACCTCGCCTGGCTGGCAATCCCTGCGGTCATCATTTACTATGCCGCAAAAAGTCTCTAGCGTAGCGAGCCCCGTCGAATGGTATTTTGACGATCCGCGCCTGCGAATGACGGTCGCCGGCCGTGCGCTCGTGCGCGTGATAAGCTACGTGAGCTATCTCGTGCTCGTTGCCGCCGCCATCACGTTCCTCATTTCCGAAATTCCGTTTTTTTATTGTGCCGGACTTTTTATCATTCTCATCCTGCTTGACCAATGGTTCCATCGCGGCGAGGGCGACGTGCCAATTTCTGAATTTCCCAAGGGCGGCCGGGTGAATATTGCAAAAGCAATGCGCCCGCAAGCGGCGAGCGTGCTTGGCCGCGCCGTTGACCGTGCCACAATCACCAAGCGTTCATTTTTCCTTGAAGTTGCATCGCGTTTCATCGAACTGCCTGAGATCGAAGAAGGCCTCGTGCGGCTCGACGTGAAGCCCGAGGAGTTCAAGCAAAAACTTAATGATTTTTTAACACAACCACCAGGGAAGGAGGATTATCAAGCAAAAGCAGCGTTGCTCGCGGGCGAGGCGTTCGCCATCGCGGTTCAAAACGGACACGACTTCATCGGCTGCGACGATATTTTTTCGGCGCTTGCGAACGTGCACGACGAGATGATCGATCGGCTGTTCGAGCTTTTCGATTGCAGCGCGAACGATCTTGAGCGCGCCCTCATTTTTGGATCGTCATCAAGCAGGCGGCGATTTGGGCGCCTGCCGATGTCGCTCGGGGGATTTGTTTTCGATTCTCACCGCGAAATCCGGCATCGCATTATGAACCGCGCGTGGACGTCACGGCCGACGCCGACGCTCGACCGCTACGCAACGGACTTTACCGATCTCGCACGCGACACGCACGTCGGATTCATGATCGGCCACAGCGAAGAATATGAACGTCTCGTCGAAACGCTCGGCAGACCGGTGAACCCGAATGCAATCCTTGTGGGTGAAGCCGGCGTTGGGAAGGAGACGATCGTCCAGCATCTTGCCTTCATGCTCACCAAAGACGATGTCCCGAAAGATCTTTTTGATAAACGCCTCGTCGCGCTTGACATACAAGGACTCGTCGCCGGCGCGCCGCCGGAAGAATTGAATAAACGGCTGCGCGAAATCGTTGACGAGATCGAAACCGCAGGCAACATCATCCTCTATATCCCGGACATTCACAACCTTGTGAAGACATCCGGCACGGCATTTATTTCCGCCGCCGATGCCCTGATGCCGGTTGTGATGAGCGATAGATTTCCGGTCGTGGGGTCAACCTATCCAAAAGAATTCAAAGCCGCGATTGAACCGCGGAGCGATTTCGTTGGCGCATTCGAGGTGATTCACGTGCAAGAAGTGAGTCCGGAAGAAGCCGAAAAAATTCTCACCTACGAGTGCCTCATTCTTGAACGCGAACATGATATTACGATCAGTTTCGGCGCGATAAAGCGTGCGGTCGCGCTCGCCAAAAAATATTTTCACGACAAATTTCTGCCGGCGAGCGCCGAGGCCTTACTAAAGAGCGCCATCGTGCAGGCCGAAGGCCGCGCCGAAAAGACGCTTGGGCCGGATCGAGTCTCGGCCGTTGCGGAGGCAGAATTGCATATTCCTTTGCACGAGGCCGAAGGCGAGGAATCCGAACGATTGCTCAACATGGAAAATATCATCCATGAGCGCCTTGTCGACCAGGAAGAAGCGGTAAAAGCCGTTTCCCAGGCGCTCCGCGAATACCGATCCGGCCTGTCGCGCAAAGGCGGCCCGATTGCGAGTTTTCTGTTTGTGGGACCGACGGGCGTCGGCAAGACAGAACTTGCAAAAATCCTTGCCGGCATCCAGTTCGGCTCCGAAAAGATGATGGCGCGATTCGACATGACGGAATATCAAGACAAGACCTCGTTTATGCGGTTCATCGGTTCTCCCGACGGCACAACGCACGGCGTGCTTACCGATGCGGTGCGGGAAAAGCCGTACAGCCTCGTGCTCCTCGACGAATTCGAAAAAGCACACCCCGACATCCTCAATTTATTCTTGCAGGTTCTTGACGACGGCCGCCTCACGGACAATATGGAGCGCGTTGTTGATTTTACGAATACCATCATCATCGCCACATCGAACGCTCATTCAGATTTGATCAACGATGCGCTCTCAAAAGGCGAATCAATGGGTGACATTGAAGAATATTTGAAGCAGCGACTCATCGACGTCTTCAAGCCCGAGCTTCTCAATCGATTCACAAAAATCATCGTGTTCAAAAATTTGCAGCCCGACGACTTGCGCCGGATTGTTGAAATCAATCTTCGCGAAGTGACCGAGCGCGTGAAAGAGCAGGGGATTTTTCTCGAGTTTGATCCGTCGGCAATAGCTCAGATTGCAAAGCTTGGCTACGACCCGGCGTTCGGCGCCCGTCCGCTCCGCCGCGCGATCGACGAACGCGTCCGCGCGCCGCTTTCCGAAGCGCTCTTATCGAAGAAAATTAAAAAAGGCGACAGGGTGAAGCTCGTATTTGAAAACGAAACATTCGACTTCGTGGCGATGGCTTCATGAAGTTTCTCCGGGAAAAGTATCGGGGAAAACGTATAATATAGAGGTATGGCAGACACCTCGAACGCCGCAATCGCCGAAATACTTAGGGAAATAGGCGAATATCTCGACATGCAAAAAGTGCCGTTCAAGCCGCGTGCCTATGAGAAGGCCGCGCAAGTGATTGATGGCCTCGAAGAAGAAGTGGCGGACACGTATAAGATTGGCGGCGTAAAAGCACTCCTCGCGATTCCCGGCGTCGGCGCTTCGATCGCGGGCGCCATAGAAGAACTCATCAAAACCGGAAAAATAAAACAATACGAGGAACTCAAAAAAAGCACGCCGGTGCGACTCGATCAATTGGCAAAAGTGGAAGGCCTTGGTCCGAAGTCGATTCAGAGACTCTATCAGGAGCTCGGCATAAAAAATTTGGCGGATCTCGAGAAGGCCGCAAAAGCTGGTAAGATCGCAAAGCTCGAAGGTTTCGGCAAGAAAAGTGAGGAAAAAATTTTGAAAAATATCGGTTTCGCCGAGCAATCAGGTCAGCGATTTATCACGGGTGACATGCTGCCGAGGATCCGTTCGATCACGGCGAGGCTCGAAAAAGTTCCGGGCGTAAAAAAAGTGACGCCAGCCGGTTCGGCGCGTCGGCGCAAAGAAACTATTGGGGACGTTGATATCCTTGTTTCTGCAAATGATAAGAAGACCACCGAGGCCGTGATGAAAACATTTGTTTCGATGCCGGACGTGGTGAACATAATCGCCGAAGGCCCGACGAAATCATCGGTGAAGCTTCGCGTTGGTATCAACGTGGACGTGCGCGTGGTTCCCGAAGAATCCTACGGTGCGGCTCTCAATTATTTCACCGGCTCCAAAGACCACAACGTGGCTTTAAGGAAAATTGCCGTTGCGAAAGGATGGAAGCTTAGCGAGTGGGGACTCTTCGAGCTCAAAGGTGGCAAAGAAAAAATGATCGCCGGCACGTCAGAAGAAGAAGTCTACGCCAAATTCGGCATGGAATATATTGAGCCCGAACTCCGCGAAAATACCGGCGAAATAGAACTCGCTCTGCAGCACAAATTGCCAAAAATCATCGGTTATAACGAGCTTCAAGGGGATCTCCAAACCCAAACCGATTGGACCGACGGCTCGGCTTCAATAGAAGAGATGGCAAAAGCTGCAGCGGCGCGCGGACTCAACTATATCGTGATAACCGATCACACAAAGCGCCTCGCGATGACGCACGGCCTCGATGAAAGGCGTTTGCTTCAGCAGATGGCCGAGATCGATCGCGTGAATAAAAAAATAAGAGGAAAAATCAAAATTCTCAAAGGCACCGAGTGCGATATTTTAAAAGACGGTACGCTCGATTTGCCCGACAGCATATTATCAAAGCTCGACGTTGTCGGTGTTTCGGTGCACTCGTACTTCAATTTGCCGCGCACTGAGCAGACTGACCGCGTACTTCGCGCGATCGACAATCCGCACGTCGACATTTTATTCCACCCGACCGGACGTATCATCAACCGGCGTCCGCCGATCGATCTTGATATCGATAAGGTGATTGAACTCGCCAAGAAGACAAAAACAGTGATGGAAGTGAATTCATTCCCGGAGCGCTCAGATTTAAAGGATGAGCATGTCCGCAAATGCGTGGAGGCTGGCGTGAAGTTGGCAATCGATTCCGATGCCCACGCAACGGCCCACTTTGCCCTGCTCGAAAACGGTATCGCCGTCGCCCGTCGCGGTTGGGCGGAGAAAAAAGACGTGATCAACGCGTGGCCGATGGAGAAGATGTTGGCATCATTAAAAAATAGTAAAAAATAAGGTAAACTTTTGACATGCCTCCGGCGCACGAAATGGACGAGTCAAAAAGGATTCCGACCAAACAACAGGTTGTGGCCGGTTTTGTGGTCTATCGAAAAACAACGGACGGCATCAAGTTTTTGCTTCTCTACCGCCGCGGCAACTATTGGAATTTTCCGAAGGGCCATTTCAAACCGGGGGAACGGAGCATCGACGCGGCGCTTCGCGAATTAGAAGAGGAGACTGGCATAAAAAAATCGGAACTCAGGATCGCGCCAAACTTTCGCGCGTACGAACGTTTTTATTTCCGCATCGGCAACGAAGGGATTTACGACACCGTCATCTTATTCCTCGCCGAAACCCACAAAGCGGAAATCCGGATCGAACCGCGCGAGCATAGCGGCTATGGATGGTTCCTCTATAATGACGCCGTGAATGTGATCGGGAAAAAGTATGGCGACACGAGGAAGGTTTTAAAGCAGGCCCGCGATTTCCTCCGCGCCCGTCGCCGTCCGCGCCCAGCCGCGCGTTCCACCGCTCATCGTGAACGGGAATCCGGCACTGAAGGCAAGAAGATAAGGGATTAAGAAAAAAGACGGGCCATGGGCCCGCCTTTTTTGATTGCTTTATTTGATGACTTCCACCACCTTTTTGAATACTGCCGGTTCATTTTCGGCCAGATCGGCAAGGATTTTGCGGTCGAGCGCAATGCCTTTCTTTTTGAGCGCGGCGATGAACTTGCTGTAGTTCATGCCTTCCTCACGGATTGCAGCATTGATCTTCACATTCCAAAGTTGGCGATACACGCGCTTCTTTTCTTTTCGTCCGCGGAACGCATGGGTCCAGGCGTGGAGCAAAGCTTCCTTCGCGGCGCGTTCATTCGTTTTGCGGCGCCAGCGGAAACCTTTCGTATATTTTAATACTTTTTCGCGGCGCTTATGTTGTATGGTTCCACGTTTTACGCGAGGCATGGGACGTTATAAAAATTAATACGTTAAAAATTTCTTCATCGGGTAATTCAAGCCGCGCGGTTTGCTCTTGTTGCGATTGTTCTTTGTTGTCTGGCGGGTACGAAAATGATCCGTCCCCATCGCGCGGCGGACGATCTTGCCATTTTTCGTAATCCTGATTCGTTTCGTGAGACTTTTCGAGAGGGACATAGACATGAGCGTAGGTAAACTCAATGGGAATAAGCTTACTATAAGCCCCAGCGGATTGCAAGCAGTTTTTAAGAAAGTTTTAATGGGTGCTTTGGCATGATGGGCGGATGCGCTATGAAAAAGCCAAACAAAAAGCATGGGAGCACTACGCTCAAATCGAGCAAATTTTCAGCAATATTTTAAACGATTGGGTCGGATTCACACGGCTAGGATTTCACCATATCATTCGGAAGCGCGGTATTGAGAGACCAAAAAGCGAACAAAAAAGAAGATTCGAATTACTTGGGCTGGTGGGTGATATATTGCAGGATGACCAAGCCGATGTCGTTCATCTGCGCCGAAATGTGAATCGCAAGATAAAACTACGCGGCAAAAAGGTTATGGTAATTTCCGAAGCTCACGTCTGGGTTATAAAGAGTATGATTCAAGGTAGATCTATAACTATGGTCGTACGGCAATTTAAAAAAGGTAAAAAGCATTTCCTTACAATATACGAAAACAAAAAACCCCTTCAGGAGAAAGGATTTTTTGTTTGTCCGCCGTCAACATTATAACGTCGACAGGAGCTACCGCCCCGCGGACTTCTTTTAGTGTAAATCCATATCGAGGCGTGTCAAATCTCTTTTAATATTTTTTTAATGAAATCTAAGAGGGCGCCTATTTCTTGATGGCCGCCACCTGCACCGATGGCCCGTTGCCGAGGAAGCGCGGTTCGGAAAGCTTCTTATATTCCACGGGAATGAGCGTCAAGAATTCTTTGAGCTTTTCCATGGCCCAGTCCTTGTTCCGCTTCTCGCGGCCGCGGAGCCGCATCGTGATTTCAACAGGATGGCCCTCGGCAAAAAACTTTTCGAGCTGGCGCATCTTCACCATAAGATCGTTATGCGCGGCGCGCGCGCTGATCTGCACGGTTTTCATGGCGGCGCTCTTTTGGGCAAGCCGTTCTTTCTTGAGCCGCTTTTCTTCTTCGTAGCGGAACTTATCGTAGCTCATCAGGCGCGCAACGGGCGGTTTTGCATTTGCGGAAATCTCGATGAGATCGAGGCCTTCTTCCGGTCGCACGAGGGCGAGCGCTTTCTCGCGCGACAAAACGCCGAGATTTTCTCCTTTCTCGTTGATCACGCGCAGTTCCTGCGCGGTTATTTGGCTGTTAATGCGTGGTTTGGGAATGGCTGTAGGGGATTATGCGCAAACGTAAATTCGACAAATAGTACTTCTATTGTGGCGGAAACGTTACCATTTTGCAAATGGGCGGACACTGCGGGGCGACGGCACGCCTTGTGGCCACGCCTCACCGCCGCGCTCCGCGCCGCCGCTTGGCCTTGCTATAATAAACCCATGGACGAAGGACCGATTACGCATCCCGGGGTACCGGAGGAAATCTATCATACGCTCGGCCGCAAAACGTTTTGGATCTTTTTCATCCAACGCCTCAACGGTGCAATCGTTTTCTTATTGATCAGCATCGTCCTCTTTGCCATACAAGGCCAACCGTTTCTTATCACTAAACAATTTGGTAACATATCGCCCTACGTGACGCTTGCCGCCGTCGCATGCCTCGTAATTTTTGCCGTGATGATTTTTATCATTCTCCTTGGCGTGTGGATCGAATATGCCAACTACAAATATTGCCTTGGCGAAGATTCATTAAAGATCAAACGTGGCTTCCTTAATAAAGAGGAGGTGGCGATCCCGTATCGGCAAATCCAAGACGTGGACATCCGCCGCGATCTCTATTTCCAGATGCTCGGCCTCTCCCGAATCATTATCCTCACCGCCGGTCAAGAAGACGAGACGCCCCGCGACAGCGAGTCCGAGGGCATCTTGCCGGCACTCGACAGCAGCCTCGCCGAATGGTTTCAAGCCGAACTTTTACGGCGTGCGAACGTCCAGAAAGTGATAGAAGAAAAAGTGCCTGCGGCGTAGGATATTGTTATTGCAAAAAGTTCGGGCCGTTGCTATACTTCGTTCCCGGGAGGGTAACCAGTGAAGTCATTCCAGGATTTGTTGAAGCTTATCCCGCGCCTCGCGGAAGCGCTCGATCGGCACATGGATGATTTGCGGTCGAAATCAAAAGAAGAATTCAATGCGGCTGTTATGGATCCGAATGGGAAAGTGAAAAGAATTCAAAATCTCACAGACGAGATCTTGGACATTCCGCAGACCGCGCACATCAGCGACGTCAAACAGGCCAACCAGACCTACGCAGGGTGGACGGTTTCTCAAGAGAAATATGATGAAATCGCCCAGAAGGTTTTGGATCTCAGCTAACCATCACAGTTTGTCTCTATGGGCCGCACTTTGCCGGCCCTTTTATTTTCCGCCGCAGTGCACTATACTGACCTTCTCAACTGGGGACGATCGGTTTTGATGGATTGAAGCGATGGGTTTGCGAGCCGAGCGCGCGTGCGTTACAGCGCATCATTTATAACTGCCAACTCTAATCGAGTTACAGCTCCAGCATACGCTTTCGCGTAAGTTGGGATCGGCCAGCCAGGGTCTCTTTGGCTGATACCGGTCTTATATAAGGAGACTCAAGTTCGCGAGGACGATTCTAGTCGCGGAACAAAAACCAAGAATCATTCGTTAGCTTTCGCTATCTACGCTCGTAGACGGCCCACTCGATTTCCTTCCAGACGGCAGTTCGATTCTGCCCGTCTCCACTTTATAGAAGGTCTCTTCGTCGGTCAACTTTTCATGCTTGCCGTTCGGATATTCCATGCCACTCCACTTGATCCAACCGATGGAGGGTAGAGCTGAAAGACATGGATTTTCCCGTGCTTCCGCTAAAACCCGTTTTCCAGATACGAAGGAGAATCGGTGAAAGCTTTGTTGACGAAAGTGAGTTCTACTGGGCTCTTTCTTCGCCGACGCGGCGCGACCATTTTGAGCGTTGCCTCAAAGAATTTCGCGGGAGAAAGTAGTCCGTTTTCGGCGGCCAGCCACAACTGGTCGCCGTTTTTGTCTTGTCCCAGCGTCAAGCATTTCTGCCTGAGAGAGGGAATTGTTAAGATACAGAGATGATAACCGATGAGAGAAAAGACCATTGGCAAAAGCTTTTCAAAAATCCTGATTGGTATGTCTCGGTTATCCCGGAAGTTCAAGCGTCCAGAGAAAAGCTTGCGAACGAGATGGAACGGGAAACATTTAAGAAGGAACTCTATAATTTTTTCGAAGAGCATATCAAAAAGAACAATATAGCTTTTGAAAAAAATCCACCAGATACCGACCGTGAACGCAAGCTGGTTGATACAATCGTAATCCATCACACAAGCAATCCGCCGGGGATGAGCAAGGAGCGTCTTTCAGCTATTGAGCTTATCCGGCTTTATGCACCTTATTTTTATGAACCAAAAACCGAGGCCAATAAAAGCATGAAAGGAAGGCCGATTTATTCCGGACACGCAAGGAATGGACGGCAAGTTTTCTGGCCATATCATTGGTTTATACGAAAAGACGGATCGGCGGAGCGATTACTTGAAGATGGTGAAATTGGATGGCACGCGGGGAATTGGGACGTGAATTGCCGGAGCGTAGCTATTTGCTTTGATAACGATTATGAAGATATGAGACCATCGGGCACTGACGGGCGTTCCGTAGCGAGCGCCCTTTTATTTGCTTACATAACGGTCTCCACGCAGCAGTCCTAGGATAAGGTATACTGTGAGGGATGAAATCATCAGAATATCTTTATAAAAGTTTCCCCGGTGCCTTTGGCACGTTCTTATATACTTTTCTCGTAGCATTATTGATGTTCGATGGAAAAGCTGTCTTCGGAGGAGCGCCAAGCTTCCTTGAGCCGCTTTTTATTCTTTTGCTCTTTATCATATCTGCATCGCTCACCGGCCTTATGGTTCTCGGGAGGCCGGTCCAATACTATTTTGACGGTCACAAAAAAGAGGCGTTCGTTTTATTGTTCGCCACATTGAGCTGGCTTGTACTTTTCACTCTTATCGTTGCCGTGGTGCTGCTTGTTCGATAGTAGAACGTGAAAAGTGGTTTATATAAACCAAACGGCAATACATGATCCGAGTCTAATCTCGTGCTAAAATCCTACATATATGCGGCACCATTCAGGGGGATTTACATTGATTGAACTCCTCGTTGTCATCGCGATCATCGCCGTCCTTTCCGTCGTCGTCATTCTTGCGCTCAATCCCGCCGAGCTTTTGCGTCGCAGCAGGGACTCGAACCGGCTTTCCGATATAGCGACGATCAGCGAGGCGGTCAATCTTTTCAGCCGCGACCTTGCGGGGACTTCCGTCGGCGCCGTTTCTACAACATATATTTCCATCCCCGATCCATCGGCCACTTCAACGGCAGGGGACCAGTGTCAGGGGCTCGGTTTGCCGGCGTTGCCGAGTGGTTGGACGTATCAATGCGCCGCTTCATCGAGTTACCGAGGAATTACAACGGGATGGCTCCCTGTAAATTTCACTTTAATGTCGAGCGGTGCGCCGTTTAGTTCGGCGCCGGTTGATCCCATTGATCAAACGAGTTCGAATCTCTACTACGCTTACGCAACGAATGGTTCGCAATATGAACTCACGAGCGTGATGGAATCCCAAAAAGAAAAAAGCCAATTTGCGACGAGCCCGACGCTCTCTTCATATCCTGAAGTTGCAGCGGCAGGGAGCAACCTGTCGCTCTCGCCGCTTTTTAATCCCGCCGGCCTTGTGGGGTACTGGAACTTTGAAGAAGGTGGAGGATCAACACTCCTCGATCAATCTGGCAATGGGAATACGGCGACATGGTTTGGAACCAAGGCAGGAAACAACGGCACGTATTATCAATCTGGGAAAGTTGGGAACTATTCAGGTTTTTTTGATGGTAGCACCGACCATGCAAGCACGACATCGGGAGGTACGCTCAATATTTCCGGCAATCTCACCATGTCCGCATGGGTGAAAACTTCAAAGACCACGCTTCAGGTGATCGTCACCGGATTCAACGACTCGGGCCCTCCATTTAGCGGATATGGCCTTGGGGTGAGCGTGAATTCACCGGGGCTTCTCAGTTACCTCGATGCGACGAATGTAGTTTGGAAAGACGGCCCGACGTTGATTGACGATGGCAATTGGCATTTCGTTGCCGCGGTCGCGAGCGGCACAGTACTCACGCTCTATGTGGACGGTGTTCAGGACGGTGCAACGAGTACCATCGCCCCGCCTACCAACTATGCTGGCGCGAGGACGATAGGGGCGTGGGTTGCCGCGGGCTATTATTTTTCCGGTTCACTCGACGAAGTGAGGATTTACAGCCGGGCACTTTCGCAGTCCGAAGTGCTTGCGTTATACAATGCCGAAAAATAAAAAGCGCGGGATTGGTTCCCGCGCTTGCTTTGAACGGTTGTCAAAACGTGAAGACCTCTTTCTCCACGAGGATTGCGATGAGGTCGGTTGCCTGAGGGTTATCCGCTGAAAATCGTTCGCGTTTTTCCGCGGAGGTTAGCGGTTTTTTGGAGTGGCCGTCGTCTCGCGTCACGAATGAATCATAGGCGTCGACGATGCAGAGTAGTCTCCCCGCCTGTTCAATGAGGCCTCGCGCCCACGTGAGAAATTTTGGAATTGGTGGAAGTTGTTGCGGATATCGCCGCCTCCCATACTGATGACAGCGCACGGTGACACACGCGGTAAAAGGATGGTATTCGCGAAGCATTTCCCAGGTGTGCAGGGCATGAAGTTCCATCGCCCGATAGTCGGTTTCGTTGTATCGATCTTTCTTTTCGAGGAGGCTCTTCTCGATATTGATTTTTCCAACGTCGTGAAGGCCGGCCCACACCATGATCTTTGGATTCATGCCGATCGCTCGGGCTGCGGCGGCGCCAAGCAACATCACACGAATGGTATGAGACTTGGTTTCTGGATGGTAAGAGCCAATTCTCTCGACCAACGAACGAATTTCATCCTGATGCTCAGGCTGAATGCCCTCGCGCTCAAGCAGACGGTTCAGGACTGCATTCTCGTCGTTCATAATGAACCCCTCCCAAAGTTCTACTATCAATTACGGGCATAAAGACGGAATGTTAATCTTAAGAGGAGCACTATGACATGGTGGGAACGAACACCTGTTTTTTATAAAATTCTCGGCGCGTTTGTCGTCGCCCTCTTGATGTTCGCCGCTTTCGACGTTTATCTCGTGAGCTCGCTCGATGACAGCAAGACGCTCATAGCGGAGTCAGCCGAACAATACGCAACGCTGAACGATCTTTCAACGCTTGAGAATACGAACGCCGCTGCCGTGAATGCCGTGAATTCATATATCGTCACGGGAGATCCTGCTTGGAAGACAACCTATGCCCAAGCATCAACGGAGCTTGGCCAAGAACTTACCGCGTTGAGCGAGGAGCCCTATCTCACGTCCGACGACCATGTGAGCATCCTTGGTTTGCAGGACGCGATTAGTAAGCGGGAAGACACGGAAAGCACGATGATCGCGGACCTCGACGAGGGCAACAACTCCGGCACGATACAACTATTTTCTTCGTTGTATACCACGCAACAGCAGCGGATCGCGCAATTCATCGGCGCGCTGATCGAGGACCGGAATCAAGAAGTGAGCACGCTCACCGGCCAGAATGATGCCACGCTCAGCCTATTGCGTTTTGTCGCCTATTTCTTGTATGGCCTCCTCTTTATTATCTTCGTTTATCTTTGGTTCGCGCTTTCCCGCAGTTTGGTGAAACCGCTTGAGCGATTAACCGATGCGGTGAAGAAGTTTCGGACGAATTCTTTGGAGCCTCAAAATGATATTCCGCTCAGCGGGATTCGTGAGAGCGGGGACGAAGTGGGCCAGCTTGGCAAGGCGTTCCATGAAATGACCGAGCGCATCCAGCGCGACCAGGCACAATTTTTGTCATCGGTGAACAGCCTGCCGTTCGGCTTTATCCTTTTCGACGCCAGCCAAGAGCCGGTTTTGATGAATCAGATTGCCAAGCAGCTTTTTTCCGCTGACGTTGTGACGTTTGATGCCGTTGCGAAGAAATTTAACGAGGAGACAAAGCTCCTTACGCTTATCCATGCTGTTTTCACGAATGGTGTCGGCCAGACTATCCCCGAGGCGAATATTGAAAGCGAAATATTTCGGTTGTCGATGGAGCCCGTTATCACGCCGCTTGCAAAACGGGTGATCGGCGCGATATTGGTTTTCGAAAACATCACCGAGCAAAAACGTCTGGAGCAGTCGAAGAATGCATTCCTTTCGATCGCGTCGCATGAAATGCGTACGCCGCTTGCGGTGATCCGCGGGAACGCGGAACTGTTACTCGACGATCCGGCCGTTTCGGGCAATGCCGCCGTGAAGCCGCTCGTCGAGAGCGTCGTGAAGGCTTCGGTGCAGATGCTTTCCATCGTCGACGACTTCCTTGATATCCAACGACTCGAAGAAAACCGGATCGTCCTCAAGATCGAGCCGGTCGACGTGATAGCTGCAATCAAGGAAACGATCGCAGAACTTATGCCTCTTGCCGCCGAAAAGAAATTGGGACTTGTGTTTGAAGAGCCGAAGCTCGGAGAGGCGCTGCCCCGGTTGTCACTTGACAAGTATCGACTGCAGCAGATTTTTATGAATATTGTGAGCAATGGCATCCACTATACGGAGTCCGGATCGGTGAAAGTTTGGATTGAACGCCGCAGCGGAGTAATCGATGTATTCTTCAAGGATACGGGCATCGGCATCACCGCCGAAGATCAGAAACGGCTTTTCCGGCGTTTTGAAACAGGAAAAACATTCATACGCAGCAAAGAATACGGCAGCGGCATGGGCCTCTATATTTCGCGACTCCTCGCGCATCTCATGGGGGGCGATCTCTGGCTCGTCTCGAGCGAGTTCGGCTCCGGAGCCACCTTTGCCCTCACACTGCCGCTCATCAAAGTGCCCATGCCACCGGCATAATATCCGTCATGATATACTGAACGCATATGGCAGTTATCCTCATCGCCGACGACGAAGCTGATGTGCTTTCGATCTATAAGACGAAACTCGAGCGCGCCGGGTTCATGGTTCTTTCCGCCTCCGATGGCACTGAGGCCGTCCGCCTAGCGGCAGAGAAAAAGCCCGACCTCATTTTGATGGACATGAAAATGCCGGTGATGGACGGCATCACGGCTCAGCAGAAGATAAAAGAAAATCCCGACACGCAAAACCTCAAGGTGGTTTTTCTCACGGCGTTCAGCGATCCGATGAAGCCGGAAGTCGACGAGCGGCTTGCGAAAGAATTAGGCACTGTCGACTTTATCCGCAAAGGTATCAACCTTGATGAGTTTGTGCAGAAAGTGAAGGGATATCTCGGCTAGCGTTGCCAAGCCATTCGTGGATGGCGTCCGCGAGCACGGTGAAATCCTCAACGCTCGAAGTATGATGGAATGAAATCCGCGCCACTTTTTTCTCCCAGAGGTATTTAATGTAGATATTGTTCTGTTGGAGATAGTCCACGAGTTCTTTGGGGTTCGGGACTTTCAAGGTGATGATATTGCCTTGATCCGCGCCGTGATCGATGAATGCGACGTTGCGATCAAGGAGTATTTTTTTGAAATCCTTGAGAAGCGATTTATTCGTCTTTTCAATAGTTTCAATGCCCGTATCGTTCACCAGTTTGAGGGCTGCGCGTAGCGCGACGACGCCCTTGATATTCATCGTGCCATCCTGGAACCGCTCTGCGGTGCCTTTCAAGACATAGCCGCTCTCATCGGCCGAGACAACGCTTCGGATACCGACTTTCGTATCGCGGAGGCGATTCACGATATTTTGGTTGACGTATAAAAATCCAATGCCGGTGCCGGCGCGGAGATATTTTTGTCCGCCGCAGGCGAGCATATCAACGGGCGTTTTTTGGAGGTCGAGCTTATGAACGCCGATACCTTGGACGGCGTCAACGAAGAGAAATATATTTTTCTCACGGCAAATCTTTGAGAGACGATCGAGGTCGGTCACGTAGCCGTCGTAATATTGAATCCATGAAATTGCGATCGCCTTGGTTTTTGGGCCGATCGCCGCGATAAGCGCCTCCGTCGCTTCGGCGTTGTTCTCGCCGTTTATAATGCGCACATCAATACCGTCTTTGCGTTTTTTGAGCCAGGGGATAAAGTTCGCGCGATATTCGTTGTCGAGGACGAGCACTTCGTCGCCGGGAGCCAAAGGCAGTGCTTCGCTCGCGATGATCACGCCCTCGGTCGTGTTCTTTGTATAGGTGATTTCGCTCGGGTCGCAATGCAAAAGTTTCGCGGCTTCTGCGGCGACGTCTTTTGCATAGGCCTCATATTTGATGAGCGATTCCGGCGGCCCAAACTCAAAGAAATGATTTTCAAAATCAAGGATGGCGTCGTGCACCGCCGGTTCCTCGGTGGCTACCGTTGCAAAGCTAAAAAATATTTTTTTATCCATAGGGATGGGTGCCGCGCGCCGAATATCTTCCCCTCTACTATATCAGATTCTTGCCGCGGGCCACGATCACGTCGCTTTGGTATGCCGTTGTGTTGGCGTTCGTAGGGCGGGGGACCGAGGGCAGCGCCACACCGGTTGCCACCGTCTTTGATGCTTGTTCTGCTTCCGTCGCACATCCGTGATCCCATTTCACTTTTGGCATGATAACCGAAGGATCGATATTTTCTTTGTAGAGCATCGTAAATTCAAGGAGAGCCTTCAATTCGTCGGATGTTTTGCGCGGAATGCCGAGCGTCCGATGTCGTTCCAGTTCTTTTTTGAGGGTTCCAGCAGATTCCTTGCGCGGATTTTCTATGAACGTCACCTTGGTGAAGCCGCTCACTTCAAAAAGCAATTCGGCGATTTCTTTGATCGAAAGTCGCTCGGTGAAGTTGTGGGCCACCATGTGTTCGCCGGCCGGAATGTCCGTGTAGGCGAGGTTTAAAAAGTTATCGACGGTGTCCGGAAGGCTGATGGTGCCGGTGCGCTGGTCGCCGTCGCCGTATACGGTCATCGGATGGTCGATGGCGATCTGGCAGACAAACCGGTTGATGACCGTGCCGAAGGTTTCATCGTAATTGAAGCGGGTCGAGAGGCGATGGTTCGCCGGGTCGCGATTTTCTTCAATCGTCGCGCCGAAGATCGTTGCTTGCTGGACGGTTGCAATCTTGAGTTTCCAAATTTCGCTTGCGAGGTCGTCGATATGGAAGTCGGCGATCTTTGATTGATGATAGAAGTCGTTCGCGCGCATCGGCATCCAACTTTTCGCTATCTTCTTTGTTTTGCCCTTGTGCTTGAACTCAAAGTCGGTCTTCTCGAGCGGCACAAAGTTGGTGTCGATATTCGAATAGCATCCGGCGGAACCGAGTTTGATGTAGGCGATCGATTTGTCCACTTCGGCGATGGTCCAGACAACGTTCAAGTGCCCCACAATATTATTTGCGTACGTTGCCGCAGCATTTTCTGCGCTCATCATGGAGAACGGTGCCGATGGCTGTTGGGCGGCGTTCACGATGGCGAACGGCTTATGCTTTGTGATGAGTCTTGCAACTGCTTTTTGGTCGAGGAGGTCAACTTTCTCGAATGAAATATTTTTCTTGCCAAAAATACGTTCATAGTCGGCGATACGCTTCGATGGATTTGCAAGCGGCACAAGCAGGCTCGCGCCAACTTGTTTTTCCCAGGTGCGTTTAATGAGATTGTCGACAAGAACCACGTTTACATTGGTTCTATGGCCGAAAGCGAGGCCCAGGCTCCAGCCGAGGTATCCGTCGCCGCCCAGAATGAGAATAGTGTTGGACTTTTCTGACATGGGATGTGTAGCGGGATAATAATAGATTTATTCGAAAACGTCAATCGTTTTCCCCGCCGTGCCCTATACTATACGCGGCGCACGCCGGTTCGTTTCGAGGAGTGCCACCGAAAACCCTAGAGCACCAGGAAGATGATTTTTTTCGTAGATACTCTATAATAAACCAATGGCAAACAGCGAAACTAACAAAACGACGATATGGTTCATCGTCATATTCATCGTTCTCATCATCGGCGGCCTCGTGATCGCCGGGATCTATTCGTCGGGTTCTTCGGGAAGCGGGTCGAGCGGTTTTGTTGCAACGACGGCGCCTGGAATTTCTACTTCCGACTGGCAAGAAGGCAATCCGAACGCCAAGGTGACCGTGATCGAATACGGTGACTTTGAATGTCCAGCGTGCGGCGCATATTTCCCCATCGTGCAGCAGTTGATTAGCAACTTCAGCTCGACGGTCCTCTTTGTCTTCCGCGACTTCCCGCTCTACCAAGTGCACCCGGATGCCGGCATTGCGGCGCAAGCGGCCGAGGCGGCTGGCCTCATGGGCGGTCAGAGCGCTTTTTGGAAGATGCACGACTTGCTCTATACAAATCAGAATGACTGGGTGACCATCACGCCAGATCAGGTGGTTTCCGCAAAGTTCGATGGCTATGCGCAATCGATTGGCCTCGACGTCAACACCTTTAACGCGGACATCAGCACGAGCTCCGTACTCAATAAAATCCAAACCGACGTGAATGGCGGCAATGCGGCACAGATCAATCACACGCCGACGTTTTTCCTGAATCTCCAGCAGATCCCTAATCCAACAAGCTACGACGACTTCGCGGCAACGATCAATGCGGCGCTTGCTTCGTCAACCGGTTCATCCGCGTCTTCCTCGCAATAAATTTTAAAAAGAGAAAACAAAAAACCGGCGAGCATGATGCTCCCGGTTTTTTTGTTCGCACGTATAGCTCAATTACGTTTTGGGTGCACCGGCTGGCCGCGAGAAGCCGCCCCATAAGGCAAAAAGCACGATGAGGATTCCGAGCACGACAAACGTGGTTGTCCCTGCTCCTGTATACGCGAAGATAACGACGAGAAGCCCGAGAATAAAGTTGATCCAGTGTTGCCACATAGCCTGTATTACTCGTAGTATTTGCGACCTTTATCCGTATGTATGAAAATACGGGTGCCCCGAGAGCCCCGTTACTTCATTGCCTCGATGACTTTCGGCGTTTTTTTTGGCTTCGCTCAACAATTTTGAACGTAAAATGGGAGAGCACGCCGATGCCAACAATAACAAGGAGGATCATGCTCGGATTTTGGATAAATGATGTGACACCGAGCACCGTGCCCCAGAGTAAAAGATACCAAACGAAGTTTCCGATGAACGTGAAGAGCATGGTAACGTTCATCGGCAGCTCAAGCCATGCACCAATGAAAGCGTTCAAGTAGGGGAAATTGATGACACCCAGAATCATGAGGGCGATGTTTGTTCCCCGCGGACCAAGACCCTTGCTGCCGCGCTTTATCCATCGATCTATTTTTTTCGTGAACCGATATTCTTCCAAATGCTTCTTGAGGAGGGCGCCGAGCTGATAACCAACGTACATATCAAACATAGTCGTTGCCGCCCAGATGATGTGGATCGGCCACAAAGAAACTCCACTATGTTCGGCGAGAACAAGGGCGAGCGCACTCGTTGCGAATTCCTGGATGATAAGCGTTGCGGTAATGAGTGCCCAAAGTCCCATAAGGTTATTGTATAATTAATACATGAAAAAAACGCTTAGTATCATCGCAGTCATTCTCGGCATCGGGTGCTTGGTCGCGGCGTACCTCTATCTCACCACGCCAGCCAACATACTACCGTCGTACTTCCCGGGCTTCGACCCGACGCTCATGGGTATACATACGAAGCATGGTATTGCAGCGCTCGTCGTCGGTTTAGCCCTCTTTGTCTTTGCCTGGTTCTATAGCGCGGATAAGAAAAAGGCCTAGTCGTTGTGGCTGGGCCTTTTGTAATAGTCAGCCGTACATTAATTTGTACGTCAGCACTGACGAAGCGAGCGTGATGGTGATGATGTTGAAAACAATGATGGGCCGTGACGCGATTCTCAGGCCGTAATAGATCCAGAGGGCGATCCCTATGCAAAAGCCGAGGTACATCTGAAGAGAAATCGCTGTCGCCGGCTTTGGCACCTGCCGCCAAACGGAAAGAACTTGAGGGGTAAAGGAAAACGTTGTAAAGCATCCAGCGAGCATGCCGATGAGCTCATCAATCTTTCTACTGTTGCCATTCATTTCACCCTCCTTGTACCCCGAAATTATATATTAAATTTTGATAAAGTCAAACCCTGCGGACAATCTTAGCGCAAGATCACGAGTGAGATCACGCCGATGAGGACGCAGTAAACCGCAAACGGGATCAGCGTTTTTCGCTTGAAATATTTTGCCAAAAATGTTGCCGAGAAATAAGCGGCGATCGCCGCAGCGATGGCGCCGGCGAGCGTCACGAGGAGCGTCTGCGTGTCCGCCGTGGCGACGAGCGGAGGTAGTTCGAGAACCGCTGCGGCGCCGATGATCGGTGTCGCGAGTAAAAACGAATAGCGGAGCGCATCTTCGTGCGAAAGGCCGACCATGAGCGAGCCGGCAAGCGTCGATCCCGTCCGTGAAAATCCCGGGATGAGCGCGAGCACTTGCATGATGCCGATTTTAAACGATTGCCACCAGGAGAGCTCTGCGGCGATGCGATGGTCACCGTCGGAAACCGCTGCCATGCTGACTTTTGCTTGTCTACGCAAGCGTTCGGCGAGGAGTAGCAATAATCCGTTTGCAATAAGAAAGAGCGCTGCCGATTGCGGCGAGAGAAGGAATCCCGTGATGTAATCTTTTGCGAGTAAGCCGACGATGCCGGCGGGGATGGTGCTCACCACAAGGAGCCAGCCAAGTTTTGCGTCCGGATCGTTGCTTTGGATTTCCCGCTCGCGGAGCGAACGGAAGATGCCCTTTATGATCCGCCACCAATCCTCTCTATATATACCGAGAAGCACGAGCGCCGTTGCGAAATGCGTTGCCACAAGGAACGTGAGAAACGCGTTGGCATTTTGGTTGATATTCCAGCCGAGGAGTCCCGGCAAAAGCACGCTGTGTCCCAGGCTTGAGATGGGGAAAAGCTCGGTAATGCCCTGCGTAAGGCCGATGATAATAGCCTGGGTGAATGAAATCATCGTTTCCATTGTACCATTCAACTATGCGAATCATTGGCCACCTCGACATGGACGCTTTCTTTGCCTCCATTGAAGAACGGGACAATCCGCGCTTTGCCGGGCGGCCGATTGTTGTCGGCGCCGATCCAAAAGGTGGCCGCGGCAGGGGCGTTGTCTCCACCGCAAATTACAAAGCCCGCGAGTACGGTATCCGTTCAGCACTCCCGATTTCGACGGCGTGGAAAAATGCGGAAGCCGCGCGGCAAGCCGGCAAGCCAGCCGTTGTTTTTGTTGAAGGCCATTATGAACGATATGCCGAAGTTTCCCATCGTATCATGGAGATTTTGACAACCTATGTACGGCACATCGAACAGGCGAGCGTCGACGAAGCCTATTTCGATATTTCCGAGGCCGGATCATATGAAGCGGCAGTCGACATTGCGAAGAAGATAAAAGCAGATATAAAGGCTCATGAAAAACTGACGGCTTCCATCGGCATTGGCCCGAACAAGTTAATAGCAAAGATTGCGTCCGACCGGCAAAAACCGGACGGCC
Source organism: uncultured bacterium (assembly GCA_963705915.1). Taxonomy (GTDB): domain Bacteria; phylum Patescibacteriota; class Minisyncoccia; order UBA6257; family 2-01-FULL-56-20; genus JAKAGE01. The sequence goes on from OY970126.1 coordinate 715,940, forward strand.
TCACCGTTGTCCGCGCGGAAGACGCAGAAGCCTTCCTCGAATCTCTTTCCGTCCGAGCCATCCCCGGCGTTGGACCAAAGACTGAAATGGCATTTAAATCATTAAAAATTTATAAAATCAAAGACGCCAAAAAGTTATCCGAAAATGACCTCGCAACGATGATGGGGAAGTGGGGTCCGGAGCTTTATAGAAAACTGCGCGGCGAAGACGACGCGCCGCTCGTTGAGTTTTGGGAAGCAAAATCCATTGGTGAGCAGGAGACGTTTGAGCATGACGTAAGCGATCCCAAAATCCTCCAGAAAGCCCTCAAAGCCTTGGCCGCAGAAGTGTATGACCGGTTTCGCGCTAGCGACTTCACATCATTCCGCACCGTGACGCTCATTGTCCGTTTTGCCGATTTCACAACAAAAACCCGTGCAACGACGCTCGCAAAACCGGCCAGCGACCTCGAAACCCTGCAATTCCAGTCGCTCAGGCTTTCTATGCCATTCTTTGACGCACGAGAAAATCCAAAGCGGCAAGCGTTTCGTTTGATTGGCGTGCGCCTCGAAAAACTTGCTAATATTCCGGCGTTGGCTCTCCGGGAATCATAGGTCCTGATGTTGGCGTTCCCGATGCGGAGACGATGATCGTCGTCGTTTGCGAGATCGAAGAACTCACCGTTTCGATTGGCGTCGCAACGGGATTCGATGTCAGCAGTGCGTTCGCCGCGTTGCCTCCGGTTGAGTACCAGACGGCGGCGCCGATCACGATCATGATCACAATGCCGACGAGAAGGATGATGGATGATTTGGTCATCGTATCTATTAATGATACTTCATAAATAAAAAAAGAAGCTCCGGCATGGCGATGCTGGAGCTTTGGTCTGTAGGTGAGGATAGGATCCTCTAGTGTAGGAGACCCGCGATCTTCGTGTCGCGATGGCACTAGTTGATCCCGTCTTCACTTATTACTACTAAAACTGCTTAGATATTACCAAAGAACAAACTGATAAGTCAATACCTTCCAAGAGGCCCGGAAAATAAGGCAAAAATGGCTGGTCGCCGTTGGGGCGGCGATCAGCCGAAGGTTTTCAGTGCTTCGCGATGAATGCCATGTTATGGAGACCATCGGCAGCGATTCCCGTGGCACGCGCCACATTGATCGCTGTCGCGACGTATTTCCATCGCCCCCCGTGGCGGTATATCCGCTGGCTTGCAAAGCTGACCCCGAAGTTCACGATGCCATTTGCGGCGATGACCGCACCGGCATTGCGATTTCCGAGAAACTTTGCCCATCCAGTTTCAACGCCACCCGAGTGATCGATACCGATGACGGTGGTTGTAGAATCCAACCCCGTCGCTCCGAGGAGATACCAACGAGAAGCTTTGTAGGCGAGGTCGATTTTGTCGGCTGGCCTACTCTGCTCCAAGAAAGTGTCTCTTGAAAAGCGTGGGATCGGTTGGATCGTTTGAGCGAATGCTTTTGACAGGTCGCCACCAATCAAAAGCAGCATAGTTATCGCGAAGACAACGCTTCGAGTGTTCAAGGTACAGGCCCCTCCTAAAGGGCCGGAAGTATTCTAACACAAAATTATAGATTTGTCATCTGCCTGCTATTCGGCGCTCCGCATCTCGCGTTCGTGCGAGCGTTTTTTGATAACCTCTCGCTTGTCGGATTTCTTACGTCCACGTCCAAGACCCAATTCTAATTTAATAAAATGATTTTTGAGATACACCCGGAGCGGCACCAAAACCCGTCCTTTTTCTTGCAGCGCACCGGTCAGTTCTTTGATTTCATCTTTTGTTAATAACAATCTCCGTGAACGATCCTCTTCGTAATCGGTCGGCGTGTTTTTGGGTTGATAGGGCGGGATATGAGAATTCACGAGCCACGCTTCTTCGCCGCGTATCAAAACGCGGGCACCGGCGATTTGGAAATGTCCGTTGCGCACACTCTTCACTTCGTAGCCGCGGAGTTCGACGCCGGCTTCGTAGGTGTCCGAAATTTCGTAATCGAACGGCGCTCGTCTGTTTTCTGCAAGGGCTTCCATAAGGGTATGTTTCGCGTTATCGTAATTGAAAAGCTTGAGAGACCCGAGTCTTGGGGAGGAGTTCTAGCTGTGGCCATCGTCTACTGGAGGTTTGTACCTCGACGATAGACGATGAAGCCCTCGGATCTCTCGCTCTCATTATCCCGTATACGCCCAAAGGGTTCAAATGAAAGACATTATCCTCACTCTATTGAAGAATGCCCTTGGCACGGAGGCATCCGTGGAGCTTTCTGTTCCCGAAGATCTGCATTTTGGGCATTATTCCACGAATGTCGCCATGCGGCTTGCGAAGGCGCGTGGCCAGAATCCGTTCAAGCTCGCTGAAGAGCTTGCGGCGGACATTCAGAGGGCAGCTCCGGCAGGATTTTTTGAAAAAGTTGAGGCCGTTGCTCCGGGTTTTATCAACTTTTGGTTAAGCAAGAAAGCCATCCAAGATGAACTCGGCGGTGTCGCTCGGCTAAAAAACTTCGGCGCGAATGAGACGGGGAACAAGAAAACCGTGATTGTCGAATATTCTTCGGTGAATATTGCAAAGACGATGAACCTTGGGCATTTCCGCACGACGATCATCGGTGAATCGCTCGCGCGCCTTCTTGAAAGCTCCGGATACCACGTTGTCCGCTGGAATTATCTGGGTGATTGGGGAACGCAGTTTGGCAAACTCATCGCCGCATATAAATTGTGGGGGAATAAGAACATTGTTGAGGCAGCTCCCGTTGAAGAACTGCAGAAGCTCTATGTTCGTTTCCACGAAGAGGCAAAGGTGGATGAGTCGCTTGAAAAGCGTGGCCAGGAAGAATTCCAGAAACTGGAATCAGGCGATAAAGAAAACCGCAAGCTTTGGGAGTGGTTTAAAAAAGAATCATTGGAAGAATTTAAAAATTTGTACGCCATGCTCGGCGTCGATTTCGACGTCTGGATCGGTGAGAGTTTCTTTGAAGACAAGATGAAAGGCGTTGCGCAAGAACTCGTGGAGAAGAATATCGCCGAACGGAGCGAAGGCGCGCTCGTGGTAAAGCTCGACGAATTTAATCTGCCGCCGGCGCTCATCGAAAAATCTGACGGCGCGAGTCTGTATCTCACCCGTGATATTGCGAATCTGGAATATCGCTTGGAAAAATACAAGCCGTCAAAAATGCTCTACATCGTTGCGAACGAACAGGCGTTGCATTTCGAGCAACTCTTTGCGATTGCGAAAATCTTGAAGTGGGCCGGTGACGACAAAGCAGAACTCACGCATGTGAAGTACGGCCTCGTGCTTGGCGAAGGCGGTAAAAAACTTTCAACGCGCGAAGGAAGAGGTATTTCAATGAAGCAAGCACTTGAAAAAGCTGTTACGCTCGCTCGCGACATCGTTGAGAAGAAAAATCCTGATCTCAGCGCAACGGAGAAAGATAACATCGCCCGTGCCGTTGGCCTCGGAGCGCTCAAATACAACGACCTCAAAGAGAACCGGATGACGGACATAGCATTCGACTGGGATAAAATGCTTGATTTTACGGGCGATAGCGGCCCTTACCTCCAATATACCTATGCGCGTCTGCGGAGCATTGAACGGAAGGGCGGCATCACGGCGAATGCGTTCAAAACGAGCGCCACAAAAAAGGCGGATTTCTCACTGCTCGATTCGGAAAACGAACTCGCCCTCGCGCGAAAAATTTTTGAGTTCCCCGATGTCGTCATGAAATCTGCCGAACTGTATTCAACAAGCACGCTCGCGACGTATCTTTATAGACTTGCTGGCACCGCGAACAAGTTTTATGAAACGACTCCGATTTTGAAGGATGAAAACGAAAAACGCCGCGTCGCGCGCCTCGCGCTCGTTGATGTTGCCGCAAGGACCTTGCACTCCGGACTTGCCTTACTCGGCATCGAGGCGCCGGAGCAGATTTGATGAAAATTGACGGCTCAAGCCAAGGTTCGCTATAGTGCAAACAGAAAGTTTGCAAGAAAATAGTTTCGCTCGGAGGAGCCCCAATGAGCAAATTCCAGCCGTTTTGCGGTGTTGCCGGAGTGCGGACCGTCGAACAAGCATTAGCGGTCGCAGAGAAAGCGCCGAAAATCCCTGGGCGCAAAGTTGCCATCGGCGTCGTCACCACTCCGGAAAGCATCCGGGGAGAACGCATTGACGGCCGGTGCGCCAAACCCGAGGACATCAAAAGAATTTTTGAAGGCTTGCATCAGGCAGGCCATGACGTCCTCAAGGTGCTTCATCTTTTTGACCCCGGGAAAACATTCACATTGCTTTACGACAACGCCACCATGGTTCTCGACGTTGCCGGAGAACATTGTGATGCGATCCAGTTCAACACTTCGTGGCCGGATCCGCAAGCGATTGCGCGTCTCGCCACCTGCCCGCCGAGAAGGATCGGCCTCATCCTGCACGTCGGCAAGCGAGCGCTCAGAGAGACGACATATTCCCCGAGAGCATGTGCCGACAGAATTCTGAACGGCTACCCTCGAGTTTTTGATTATGTCATGTTCGATCAGAGTGATAGCAGGGGAACGTTGATCGACCCCGAATTTCACCGCCCATTTTTGCAAGAACTGTGGCGCGGTGATTCTCGGATCGGCCTTGCCGTCGCCGGAGGACTTTGGGTTGATAATTTGCACCGGCTCAAGTCTCTCTTGCTGGAATTTCCCAACCTCTCGATGGACGCACAGACGAGCGTCCATGATGCCGATGGAAGATTCTCCGTCGACCGATCGCTGCAACTCTTGGGCGGATTCGAGAATCTCACGCGAGAAACCCTTTTGTGCCCGACCGGATGAACCTATCCGGCGGGCGTTTTTTTTGTTATTTTATGAGGTATGGCCGACGAACCGAAGCAAGAATTCAATCTCGCCAAGCTCGAAGAAAAAACGCTGGCGTCCTGGAATGAACACCATATTTTTGAAAGAAGTTTAGCGCAAACGGAAAACGGCAAACCGTTCACGTTTTATGACGGTCCGCCTTTTGCGACCGGTCTGCCGCACTATGGCCACATTCTGGCCTCTACTATTAAAGACGTCGTGCCGCGTTACCAGACGATGCAAGGCCGCTACGTACGACGGCGCTGGGGTTGGGACTGTCATGGCCTGCCAATAGAAGAGATTGTTGAGCGTAAGCTTGGTATCTCAGGAAAAAAGCAAATCGAGGAAATCGGCATCAAGAAATTCAACGAGACATGCCGCAGTATGGTCTTGCAATACGTGTCCGAGTGGCGCGACATGGTCAACCGCATCGCGCGATGGGTTGATTTTGATAATTCGTATAAGACGATGGACACCGATTATATGGAATCGGTATGGTGGGCGTTCAAACAAATTTACGACAAAGATCTCATCTACGAAGGGCGAAAAGTATTGCTGTATTGTCCGCGCTGCGAGACACCGCTTTCGAATTTTGAAGTCGCGATGGATAACAGTTATAAAGATGTGAGCGAAGAGTCGGTTTTTGTGAAGTTCAAAGTGAAGCCGGCACAAAAAATCGGACAGCATGTGGTTCGCGAAGACGACAAAATATATATGCTCGCATGGACCACGACGCCGTGGACGTTGCCGGGGAACGTGGCGCTCGCCGTCGGCAGAGACGTCTCCTATGCGGTTGTCGATATGGATGGGGAAAAGTTAATTCTCGCAAAAGCGCTCATCGAAAAAGTTTTTCATCACGACATGGTGATTGAGCACGAGATCAAAGGATCGGATCTCGTTGGGCTCGCCTACGAGCCGTTGTTCGTCGTTGGCGCGGTGCAGGCAGATGAAAACGCCGAGCGGGCATTCAAAGTGTATGCCGCCGATTTTGTGACCACGGACGAAGGCACGGGCATCGTGCATACCGCCGTTGTCTATGGGGAAGACGACTACGCCCTCGGCGTGCGTGAACATTTGCCTGTCGTCCCGCTTCTCAATGAACAGGGGGTATTTAATGAAAAAGCACCGGAATTAGTCCGCGGACAATATTTCAAAAAAGCCGATCCGATTGTGATAGAAAATCTGCGCGAACGCGGTCTGCTATTCAGAAAAGAACTCCACACGCACTCATATCCGTTTTGCTGGCGTTGCGGAACCACCCTCTTCTATAACGCGATTCCGGCATGGTTTGTGAACGTGCAAAAAATAAAGCCGCAGCTTTTGAAGTCGAATGATAAGGAGGTCAATTGGTATCCGGAACATCTCAAACACGGCCGTTATGAAAAGAGCGTCGAAGCCGCGCCCGACTGGAATATTTCCCGCAATCGCTACTGGGGCAATCCCGTGCCGGTTTGGAAATGTGAAAAGTGCGAAGATGAAGTCGTCATCGGCAGTCTCGATGAACTCTCGAAGCACGCTGGCGGTGTAAAAAATAATTACTGGGCTATGCGTCATGGCGAATCGGAAAATATTATCTTTAAACTTCTCGACTCTGGCGACCAACATTTCCACCTCACCCCTCTTGGTAGAGAGCAGATCGCAAAAGCCGCAAAAAAATTGAAATCGGATAAGATCGATCTTGTTTTCTCGTCTGACCTTGAGCGCACCAAAGAAACTGCTGAGATCATAGAAAAAGAGATAGGCGTTCACGTCCATTTCGACAAGCGTCTCCGTGAGATGAATTTCGGAAACCTTTCGGGTAAGCCTGCGGCGGTATACACATCAGCCTTTCCAAGGCAGGAGAGTCGTTTTGAGGGAAAAGTTGAACCTGCGGGTGAATCGCTCCGCGATGTCCGTACGCGGGTGTGGGATTTTCTCCGTGAGATGGAAGAAAAACATCACGGCAAAAATATTTTGATTATAAGTCACGCGGATCCTATATGGATGCTGTCGCAGATTGCCTATGGCTGGAGTGAAAAAGAAACAGCGGCCAAAAAAGACGACGAGAAAGGCTTCATGGAACCGGGTGAGATACTCAAGCTTCCCGTAAAAAATATCCCCCGCAACGACACAGGCGCTGCCGATATGCACCGTCCCTACATCGATGAAATAACATTCCCATGTTCCAATAAAAAGTGCGATGGCACCATGACGCGCACGCCGGAGATTTTTGATTCATGGATGGAAGCCGGCTCGATGCCATTCGCCGAATATCATTATCCGTTGGAAAATAAAAAAGTTTTCGAGAACCGATTCCCGGCGCAGTTTGTCGCCGAATATATTGCCCAGACACGGGCATGGTTCTATGTGATGCACGTGAATTCGCAGATTTTATTCGGCCATGCCCCATTCGAAAATGTGGTGACGACGGGCACCATTCTCGCCGAAGACGGATCGAAGATGAGCAAATCAAAAGGCAATTTCCCTGACCCCAAAATCGTGATCGACAAATACGGTGCGGACAGTCTCCGGTTCTATCTCATGAATTCCGTGGTGATGCAGGCCGACAACCTCAATTTTTCCGAGCAAGCCGTCGCGACCGTCTATCGAAAAGTCGCGCTCATCCTTTGGAACGTCGCAAAATTCTTTACGACGTATGTTGAGCCAAGCGATCTCGTATTGGAAAAAATGGGCAAAGCCGCCACCGGAAGCTCTGTACCAGAAAACATCCTCGATCAGTGGATCACGGTGCGCACCAATGATCTCATCCGCACGGTCACGGGCAGTCTCGACGGCTATGACACCGTCCGCGCCACGCGCGCAATCCAGGAATATATTGATGATCTTTCGACGTGGTACCTTCGCCGGAGCCGCAAGCGAAAAGATCCAGGGTTCGTCGGCACGTTTTACACAAGCCTCATGACGGCTGCAAAAGTGATCGCGCCATTCATGCCGTTCCTCGCCGACGAACTGTACACAGCGCTCAAACCCTATAGCCACGGCATAGGATCCGCAGAATCCGTCCATCTCACTGAATGGCCAACGGCAGATAAGCAAAAAAATAAAGCTGCCGACGAGGCGTTGCTCGCGGACATGGCCGAAGTGCGCCGCCTCGCAAGTCTCGGACTTGGATTGCGTTCCGATGCAAAGATAAAAGTGCGACAGCCGCTCGCATCGATCACGATAAAAAATGCACAGCTCTCGCACGAACTGTCCGTGATCCTCGCCGAAGAGGTGAATGTGAAGCAGGTGAAAGTTGATGAAAAAATGGCCGACGAAATTTTACTTGACACGGCGATCACCGCTGAGCTTCGTGAAGAAGGTTTACTTCGCGAACTCATCCGCATGATCCAAGGACTTCGCCAAGAAGCCGGCCTCGAACCGAAAGATGCCATTGCCGTGTTCGCAGAGCTTTCCGGCGACATCAAGTCCGCCGTCGAGCGCAACGCAGAATTTCTGAAAGACGAGGTGAACGCCGAATCACTTGACTACAAGCGATCGGATAACGTGAAAGCCCAAGAAGAAGCAAAAATCGACGGCGAGAACGTTTGGTTTGGGATTAGGAAGGCTTAGGGATATCGGCCTCGGCTAGCTTGTAGGCGGCATCTACGAATCTGTCGATCATTTTTTGCATGCTTTGCATTTCTTTATAGACCATATTCATATCCGATTGGACCCTGGATAAAGCAAAACCGAGATGATCGTCTTGATATTTGATTTGCATCATATGCCGTTCCGTGGCGCTCAGGTGTACTTCAACCATATCAAACTTCGACGTTATTAAGTCTCTCAATGCACGGCTTGCCGAAAGAATTCTTTGTTCCTTTTGATCTTCCATACTATCAAGTTTAGTGATAGCACAAAAGGAAGGCAAGTTCCTTTTAATGATTTTTTAATAAATAAAAATCGGAAATAAAAAGCGCCGATAAGCATCGGCGCTAAGAGACCACGTGCTAGTCCTCGGCAATTTCTAGGAAAGCAAGCCCGCTTTCTTCGAGCTGACGGACTCTCTCTCGGGTTTTCCCCGTGAGATCCGCCACGGTTTGGAGCGTGCGATAGGAACCGTCAAAGATTCCGAATCGCAGTGCGAGGGTCCGATACCTATTCTCAGATTCTTTTCTCAATGATTCAAGCCGTCCGTCGGTTGATGCTGTAACCAATTTCTCGAAGGTTTCAAATCGGGCAATGGGGAGGTCCTGTGGAATCACAATATCAGGGCGGATAGAAGCGATTACTTCCTTCAGCCGAGACATTACACCCCCCAATTCCCTGATCTCACCATAGTTTCTACGAAACCGTTCAACCCGCTGCTTCAGGGCATTAGCCTTCCTGTTCCCGCCCAGTCCGGCATCGAATGTGGGGTCAAGATATCGGATTACTGACTTGACGAGATCGGAAAGGTGTCCAGATGCCGTAGGCGCGAAGCCGTATTCAATGCCGATTTGAATCTGCGAAACATAATGCTCGCCCTTAAGGCAAAAATAGCGGGCAACTATTTCGGCAGATTCGGCCTTCATGAGCAAGAGTTCATCGAAAAGCTGCTTTTGCTCACCAGCTAGCTCACTGAAAAACTTTTTCTGCCAACGGTAATGAGGGGAAACGATCCTGCCATCTTCCCAGGCGAGGTGAGGGGCATAATGTCCGGGGACAACTCTGACGTGCCTCTCTTCACATTGAGAAAAATGGGTTTTCGTCAGCTTCTTGTGCATCGAAGGTATGACCTGGATCACTTCAACTGACGGAGCCCTTTCGAGAATGAGGCCAATCGCCCAGACGAACGGGTATCCGTCGATGTGGACGAGTTTCGTCGTTGCATTCAACCGTTCGAATGTCCGATGGTTTTTATCGTGATAGGTCTTCACCAGCACATATCCCGCCTCATTCACACTTTCTGAGTTGATAGCATTCGCGCCGAACAGAGTTGCAGTTTTAGTTGCTTTCGGAATTTTTTTCTGGAATGTTGGTTGGCGCGGCGTGCAATAGCTGCACCAACTAGAGGGCAAACCATGCACACAATTTTCTGCCATATAATCTCCTAAGTTTCTAGCAGCATTATATCAAGAAATAACCTAAATGGCAAGGCGGGGGTTTTACAGCGCGATCCCAACTTTTTTGCGCACTTCTTCCATCTTTTTCTCCGCTACGCGCGAGGCTTTTTTGCTGCCGGCATTCAGGATCGCAATCAGTTTCTTGGGACTTGAGATGAGATCCGCTTTCTGTTCGCGGAAATCGGCAAAGGTACTTGTCACGACTTCGGCAAGTCTCATCTTGAGGGCGGAATAATTTTGGCCATGGAATTCCTCGGCGACGATCTTTGGTTCCATGTGGGTGAGTGCGCCATAAATTTCGAGTAAGTTTGCAATGCCAGGCTTCTTATGTGGTTCGTAGACAACCTCCGACCCGGAATCGGTGACCGCACGAGCTATCTTCGAGGCAATTTCCTTCGGCGAATCATCCAAGAAGAGGCATCCCTCGGGCTGTGACTTCGACATCTTCTTTGACGGATCTTTGAGACTCATAATGCGTGCAGTCTTCGTGAGCAGTTCGCGCGGTTCGCGGAACGTCGTGCCGAATTTTGCATTGAATTTTCGTGCGAGCGTGCGGGTGAGTTCAATGTGCTGCAACTGATCGTCGCCAACCGGCACCACGTTCGGATTATAAAGAAGAATGTCCGCAGCCATGAGCGCGGGATAGGTGAAGAGGCCGGCGTTCACGTTCGCCGCCTGGCGCGAGGCCTTGTCCTTGTATTGCGTCATGCGTTCGAGTTCACCCATGGGCGCAAGGGTCGTCAAGATCCACGCGAGCTCGCTGTGCGCCGGCACCTGGGATTGCAAAAAGATGACGGACTTCTTGGGATTCAATCCCGCCGCCATATAATCCGCCGCGAGATTCAGAATTTGTGCACGCTTCTCGCGCGGTTCAAAATTTTCCGTGAGCGAGTGGAGGTCGACGATAGGGAAGTAGCATTCGTATTTTTCCGAATCCTGCAGGTCGTGAAAATTCTTGAGCGCACCGAGATAATTGCCGATGTGCAATCGCCCGGTGGGCTGCATGCCGGAGACGAGGACGGGTTTCATATGGATATGATAGCACGGAGGAGTAAACTGTATCACCTGACTCCTCGTTGGAGTTATTCCTCGCCGATCTTTAAATTGGATTTTATTTCTTGGATGAGGGTTGTGTAATCGGCTGCGCTTGAGATCCTACTAAGTTCTTTTTCCAATTGACTTGCGATAGATGGCCTTAGCGTATGTGTTTTAAGATAGTCTCTTATTTCTCCTAGTCTCGCCGGTATTCGCCAATCATTTTTTTTGTTTATGTCAGTCTTAAGTAATTCTATCCTGTTTATTATTGCTCCCTGTTGTCCTTTCTTTTCGTATTTTTCGACTTCCAATTCTTTCACGTCAACATCCAGTTCATCAGTTCTATATATTAAGTTTTCTATTTTACTTTCTAATTTTGTATTGTAATTTACAGTAGTTTTTTCGAGAGCAGAAATTTTTTCTAGCAATTTACTCTCGAAGGTTAGCATTTCATTTTTTAAAGTCGATTCCAATGATGTTTTCATATTTGCAAACTCTTTTTGATTAAGTGCACTAACTTTGCCTAAGATATTTGCTTCGGCAGATAATATTTCGCCCTTGAGAATTCCCATTAGGTCGATTTTCATATTTGCAAACTCTTTTTGATTAAGTGCACTAACTTTGCCTAAGATATTTGCTTCGGCAGATAATATTTCACTTTTTGCTGTAGAAATAACATCTTCTTTTATTCTTTCAATTTCTCGCTTGTTTCCACTTATGTTGAAATATAAATTTACCGAAATCAAAGCGACGAAAATAGTAGCAAGGATCCCAAGAGTCCAGTAAACAGAATTTAGAGTCTGACTATTGATGACTTGTAAAAGGTCTACTTTAGCGGCGAGAATCTCCAAGTTGTCTGTCGAAGTTGTTTGAGCGAAGACTTTTGATGGAATGATAGATAAAAAAAGACTTGATAGGAGCAAGCCTTTAATTAATCGTATATACTTATATTTCATAAAGTTTTCCTATATCTCAATAATCACCGGCAATATCATCGGACGCCGCTTCGTCTTCGTGTACAAATATTGCCCGACCTGGTCGCGGATCAGGGTCTTCAGATAATCAGGTTCAACTTCGCGGTAGTTCGGCATCCGAGTGCATGAGTCCGCGGATGCGCTTGCGGATTTCATCGAGGATCTCCTGATTTTCTTTGAGGTAGATAAAGCCGCGCGAGATGATGTCGGGATTTTTGAGGACGCGGCCTTTGTCGCGGTCCATCGTGAGGATGATGACGATCATGCCTTCGGCGGCGAGCGCGCGGCGGTCGCGCAAGACGACTTCTTCAACGTCGCCAACGCCGAGGCCGTCTACCATCACGTAGAAGGCGGGGACTTCCTCGCTCGTGACCAAAAATTTTCCCGGCGTGAGTTCGGCGACCTGGCCGTTGTCCATGAGGATGACGTTTTCTTTCGGGATGCCGACTTCCTGGGCGGAATGGCCGTTCGCGGCGCGCATGAAGTAGTAGCCGTGCACCGGCACCAAGAATTTCGGCTTGATGAGTTTCATGACGAGCTTCAAGTCGTCTTTCGGCGCATGGCCGGATGAGTGGATGTCGACGAGCGCCGAGTGATACACCGATCGCGCCTTGGCGCGCGAGATTATCTTTCACGCTTTGCACGCTGCGTTCGTTGCCCGGAATGATGGATGACGACAAGACGAACGTGTCGCCGGGCTTGATCTTGATGTGCCGGTGTTCGCCGTTGATCATCTTCATGAGGCCGGCGTTCGATTCGCCTTGCGCGCCCGTCGAGAGGATCATGATTTTCTCATCTTTATACTTCGCCACTTCCTCAACGGAAATGATCGTGCCTTCTTTCGCTTTCACAAAGCCAAGCTTTGCGCGATCTGGATGTTCGTTTTCATCGAATAGCCGTTGAGCGCCACTTTGCGCCCGAGTTTTTCGGCGATCTTGATGATCTCCGCGATGCGCGTGAGGAGCGATGCGAATGTTGCGACGATGATGCGGCCTTCTGCTTTCGCTGAAAATTTCTTCAAGATTGCGCTCCACGGTTTTTTCGGAAACGGAGTGGCCGGGTTTTTCGGCGTTCGTGCTGTCTACCATAAAGCTGTGAATGCCCATCTTGCCGATACTTTCGAATTCTTCGAGGCCTTGCGGTTCGCCCTCGTCGTTGTAGTCAACGCGAAAGTCGGCGAAGTGCACGATGTTGCCTGCAGGCGTTTTCATCAAAACGCCCGTCGTTTCGGGAATCGTGTGCGGCACGCCGAAGAAGACGCGCGCCAAAGTTCGGCGAAATTTTCACTTCGGTCGCCATTCTTTACCGTGATCACATTCATCTTCGGCGAGTTCGGAAAATCTTCCTGCCGTTTTTCGATGATCGCTTTCGTGATCGATGTCGCGTAGATCGGGGGATTGCCGAGGCGTGCGAGCAAGTGCGGCAACGCGCCGATATGGTCGTAGTGGCCGTGCGTCAAAATGATCGCCGGCGATATTTTCTTTTTTCTTTTCGAGATATTGGATGTTCGGGATGATGTAGTCGATGCCCGGCGTTTCGTCTTCGGGGAACTGCAACCCGACGTCGATGATGACGATTTCATTCTTATATTCGAGGAACATGCAGTTGCGGCCGACTTCTTCGAGGCCGCCGAGCGGCACAAAACGGACCGCGTCCGGATTCGGTTTGATTGCTGCGGCGCCTCCGGCGCTTTCCTGCGCGACAAGCGATTTCGACGGGCCGAATTTCCCCGCGCTCGAAGCTTTCACGGCGCCGGGGTGTCCGCCCGGCATACGATCGCGTCGATCCCGGCGTGGGCGTTTTGGTCCGCCCGGTCCGCCTGGACCGCGTTCGCGCGAAGGACGTTCACTTGGCGCGTCGCCAGGCGCCGTCTTGCGCGAAGGTTCATCGGCGGGCCTTTTCGGCTTTTGTTCCGCAGGCGCTCCGGGCTTTGGCCGCGGCCGGATTGTGGGCGGCTTTATCCGCGGCCGCTCCAAAGGAGCCGTCGCGTTGTGTGGTGCTGCGTTTTGCAGCTCATTGCTATCAGTTTTTTTCATAGTCGCTATGTAATTGTTTTTATTAATTTTTAATCTTTGTGCCGAGGAGGAGATTCGAACTCCTATGACCTTGCGGTCGCTGGTACCTGAAACCAGTGCGTCTGCCAGTTCCGCCACCTCGGCAGGAAAACGAACATCAAAACTAAGCCTTGTGGCTCAGTTCTTTTCTCGAGGAAACAGGTTTCATTTCGATTGCGGGAAGAAGGAGGGTTTGTCTTGGAAATTAGAGTATAGCATGGCGTTCATTAAAAAGTCAAGACATTAAAAAATTATTGAGATAGAGTTGACTTTATTACGCATGGCAATAGACTGTAGATATGCCCGCGGGATGACTAATCCCCTTCGGCATATCGCTGAAGCGGGCATATCAAAAAACACCCGGAAAGGTGTTTTTTGATATGTTAATAGATGCTAAGAAAATGCTTACTGTCACCCTCAAACTGCCTGATAACCACAGTCACTTTTTGGCTGCGGATAGTCTTCTTGAAAGCCCAAAATTCTCCTCTCGATATTTTTATCTTTCTTGACTTGGACCGACCGACGAAACGAGCAATTCCTTCTGCTCTTCTGTAAGAAAATATTGCATTCGGATCGGTGACTATATCTTTCGCATAACGAAGAAGTCGAAATCTTCTTTTTCGCTCACGTGCTGGCCGTCGAATGCCTCGTTTACGGATAAGATGTCGTAGGCCGATGCTGTTAAAGATGATGTAGTCATGTAGTTTTGGACACCAAATGCGGCTTGGAAATTTCATCCAACCATAATGACATGACCGTCATTAAATTTAGGTTAATTTTTTAGCCCTACTTGAGCACCCGCGCCGTATCCAAATACCAATTCGGCACGTCGAGGAACCGGTCGGACGGATCGATAAGTATCGTGCTGGTTGAAATACCCTGAACATTTTTATCGGTCACGTACACGTAATTTGGTGAATAGAGGAAAATGGCGGGATTGTCGTTTACGATGTCCGTCTGCGCCGTTGCAAAATCTGAGGCGACCGCACTGCTCGATGTGTTTTGCTGAGCGTCTTCGATTGCGGCGTCGACTTTCGGATTGCTGTAGATTGCGAGATTCAAGCCGGGATAAAATCGCTGCGACGAATCCCAAAAGGCATAGAGATCCGAGCTTGGTCCCAAAACATTGCCGAAGAGGAGCGCTTCGTAGTTCCGGTTTTTGATGGTCTGGTTCACAATGTCATCCGTGGAGTCGGGAAGAATGTTCACTTGCACGCCGATTGATTGCCACGCGGTTTGGAGATCACTCGCGGTCTTCGCGAGGAAATCGATTTGCGGCACGGTGAGGTTCACGACGAGCGGAATCATCACGCCGCCTTGGATTTGATAGCGATAGCCGATCGGAATTTCAGTTTGGCTCGAACTCGCCTCGGCGGCGCTTGTTGAAGCGTCCATCACAACCCAGTCATCGTTCGTGAGCGTGGTCGAAGCAAAATCGAGCGAAGACGTGGTTACTATGGGCAAATAGTTTGCGGCATTGGGCGGCACCGGCCCGTAATCGGGTACGGCGTTGCCGTCGAAAACGTCGTTCACAAGCGCCTGCCGGTCGAGCGAGTCGGAGAGCGCTTCGCGGACCAACGGATCCTGGAGTGCCAGGTTGTTGCTTTGTTCAAAGAAGACAGCGTAATAGCTCGACGTGCGCCATGCGAAAAGATCGTACGGCCGCCCGATCTCGGAAATCGCGTCGGGCGATGCATCGCCAAAGCCGTCAATCTGGCCGTTATTGAATGCGGCGACGAGCGTGTTCTCATCGTTAAAGAATTGGAAATTGAAATTTTGGATGAGCGGATTCGCGCCGTTGCCCGTCCATGCCTGGAGGTTATATGAGGAAATAAATCCGTCACTCGATTTATTGTACGAAGCAAATCGATACGGCCCACTGCCTATCGGATTCAAATTGTAATCGGAGAGATGCCAGTTGCCCGGCGGCGTGTCGGCAAAAAGATGTTTCGGCAATATATATAAATTTTTGAGCGTGTCACCAAAATCGGAGTAGGGATTCACCAAATTGAATTGCACTTCGAGTTCGCTCACGCGACTCACGGCCACGCCCTGCCAACTCGTGGCGAGCGGGGAGTTTGCGTCAGGATCCTGGATTGATTGCACGGTGAAGACAACGTCGTCGCTTGTGAGTTTCTGTCCGTCTTGCCAGGTGAGGCCGTCTTTCAAGTGCACCGTCCACACGCGCGTGTCGGTTGAAACGTCGATGCTGTCAGCGATGTCGCCGAGGTTGCTGTAGACCATTTTCACGAGATCAAGATCCGTTTGCGACGTTGCGATCACCGGATTCACGTATTCTGGCTGACCGATCATGCCTTCCGTATATTCGCCGCCGGCGGTCGGCACCGCGCGTGTGACATTCGTGAAGACGATGCCCATCACAACAATAAAGCTCACCACTGCGCCTGCGAACGCGATGATAAAGAGCACGCGCTCACCGCGCGTAAATGCTGCAAAGATTTTTTTGAGCCAGTTCATTACAATCGACTAAAAAAACCGGCGAGAACAATGCTCGCCGGGCCTATACGTACAATTGATATACCGCGATAGCCACGAATGCGATCACAAGGATGATCGTGAGATAGAAAATGGTTTTTTCCATCCCGCGACGCTGCTGATAATAGCCGCCGCCTTCACCGCCGCCCAAAAGTCCGGACATGCCGGAACTCCGCTCCTGGAGCAGAATCAAAATGATGATGACGATGGCGACCGCAATTTGGATGATGGATACGAACATAACGGCGTAGGTTTTATTAGATGAGAACGTGGATGACGAAGTTGACGACGCTCACTACAATCGTTGCAAGGAAGAGCGCCGGAATGGATTGTATTGTAATCGTTCCATGGAGGAAGTCAATGTGTTCTGCGAGGATCGGGAGCAAATAAATGATAATGGCGTTTACGATGATGATGCCGAGGCCAAGCGTGAGGAGGATAACGGGCCCAAGCACCAGCGTGAGGACCGGTTTTAATAAAAAGTTAAGGATTGCCAAGACGAACCCCATGAGAAGATATTGCGCGAACGTTGCCGTGATCACAAATCCCGGCACCCAGATATTTGCGAGCCAAAGCGCAAGTGCGCAGCCGAGCGTTGTGAGGATAACCTTGAGGAGCCAGTGCATCCCTTAATGATAGCAAAATAAAAAAGAAGACCCTTGTGTCGGTTAACGACAAGGGTCTTGGTGAATCTACTGCTATCTACTTCTTCTCAGGAGCATCGATGTCGAGGTGAAGGTGGACGGTTCCCGAGGGAACATTCGCCTTTACCGCTGGCTTCTTCGGTGGCGCTGGCGGATTTGCCGCCTGCTGAGCCGCCTTGGTCGCCATCAGGGCAACGAACATGTCTTTCATGGCTTTCGTTTCGCCCTGGGCCGCCGCGATAACTGCATCGCTCTCGGCCTTTTCGGCTCGCCGGTTAGCTTCGGCAATTTCTGCTTCAGCTTTACGGTTCTGTTCGGCGATCTCTCTCTCGGCATTGGCTTTCAGCTCGACGAACTTTTCACGTTCTTTTTTCTGATCGTCGATGAAGTTCTGGAAGCCAGTGGTCATAGTCTGAACGCAATTGTTGATTCGCTTGAAGTTTTTGATCGTGCAAGCGATTTCAGCCGCTGGTTCATACATTCCCATGCCGAGCAAGAAGAGGACATGCTGCATTTTTTTGCAGTCGTTATCGCTGAAGCTCAGGTTGAGGCCGGCTCCCATCAACATATGTTGAAATGCGCCACCATCTGAGAAACGGCATGACGAGGTTGTGTTGCCGGCAAGAGCAACTGCGGTGCTCGCGGGGAGGTTCGTGCTGTCAACCAACGACTGACTCCCACCGTTCGCGTTTGCGTCTCCACCGGTTGCTGTCGAGTTGGCGTTGGCATTGGAATCGGCGTTAGCCTGTTGCCCTTGCTGTTGTCCCTGCTGCTGGCCTTGTTGCTGGCCTTGGCACTGACCTTTGCCGGTGCAATTGAAGTGCCCATTTTGCGAGCCATTCTGCTGGCCGGTGATATGGCCAGTATTTTGGTTCGTTTGTGCATTTGCCGTCATCGCACAGAACATCAACATCACAACAAGCGTCATTACCATGCCAACCAAGAAACCACGTGAATTCGAAGTCATAACACTCTCCTTTGAGAAGTAGATTGAACTGATTTTCCTACGGATGTAAAAGAGCTGGGAGTATCTAACTCACATATATTACCCCAAATAGCCAGATTTGTCAAGTTATGGCAAAATAGGCTAACCCCGGCCTCTATAAGGCCCATATTTCCTAGCTAAATAGCCTTCACGGGTTTTGGGGTACAATAAGGCATATGGCGAAGAAGACAACGGTTCTTATTATTCTCGATGGCTGGGGCATCGGGGCGAACAACGAATCGAACCCCATTTATATAGTGAAGCCGCAAACATTTGAGTGGCTCGCCAAAAATTATCCGGTGACGAGCTTGCAGGCGTCGGGAATTGCCGTCGGTTTGCCGTGGGGCGAAGTCGGCAACAGTGAAGTGGGCCACCTCACGCTCGGTGCGGGCAAAGTGCTCTATCAGTACTATCCCAAGATCACGATGGCGATCCGCGACGGAACTTTTTTGGAGAACACCGTTCTTAAAGAAGCGTTCGCACATGTGAAGAAAAATAATAGTGCGATCAATTTTGCAGGATTACTCTCAAAAGGAAATGTGCATGCTTCGATTGAACATCTGGTGGCGCTCATTACGATGGCCGAGTCGGAAGGGATAAAAAATATCAACCTGCATCTTTTTGCTGACGGCAAAGATACGCCGCCGCATTCGCTCGGAGGATTTTTAAAAGAGATTCCAAAAGAATATCTTGCAACACTCATCGGCCGCTACTATGCGATGGACCGCAACGGTAACTGGCGGCTCACGGAAACAGCGTATCAGACGATGACAGGGCAGCTCGGCCCGCTCGTCACCGATCCAACGCCGCTTATCGACGCCACGTACAAGCAGGGATCGACGGAAGAATATTTGCCGCCGATGCGTTTTGCGGATGACAAGAAAATAAAAGACGGCGACTCGCTCATATTTTTTAATTATCGCGAAGACAGTATCCGCCAGATCGCGTCGTCTTTTATCACGAAGCCGTTCGACAAGTTTGCAACCACCCTGCCATTCAACGATTTGTTCATCGCGACGATGACGCATTACGACGATTCGTTCAATGTGCCTGTGATCTGCGAAGCGGACAAGGTAACCGTGCCGCTTGGCAAAGTGTTGAGCGACAAAGGCCTCGCGCAATTGCGCATTGCGGAGACCTACAAGTATGCACACGTCACGTATTTCTTTAATGGTCTCCGCGAACCGCCGTACCCCGGCGAATACCGCACGCTCGTGCCGTCGAATTCGAGCCTTCATCCCGAAGAACATCCCGAGATGATGGCGAGCGCGATCACCGATCGGTTGATCGAAGCGATTCACAGCAAAGGATTCGCCTTTATTTTAGTGAACTATGCGAATCCCGATGCGATTGCGCACACCTCGGATTACAATGCGTCGCTTGAGGCCGTGCGCGTGATTGACCGAGAAATCGATCGGGTGGTCAAGGCGATTGGAGATGATCCGGAAGTTTTGCTCGCGATCACATCCGACCACGGCAACATTGAAGAGATGATCGATATCATGACTGGCCTCCCGGAGAGCCAGCACGATCCGAGTCCGGTGCCGCTTTATCTTGTGGCCCCGGAATATAAGGGCCGAAAATTCGTGAACGCCGATTCGCTCGTCGGGGAAAGCCTCGGTTCGCTTGCCGACGTCACGCCGACCCTGCTACAGATTATGGGTATTGAAAAACCGCCCGAAATGACGGGGGAAAGCCTTCTCGAAGGCCTCGTTTAGCTCAAAATCGGTTGACCAATCGGCTCTCTGCCGTTATTATATCAATATCAAAAGTCATTAAAAAATTATGAAATCAGTAGCTAGTAATTACTCATATGGATACCACCACGTGGATTGTGGCGGTTATTGCCGTTTGTATCGGCATTGCCGCAGGATATGCAGCGCGAAAGTATTCGTCGGCTAGAAAACTCGGCGGGGTAGAAGAACAAATTAAAAAAAGTTTGGCCGATGCGGAAACGCATGCCAAAGAAATAGTCATTGAGGCAAAAGACAAGGCCGCCTCACTTTTGGTTGAATTGAAAAACGAAGAGAAAGATCGTCGCAAGGAAATCGACGAACTTGAGAAGCGCGTTTTGCAGCGTGAAGAATCGTTCGACAAGAAATTGAATGATCTCACGACCGAGCAGGGGAAAGTGCGCACCCATGAAGACGCTTTGAAGGTGCGCGAGACTGATCTTGAGAAAAAAGAAAGCGAGATTGGTTCACGGATAGAGAAAGTTGCCGGCCTCTCCATGGCCGAAGCCCGTGAAGAAATTTTCCGCCGCGCAAAAGAAGACCGTTCACAAGATTTGGCCCAGCTCATCCAAAAGATGGATCGCGAGAACCGCGAAGAAATTGAAAAGAAAGCTGCGGACATCATCACGACTGCGCTCCAGCGCTATGCCCGATCGCATGTTGCCGAAATCACGACGACCATCTTCCCGCTTCACGACGAAGAATTGAAAGGCAAAATCATCGGACGGGAAGGCCGCAATATACGCGCGCTCGAACGCGCAACGGGTGTTGAGTTCATCATCGACGAGGCACCGGATGCCATCATCATTTCATCGTTTGATCCGTATCGCCGCGAAGCCGCGCGCCTCGCGCTTGAAAAACTCGTGAAAGATGGGCGTATCCAGCCGGCGAAGATCGAAGAAAAAGTGGAAGAAGCGAAAGCCGAACTCAACAAGCGCGCGCAGGAGATTGGCGAACAAGCCGCGCAAGATCTCGGCGTTTTCGATCTGCCAAAAGAAATCTTACAGCTCTTGGGCAGGCTTCATTTCCGCACGAGCTTTGGACAGAACGTGCTCGTCCACTCGATTGAGATGGCCTACATTAGCGAAATGATGGCACGCGAACTCGGCTTGAATGCCGAAGTGGCAAAGAAAGGCGCATTGCTTCACGACATTGGCAAAGCTATCGACCACGAAGTGGAAGGAACGCACGTGGACCTCGGTATGAAGCTGCTCAAAAAATATAATATCGACGAGCGCGTGATCGAGGCGATGCAGTCCCACCATGAAGATTTCCCATACGCACGGCCCGAGGCCTACGTGGTGACGGCCGCCGACGTCCTTTCCGCCGCGCGTCCCGGCGCCCGCCGCGGCACGCTCGAAACGTACGTCAAGCGTTTGGCTGACCTCGAACGGATCGCCGGCGAATTCCCGGGCGTGAAGAACGCCTATGCGATCGCCGCCGGCCGCGAACTTCGGGTCTTTGTTGTTCCGGAAAAGATCGACGACTTCCGGGCTCTGGAACTCGCCCGCGAGATTGCCAACAAAATCCAAGCGGAACTCAAATATCCCGGCGAGATTAAGGTCAATGTGATTCGGGAGATCAGAGCAGTGGAGTACGCGAGGTAGTCCGGACGCTGGCATTCTGAGGTCCTTTCGGACCTGGGGCGAGGGAGGAAGTGGCATTTCCAAACTGGGAAGAGGCGCCGACCGAGGTTGGTCCGAAAGACCCAGAATGCCACGGACGGACGACTTGCAAACTATTACGATATGATATACTAAATCGCATATGGCCGACTCAATATTTAATTATCCCCTCGTAACCTCTGTTATCGCTGCGCTCTTTCTCGTCGGTATCGTCGGCAAGTTCCTCAAGTTTTCCTGGAAGCAAATCACTAAGTGGTATCTTTATATCTCCGTTTTGGCGGTGGTTGTCGTGATGGACTCGATTTTCTTCCCGTTCATCGGCGGCAAAGACTGGTTCTTCCGCTTCTCAACGGAACTCGCACTCATCTCGGCTCTTCTCTATTGGGCATTCGAAGCAAAGAAAGATGAGATAAAAAATATTATCAAGACAAGCTATAAGAAGCCGATCGTCATCGCAGTAACCGTTTTCGTTGCCGCATTCTTGCTTGCATGCGCATTTGCGCTCGATGCCCACGCGGCGTTCTGGTCAAACTATGAGCGCGGTGAAGGCGGCTTCCAGATGCTCCACTATTACCTCTTCTTCATATTGCTTGTGATGTTCCTCACGGAGGCAGAGGACTGGAAGAATATCTTTAGATTTTCACTTGTTGCCGCTGGCCTCATGATCGGCTACGGTATTCTCGGCAATTATTCCATCGGCGGATTCATCGGCCCCTATGCAGGAAGCACGCCCCCGGTCGGCTGGCTTCATACGTTGATCGACGGCCGCTTCCAGGGCTCGCTTGGCAATCCGGCCTACGTCGCCCCGTATTTAATATTCTCGATGTTCTACGCAGCGTACCTTTGGATCATGGCAAAGCGTGAAGGCCGCGCGACCAAGATCACCGCGTGGGCTTATAGCGTTCTTCTCGTCATATTCTTGTTCTTCTTTATCCTCACGCAGACCCGCGGCACGTTCCTCGGCCTTGGCGCAGGTATTGTTGCGCTTCTCCTGTATTTCGCATTCACCGGTACGGCAAAGGTAAAGAAATGGGCTGCGGCGATTGCTATCGTGCTTGTCATCTTGGGTATCGGCGCATATGCCGAACGCAACAGTTCGTTCGTCCAGAATTTGCCGGAAGGCCGCCTGCTGCAAATCAGCTTGTCGGATACCACAGTGCAAACGCGTTTATGGGTATGGGGCGAGGCGTGGCAGGGCTTCCTTGAGCGCCCGATCTTTGGCTGGGGTCCGGAAAACTTCACGGCTGTCTACGACAAATTCTTCAATCCGAAGTTCTACACGCCGGGGCAGAATAACGAAACCTGGTTTGATCGCGCCCATAGCATTTTCTTCGACTATCTCTCCGAGACTGGCATTGTTGGTTTACTCGCATACCTTTCGATCTTCGTTATGATTTTCTGGGAGTTTTTCCGCCGCAAACAGCTGCACTCGCGGGGTGACGGTACATCGCTCACCATCCTGCGCGGAGCCATGCTCGCGGTGCCGATCGCGTATCTTGTACAAGGCATAGCGATTTTTGATGTATTTCCGATGTACATCAATTTGTTCCTCTTCTTTGCGTTTGCATCGTATTACTTCTCGGCGCACCCCCACGAAAAATCTGCGCATACTACTTCATAACCATGCAAGAAGATCGAACGTACAAACAATTGACCGCCATCATTATCGCCATCCTCATTCTTGGCGTTGGGTATTACGGTTCCTATCGTCCCATGCGCAAAGCGCAAGGATTCATTTCGACATTGCAGTCGCTTCAGACGAATCCGGCAACATCGCTCCAAGATCTTGAGAATCGCGTTTCGGGTCCGCTCAATTATGCTTCCCCGATTGGCCAAGAAGAAATCGTCCGCAATCTCGCAAACAGCGTGTTGTCCTTCGTGCAGCAACAGGGGAGCAACGCAACGTCCACTGCCCAGCTCATCGGATTCTTGAATAGCTATTACGATCCGATTTTGGATCGCGGTAAGGGCATGAGCTTTGGCCAGGATCTGTATCTTGAAGGCGCCGTGAATGAAATCGCATTCGTGCAGACCGGCGATCCGACATATCTTGCGGCAGCGCAGCAGTGGTACCAAGAAGGAGAGACTCTTGGCCCGAACCGCCCGCAACCGCTCTACGGACTCTTTGACGTGTACCGCGCAGCAGGCGACGTTTCGGACACCATTGCCGTTGCCAATAAGATTTTGATGAACTGGCCAACCGACACGCAAATTCAGGCGAGCCTTCAGCAATTCTTGACTTCAGCGTCGACGACGGCGAGGGGGAAGTAAACGACTATCATGGCTGACCAGCAAAAAACGGCGATGGTCTTTGGTGCCGGAGGTTTTATCGGTGCCCATCTTGTTCGTCGCCTCAAACGTGAAGGTTATTGGGTGCGAGGCGCAGATTGGAAGGAGCCGGGTTTCAGCAAAACCGAAGCC
Organism: uncultured bacterium; assembly: GCA_963705915.1. Classification (GTDB taxonomy): domain Bacteria; phylum Patescibacteriota; class Minisyncoccia; order UBA6257; family 2-01-FULL-56-20; genus JAKAGE01. The sequence goes on from OY970126.1 coordinate 739,759, forward strand.
GACGAATTTTTACAGGGAGACCTCTCCGATCCGGATGTCATCCGGAAAACATTTGACCGGCCTTTTGACGAACTCTATCAGCTTGCCGCCGACATGGGAGGTGCCGGTTTCGTTTTTACCGGTGACCATGATTCGGAAATCATGACGACCTCGGCGGGGATCAATGTGAACGTTGTGAAATATGGCGTCGCCGGCGGCAAAGGCCCGATTAAAAAAATATTTTATTCTTCCTCCGCTTGCATGTATCCGGCATACAACCAGGAAGATCCCAATAATCCAAAATGTTCGGAGGACTCGGCGTATCCTGCGGCGCCCGACAGCGAGTACGGATGGGAAAAATTATTCAGCGAACGGCTCTATCTTGCCGCCCACCGGAACTACGGCACCGAAATCCGCATCGCCCGGTTTCATAATATTTTCGGTCCGGAAGGAACCTGGAATAGCGGACGAGAAAAAGCGCCGGCGGCGATGTGCCGCAAGGTTGCCGAAACTCCCGACGGCGGAGAGATGGAAATGTGGGGTGACGGAAAGCAAACGCGGTCATTTTTATATATCGATGAATGTCTCGAGGGTGTGCGGCGTCTTATGGGCTCTGATTTCATGGGGCCGGTGAACATCGGTTCCGAAGAAATGGTGACCATCAACCAGCTCGCCGAAATGGCGATGAAGATTGGTGGCAAAAAACTTTCGATCAAGCATATTCCCGGACCACTCGGCGTGCGTGGCCGCAATTCCGACAACCGCTTGATTCGGGAGAAACTCGGATGGGCACCATCGGCCAAACTTGAAGATGGCTTACGGAAAACGTACGAGTGGGTTTATGAGCAGGCGAAAGCTGCCGGGACGGCGAAATAGCGCTCGCCACAAGCCGGATTTCGCGCTACTTTAATAACATATGGTAACGGTATTTTTCCGGGGAGGCCTTGGCAATCAGATGTTCCAATATGCCGCGGGGTTTTCGCTCGCGAAAAAGCTCGGCGTCCCCCTCATGCTTGACACCGTGCATGTTCGAGATCGTTTTCCACGGCCGAACTTCACATTCCGAAAGTTCGACTTGCCCAATGTTTTCGACATCCAATCCCAATACACGCCGCTTTCTCGCGCCGCTGCGAGCTTCCCAATTCCGGGGCTTTGGCTTGGCCTCGATCTTTTTTTGATGAATCTTGCTCAGGCGGCTGGCAACGCAACCATTGTCTACGAAGATGAGAGGAAAGGATTCCAACCAATCAACGTGCCGAAGACGTCCGACGTCATTTTGTACGGCCGTTGGGAAAACGAAAAATATTTCCAGGGCACAGACGTTGACCTCCGGAAAGAATTTCGGTTTAAGCATCCGCTTGAGGGCCAAGCCTTGGAGCTCGCTCAAGAGATTGAGAAAACGGATTCCGTTGCGGTGCATGTCCGGCGGGGCGACTTCGCAGCATCAAAGGTGGTTGCTGGCATGATGGGGAGTATCGGCTCCGATTACTATGCACGCGCCATCGAATGTATTGCCCAGCGTGTTCCGAGCCCTCATTTTTTTGTTTTTTCGGATGACATCGAATGGTGCAAGCAAAATCTGGCGATCCAATTTCCCGTAACGTACGCCGAGCCATCGACATCAGGTCCACGAGCTGCATTTCATCTCGAGCTTATGTCCCGCTGCAAACATAATATTATTGCGAACAGCACCTTTAGCTGGTGGGGGGCATGGCTCAATGCGAATCCTCAAAAGATCGTGATCGCGCCGAAGCGCTGGTATGCCGACGTTTCGCTCGCGGGCGACATTGTCCCTTCGAGTTGGACGACGCTTTAAAAATAATTTATGGTACTAGGATGGCACACGAGAAAAAACGTGCTCTTATAACCGGCATCACGGGCCAAGATGGCTCGTATCTTGCTGACTTCCTCCTTTCGAAAGGCTACGAGGTGCACGGCATCGTGCGCCGAACGTCGACGTTGAATCGCGAGCGTATTCGTCACTTGCACGAGGATCCTCACGGCACATCGGTGGGGATAACGCTCCATTATGGTGATCTTGCCGACGCCAATACGATTCGCCGGTTGCTCTACGAGATTCAACCGGATGAAATTTATAATCTCGGCGCGCAGTCGCACGTGCGCGTTTCTTTTGACATTCCGGAATACACGGCAAACGTGACGGGCCTTGGAACGCTTCGCCTTCTCGAAGCGGTGAAAGACTATGAATCGCACACTGGGGAAAAAGTGAAATTCTATCAGGCGTCGAGTTCCGAAATGTTTGGCGCCGCGAAACCGCCGCAAAACGAGGAAACAATTTTCTATCCGCGGAGTCCCTATGGCATCGCAAAAGTTTTTTCACACGACACCGTGAGAAATTATCGCGAAGCGTACGGCATTTTTGCGGTAAACGGTATCCTTTTCAATCACGAGAGCCCGCGTCGCGGCGAAGCGTTTCTTACGAGAAAAGTGACAATCGGCGTTGCCCGCATCGCCGCCGGCCTTGATGAGCATCTCTATCTTGGCAACCTTGAGGCACGCCGTGACTGGGGATATGCCCCAGAATATATAGAGGCGATGTGGATGATGCTCCAGCAACCGGAAGCCGGCGATTACGTTATTGGCACCGGAGAGGCGCATACCGTGAAAGAGTTCGTTGATCGAGCATTTGAGGTCGCCGGACTTGGCGATTCGGAAAAGTACATAAAGATCGATCCGCGCTATTATCGTCCGACCGAAGTCGACTATCTCGTTGCGGATGCAAAAAAGGCAAAAGAGAAATTGGGATGGAAGGCAAAGGTTGGCTTCGACGATCTCGTTAAAATTATGCTTCGTGCCGATCTTAAACGGTACGGGGCACAGGAACGGGCAGACGCCATCAAGGTGGAAAATCCGATTACGTGGATCGGCGAGATTGACTGAACTATACTATCCTGCATGGACATTCTTGATAAAAAAATTTTGGTGACGGGCGGCAGGGGATTTTTGGGGTCCTGGGTTGTCGATGCTTTAAAGGAGCGCGGTGTGGCGGAGAAAAATATCAGTACTCCGTCTTCGAAAGAACTCGATCTTACAAAATGGGAAAACTGCGTGAAAGCGGTTGCTGGGCAAGACATCGTGATCCATATTGCCGCCCGTGTCGGCGGCATCGGAGCGAATAAAGCTCATCCGGGCGCTTTCTTTTATGACAATGCGGTGATGGGCGTGCAGCTCATGGAGGCAGCGCGCCAAGCCGGTATCAAAAAATTTGTGACGATCGGTACCGTGTGCGCGTATCCAGAAAATCCGCCGATTCCTTTTCGAGAAGAAGATTTGTGGGAAGGATATCCGACGCCCGTGACCGCGCCGTATGGCCTTGCGAAAAAGATGCTCTTGGTCCAGGGGCAAGCATATCGAGAAGAGTACGGGTTCAACGCCATTTTTCTTTTGCCGACAAATCTTTACGGGCCGCGCGACGATTTTAATCCCGAGCATTCGCACGTGATCCCGGCACGCATCAAGGCGACGCTTGAAGCACAGGAGAATAGTGCGCCTTCGATTGAGGTGTGGGGGACCGGCAAGGCAACGCGTGATTTTCTCTATGTTGGCGATGCAGCAAAAGCGATCGTCCAGGCAACCGAGCTTTACGATAAACCGGATCCGGTGAACATCGGCTCGGGTCGCGAAGTTCCGATCCGCGAACTCGTCGAAATGATCGTGAAGATTGTGGGATATCAAGGAAAGCTTGTATGGGACACTTCAAAGCCCGATGGCCAGCCGCGCCGGTCGCTCGACGTCTCCCGAGCCCGAAAAGAATTTGGTTTCAATCCGACAACCAATTTTGAGCAAGGATTGCAAGCGACGATCAATTGGTATCGTGCGCATAGGACGTAGCGATGGAAAAACCGAGAATCATTGTAGTAGGCGCCGCATGGTACGGCGACTGGGCAAAAAGTTTTTATCAAGCGTTTGAGCGTCTCGGCTATCAGACTGAAATTGTGTACAACAATTCATTGCCTGCGCCGATAGGCGGCAATAAAGATGGGGTCACATCATGGTTTGAGAAGGCCAAGCTTACCATGAAGAAAAATCCGCGCCTTTTTGCGTTTCTCAAAAATATCCGCCAGCGGCTTTCCGAGCGTGAAATTCTTGTGCGTCTCGGAAGAGCTGACCTGAATCGTGACGAGGCAGTTATTATTTTTGTTTGGACTCCTGGGTCAACATGGGTTCTGGAAAAATTACGGAGCAAGAAAAACATAAAACTGGTGCTCTGGCTCGGTGAACCCGTGGTGCGCGACGCTTCATGGGAACCGAAGTTTGATTACTTTGATCGAATCTTCATGGTAGACGAAGGTGTTTGGAAGGATGCACTTTCGGAAAAAAATAAAGAACGAGTCCAGCTCTTACCGCTGTCTTCCGACGATTCCATTTTCCATCCACTCGCCGATGTGCCGGCAGCCTATCGTTCGGACGTGGCGTTCGTCGGCAAGTATCTTCCTTCGCGCGCAAAATCACTCGAACCCCTCAAGGATTATGATTTGAAAATCTATGGCTACGGCTGGGAGACCGGCTTTGATGATTTTCCTTGGCTTAAAAACGCCTATAAGGGAAGCATTGCAACCGAGGATTTGAATTATGTTTACAATGGCACAAAAATTGCCATCGGGACGCTCGGCATGCCGAAAGATCCATATACAACGGCAACCATGCGCACATTCGATATCGGCCTCACCGGCACATTTCAAGTGAGCGAAGAAATTGCGCTCTCTAAGAAGTTATTCGGTGATTCGATCGGATTTTATAAAGACAATGCCGATCTTGCCCATCTCGTCTCATATTATCTTTCGCACGACAAGGAACGAAAAGAAAAAGGGGATCGCTCGCGGCATATTGCTGAGCGATGGTCATATAGCGAAGACGCAAAGCGCGTTCTCCGTGCATGTGGGTATGAAGCATAGCTTTGTTTGACTTAATAGCGCGGCTTACGTACAATGTCCTTCGGTACCATTTCAGATTATGAGGAGGTGTTTGTTTGACTACGTTGAGAGCATTGGTAACTACAGCCAAGCCGCAACATACTGATCCACGCCGGACGATCTGGGAGCCGGTCAATGGCAACCTTGGAAAATTCTGCCGGCTTAACTATTTCAACTGGACTGGTGCCGAAGCGCCTGGCGGAAACCACTATCACGAGAAAAATGTCGAAGTGTTCTTTGTGGTCGAAGGCGAGATCGCAAAGATGGTCATCGAGAATATCGACACCAAGGAACGCGGGCATTGGGAACACCTCGGCATTGGCACGGTCATTCACATGCCAGTTCGACACGCCCACGCGCTCGTCCTCACGCCCGGCAGTCGCATGGTTGTGCTTGCGTCCCAGCCGTTCTCCGAAGACGATCAGGACCTGAATCCATACGTGCTGCTCGACAAGAAGACCGGCGAGGAAATTCAACAGCAAGAAGTGGCTGCGCTCAGAACCTAGCTCCCGCACCGGCTACAAAAGGCGTTGCACATTAAAACGTGCAGCGCCTTCTTTTTTATTGACCCTTTGACCAAAAAGCTTTCTTGTGGTAATGTTCTGCCGCATGTAAAACGATCTTTGACATTACAAGGAGATAGTGGTGACCGATTTCCTCGGTAACCCGCCACTCTTCCAAAACTGCTCCGAACTCATCTACGCAACCAAATCCATGCACGAGCCTATCAAGAAATACTTGAACGGCGCCTGAGGAGGGCGACCATCGTGAAAAAACTGATTGATCGCGAAGAAAGACCTTTGTCGCCTACTGGCGAGAACACGTACGGGCTGAAAGTGTACCGTGACGTGTTCCAGACAGATAAGGGCGAAGAGATTCACTGGAATTTTGATCTTCCCGACGGCCTCGTCGTTTTTCCTATCACAGACCAAGGGGAGGTTGTTGCCATCAGAAGATGGCGTCCCGGCGTCGGCGAATATCCGCAGCTTCCGGCAGAAAGCCTGGAGCCCGGGGAAGTCGAAGAACTTCGGCGCGCTATAAGGGAGGATGACGAAATTCGCATCCCTGCTATAACCGAAAAAATTGCCAAACGTTGCTTGCAGGAGGAGACTGGTTATTCATCCGAGCGCATCCGTTTGCTCACGACGATCTCGCAGTACAGCGGCAAAACCCCGGCGGTCCATTGTTTCTGTCTTGCTGAAGGCTGCTTCAAAACGACAGCCGAAGGACCAGGAGAGAAAGATGAGGGTATTACACTCCTTCCGCTAGCGAAGCCGGATGTCATCTGGAAGATTCTCGTTAATTATTTACGGGATCGACCGGGTGAGATTCATGGGGGCAAAAACAGCATCGTCGGCGTCGTCCTCGCGCTCCAGGAACTCGGCATGCTCCACGTATCCGGATCGCGCAATACAATTTAGACATCTCATCTAAGGAGGCAGTGCATGAAGGATAAGACTGTTGTCTGTATCGTTGGACTTCCGCTTTCGGGCAAAACATCGCTCGGAGAGGCGCTCAGAGAGGCCACCGGGGAACATTTCATCGACATCGATGATGGTCCCGCTCACTGTGCCCCGCCGCAAGAGAACAACCCGTATCACGACGAAGAGTCGAAAGCTCGCGAACGGAACAGGATGATCACGGCATACACCGTTCTCCACGCCGCCGTCTCGTCAAACCTGGAATTTGGGCGATCGATCATCGTATCGGCGACGTATTCGCGGGCATCGACTCAGGATTTTCTGAAGACGGCCGTGGATAGTCAGGGAGGGTCGCTCAAAGTCATTTGGTGCGGATTCAACGACACTCCCGAAGAAATCGAGCGCCGCGTGAATGCCAGAGTGAAAAGCGGCGCCCGAGGCGGGTGTCGGTCGGTTACTCACTATCTCGACGACAAAGCACGGTTTGTTCCCTTTGAGACGGACTGCCGGATCAAGGTGAACACGTCAGAATCGATCGCTACCTGCGTGGCGCAGGCTCTCGCGTTCGTGAGTAGTTAGTTTGCAATCAGCATAAAGGCTGTGTCTGGGATCATTCCGACACGGCCTCTTTTTTTCCATTTTTTACAGTGCTATTTTTGACTTTTCCTGGCATTTGCGACATTCTATAGCGTATAGCAATGATTCATTCATACCTCGAAGAATCTATCGAATTACAAAAGAAAGTGCTTGCGGACAAAGGGATTGCGGACACTTTTAATCAGATCGTACAAGCCACGCTTGTTTCGATAACGAACGGCGGCAAGATTTTGGTTGCCGGCAATGGCGGCAGCGCGGCCGACGCCCAGCATTTCGCTGCGGAATTCGTTGCGATGTATAAAATCGCGCGGCGGGCGCATCCTGCCGTTGCATTCACAACTGATGCTTCAATCCTCACGGCAGTGAGCAACGATTATGCTTTTGAAAATATTTTTTCTCGCCAGATGGAAGCGCTCGGCAGAAAAGGCGATATCTTTTTTGCACTCACAACGAGCGGAAAGTCGAAGAACCTGATCAACGCTTTAAAGACAGCAAAAGCGAACGGGGTTACGACAGTCGCCCTTCTTGGTAAAGGTGGCGGTGAAACCAAAGGCTTGGCGGATCACGAAATTATCATCCCATCCGATAACACCCCGCGCATTCAGGAAGTGCAGAAGCTTATTTTGCACAGTATCGCAGAAGAAGTTGAGAGGCGGCATTACGCAGAATACCTTTCATAATGGATTCAACGATATATACGATTGGCGAGACAGAACTCGCCCCTATATTTGATGGCAAAGTGAGTGATCGAGTTAGCCATAAAATTCGCGAAATAAATTTGCAGTATACAAAGCTTACGTCTGAGGAGCGTGATGCATGCATTCGGCGCATCGTAGAGGCGCTACTGGGTCCTGAGCTCGAAATTGTGGGCGAGCACCGGCACGAAAAATGGGAAAAAGGCTGGGGTGAAAATTTGGCGATGCTCAAGAAGGGCGAAAAGAACGCCCTCGTGCCAATCTATTTCCGTAAAGACCAAATCGCGAGATGGAAACAGGATTTCATCAAGCCGACGAGGCCTGGTTTTGATTATGGCGCACTCACTATCATTCTCGAATGGCTTTATGAAAAATACATGAGCGATGCATCGGCCGTTTATGAGTTTGGCTGTGGCACGGGACATCATCTTCCGCAAGTGCAAGCAATCAACCCAACGACGAAAATTTTCGGTCTCGACTGGGCAGCCGCTTCACAGGAAATCATTAAAGAGATGGTAAAAAGCGGCGCACTTCATCATGCCGAGGGACATCGTTTCGATTTCTTCGACCCCGATTATTCTTTTGATATCGAGCATGATGGTGTTGTTTATACCGTTGCTGCTCTTGAACAAGTGGGCGAACGCCACAAAGCGTTCGTCGAGTATCTTTTGGAAAAGAAACCGAAGCTTTGTGTTCATGTCGAGCCGATCGCTGAAGTGCTAGACCCAGGGCATCTTGCCGACTATCTTTCTATCGAATATTTCAGAAAAAGAAAATATCTTTGGGGATTTTTGACGCACCTTCGTGAACTCGAGGCATCCGGCAAGGTGAAAATCCACGATGTGCGGCGAACCTATCTTGGCGGTAATATGTTTGTTGATCATTATTCCGTTGTTGTTTGGTCACCGGCATAGTCACGCCACAGTCACTTTGAAAAGCACAAAGCAAGTGTTACGATAATCGAATGGAATTTCTCAAAACAAAATTGGATGGCGTGCTACTTATTAAGCCCGATACGGCGGAAGATTTTCGCGGAACATACACCGAAACCTACAACGAAGAAATTTATAAAAAGAACGGTATCACCATCGATTTTGTGCAAGACGATTATTCAACGTCGTCTAAGCATGTGCTTCGGGGGTTGCATGGCGATGCAAAAACATGGAAGCTTATCGACTGCATGCACGGCAGTTTCTATTTTGTCGTCATGAATTATGACGAAACGTCGCCGCAATATCTCCAATGGGAATCATTCACCCTTTCAGCGCACAATCGCTGGCAGGTGCTTGTCCCGCCGAAATTTGCAAATGGGCATTTAGCACTCACGGACGATATCATCTTCCATTACAAACAATCGGAATATTATGATCCCAAGAGCCAATTTAGCCTTAGTTACAATGATCCGAAATTCAAAATCTGGTGGCCGGTAAAGAGCCCATACCTTTCCCGCCGGGACGAAGAAAACGAGACGAAGTTCATTAATAAGAATTATTAAAAAAGGAACATTATGAAACCACAAAAAATACTTGTGACGGGAGGCGCCGGTTATATTGGATCTGTTTTGGTACCTGAGCTTTTGCGCGCAGGCCACGAGGTGACGGTAATTGACAATTTTTTATACAACCAAAGTTCACTACTCGATGTTTGTAATTTCAAAACCCTCACGGTCGTCCGCGGTGATGCTCGCAATGAAGCTCTCGTAAAGAAGCACGTCGAGGGAAAGGACTTTATCATTCCGCTTGCGTGTATCGTTGGAGCGCCAGCATGCGACGCCGATCCGGTCGCCGCGCGGACGATCAACCTCGAAGCAATCCAAATGATTTTACGTTTGCGCAAACCAGAACAAAAGATTATTTTCCCGAATACGAATAGCGGATACGGCCGCATGCAGGAAGGCGTTGCGTATTGCGACGAAACGAGCGCCCTCGATCCTGTTTCGCTCTATGGCAAATTAAAGGTGCAAGCCGAGCTCGAAGTTCTCGCTTCTAAGAACGCCATCACGTTCCGCCTCGCAACGGTTTTTGGTTCAAGCCCGCGCATGCGTATGGATCTCCTCGTAAATGACTTTGTGTATCGCGCCCTTATCGATCGCACGGCCGTCCTTTTCGAACCGCACTTTAAACGCAACTACATCCACGTCCGTGATGTCGTTCGTGCATTCATGCATGGGATGGAAAATTTTGAAACAATGAAGAATGAGCCGTACAATGTCGGCCTCTCCGATGCAAATTTGAGCAAGAGCGAACTGTGCGAAGAGATCAAAAAGCAGCTGCCAAAGTTTGTTTATATCGAATCACCGATCGGTGAAGATCCCGATAAACGCAATTACATTGTGAGCAATGCAAAAATTGAGAAGACGGGGTTCATGCCCCAATATTCACTCCAGGACGGTATCGCCGAGCTTATCAAGACGTATCAGGTTGTACAGAGGAACGACTTTACAAACCTCTGAATTTCGCGGGGCGTGCGCATTTCATAAGCCCAAATAAGGGGGAGGATTGACTTTATTATAGAATTGTATTAATATATACAGGCAGTTTTGAAAACAGAATACAGGAGGCTATGAGTGAAGGAAAAGGTAAATAATATCTGCGTCTGTGGGATTATTACTCGGGCCAGCAATCCGTCGCAAATCTTCGTGGATCGCAAATTCCAATATCCATCGAAGGCCATTGACGGTCGTCTGTGCCCGCCCGGCGGTAATTGGTTCGGCGAAGCGGCGAATTCGGATAACACGCCGTTCGACACGTTTGTGCGCGAAATGAAGGAAGAACTCGCGCTCAAACATGGCACACAAGACATGGCCGAAATGGGTGCGCTCGATGACAGCAAACAAGAGGGGGCGTACCAGACTCCAGAAGGTTCAGCTTCTGTGACCGACGAAGACAGGGCGGATCTCGAAGTCGTGACGAATGCGCTCGTGACCGGGGCCGAACTCTTCGGGACTTACATCATCACTACGTCCGGGCAATATTTCCTGGATGCGGATCCGAACGATAAGCGTGGAGAAAACAACCTCGTCTCGTTGTGCTGCTACTTCACAGTGTGGATCGAAGAAGCAGCCTGGAATAAGCTCGAACGTCTGCAAAAGAAGTTTGGGAATCTCTCGAATGAGAGCGTGACGCTCATCACGTCTCTCGACGAGATGCTCGCCGCGAATGCGCAGGAGACGGATCCTTACAAGCGATTTGAATTCGCGTGGGCTCACGGCTGGGCAATGCGCGACTACTTCACACGCAATGGGTACCCCCAGGCGGACGAACTCCTACCGCCGCAGAACACCTCCGCGAGACGATTACTGACCCTGGGAATCGCTCGCTATGAGGACATCCTCGACCACTATGAAGTGGGCAAGGTTCCACCGAAGTGGCAGAAGAACATAAGCGTGGCCTGAGGGCACTCTACATCATGGGCTCGTGCTGAACATTCGGTACGAGCTTCTTTTATTGTTAACGCAAAACAAAAAGGAGGATCACATGATTTCCGCAGATATTGCTTTTGGGAAGATGGCTCCGACGCATTCTTTTATGAAGGAGCTTGGGTTTCTGGTTCTCGATATTCGAGATCGGGGTCTCGGCATTGAAGAGAAAACCAGCAATCAGGACATTGTAACGATTGCTGACAAAGCCGCCGAGAAAGAACTGCTCGGATTTATTGAGCAGACATTCCCGGGCGACGGCGTGATCGGCGAAGAAGGGACCGATACTGCCTCAGAGTCCGGATATACATGGTGGCTTGATCCGATCGACGGCACGAGCAACTTTGCCGCCGGCAACGAGTTCTTCGGGATTTCCGCTGGCAGAGAACGTGAAGGTGTCGCCGAGCTCGGAGCGCTCTACTTTCCTGCGATCGAAGAATTTCATTTTGCGATTCAAGGAGAAGGATGGCGTTCGTGGAAGGGTGGCACGGGGTGGACAGGATCGACAGATCTTCATCGTACGTGCCCGATCTCGCTTAAAGAAGCGGTCATAGCAGTGGGCCTCACAAAAGATCGCCTCCATATGTTTGTCCCGCTGAAGGCAGCATGTCGAAACGTCCTTTCGTTCGGCTCATTCGTTTTCGAGGCTATGCTTGTCGCAAAGGGAGGACTTGCCGCCTATGTTCACACCGGGGCAACGCCTTTCGATTGCGGCGCAGCGCTTCTCATTGCAGAAGAACACGGATGCGTTGTTCGGAATCTCTACACCGCTGGATCGGTCGACCTGCGAAAGCCGCCGATTCCTGTCGTCATCGCGGGGAATGAAGCGATTGCGGATCAGATCGTTGAGCTCTTTGCATGAATTTCTATGCGGGCACCACTTGTTGGCGCCCGCTTTTGTTTTCTCAGGGTTTTCGTTAGGATAGTTCTATGCAATACAAGCGCATTATGGTGACCGGCGGAAGTGCGGTGGCCGGCGATGGTTTGAAGAGTATCGTCCGAAAAGGAGAATATGCCGGACGCGAGTTTACGTTTCCGACATCAAAGGAATGCAATGTGCTCGATTTCGAAGCGACGAAAAAATATATCGCTGATTGGAAACCGGACGCTGTCGTCCACTTTGCGGCCATTTCCGGCGGTATCCAGCTTACGATCGACCATCCCGCAAGCGTGATGCGGGACAATATCATGATGAATTTTAATATTGTGGAGGCTGCGCGTCTTGCGAATGTGAATAAAGTTGTGATGACGCTCTCTGCGGCTATCTATCCTGCAAAAACACCAGTGCCAATGAAAGAAGAAGAGATGCACAATGGTTATCCGCACGAGACAAATTACAGCTATGCTTTTGCAAAACGTCTTATTGACCCTATGGCGAAGGCGTATAAAAAAGAATATGGCATGGATGTTGTTGACATCGTTCCAGGCGCGATCATCGGGCCGAAGAGCAATTTTAATCCTGCGAGTTCGACGGCGATACCGGCGCTCATCCGCCGTTTTTTTGAGAACCGCGAAGGCAATGAACCACTTCTTGTATGGGGTGATGGGTCGCCAGTTCGCCAATTTACCTCGGACGAGGATATGGGAAGAATTGCCATGTGGTGCGTTGATAATTACGATGATCCACAAATGTTGAACGTGAGTACGTCAGAAGAGACGTCGATCAAAGACGCGGCCTATATGATTGCGGAATTTTTGCATATCGATCCAAGGCGGCTTACATTCGACACGTCCAAACCCGCGGGAACCCATAGCCAAAGTCTCGATAACAGCAAATTCGTTTCGCTGTCACATTTCAAATACACGCCGGCGCGCGATACGATAAAGAGAACCGTTGATTATTTCGCTGCACATTATCCGGATCAAAATACCTTGCGCTTATGAACTATCGCGAACTCGGCAAGACCGGTATTAAAGTCTCAGAGGTTGGCTTTGGCACGTGGGGAATTGGCGGAGCGACGGCTGACGGGCCTCATTCGTACGGCGACGTTAACGACGCGGAATCAAAAATCGCCCTTGAGCGCGCGTTCGATCTCGGCATTAATTTTTTCGACACATCAAATATTTATGGCTATGGCCATGCCGAAGAATTGCTTGGCACGACGTTTAAGGGTCGTCGCGACAAAGTGGTGATCGCGAGTAAAGTTGGATATGTAAAGCACGGCGGCCCGTGGGACCTCTCGCCATCGTTCATCCGTAAATGTCTTGAAGAGACGCTCAAGCGCCTTCAGTCGGATTACGTCGACCTCTATCAAATCCATAGCCCGCCGATCGAACTTCTTGAACAAACGCCGGAGGCCGTCGATGAACTCAAGAAATTAAAACAGGAAGGGAAAATTCGTGCGTTCGGATACTCCGTTAAAAACCCTAAAGAAGGAGAGCTTGTCATCAACACATACGGATTCCAAACGGTGCAGGTAAATTTTAACATGATTGACCAGCGCGCCTACGACATCGGTCTTTTTGATATTGCCGAGAAGGCCGGCGCGGGCATCATCGCGCGCACGCCATTTGCATTTGGGTTCCTGACAGGCACCGTCAAAGACATTCATTTCAATCCGAAAGATCACCGCTCGGCATGGCCCGAGCATCAGTTGAAAATCTGGATGGAGGCGCCAAGTCTTTTTGCGCCATTGAACGCCGGAACGTCGAGAACGCTTGCAGAACTTGCATTGCAATTTTGTCTTAGCTTCAAACCGATTTCGTCTGTGATTCCGGGGATCCTCCATCCATCAGAGGCCGACGACAACGCAAAGGCAAGCGGCCTTGTGCCGCTCACGCCAGACGAGCAAAAAGCGATCATTGATATTTATAAGAGCCACGAATTTTTTGACCGATCCGATAAAAAGTGATACATTTGCTCTCGTATGGCGAAACCCATTGACATCAAAGAGCTTGCCGAACATGCGCGACTCATTCGGAAAGATTCGGTGACGATGAGTTATGAATCAAAGACTTCCCATGTGGGTTGTGCGCTTTCATTCGCCGACATTTTGTCGGCGTTATATTTTGTGGTTGCGAATGTTGACCCAAAAAATCCAACGGCGAACGATCGCGACCGGATTATTTTGAGCAAAGGGCATGCCGTTGTCGGTCTCTATGCCGCTCTCGCCGAGCGCGGATTTTTCCCAAAAGAAAAACTAAATGAATATTGCCGCCCCGGAAGTACTCTTGCGAGTCACATCGTCTATGGTGCCGTGCCGGGTGCCGAAACAAGCGGCGGTTCGGGCGGTCACGGACTTCCCATCGCTTGTGGCATGGCCGTCGCGCTCCGGAACCAAAATTTCAAATCGCGCGTATTCGTCCTTTCGGGTGACGGTGAGTTAGAGGAGGGCTCAGCATGGGAAGCAGCGCTTTTCGCGGGATTCCATAAGCTTTCGAACATAACCCTCATCGTCGACCAGAATAATCTGCAAGACGGCACAGATGGGCTTCACGTTTCAGAGATTCTGAATCTTGCACCGCTTGATGGAAAATTCCGTTCGTTTGGCTGGGATGTGGAAGTTGTGGACGGCCACGATTTTAACTCGCTCATTCCGGCGCTCAGCAAAATTTCTGATCGGCCGCGCGCGGTCATCGCGAAAACAGTGAAAGGTAAGGGCGTTTCCTTTATGGAAGGTCTTGGCGTCTGGCACGGGAAAGTTCCGAGCGACGAACAATACGTGCAAGCGATGAAGGAGCTTTCATAATAATAAAGTCCTATTTTCAATCATGAGATTCGAAGTTATAAAAACAATTTACAAGGCGGGCGAACACGATCCGAAATTTTATTTCATCACCGGTGATTATGGCCACGCAAACACGGAAGATTTTAAAACCAATTGGAAAGGGAGATACTTTAACGGCGGCATGTCTGAGCAAAATATTTTGGGCGTTGCGTCCGGTCTCGCGCTTTCGGGTATGAAAACGTTTGTGTACTCCATTGTCCCTTTTGTCACCCTGCGCTGTTATGAACAAATAAAAATCGACGTTTGTCTCCACAATGCCGATGTAACGATTATCGGCGGTGGCGAAGGCTTTGCGTATGGTGACGCCGGGCCAACTCACTATGCAATCGAAGACGTCGGCGCTTTGCGTCTTTTGCCGAACATGAAAATCGTGTGTCCGGCGAATCCGATGGAAACGCGACAGCTTACGGAGCAACTTATCAAGCTTGGCGGCCCTGCATACATCCGTATCGGCCGCGGCCGCGAACCGGATCCCGAAAGAGAATATGCTGTTGAATTCGGCAGGGCTAAAGTGATCCGTCCAGGCAAGGATGTTACGATCGTCACGATGGGGACGATCGTAAAAGAAGCCATGAGGGCTGCCGACCTCCTCGCCGCGCAAGGCGTTGACGTCGAGATTTTAAACATGCATACTATTAAGCCGCTTGATGTGGCCGCAATCCGCGAACGCGCGGGTGCGAGAAAAGCTATTGTAACGCTTGAAGAGCACAATATCATTGGGGGGCTTGGCGGCGCTGTTGCTGAAGTGCTTGCGGAAATGCCGGAGCGCCCGAAGTTCAAACGTTTTGGCGTGCAGGATGCGTGGCCGGACATTGTCGGCTCCCAAGATTTTCTGCGCAGATACATCGGCATCGACGGAGATTCAATCGCGCCGCAAATCCGCGCACTCATCAAGTAGTGGTATGTGCTCATAACGTAGTACCCCATATTTTTTCTCATGATTATCACGCGAACACCATTTCGCATATCTTTTTTTGGCGGTGGCACGGATTACCCCGTGTGGTTTGAAAAACACGGAGGCGCCGTGCTCTCGACGACCATCAATCAATATTGCTATATCACGTGCCGGAATTTTCCGCCGTTTTTTAATGACGTCAAAACACGTATTGTCTGGTCGAAGATTGAGAATGTGAACAATGTTGACCAAATTGAACATCCTGCAGTGAAAGGTGTCATGAAGTTTTTGAATGTAAAAGATGGCCTTGAAATACATCACACAGCAGATCTCCCGGCGCGTTCTGGTTTGGGCGCGAGTTCATCTTTTACCGTCGGTTTATTGAATGCCATCTATGCACTTCGCGGTAAAAAAGTCTCAAAAGAAGATTTGATCCGTGAGGCAGTTTATATTGAACAAAATGTGATGCATGAAAATGTCGGATCGCAAGATCAAGCTGCTGCGGCATTCGGCGGGTTCAATAAAATCGTCTTCAAACCCGATCACAGCATCGAGATCAGGCCGCTCGAACTTTCCCAACAGATGCTTTCAAAGCTGCGGAATCACCTCCTGCTTTTTTTCACCGGCCTCTCACGGAGCGCTTCCGAAGTTGCAGGCGAACAGATCAAAAACACGCCGCAAAAAGAAAAAGAGCTTGCGACCATGCTTGCGATGGTGGATCAGGGTGCCGCATTTTTACAGCAAGGCAAACTCGACGACTTTGGCGCACTCCTTCATGAATCTTGGCAATTGAAGCGGGGGCTCACGTCTCTCATCGCGAATCCTCATATCGATGATATTTATGAGAAGGCGAGGAACGCTGGCGTGATCGGCGGCAAACTCCTCGGCGCCGGTGGCGGCGGATTCATGCTTTTTTATGCCCATCCCGAAGACCACAAAAAAATCCGTGAAGCGTTGAAAGATATTCTCTACGTGCCGTTCCATTTCGAATCTGAAGGAAGTAAGATAATATACGAGAGCAACGCCCTCGACACGATTCAGCTCGTATAATGAACGATCCCAAAGTTTCTATCCTCATGCCGACCTTCAATGGCGGCAAATACATTGCTGAGACCCTCGACACGGTGATGGCCCAGACTTTTACGGACTGGGAAATTATTTTGATGGACGGCGGCTCGAAAGATGATACCGTTGCGATTGTAGAGCAGTACGCGGAAAAACATCCTTCGATCCATATTTATTCTGAACCTGACGAAGGTCCGTATCATGCGATTCATAAGGCGCTCGACCACGCCCGCGGCGAATTCGTCGCTATCCTTTGCGCTTCGGATGGCTATATGAATGGCGATTGGCTCAAGATGTGCGTCGAGAAAATGGAAAGCGACCCCGAAATCGCCCTCGTGTGGGGCATTCCCTACAACGCAACGGAAGACGGCACGATCACCGAACCGCATTTTGCCTACGCCCATCTTCTTCAAGGTTCAAACGCCCGAGGGCCGTTTTTGAAAGAAATGATGAAGCGGCTTTCGAGCCCCTCATCATTTATGAGGCTTCTCAAAAAGATGAACGCGTCAAACATCGCAACGGCAAAACAGGTTTTGAAAGCGGGTGAAGATGTTCCTGAAAAGAAGGCATGGTTCAAATACTGGCTCGAGACAGGGAGTATCGTTCCTGACGGCAATATGCTCCTCGCGCCGCGTGTTTTGAAGGAGTGCCTTCCGCCGTACCACATGGGCACCCGCGAAGCAGGCGACTGGATGACATTCTTTTTTGATGTGAACGCAAAAGGATATCTTTCCTATTGCATCCCGGTGGGAGCAAATTATACGAGAAATGCCCAACAGGGATCGGTTACCGAGCGCGCGCTCAAATATAATGATGCTAATCGAAAAGCGTATTTCGATCGCCTCGCAAAATTCCGCGACGACATCAAAGCTCACCCGGAGCACATGGTATTTCGCGACCGGGCAGGGAATGTGATACCGTAAGACCATGGCAACTGAACGCTCTATCAAACTGCACCTCGGCTGCGGCGAAAAATATTTAGAGGGATACTGGAATATCGATTTTCCAGAAGGCGAACACAGCGTGATGACACCGCGCGTGGATGAGTACGGCGACGTGCGCACGCTTTCGTACCCGGAAAATTCCATCGACGAAATCCGCAGCCATCATCTTTTCGAGCATTTTTCGCGCGCGGAAGCGTTGAAGCTTTTGACGAAGTGGCGTACGTGGCTGAAGCCCAATGGGCTTCTCGTGATCGAAACGCCGGATTTTGAAACGAGCGCGAATTTCTATATCCATAGCCCCTCAATGAAACGCAAATTCCAGCTCACGCGTCACATTTTCGGTTCACAAGAAGCCGGCTGGGCGCTTCACAAAGATTATTGGGACAAAGAAAAATTCGATTTTGTGTTCTCGAAGATGGGTTTCAAGGATTTCAAATGTAAGCGTTACAACAACGGCCTTGCTCGCCACGCAAAATCATTGCCTGGTTCGCTCGGCAAAACGATTAGCAAAACGCCCGAGTGGTTCCATCGTCCGGTTCTGAATGCCGTGGGAAACATGTTACCCGACAGTTTTTATGAAAAAAACGGCAGCAACAAAATGCCTAATATCCTTGTTTCTGCGCGAAAAGACAGTGCGGTGCCAATCGACATGGCTCAGCGCGTAAAAGAAATTTTGGAACTCAATCTTGTGGGCAGAGAAGGCGATCGTCTCCTGAATGTCTGGCTCCAGGAATATGAGCGATTTTAAAAAAGACTCAAAAAAACCAGTTGTAAGCATTCTCATGCCGACCTATAACCGGGTCGGTTTACTCGAGCGTTCCATAAAGAGCATTCTCTCGCAATCGCTTAACGACTTTGAGCTCATCATCATAAACGATGCGTCAACCGACGGCACGAAGGCATTTCTTGATGTGCTTGCCGCACGCGATCATCGTATCCATCCAATCCATAACGTAAAGAACAATTATCCCGATATTTCAAAAACATTGAATGAAGCGATGGCACAGGCCCGCGGCACCTACATCGCCCGCATCGACGACGACGACTATTGGTGTGACGATGACAAGCTCAAGAAACAAGTTGAATTTCTCGACACGCATCCTGATTACGTCGTTGTCGGCGGGGGGACAATCGTGATCGATGAACATGACGAGGAACGGTTCCGCTATCTCAAGCTTGAAACCGACGAGGCCATCCGCAGCAAAATATTCTTTGCGAATCCATTCACGCACTCAACGGTGATGTTTCGCCGAAAGATCGCAGAGGCCGTCGGCGGCTATGGCAACTTTAAGAATGCCGAGGACTGGGAACTGTGGCTCAACATGGGCCTGCACGGAAAGTTTTATAACTTTCAGGAATATTTCGTGCGCTATCTTCTCACATCGCAGAGCAAAACATTTCTTTTCAAGCGATCGCAGTCGCGGGAAATTTTGCGCATCATTGCCGCGCATCGCGGCGAATACCCCAATTTCATTCCTGGCTATCTTTTGAACGTCGCGCAGTATTGCTACAGCTTGCTTCCGGACGGCATCCGCGGCGCACTCTACAACACGCTTTCCCGTGCCAAGCGTACGGCGTTTTCGTCTAAATCAACCCAATGAAAAAAACTGCAAAGAAAAAATACCCCGCCGTGTTTCTTGATCGTGATGGCGTTGTGACCTACGACGTACATCACATGAAACATGTGTGTGAGCTGAGGCTTCTCCCGAATGCTGGAGCGGCAATTAAAAAAATGTGGGAGAAAGGCTATCGCGTGATCCTTATCACGAACCAAGGTGCCATCGCGAAAGGGATTACAACGAAGCGGGCCGTTGATGAAATCCACACCGAGCTCGTAAAGCGTCTCAAAAAAACTGGAGCCGTGCTTGATGGTATCTACTATTGTCCGCATCATCCAGAAGGAAGCATTAAAAGGTTTGCGATAGATTGCGCATGTCGCAAACCAAAGCCCGGCATGATTATACGTGCTGCCCGCGAGCTTTCGATCGATTTGAAGCGCAGCGTGATGATTGGTGATAAAACCGGCGACATCCTTGCCGGCAAGCGGGCAGACCTCAAAACCATTCTCGTCAAAACCGGGTACGGCGGGAGCGACAAAATATACAATGTGAAACCGAATGTGAAGACGAAAAATATTCTTTCCGCCACACGGTTTTTATAATGCGCCGAATTTCCAAGCTCAGATTGACAAACCCTATCAAACTTTTTATTATATAACCCATGAAGGGCATTATCCTCGCGGGCGGCGAAGGAACCCGGCTCAGGCCAGTCACGTTTGAAGTCCCGAAGCCGCTCATCACGATCAAAAAGAAGCCACTCATTAACTACAACCTCGATCTCCTCGCAAGCACAAAGGTGAATGACGTGAAGATCATTATCCGCCCGCAGGACGAGAAAGACTATGAACGCTGGCATCGCGAATATGCCAAAGACTTTTCCGGCATGACGATTGATCTCGTGAGCGAGCATGAACCGATGGGCACGCTCGGTTATATCTTCCACCACCTGAAAGATTGGATGGGGGATGAAGATGTTTTTGTTGTGAATGGTGATGTGATTCATAAGAACGTCGACATGAACGGCATGGTTGCCCATCACAAAGCATCCAGCATGGCGGCGACGCTCGTGCTCATGAAAGTTGAAAAACCCGATGACTACGGCACGGCAATTGTGGACGGTTCGGCCATCACGGAATTTCTTGAGAAGAAAAAAGGATTACCTGCGGGCCTTGTGAACGCCGGCGTTTATATCATCTCTTCGAAAGCGCTCGATCAGATCGCCTCAACCGCTGCGGCACAAGGAAAATATTTAATGTTCGAACGGGAAATGTTCCCGGTGTTAGCTGGCGCAAAGCAATTGTCGGGATTTATTTCCGACGGTTCGTTTTATGATTGCGGGACCTTTGAGCGTTGGGAAAAAGCGATCCGCGAGGTATAGAAATTCATAAAAACCCGCACGCCGAAGTTTAGCGCTACGCGGCTGCCGTTGTATCGCCTGCCGGAAAGAGCAGGCGTTTTATTTCGATAAGAAGCGGTTCGCGAAGGACGCGGAGCACAAAGAAGTAGGCGATGATGGAGATCGCGACATTCACGATCACATTCATGCCCGCGAAGTAAAGGCCGATCGTGACCACGGCCATCACGGCGCTCGCGGCGATAATCTTTTTGATATGCGGAAGGATTTCGAAAGTGTTGATTTTTTTCATCATGTGCCAGAGATACCAGTTTGTAACGACTTGCGCGATGAGGGTTCCGACGGCTGATCCCGCCATGCCGAACGGTGGGATGAGGAGGAGGTCGAGGCATACATTCAAGACGCCGGCAATCGCTGAGGTGATGATCAAACTCCGCTGATGGTTATAGGCGAATATAGCATTACTGATGACCGTTGCAGGGAAGTCGACGAGCATCGTTAGCATCAAAATTTTGAAGGGTAATCCGCCCGATGCGTATGCACTGCCGAATATAAGCGTCATGATTTGGGTGCCAAGGATTGCGCCGCCGAGCGCGAGCGGGATCGAAGCGATGAAGATGATACTCACCGCACGTTCAAGCGCAGCGCGGAATCGAGGATTGTCTTTGTTGGCGAGTCGGGCAAAAAGGGGAAGCGTGGCGAATTGGATAACGGTTGGAATTAAATAGAGGACTTGCACGATCCTGATGCCGGCGGAATAGATGCCGACTTCCGATGCGCTCCGGAGCCAGCTGATGATGAGAATGTCGGCGTTCGTGAGGAGTAAGCCAAGCGCGCTTACGATGGCGAACGGCCACGCCGAACGGAGGATCGGCATGATGAGTGATGCGGAAAAATAATTGAAGACTTGTTTGAAGTAAGCACGGATGATGAAAACGGCGAGTGCGATACCAAGCACATCGCCTGCCACGTACGCCCATGCGAGCGATGACGGCGCCTTGACTGCAGTGAGGAAAATGAAACCAAAGACAAGAATGCCGAGATTGGTAAGAAGAAAGATCGCGGCATCGAATTCCATATTTTCCATGCCGCGCGCGACGGACGTGAAGAAGTCACGAAGCGTGTCGAACGCAAGGACGATGGCAACAATAGGGAGCAATACTTTTGCACCGGGGAGTGTTGAGAAGAACGGCGCCACGAAGATGATGACGGCGGCACCGATGATGAGCAAAATGATCTTGAGGACGAATGTCGTGGAAAATAATGTGCGCCTGTCTTCATCGCTCGATTTTGCGATGTCGCGCATGAGGAGGTTGTTGATGCCCGGATCCATGAACAGCGTGAGGAATCCGGCGAGCGTGATCGCATAAGAAAAAACGCCCCACCCGGCAGTGCCAAGGACGCGTGCGCCATAGATGACGACGGCAGCCTTTATGAGCCGTCCACCAAAATTTGATACTGAAAGCCAAAAACTATTCTTCGCAACCGTCTGCTTTGCATTCTCATTCTTAAAGAGAAAAGAGCGCATACGGGCCGTAAAAGACTGTTTCGGCTTGGATTCCATGGTTATTAGTGTACCGCAATTTTTAAGATTCTTTTAATGTGCCGTGTGATAAGGTGGTGCCATGCGCATCCCATGGTATCTCACACTTATCTTCATTATTTTTAGCATTGTCGCCGGATTGGTGCACCCGAACATCACCTCCGCGGCCGGCGGCATTCTTTTTAATCAGCCAGACGACTCGGCGATTTCGCAGTGGAGTTGGTATAGCGACAATTGGTATCAGCTTGGGCGCGGTTTTGCGGGAACGATCACGTCGCTCACGCTCGAAGGCATGGTAAATGACTCGGTGTATGGGGCCTCATCCATTTCACTCAAAGAATTCAGCGATGAGAACTATAGCCAGCTTGTAAATACCTACACGATTTCTGATGATGCGCCTTTTACCGCTGATGGGCTCACCAAGGCCACGTTTTCGGATTTAGATATTCCACTCGATCCAAACCATTATTACCGGCTTGACACAACACAGGGGCGGCAGAACGTGAGCGTCATCCTTGCTGGTACGCCGGGCATTGGCACGGCGATGGCCGATCAGTTTGTGTACGGCGTCGGCCGCGTGGAAGCTGATTATGCGTTTTATCCCTACATACTCGTTACGGGAAGTTTCAATGAGCCGCTTGTGATCGTGCCGGGGATCATGGGCTCCGAACTCGACGGCGCATCACAGAGCTCTGCGCCGGGCAAAGAATATTGGCCGGACGTGACCGACATGGCGAATTCGGGGGACGACTCGTATCTCGACGCGTTGAAGCTCGCGCCGGACGGCACGCAAATTTCCGGCAACGAGATGACGGCAGGCGACATCATCCGTTCGGCAACGGGTACGTATAATCGTTTGATTATTCCGATCCCGATCGATGATCCTGTCTATGGAAATTTGATAAAAACATTTACCGATATCGGTTACGTTGAAGGCCAGACTTTGTTCGTTGCGCCCTATGATTGGCGGCTCGATGTGGCAAGTTCTGCCGTTGCGGTTGGCGCTGTGATACAAAAAGCGCTTACTGCGTCACCAACAGGGAAGATAAACATCATCGCGCACAGCATGGGTGGCTTGGCCGTGAAGGCCTATCTCGCGGGCCTCTCGGGCACGAGCACGGGGACCAACACCAGCGCTAGCACAAGCGCTTCGTTTATCGATAAGCTTATTTTCTCGGGCGTACCTCAGCTTGGAGCGCCATACGTTTTTAAAGCTTTGCAATACGGCGACAATCTTGGCTTCACCGTCGGCCCGTTTGACCTGCTGAATCCGGACGAGGTGAAATCCATCACGCAGAACATGCCTGGTGTTTATGATCTCTTGCCGTCACGCCGGTTTGTGAGCATCGACGGCGGCTACATTTTGCGCGACGTGACGGACGACGCGGGCAATGTTTCGACCGCTCCGCTCGATTTTGATGAAACAAACGAATTGCTCACCGAAAATCCGGGCGACGCGCGAAATGCTGGTCTGCTTTCGCGCGCCGACGCATTTCACGGCGGACTCGATGATGTTTCCCTTGGCCCATCACAAATCTTCAATATCGTGGGCTGCCAGGATCCAACGCCCGAGCAATATATTCTTCACGAAGACGGTTCGATCGATATCAACCGCGCAAACGGCGACGGCAGCGTGCCTGTCGATTCGGCTATGAATCTTGCGAATGGCTACCAAAATTATTTTGTTTTAAATTCGGAAAACGGCGTTGATCACGAAGGCCTCATCCGCGATGCCCAGCCGCTTGCACTCATGCAGGCTATCATCCAAGGGACCACTTCATCGCTCGCACTCGAACCGCTCGGTATTTCGACCGCAACGGAGGATTGCGTTGAAGGACGCGGCGCGGTGCGTCCGGCGGCGATCGAGGTGAGCGCTTCGGGATCGAGCACGATCGATGTGTATGATGCAAACGGCGACCATGTCGGCGTGAACGGCGCGGGCGATGTCGATCTCCAAATCCCCGGGAGCTCATACGATACGATTGGCGGAAATACGTTTGTGACGCTGCCCGCGTCGACGAGTGCATATAAGGTAACCGTGAAAGCAGCCAAGAAAAGTACGGTGAAAGTGAAAACCTACGATACGTCGACAAAAGTGACGACGACAACGGCCTACACCGACGTGCCGCTCGATTCGGCATCATCGACGGCCACGCTTCTTCTCGCAGAGAATTCTTCCACCGCGTTCACGGCCAGCCTCACGGTCGATGAGAGTGGCGCAGGCGCAACAGGCACTCCGATCGAGCCGGATGGGGCGGAGGTTCCGGAACATGTCGCACCTGCGTGTATGCGGATGTAGACGCCGTGCTAAAATATCACCATGACAAAAAAGAGCGTTTGGGCTTTTTGGATAGTACTCATCATCATTGTGCTCGCCGTCATCATCTATTACGTCGCCCCGTCGTTCTTCCGTTTCGGTGGCCTCGCTTTATAGATCGGGCTGTTGTGCCGCGCGGAGACCTCGCCCGATCATGGCTCCCAAGCTTAGTCCGGACTCACAAAAATCGATTTGAGGGTTTTTAAAATGATTGCCCAATCGAGAATGACCGAACGATTTTTGAGATAGTAAACATCGTATTCAAGTTTTTCCATCACGTCTTCGATGGTCGTGTCTTTGTGCCAGTGGATTTGCGCCCAGCCGGTCACGCCTGGTTTGATGAGTAAGCGTACTTCATAATAGGGTATTTGTGTCTTGAGCTTCTCTACGAACTCGGGCCGTTCGGGTCGCGGGCCGACGAATGACAAGTCACCCTTCATGATGTTCCAAAGCTGCGGCAATTCGTCGAGGTGGCTCGCGCGGAGGAAGTGCCCGATGATTGTCGTCCGCGGGTCGCCGCGGACTGCGCTCCAAACGGCACCATCTTTTTCAGCATCCATGCGCATCGTGCGAAATTTGTAGAGGGTAAAGTTCTGCTCTTTTTCGCCGACGCGCACTTGTTTATAGATCACAGGCCCGCGCGACGTTAGTTTTATGAGCATGGCGATGATGAGCTCAACCGGCAAAAGGACGAGACCGATCGCGAGCGCAGCCAAAAACTCCGACGCGCGCTTGAGCTGATCGTAGAAACGGACTTCGGCGGCGATATTTTCGATGAACCATGCCTCTTCAAGCGATCGCAGGGGAATTTTTCTCAAAATAGCTTCATTGAATGAGACGAGGTCGGTCACCAAAAGTCCTTTGCCAAAAAGTTCGTAGAGCGCTCGCACCAGGCGGGCGTCTCGTTTTAATTGATGGGGGACGACGAGCAGGTTGATGTCGTTTTCTTCGGCTGCCCTTCGCAACGCGTCCGGTGAGGCGTACGCCTGTTCCTCGGTAAGCTCGACTTTGAGGTCGTAGCCGAGTTGCGGATTGTCTCTCAAGGTCTTTTTTAATAGTTCCGCCACGGGGCCGTTGCCGACCATGAGGACTTTATTCGGCGCTTCGCCGAACGACATGAATCGATTCGCGCCGCGGCGCCAGAAAATTTCGACGATGGCGAAGATGACGATGAAAATGAGGAGGTTGGTTTTTGGTGCGATGCCGAATGCCGGAATGAGGTAGAAGAGCAATACGGCAATCACTCCGCTCACGACGAGGGTGAGGAATAATGTTTTGATGAAGTCGAGATTGTTCCGGAGGCGACGCAAGTCGTAGAGGCCGGCGACGTAGAATAGCAGGAGCCACACGATGAAGATGATCGTGAAGGGCAGCGCGTGGACGTCCTCAAATTGCTCATAAAAATCGCCGCCGTAGCGGATGAGGAGGGTTAGAAAAAGCGACGCATACAGTGCGACCGCGTCTCCGAGCAAAAAGAGGAATATCTTGAATCGATTGCCCATGGGGGATATACGAGCTTACCGCGTTTTGAGGGTTTTCTCAATTCCTTCTGCGAGCGAATAGCGAGGCTTCCAGCCGAGGATTTTTGACGCGCGGGCATAGCTCATCGAAATGCGTTTCACTTCCCCCGCGCGCACCGGTGTGTACTTTGCTTTGTGAGGGAAGTGGAGTCCCTGTGCGATCGCCGAATAAATTTGGTCGTCAGACGTCTCGCGGGCTGAGGCGATATTGATGATGGTATTCGTTCCACGGGTGAGACCGAGCACGCTTGCATGGGCAACGTCTTCAACGTAGACATAGTCGCGCGTCTTCTTTCCATTGCCAAAAATGGTTGGCGTCTTCCCGCGGCGCATGAGGCCTACGAAAATCGGAAAGATGCCGGCACCGCCCTGTTCGCGTTGCCGCGGCCCATACACGTTTGCATAACGAAAGATGACATACTCGATGCCGTACGCACCGCAATAATATTCGATCATTTGCTCATCGACGCGCTTTGAAAGTGCATACGGTGAAAGGGGATTTGGTGGTGTTGATTCTGTGGCAGGTAATTTTTTTGGGTTGCCATAGATTGCGCCGCCAGTCGACGAGAAAAGCATTTTCTTTTTTTGCCTGCCCTGCCCGCCACGTCCGCCGCGCGCACTGCGTCCCGCACGGGAGCCGCTCTTTGAAAAGGCGACGATCAAATTAAGTGTGCCTGTCACGTTGATCGCAAAGGTCTCTTGGGGTTGCTTCACCGATTCCGTGACGCTGATGAACGCGGCGTGATGGTTTAAGACATCCGGTTTTTCGGCGGCAAAGATCTTGTCCATCGCGCGGGCGTCCCGGATGTCGGCTTTATAAAATTTTGCGCCAGCGGGAATGTTCGTCCGGCGTCCGGAAGAAAGGTTGTCGATCACGACCACGCGGTGTCCTTTGCGAACATAGGCTTCCGCCACATGACTTCCGATGAACCCCGCGCCTCCCGTTACGATGATTTTCATTTCTTTATTATAGATGCTTTGCGACGAAATAGATGTAGATGAAATAGATGATGCCCGCGAGGATAGCAACCGTGAAAAGTGCGATGCAAACGCCGATGAGCCACTCGCGGCCTTCATTCGCCGGCGTGTAAGCGAGTGTGCCGTTCTCCTGCGGTCTCAAGTCGGTATAGGTTTTACTCAAAGGACGTTTCAAAAATGTTATCCAAAAATAATTGAGGCCGTAGCGGAGTCCGATCGTGAGCGCGCCTTCTTTTGCAAGGCGGCGTCCGGAGGAGAGGATCGGCAGTTTGAAGGTAAATTTCACATTGCCTACTTTACTCATACGTCGCGCGATATCCGTGTCTTCCCCGTAGAAAACGATATTCGTATCGTAGCCGCCAATTTTTTCGAGCGCGGTCCGGCGAACGATGAAATTCCCGCCTTGCACGACGGAGCCCATGCGAAACACAAAACGCATCATGAGATAGATGATGTAAGAAATGTAATAAAAGAAACGGACAAAGAATCGCGCTGTTTTCGGAAGGTCGTAATAAATGAAAGGTCCGGACAGCGTGACAAGCTTCGGATCTTTTGCAAACTCTTTGAAAACCGTGTCGACCCATCCTGGCGTCAGTTGGTTGTCGGCGTCGACGTTTGCAATCAGTTCCCCATGCGACGCAAGAAATCCCGCGCGCCGCGCCCACACGATGCCTTTGCGGGGCTCGTCGACGACCGTCACGCCGGGATAGCGTAAGGCAACTTCGCGCGTGTTGTCGGTCGACGCGTTGTTTGCGACGATGATTTCGATATCCTGCTCGTGGCCTTTCGATTCACGGATGATCGCTTCGAGGCATTTCCCGATGATTGCAGATTCGTTATGCGCCGGGATGACGAAGCTCAGTTTCATGATTTTGGCGGCCACTCTTTGTTATACGAACGATTGAGAAATTTCATATAAAAATAATTTACAAACCAGAGCCACAGGAGTTTTTCCCAGCCGAGCTGTTTTGAGCGCCGGTTGATCGTGTAGACCTTGAGCCCCCAATCAACGTATGTGCGGCCGATTTTGGACAGCCGCGCAAAGAGATCGTTATCTTCGGCCACGGGGAGATATTCCTTGAACCCGTGAAGCTCTTCAAATGCTTTTCGCTTCATGATTTGGAATTCGCCCGATGCGGCGCCGTTGTGCCACCAATTGTTATCCATGAGTCGGAAGAAATTGATGACGGTGAGGATCATGCGATCCCAGATAGACGCCTCTTCTGGAAGGATTTCGATCTTTACCGTTGCGCCGACGAGACCCGGGATTGCGGCGAAGTCCGCGAACAATTTCTTGAAGAAATTGTTCGGGTCCGGGACGAAGATGTCGGAATCGACGAAGGCAAGATATTCGCCGGTCGCCGACTTGGCACCGAAGTTTCGGTTAGCGGCTATCGTGCTTTTCCCTTCGGTGATATGCCGCACCACCTTCGCATATTTTGCGGCGATCTCGCGCGTTTTGTCGGTGGACGCGTCGTCCGTCACGATAATCTCGTGCTCAACTTCGGTGAGGTTGTCGTGGATTTGTTTGAGCACCCATCCGATCGACTTCTCTTCATTCCGCGCAGGAATGACGATAGAAAGCTTCATATGGCTTCTAGTATAACCGAAATCGAGCTGAATTTCCCGCCTGATTACTGAGCTTTATTCGGGGTCTCCAGGCTCCCAAACCGCCTCTTCATATATCGGCTAAAGCCATAGCCGACGGCAAAGACGATGACGATCGCGGCGCCAAGGAACATCCAACGGAATCCCTTGTCGATGGACGTGTACACATTGCCGAGAAAATAGCCGACGCCCATGAGGAATCCCGTCCAGATGAACTGGCCGAGAATATTGATCGTCATATATTTTTTGAAATTGATTTTGAGCGCGCCGGCAGCGACGAGTGTCGCGAGCGCAAACCCGAAGCCCATCGTGATCTTCGAAATAAATAAAATTTTTTGCTGGTGCGTTTTGAAAAACTCTTCTGCGCGTTCAACATTCTCTTCGGTGAGGTTCACGAAGCGTCCGTATTTTTGGATGAGCGGTTGAGCGCCATGTTCGCCGATTTTATACCAAATAACATCACCGGTGAGGTCGCCGGCGCTTGTGAGGAGGTAAATGGGCCAAAAATAAAAGAAACCGAGATGCACGAGGAATCCCGAAACCATCATAAGCACCGGACCCTCAACAATCGCGAGTGGATAGGCGATGGCGTAGCGATAGGCGAGGAGCCACGAGATTATCAAATCCGCCTGCGGCATAATTGCTAATTATACGCTATATGGGAAAATTGAGGTATGAATTTCGAAAAGCCGTCCCAAAGTAGAGAGACCCAAGAATCGCAGGAAAACCGCGAAACGAGAGAGTCGCTCGGTATTGATTTCTTTGTGTCGGACCATAACACCAATCATCAGGGGATTTCTATAGAACAGGAACGGGAGTTGTATGCCGACATGAAGAAGCACGGCATTTCGACGGTGCGCTTTGATCTCGGCTGGAAAGAACTTCTACCTGAGGCCGGAAAACGCGATGAAAATTTTTTCGAGCGATACGCGAACATCCTGAAGACGATTGAAGAGATTGGCATGAAACCCCCAACTGTTGTGGTTTCGAATCCACCGGGTTGGGCTGAGGGATTATATAAAAACGATAAAGAAAAATATTTTCAGGCTTACGAAGAATATCTTGACTTGGTATCGCAGCTCATCAAGGTATCAGGAACAAAAATATATTCGGCTCAATTATTTAACGAAATCAATAATGCGACCCTTTTTAAGTTTATCGACGTCGAGGATCTACCCCGATGCGCGCAGATTGCCCGAAAAGTATTGAGTGCTGTCCAGCCTGATATAAAAATCGCGACGAGCATCATCGCTGGCAATATCAGCGATAACTGGCCAGCGCATGCGCCGTTCATAAAGAGAAAAGAAGACCGTCCGCCTGTCGAGGAGTATCTCGATAAGAACGGGCCGATGCTCAAAGAAAATTTCGACCTGGTGCAGGTCGATTATTATCCGGGTGTTTGGCATCTACCCGTTGGAGCCGAGGAAAGTACGGCGGGAAATCTTCTCGGACGTGAGGAAGCGAACGGAAATCCTTCCGATCCTTTCACCCCGCGGAAATTGAATGCCACGTTAAATAATTTTGCATTATTCAAAAATGTGGCTGAAAAATTGTCAGCACTTAGCATTCCTTACGAAATAGGCGAAAGCGGGTTCCCGACGAACGCGCCTTATAGCACCGAAGATCGCCAGCGATTTGCCTATGACATATACTTCCGGGCCCTGCGTCAGACACTCATCGATTTTAAGCATCGCGGAATCGCTTTGCCTGAACGCGTTGGTATTTTCAGTACGCAAGACGCTGAAAACCCAGGCTACGGAGGCATTATCGACAAAATATTAAAAATTCCGGGTGCCCAGAAAGTTGCGCGTCTTGTTCCGAATCCCGAAAACGATTGGGGCCTACGGAAAAAGTTTGAAGTAGGAGAGACGTTAGGAGTCGCGAAAAGCATTTTGCAGGCAAAGAGAAAGCGATTGCCCGTCAAAGCCGAACGCGCAGGCAAGCGAACGTTGGATCGCAAAAATCAACAAGAGACCTCGCAGCTCAAAAAGATTATCGAGTACGTAAACCGGCCGATTGAAGACTGAGCTTGCTATACTATCCCTATGCAGAGTCCATTCAGAAAGCATAAAGGTGGTTTCTGGACGCCGGCGCGAAAGCGCTCAATGTATTTGGGGATCGTGCTGCTTGTGCTTGCCGTTGTCGTGCAGCTCACGCTTGGTCCGTATTCGTCGCGGGAGGCGATGGGTGCAGCGCCAGCGAGCGATATTTTTCTCGACAATCTTCCGGTTGTGAACCTAACCTTCGTTATCGTGCTTTGGGCGATCGCCGTATGGGTGCTTGCGTGGTGGCTGCTTGTGACGAACCCCAAGCGGCTCATATTCGGAACGAAAGCGATTGCGCTCTATATAATCTGTCGTGCATTTTTTGTGAGTCTCACCCACATCGGGCCGTATCCGATGCAATATTCACCGGGTCCGGACAATGTCGGCTTTAAGCTCTATCAATTATTCACGTTCCAGGGAAATTATTTTTTCTCCGGGCACACCGGCTTTCCATTCCTCATCGCCCTCCTGTTTTGGGATGAAAAACTTTGGCGTCGTTTCTTCTTGTTTCTCACTGCCTTCTTTGGGTTAGCCGTACTCCTCGCCCACGTGCACTATTCGATTGATGTTTTTGCCGCGCCCTTCATTGTGTATGGCACATTCGTTATAACGGCAAGGATTTTCCGGGAAGATTATGCGTTATTGCCGGGCGAAAGGCCCGGCCTTCCTGCGTGAGTGCTTGCCGCAGATCGTCTCGCGCGATATCATTATCCTCATGGAGCACGACGAACATACCGAAGAACGGGCAGCCGAGACGAATGCGGAGCCAAAAAAAGATCGATTTTTACCCATCAGCATTTTGATTGCCGCAGTGGTCATTGGCGGCTCGGTTCTCTTTGCAAGCCTCTACCACCCTGCCGCACAATCAACTGCCGGAACGGGCGGGGATAGCGGTGCGACTTCCACGGCGACGCTCACGCCGGCGCAGATTATGACGCTCGGTCCGCGCGATGCAATTCTCGGCAGCCCGAATGCGCCGGTGACCATGATCGAATACGGCGACTACCAGTGTCCGTTCTGCGGCATGTTCTTCTCGCAAACCGAACCGGAGATTGTCCAAAACTACGTGAACACCGGCAAGGTGAAAATGGTATTCCGCAACTTCCCGTTCCTCGGTCCGGAATCGACGGCAGCGGCGGAAGCTGCGGAATGTGCCGAAGATCAGAACAAACTTTGGGTTTATCACGACGCTCTCTATCAAGCAAAGGTGAATGACGTCGCCAGGGGTGGGAGCGAGGACGATGGCTACTTCACGAACGCGCTATTCCTCTCGCTTGCCCAAAAATTGGATTTGGATATGCCGACATTCACCAACTGCGTGGATAACAATCTTGACTCAAGCACCGTGGCGACCGACGTCACAAATGCGAGCGCCGCCGGCGTGAATTCAACGCCAACATTCTTCATCAACGGAACCGAAGTTTCCGGTGCAGAGCCATACGCAACGTTCTCGCAGGTGATCGACGCAGCGCTCAAGAGCTGACCGAGGTTCCCGCCGTATTTACGTGGGCTTGACATATAAGCATATACGCATATAATGATGATATGCGTGATAATTGCAAAGAAATTGAACGGTTCGGCAAGGGCATTGGCAACGCTTCGCGGTATCGCATCGTCCAAGCCTTGCTCAAAGGGGAAAAGACGGTCGGCGAGCTCGTAAAGATCGCCAAACTCAGCCAGCCGGCGGTTTCCCAGCATTTGAAAACCCTCAAGGCGTGTAACTTAGTGGTTGACGAACGGCGGGGTCAAGAAGTTTTTTATTCTGTAAACGGAGAATACTTACTTGAACTGCTCGCACGCCTGTCGAGCGATGCGAGGCCGGCAAAGGTAGCCGGTAAAAATAAATAACATACCATGATCACTATAAAAGTAATTATCGGGAGCACGCGCCCGGGGCGCTTCAGCGAAAAACCGGCGCAATGGATTTTTGAAGAAGCCAAAAAACTTTCGGATACGAACGTTGAACTTCTCGACCTTCGTGATTACCCGATGCCATTTTTCGATGAAGCGATATCGCCAAGCGCAAAGAAGGAACCGTTTGCAAATCCAGCAGTTGCAGCGTGGACCAAGAAGATCGCGGAAGGGGACGCTTTTATTGTCGTCACGCCTGAATACAACCATGGGCCGTCAGCAGTGCTCAAAAACGCCATCGATTATGTTGGTCCGGAATGGAACAAGAAGCCGATTGGCTATGTGGGGTATGGCAGCGTGCTTGGCGGCCGCGCCATCGAAATGTTGCGCCTTTCGGCCGTCGAATTGCAGATGGCGCCGATCCGGCAGGGGATTTTTATTCCGATCGCCGTCTATCAAGCGGTTTCAAAGGAACCAACGCCCGTGAAGCCTGAGTTCTTTGAACCGTTGGCAGCAGTAAAAGATATGTTCCTTGCGCAGCTTATGTGGTGGGCGAAGGCGCTCAAAACGGCGCGGGATGCGGGGTAGATGTCGGATTGATTTGGCCATGGCTCCCGCGTAGAATGACGTATATGGCCAAATCGTGGACGTTATTCGCCGTCGGTGTCTGGGTTCTCATCTCGCCGTGGCTTCTCGGGTTCGCTGACATTTCAATCATGAAGTGGAGCAATCTGATCTGCGGCACGATGCTCATCGTGATCACGGTCTGGGATCTCTTCGGCGAAAGGTCGGTTGTCGAAGGTTCTCGCGAGGGCACATCAACCGAAAAAAGCAAATAACATTTAATATATTTTAAACAAAACTATGGCAACAGCACAGCACAAAGTGACCATCTACAGCACGCCGACATGCGTGTACTGCAAAATGGCAAAAGAATTTTTTGCGAAGAACGGTGTTTCATATGAGGAGTACAATGTGGCTTCGGATATGAAAGCGCGCGAAGCGATGGTTGAAAAATCGCAGCAGTTGGGCGTTCCGGTTATCGAGGTCGATGACAATATTATTATTGGCTTCGATCAGAAGACCTTGGAACACGTTCTTGAGCTCAAGAAATAAGACATGAGGAAGCATACGCTTTAATTCATGACTTATGACCTTGTCATCATCGGCGGTGGACCCGGCGGAGTTGCCGCGGGCGTTTACGCTGCGCGCAAAAAAATGAAGACCGTTTTGATCACGGATAGTTTTGGCGGACAGTCGCTTAATTCTGCAGGGATCGAAAACTGGATTGGCACCAAAAATATTTCCGGCTTCGATTTGGCGAAAGCGCTCGAAGAACATGTGCGTGCCCAGCCAGAAATAGAAATCATCGCGCCCGATCTCGCTCAAAAAATAGAAAAGAAAGACCTCGGTATCCCCGACGGTGGGTTTTTGGTTACCACGCAGGGCGGCAAAACATTTGAAACGAAATACGTTTTGATCACCGCTGGCAGCCGCCGTAAACGCCTCGGCGTTCCGGGCGAGGACGCCTTCGACGGCAAGGGCGTGGTTTTTTGCACGACATGCGACGCGCCTTTGTTCGGAGGGAAGACCGTTGCGGTTGTGGGGGGCGGCAATTCGGCGCTCGAGAGCGTTCTCGACCTCATTCCCTACGCCTCAAAAATTTACCTCATCGTCCGCTCCGATGTTTTAAGGGGCGATCCCGTTTCTCAGGAAAAAGTGAAGAGCCATCCGCAGGTCCAGATTTTATGGAACACCACCATCGAGGAGATCCGCGGCGACAAATTCGTGACCGGCGTCCGCTACAAGAATGCGCAAACCGGCGAAGTGAAAGAACTCGCGCTCGACGGCGTTTTTGTTGAGGTTGGCCTCACGCCGAACTCCGATTTTGCAAAAGGTTTGCTCGAGATCGAGCAATATGGCCACATCCATGTTGACCACCAAACCCAGGCAACGTCTTGTCCGGGCATTTGGGCGGCGGGAGATGTGACCGACGGCCTCTACCAGCAAAACAACATCTCGGTGGGCGATTCCATCAAGGCAGTTTTGAATATCTACGACAAGGTTAAAAAATCATAACGTTGGACTTGACGGGCTCGTATTCGCGAATATAATTCCTAATTGGCACTCTTTAGTCGGGAGTGCTAAACTAGCTAAAGTTTTTATGAACGTAAAACCAATATCGAACCACGTGTTTCTCGAACCGCTCGAAGAAGAGAAAACAACCGCGAGCGGCATCGTTCTGCCCGATAGCGCTGAAAAAGAAAAACCAGTGAAGGGCAAAGTGCTTGCCGTCGGCCCAGGCAAAATCCAGGAGAACGGCAGCATCCGCCCGATGGCAGTGAATGTCGGCGACGTCGTGCTGTTTAAAAAATACGGACCGGATGAAGTTGAGATCGAAGGGAAAAAATATTTGGTCGGCGACGAAGACGACATTTTGGCAGTATTGCAGTAGAGCTGATTGCACAAAAATCAATTCGTATATTCGTAAAAATTCGTAATTTCGTAAACTACCATGGCTAAACAAATAAAATTCAACGAAGACGCTCGCGCGGCGATCAAGAAGGGTATCGACAAACTCGCGGAAGCAGTAAGGATGACGCTCGGTCCCCGTGGCCGCGCCGTTGTGATCGAAAAAGGCTACGGTGCACCGCAGGTTACTTTCGACGGTGTGACCGTTGCGAAAGAAATAGAATTTGAGGACAAATGGGAAAATGTCGGCGCGGAATTCATCAAGCAGGCGGCTGATAAAACGAACGATGTTGCGGGCGATGGCACCACGACCGCAACGGTTCTCGCACATGCGATGATTGACGAAGGCGAAAAAGTGATCCGCGAAAAAGGATTCAACGTGATCCAGCTCGCCACCGAATTGAAACAGGCTGGAGATTTGATCGTGAACGGCCTCACGGGACAGCGCGAACTTATCAATGACAACAAGAAGATTAAGGAAGTCGCGACGCTTTCCGCGAAAGATCCGGAAATCGGCCAACTGATCGCAACCGTCATGGAAAAGATCGGAAAAGAAGGCGTTGTGACCGTTGAAGATTCGAATACGATCGGCAACTCATTCGAAATCGTAGAAGGTATGCAGTTCGACAAGGGTTATGTTTCGGCCTATATGGTCTCGAACCAGGAACGGATGGAAGCGGTTCTCGAAGACCCCTATGTTCTCGTGACCGACAAGAAAATTTCTTCGATCCAGGAAATTTTGCAGCTTCTCGAAAAAATTGTGACTAGCGGCAAGAAAGAACTTGTGATCATCGCCGATGACGTTGAAGGTGAAGCCCTTGCAACCCTCATTCTGAACAAACTCCGCGGCGTTTTCAATGTGCTTGCCGTGAAAGCTCCGGGTTTCGGTGATCGGAAGAAAGAAATGCTACAAGACATTGCGGTGGTGACCGGAGCGCAATATATCTCGGACGAGCTCGGCAAGAAATTGGAAAACGTGGACATTACGGACCTTGGCCGCGCCCATCGTGTGGTTTCAACAAAAGACGCGACGACGATTGTTGGTGGCAAAGGAGAGAAGAAAGACATCGACAGCCGCGTTGCCCAGATCAAAGCGCAAATCAAAAAAACCGAATCGGATTTTGATAAAGAAAAATTGCAAGAGCGCCTTGGTAAACTTTCCGGCGGTGTCGCCGTGATAAAAGTCGGCGCTCCAGCCGAATCTGCGCAGAAAGAATTGAAGCAGCGCGTGGAAGACGCGGTCTCCGCAACGCGTGCAGCGATGGAAGAAGGCATCGTGCCTGGCGGCGGCATCGCGCTATTCAATCTCACGCTCACCGGAAACTCAGACAAAGGCAAGCACAACGAAGTTATCTTTCTTGAAGTTTTGCGGATCATCAATCATGCGCTTCAGGCGCCGTTGCGGGCCATTGTGATGAATAGCGGCGAATCCGCCGACCGCGTGGTGGAGGAGCTGAAGAGGACCAAGAAAGACAGCAAGGATCATTTTTGGATCGGGTTCAATGCCGTCACGAATGAGATCGGCGATTTGAAAGAAGCCGGCATCATCGATCCGCTCAAGGTTACGAAGATGGCATTCACGAACGCCATCTCCGTGGCCGCGAACTATCTCACGGTTGGAGCAGCGATAACGAATATCCCTGAGAAGAAATCATCGATGGGCGGTGGAATGCCAGGCGGTATGCCCGATATGGGAGGGGATTATTAGGGGGAGGGGCTTGACAAATACGGTGCATATGCTATCATTGCACTTAGTTGTCGGCTGCAGGCCTTTAGTAAATCCTACGCCCGCAGTCGCTTTGGAAAGGAAAACCATGTACAAAAACATGCATAGCCCCCCGGTGGTTTCGGGTGCGGACATGAACCACTATTATGGCAACGTGATCGACTGCAACACCATCGGCACCGGCAAGGGCAACACCCTGGGCTGACGCACCGCCGGCGGCCCGCCCTTGAGCGGCAACTCCCTCATAACCCTCCGTAGTTAGGGGAAGGTTGCCGGATGTTGATATATTCGGCCGGGCCCGGAGTGGTGCATGAGCACGCGTTGACTCTTTATCTTATTCGGCTGGCGCGCACGCTCACTTACAGAAAGAAGAAGTACATGAATGTTTCGTGAAAAACAAGGGCACGCCTCCAAAACGTGCCTTTTTTGTTCCTTCGTGGCATACAGAAACCGCCCTTATTGAGGGCGGTGGATGAAGCGATACATTGCTGATTTCTGCCACACTGCCAAATCTTCCGGGGTGTGGATACAGAACCATGGATAATCTCCAACGGAAGCTAAGATAGTTTCTCCGGCTTTCTGAGCGTAAGGAAGGAATTCGGAGGTTGGATAGGCGGGGTTTCTATCTACTTGTGATAGGAAAGAAAAAATGGGAGGCCGGAAGTAATAGATCCCCATACCGGTCGGAGCATTTTCAAGATCGAATTTCAAGCCGTGCACTTCTTTCACGGTGCAGGTTCCCGGGAAAAGCACGATTTGAGGATGGGTCGCAGCGAAATCTCGGATGGTGCTGGCGAGCATAACGGAGACGGTTCGCGGATGAGTTGCAGCAGTTTGGATCAGTCCTTCCAGGTATTCTTTGGGGAAAATGCAATCGCCGCCTGCATAGATAAAATCTTCGGAGATGACGTGTTGCAGTTTGAGGATCGCTGAGATTTGACCCTCTTCACCGCCGAAATATTCGGCTACATTACATTCTTTAGCCTTCCGGACAACATATTCCTGAACTTGTTCTCGATGAAATCCGCTTAGGACAATGATTTCCTCAATGCCAATTTGCAGGAATGCATCGATAGTGTATTCTAAGATGGGTTTTCCTTCGACACGAATCAGACACTTTTGAATCTCAGGATGTTTGAAGCGAATGCCTTTGCCTCCAGCTGCGATTACGCCGATTCTGACCATAGGTCCCTCCGATAAAAGCTATAAGGATATTAATAATCATGGGCTTGGAAGTCAAACAGATTATCCCTTTTTTCGACAGTCCATACGTGATCTACGAAGGAGTTTTTTGGAACATAATCTTGCATCGCGATAACCAATCGTACCTTGGAAGATCAATCGTATATTTGAAGAATAGAGTTATCGACGATCCATTATTACTGACCCAGCAGGAACGAGAAGAGCTATGGGTTGACCTTCTCCCCAGACTGGCTAGCGCATTAAAGGCTTCCTTTCACCCTGATAGGATCAATTATTCACACCTAGCAAATATCGAGCATTTTGTGCATTGGCATATCATTCCTAGATATGAAAAGGATCCCAAAAGGGAATTCGACGGGGAGATATTCGAAGACGAACGAGTAGGTGGACATTGGGCTCCAGCGCCCAAGAAGGAGATTCCTCAAGAAACTATGGGTAAGATTTACCTTACGATCAAAAATAATTTTAAGTAACGATCTCGTATTACTTCCGCGACAACAGAGGTTAAGATGGGGGAAGCGAAATTACTCCCTTTTCTTTTGCACCCAAACTGACCGTTCGTTCGTACTCATATTGCATTTTCCCCTAAATTTTATATAATACTCACATGCTTGGATGGATCATTTTGGCAATCGTAGTCCTCATTCTCATTATCATCGTGGCCATGTTCAACGGCCTCGTCCGTTTGCGCACTCGAGCTCAGGAAGGCTGGTCGGACATCGACGTTCAGCTCAAGCGCCGCTACGACCTCATCCCGAACCTTGTTGAATCGGTGAAGGGCTACGCTTCGCACGAAAAGACGGTTTTTGAAGATGTCACGAAGGCTCGCTCAATGGCGATGCAGGCAAGCGGCCCCGGAAAGGCTGCCGCCGAAAATCAGCTTTCGCAAACACTTAAATCTTTGTTCGCTGTCGCTGAAAATTACCCTCAGCTCAAGGCGAACGAGAACTTCTTGAATTTGCAGAACGAACTCACCGATACCGAAGACAAAATTCAGGCCGCCCGCCGTTTCTACAACGGCATGGTGCGCGACTTGAACACGAAGATCCAAACGTTCCCGTCAAACCTCATCGCGAGCTCATTCAACTTCAAGCCGATGCAGTTCTTCGGCGATGACATGACAGCAGAAGAGCGGCAGCCGGTGAAGGTGCAGTTTTAATGGCTACCACTAACCTCTATTCACTTCAAAGTTCGAATGTCCGGAAGACGTGGCTCATGTTCATCGTCTTCTTTTTGGTTGTCGGTGCGATCGGGTATGTGATTTCTGCATATTACGGCGATCCGAGCTTTCTCATTTTTGCCGTCATTTTCAGTGTGGTGTATTCGCTCATCAGTTATTATTCTTCGGCAAAAATTGCATTGAAGATGGCGCGCGCGCAGGAAATTACAAAGCAGGACAATCCGTTGCTATGGAACATCGTCGAAAATCTTTCGATCGAAGAAGGATTGCCGATGCCCAAGCTTTATATCACGCCCGAAATGCAGATTAATGCGTTTGCAACGGGGCGCGACCCGAAGCACTCCGCTGTTGCCGTGACGCAGGGCGCGCTCCAGCGTTTGAATAAGACGGAGCTTGAGGGCGTCCTCGCACACGAGATGTCGCATGTTCGCAATCGTGATATCTTGGTTTCAACGGTCGCCGCCATTCTCGCCGGTATCATTGCATTCATCGCCGATATCTTCCTCCGATCGTTCATGTTCGGCGGCATTGGCGGTGGGAGGGGACGGAACAGCGAAGCAAGCGGTATCTTTTTGCTTTTCGCTATCGTACTTTCCATTCTCGCACCGATTGGCACGATGCTCATCCAGCTCGCCATTTCTCGTCGCCGCGAGGCGCTCGCCGATGCGTCCGGCGTGATGCTCACGCGCTATCCGCAAGGGCTCATTTCCGCTTTGCAAAAAATCCAACAGGACACCACGCCAATGCGCTCCGCAAAAGATTCAACCGCGCATATGTGGATCGATACGCCGTTCAAGGGTCAGCATGTTTCGTGGTGGCACAAAATTTGGATGACCCATCCGCCGATCGAAGAACGCATTGCCGCGCTCGAGAAACTTGCGATGTAGCCCCTTTCGGGGCACAATGATTGGCGAAACCCTGGAGAGGTGCGCGAGCGGCTGAAACGGCGATCCTGGAAAGATCGTGTGTCAGAAATGGCACCGAGGGTTCGAATCCCTCCCTCTCCGCGTCAAGTATGTTGGGCAAATTCTCGTAAGTCTCATTTTAGCTGATTAATTTCAGGGTCGACTTTCTCGTCAAGGTTGATAAAGTGGCATCGAATAAAATATCCCCACGATTTCTCGTGGGGATTCAACTTTTAATTCTTAACCGTGAAGGATTGCCTCCTTGTGGGTCACTTCTCCCACGGGTCGAGCCGCCGCGTCACGATGCATGGCTCGGTAGCGAGTTTCAGCTACGCATTCGGGGCAGGTGACCGTGATGTCGCTCTGGAGGAGGATGTCTCCGGTCGGTTGCCCACATGCAGTCACTCGTGCAAAAAGAAAACCAAGATGGATGAAGTCATTGTCTTTCGGAAAGGAAGTGCAGCCAATGACGCCATCGGGCAAGTTGTTAAACGTAATCGTTTCTTTTTTCGGGATTCCTACCTGACTAGCCATGTCCGCTTACCTCCGCTTCGATTTTGGAAAACTAAAAATACTATAGGCTAGCCCCATGAGAAAGGCAACAGGTTCGAATATCGTCCACGAGCCCCCGCAAATAAGTTAGTGAAAAATAAAAGCCGCCAGAATATTGTGGAGTCAAATCTGCATATTGCAGCAGGTATCTTATCCACTCTGGCGGGGCCGCAACGCGTCTGCTCGCGAGACAGACTGCAAAGGATGGGGCCGGTTTCCTCGCCGTCATTGAGAAAATAACAGAGTTAAATGGCTTTAGCAACCGGTTCGAACATCGTCCACGAGCCCCGCCAGAGATTGACATAAGTTATTTTACTGGTATAATTATGCCAGCAAGCGAAGGAGATTCTTATGTTGCTTGACGGACTTGCGATCGCTTTGATGCTTTTCGCACTGCAAGAGTTTGTGCATTCAGCAATTGCCGGATGGCATGCTTCTGTCGAAGCGGATTGCAGAATCCCAAGACAGTTTGTTGTAAAATGTGCCGTTTTCTGCGCCTACGGCATGATGTTCTCGGTTTTTCTCCACCACTTTAACTTTCTGCATTGAGAGGAAGTAAAACTCACAGAAATTAGGCCGCCGACTTTACATCGAGCGGCTTTTTCTTTTCAGTGCTTTATGGTCACGTTACCTCGCAATTTTATTCGAACATCATCCACGAGTTCCGATGCTTTAAACGAAAAATCGGTCATCCGAAATGGACGACCGATGGCAGCCCTTCTTTTTATATATTGTGTCCAATCTTGAGAATCGACTCGGGGCGTTCTCGAAAAGCGTGTTTGAGAACACGAATGATCTCGCACTGGGCTTCGAGCGGGTGGGGTTTGCCGTTGACAGCGACAGCAATCTCTTCATCCTTATTGTGCGGAATAAGAATGAGTGTAGATTGCCGACCAGTGAAGCGTTCAAATTCGCATAGTTCGTCAATGAGCCTCGAGAAAGCCTGGTCGCAGTCGGGGTCAATATGACTTGGCATAAAATACCTCCTGCGCCTAAGATATCAGAACCGTTCGCGAAGTCAATACGGTTCGAACATCATCCACGAGTCCCCGCATTAAGTAGGATGGAGGATTCTCAACAGGAGCATTGTGATTGACTCCTTTCAATCTTGGCCCGCCATCAAGGTTGATGGAATTTTGAGCAGATAAAAAAGTGGGCATCCAATGGATGCCCTGACACTTTGATCAGTGAGTCGATGCAGTACGCAAGAACTCGGCGGTTGTTTTCGTAAGAAGGTCGATCCGGCCGCTAGAGACGAGAAATAGTTGTTGGTAAAGATCGTCACTCAGCAGTGACGGATCAATGTCGTCGATGGTTTTTTCTGCGCCTTCCATAATGCCTCCCCAAACTACTCAGATGATAGTTCTGTTAGTTACCATTTGCAACTATCGCAAACGGTTCGAACATCGTCCACGAGCGCCCGCCAATATTGACACAAACCATTTTTAATGGTATTCTGTACACGTTCTTTGAAAGCTAATTTAAAGCACGACCCCGTTCTTCGCCGAACATTGTCGTGCAGAAAAGGATAACAACCATGAGCGAACTCATGCTCGATGTTGGCCAAGCAAATGAATTGAAGCTCGCGTTTCGCAGGGCGGGTTATTCAAATGCTGATATCAAACGTCTCTGCGAAGAAGTGACGCTCGCGGACTTTCGTAAAGTACTTTACGGACTCGCCGAAATCAACCCCCTGACGCATGTCATTGATTGCGATGCGTTTCCTTGTGAGTATGATTGCTGGGATTTGGTGTCCCATCAAAAGGGAGGCTCCCTGACATGGGACTCAAAACGCTTTTCCCTTTTCGTTCACGAACTTCAGCAAAAAGGAAATACTCTCGACGGCTATGCAATTCGCGGCAGCCTAAAGAATACGGCCGGAAAGATAGTTTTGAATGCCAACGTTCTTGACTATCTTCTCATGCATCCACGTCTCATACCCGATGAGTGGA
Source organism: uncultured bacterium (assembly GCA_963705915.1). Lineage (GTDB taxonomy): Bacteria > Patescibacteriota > Minisyncoccia > UBA6257 > 2-01-FULL-56-20 > JAKAGE01. The sequence goes on from OY970126.1 coordinate 782,200, forward strand.
AAGAGAGAGTGAACAACGAGCCTCTACGTGTTTTTTTCTGGGGGACCATTTATTGTCTCAAAGATTCCACCGTAAGCCCACACTATGTGCGTTGCTTGCTTTGGTCCCAGAGTGATCGTGAATGGGCAGGGGATTATCGCCGACTTGATAAACAATGGAGCGAGCGTGATCCCGCAGCCCTATGGTCGGAGTAGATATATCTCATCCCCGTGTCTGGTTTTGCCAGCGCGGGGATTTTTCACTATCAATTTCGTCGCTGAGGTCGACTTCAGCATGGGATCGTCCTTTAAGCTTGATAAGCCTAATGACGATGGACGAGGCCGCTTACCTTCTCTTGTATGAAAACATAAGAAAATCGAAGGAAGGAAGCTCCCCATCCGATTGTCATCCATTGGAGGAGGTAGGAGATTGGCAGAAAGAGGTGTTCGAACGGTGGCATGGACGCAAGGGGAAACGACAACGGATTAAAGATAAGAACGAAGACAAGTGCAAGCCAATACGTGAAGCAAGATCCACAGGTAAGCGCGTGGGACACGCCGTTGAGGTGGCCGCCGAGCCATGCTTTCCATCGCGGGTGATCTTCCAGCCAATTACGCCAAAGTACTGCCGCTCCGGCGAGCGCAGCGGTCGATATGAAATATGTTGCGATGAGTTGTTCAAATATAGTCATAAAAAGATGGGCGGGAAATGATTCCCGCCCAATGTGTTGTTAAAGGAGCGCTTGGATCTCGCGGGCTTCCGGTGTGATGGAATAGGCGAACGGCAGAAAGCATTGCATGAGTTTCACGGTCTCCGCGAGGAGGTGAGTGAAGACGGATTGCGTCATCGTCTGAATCCTCTCGGCCTCCGGCGCATACTTGATCATGCCGTCCATGACCTCAAGGTTGATGAGCGAACAACTGCAGTCGCAGTTGTGATTGAGGATTCGCCCGGTATGTCTGAACATCACGGCGTTCACGTGGATCTGGAACGTGAATACCAGGCCCGTCGCATGCAGTGCGGAATCCACGAGCATGTAATGATGCGGCAGAGTTCCCGAGGATTGTTCTTTAATGATGGATTTTTCCTCTTCAGGATTTTCGCGGCATGCAAGATGTGCAAGCGAATTCCAGACAACGGCCGAGACGCGGTTGCCGTAGCATGCAGCCAGTTCCTCGATGGCCTCAAGCGCTTTTACTTTGAGCTCGCGCTTCGGATCGTCGTCTTGTGGATCGAATCGAGAACGGTTGAACGGCGATGCGAATCCCGCGCCCAATGCAGCGAGCACGGCGAGCGCGTTGTCTTCGAAGTCGTGTTCGCGGGCGTAGGCGAGATGTGCGTAAGCCCGGTCCACGAGGTCCGGATGGAAATTTTGTGATTCGAGCAGGGGCCACGGGTCGGGGAGCCTCACGGTTGCTTTGGCGCTCGTGAGGTCGATCCACTTCATACATGGATCAATGGAAGGATAATTCATGCTTTCCTCCTTTGGAAAGGACTATGGTCATAGTATGAGCGTCCACGGTATCGGTCAAATTATTTGCAAATAATTCGCATTTAGAATAAGGTGAGATTATGGCACGTGATGTATTTAAAACAATGCTCAGAAAAAGCGGCTATAAAGCAACCCCATCGCGGCTCGCGATTTTGGCAGTTTTTAAGGCCTCAAAACGACCGATGAGCGTGCAGGGCATCCTGGGTGAGTTGCCAAAAAATATTGACCAAGCTACGGTGTATCGCACAATTAATGCGCTGAAGAAAAAAGGGATCATCAGGCAGATCGACCTGCGTCACAATCATGCCCATTATGAGCTCGCGAACATCGCCGAGCATCATCACCTCATCTGTCTCCACTGCGGAAAGATCGAGGACGTGCATCATTGCGGCATCGAAGCGATGGAGAGCGCCGTACTTAAGAGCTCAAAGCATTTTGCGGAAATACGACAACATGCGTTGGAATTTTATGGCATCTGTACGTCGTGCGCCAAAATAGGCAGCATTGGCGCTCGGTAGAAAAAAGAGAAGCCGATATAACGGCCGCCGTTTTTTATTTCCGTTTTCTCCACTCCACGAGTTTTCCTGCTTTCCTTTCGAGGGGATGTGCACGGCGGAGGCTTCGGCGTGTTCGCCGTGGTGCGATTCGTTCATAGGGACCACGGTCGGCTTTATAGGAAATGGTATCCAGGTTTTTCTTCGTAACGAGCCACGCCGATCCGTAGTTGCTACTCAGATCTAATGGCTTCACGAAACCGACCATGGTTTTCCGCCCGCTATCCAAGAAGTATTCATTAAAATATGACATGGCGAGTTCGCGCGGCGTTGTATACACGGGATCGCGGTAGCGCAAGACGGCATGATTTGTTTTGCTCACCGCTCCCCATAGGCCGTTTTCTTTGAACAACGCGACGACGTGGTTTTGATCGCCATCTGCGGTCTTTAAATAGAGGAGTAAAGGTTTTCTGCCGTGATACCAAAAAGCGGCAGCGGCTAGCGTGGCTCCTTCCATGCAATGGGCGGTTCTTTTCTGGAGAACGAAGAGCGGCGACCGGCACGTTTCGCCAAAATTTATCGGAAGGCCGTCCAAAAAATCCTGGATCTTCGACGCGTTGTCCAACTTATCCAACGCTTTAAACTTTTCCCGGAGATGCGCTGGGAATTTTTTCATGGATTCATTATATCAGGGAGTGGTCCTGGCGATGTACAATTGCTTAAAGTGTTATATAGTATGAGCTATGCAAGATAGGTTCCAAAATATACGGGCTGTCGGGTTCGACCTTGATGGCACGCTTTACGCGCAAACACCGGAGATGGATGAAAAAATCGTCGAGCTTTTTGCTCAAAAAATCTTAGAGCGACGGCCCGATCTGAAGACGCTTGAATATGCGAGGGAGTTCTCGCAAGAAAAATATAGAGAGCTCGAAAGCCGAAAAAAAACGTTGGAATTGGTTGGATATGAAAATGCCGGCGAAATCATGGAAGAAATTTTTCGGCAGGCGGACGGCTCGCAATTTTTAGGGCGAGACGATAAGTTGGTCAAGCTTTTAGAAGACATAAGGAGCGCCAAGGAGTATATGTATATTGTGACGACTGCACCGCAAGAAGAAGCAAAGAAAAAACTAGAGAAGCTTGGCGTGGATGAGGCTCTGTTCAACGTCATCATCTGCGGGGATAGTCCGATTATTGCACAAAAACCGAAGAGTGAAGTTGTATTTCATCACATGATTGAAATGTCGGGTATTCCAGCAGAAAATCATGTCTACATCGGTGATCGGGAAAAATCAGACGTGCTCGCTCCGAAGGCGGTCAGCATGAAAACTATTGCAGTTGCGAATGAGATTTCTAGTGCCGACGCGCAGGTCGCCCAAATTTATGATATAAGAGCGATACTTCTATGAGCGATACTATAACCGATAAAAAATATCTTATCTTGATGGCTGGATTGCCTGGCACTGGAAAATCAACCACGGCGCGAAGGCTTGCTGATAGCCTCCATTATCAATATATTTCTCAAAACGATGTGCGGCGGGAGCATGGCATGAAGGATATGCCGGCGCACCAAGAGGCCGTATTGCGCGACGTCGATCGGCGCGTTTTCCGGGCTCTTTCTGAGGATAAGGGGGTCGTCCTCGATGCTGCTCATCGTGCAGGCCATCGGAGACACCAACTATATGGGATCGCATCTGGATTTGGCGTTGACGTCGTTGTTCTCGAATGTGTCGCGTCTGAAAGGGAAGCGAAGCGAAGGATGCAGGTGAGGCCGGAAAGCGACGGACTCGTTGTTGATGCGTGGAATCCTGCGGTGTACGATCGTGTCGCCGCAGGCTGGGAAAGAGTTGATGCAGATTTCTCCGATATTTCTGATCATGTCGCTCACATCGTTTATAATACGGAAACGAAAAAGGTGACGATGCCGAGGGCCGGGAAATCGGAGGTGTTTTTTAAAGAGGTAAAAAAGATTCTTTTGGCGGATTGAAATTACTATCAATCTCGCGTCGTTTCTACTACTATATAGAAAATGGGTATTAGCGGAAGAAAGTGGCTTGTTGTAGTTCTCCTGATTGTCTGCGCCGCAGGCGGTGTTTTTGCGTTTATGCATTATCCGCGGACACTTGTTGTTGGGAGCGATGGCGTTGCGGCGCTCGATGCGAGTGGTACCAGCCAGGATCCGCCAACGTCCGTGGCGACAACGTCGGTTCTCGACGTCGCTGCCTATGAAGCGAAACTCCAAGAGATTGCGAATGTTCCGCTCGTGCCCGTGTATAGCACAACCACGATAATGCGGGGGACGTCGACAATCGTCGTCCGAACGTCGACCCTTGAGCGTGCAGAGAGTGTGTGGCCAGTGAAGACTGCGCCGCTTCCGCTCGCAGGAGCCCTGTTGCCCTTCAACCGAATCGTCGCATACTACGGAAATTTTTATTCCGCACAAATGGGGGTACTCGGCGAATATCCGGAAGGCCAGGTGCTTGCTATGCTCGCATCGACGTCTGCACTGTGGGCCGCAGCCGACCCTTCAACGCCCGTGATTCCCGCGATTGACTATATCGCGGTGACGGCGCAGGGGAGTCCTGGTCCCGACGGTAAATATCGTTTGCGGATGCCGCCGGACCAAATCGAGAAAGCGATCGATATGGCGAACCAGCTTCACGGCATCGTCTTCCTTGATGTCCAAGTCGGCGACAGCAACGTTGAAACAGAAGTGCCGCTCCTCGCGCAGTACCTCAAGTTGCCGAATGTGGAACTTTCGATCGATCCGGAGTTTGCGATGCATAATGGCGCGCGGCCGGGGACGGTGATCGGTTCGCTCGACGCGTCGGACGTCAACTTCGCCGCAAATTTTTTGGCAAACATCGTCACGCAAGATAATGTGCCGCCGAAGATTCTTGTCGTCCATCGTTTTACGCAGGCGATGGTGACAAACTATCAAAACATCACGCCGTTGCCGCAGGTACAGGTTGTTATGGATATGGATGGCTTCGGCCCGCCAGCAGAAAAATTTACGACATACCAGGACTTCATCGCGCCGGAGCCCGTGCAGTTCACGGGGTTCAAGTTATTTTTCCAGAATGACATTCGCGTGCCGGGCAGCCATCTTCTCACACCTCAGGAAGTGCTCAAACTGAGCCCGCAACCGAGCTATATCCAATATCAATAGCAAAAACGGCGCATTGGCCATGATTTTTGGTTATGGTATAATGGCCTAGTAGTCATGGAAGCCGCTATTAAAAACCGAATTCCGGACTCGGTGGTACCGTTTCCGGACGGTCTATGGAATCAAGTTAAATATGTCTTTTGGAAAGCGATAACGCCCGGATATCTTTGGGGATTGCATCTTCTTTTACGAATGCGGATTTTGCGTCACGATTTTCGCCAGAATTTTGTTTTGGGTAACCTCGCGCCCGGAAAATCGATGGATGCGTTCGTGCAATACCTCCACAGCAGAGGCTTTTATAATCATTTCATCGCATGGGAAGACCCGGATCAATTTATCAGCCTTCGCAAACTGGAGGGCTTTGAATGGCAGTATCACCTCCGTGTCTTTCGCGACGGCGAAGTGCGGGGCCATTACGAATACACGCCGGAATCGCATCCGCGATTGCACCTCAAAGAAATTGGGTTTGAACCCCGCCGCGAAGTTTTTCTCAGCCTTCTTGGTGATTGGATTGTGCCGAGTTTGAAGGAAAAATAAGACCCCAAACCAGCGCGGCCACGTTGCGTGCCGGGCCTTTGAGCGGATAGTGATGGAGATCGATGAAGGGCAGGCTGTTGCATTCGATGACGCCGCAGCGCTGCTCTCGCCACGAGCGGCCCATGTCGAGAATCATAAAATCAATGCCGACGAGCGGGTCGTCGAGCGTGCGCGCGATTTTCAAAAATAATTCCTGATTATCGGGATGAATATGTTCCATTTCCGTCGTCGACGCTCCGAATGAGCGGCTTACTTTTGGATGGAGGATAATCATTGTATGTTTCGGAGGGATGGCATTGAGCGTGATGTGCTCAGCGGCAAGCATTGATGGATCGACTTCGAGCTTGTGGAAGATCGGCCCTTCGCGCAACGGATTTTTATTTTCTTCATCGATGAGTTCTTGGAGCGTATGTTTGCCGTCGCCTATCACATGCGGCGGCTCGCGGCGCATCACGCCTGCGACTTTGCCGCCGACGAGCGTCACGCGGAACACAAACCCCGGCAATTCTTCCTCGACAACGACGCGCGGCGAAATTTCTTTTGCTTTCAAAAATGCGGCGCGCAGGTCTTCGATCGTCGTGATATGCATATACGTATGGCGACTGCGCGATCCGAGCGCGGGCTTCACGATGACGGCGTCCGGTGTGTCGCTCGCCGCAGTCCCTTGGTGAGTACTTCCCTCGCGGCCACGTTGCTCCATTAAAATTTTATGAAATAGCGTTTCAGCCTGATCGGTCGTTTTTGCTGAACCGCCACGGGGGACCGGGATGCCAGCTCGAGTAAACTTTTCGAGCATAACGCCTTTGTCGTCCATCCAATCTTGCGCCCGGTCGTTTGCAAGGCGTGGTCGGGGTAAGCCGTCAAACACGCGGGTGTCGCCGTTATAGCTTGCGAAGAATATGTTTCTTGGAAGTCCGAATGGTCGGAATTCCCGCATCACTATGCCGCGTCGTTCGGCTTCTTCCCAAAGGACACGCGTGCGGTCGGTGTTCTTTTCATCAGGCTTTTTCATGACCGTGCCCAGCCTGAGCGCGGCGCAGAGACCGAATATAAAGGGCGCCATTCGTCCCGGTTTTACGAATGCGACGGCCGGGCGCACGCTGTTCCAGGTTATTTCGAGCGGTGCGAGAAGATAGCCAAAAAATGTATCCATGCGGACATTCCATCGCTCGACGGCGTGCGAAACCGTTGCCGGTCCGCAATCGGGGCAGGTGATGGCTCGCGAGGCGGCTTCCATAGCCCCATCATACTCGAAGAAAAAACTTTATGCGAATCCCGGGAAGAAATCGGTTTTGATTTGCGTGCGAGGGACGCCGAGGCCGCTCAAAGTTTTTTTGAATTCGCTCACCATGCCGTGCGTGCCGGAAATATAAAATGTCCGCTCGCGAAAATCCGGAACCGTTTTTTCGATAAGCGAAATATCGATACGCCCGCGATGTCCGTTGTGCGGCGGGGCGGACTCTCCTGGGTCGGTTACGGCATACATCGTGCGCAGCCCCCATTTCGACTCCGCCTCGTCAAAAATTTCTTGGTATGCAACTTCGGCGCTGCTGCGATTCGAATAAAAGAGCACTGCGTCGCGATGTTCGCCGCTATCCGAGATATATTTCACCATGCTGCGGATTGGCGTGATGCCGATACCGCCGGCGATGAGGACAAGTTTTTTATTCGGATCGCGTGGGAGTGTGAAATCTCCGGCGAGTTGTCCTGCAACGATCGATTCGCCCGGCTTCAAATGCATGAGGCCGAACTTGAAGCTGCTCGATTTTTCATAAAATTTTACACCGAGATGGATATCGGGTTCCGTTGGCGACGAAGCAATCGTAAAATATCGCCGGTTGCCGCGGCCGTCGGTTTTGGGATGGTTGAGCGTCCATTCGAGATACTGGCCCGGGCGGAATTGCATCGGCTTGTCGCTTTTGAAAATAAAATCATCCATATCTTTGCCTACCTCTTGCTTGCTTTGCATGGTGAGGACATATTTTCGTTTGGGGCTCACGAGGTATGAGAAAACATTCCCCGTCACAAGCGCGAGTTCCGGAATGGAATAAATCGATCCCACGTGGACATAGGGAGAATAGAGCAAGCCGACGAAAGCTCCGTAGAGCATCCGGAGCGTCCGCGTCGGCGGCGTGGTCACAGGCTCCGTGAGCATTATGAATCCAAAGAAGAACACGGGGGTGTGGAGTGCAAGGCGCGATAGCGTTCCCCAAGGATCGAGTGTCGGTGCGAGAAAGATGCAGCCGAGTGCTGCGGCACCAAAGAATGCCAGTACAAGATCGAAACGCTGGATTTTGCGCGTGATGAGGAGGCCTCCTATAAGTACGAAGGCGAGCATCGGTAGATTGCCACCAATCCACCAGCTTGCATAGTGATTGAGTGCAAGGCCGGTTATGACGACGGCAAAGGCCGCAGGATTGAAGATGTGCTTTTTGCCAATCGCTAAAATATATTTGGACGCCATGGCGATCACGGACGCCCAAACTAAAAGCAAAACTCCGCCAGCCGACGTCGGCATCACGGGGGTTATGATGAGCGCGAGGATAAGCGCCGTGATGTAGGCCGACTCGGCATTGGGTTGTGCTTTGAAAGCTTTTGCAAAAATGCCGTTCACCGCCCAGCAGGCGACAATCAGGAAAAGCGTCGAGAATGCGATCGAGATCGGATTATAGGGGAGTATACCGAAGAGTCCGAAGACGCCTGCTATGACAAGTAGAATTTCGAGCGTGTACAAGAGCAGCTTGTACATCGTTATTCTGTTCAGGAGCCGATCAATCCAGGTAATCATATTTCTCGAGGCCGCTCGTTGTGGTTGCGACTCTATTATTGTCAATCATATATCCTTCGAAGCCCGGGAGGGCTTCTATGAATTGTATGGCGTTTTTCCCCATCGCGAATGCCGCCGTTGCAAAACGGTCGGCTTCGTGAATGTTGGGGCCGATCACCGTGAGACTCACGATCTCCTCGATCGGTTTTCCGTTCCGCGGATTATAAATATGGAGCCCGCGGATGTAGGTGCCCGACGTTGCAACGCCCGGCACGGCGCCCGCAGCATTTGGCGTGAGGCTGAGCACTTTTACATTCTCGGCTGCGTTCCATGGATTTTTTATGCCGACGGTCCATGGCTCGCCTTCATCATTTTTGCCGTGCGGTTGAACATCGCCACCGGCGTCAACATAAAAATTTTTGAAACCGCGTTTCAATATCAGTTGCGCCGCGTTCCAGATTGCCCAGCCTTTCACGAGGCCCGAAGGATCGTACCCGCCATTCGGCGTTTTGATATCAAAAAAACCGCCCGTCTCACGCCGGGTTTCGTCTGCCATCGTGAATATCAACCTCATCTCTTCGCTCCATGCTGATTCTTTGAGGCGCCCCTCATTGATCGCCGTGATCTCACTCGTCTTTTTATACGTGCTAAATTTTTCGTCGATATGGTTGAAGTAGTCGTATATTTCGTCGAATATCGCATCGTTCGCATTTGAATCGACAACAGCAACCGTTACCGGCATGCCCATGAGGACGCGAGTTTGTTTCATGGATGATAATACGCGCAGGCGCGTGCTTCGCCTCGAGGCTAGTTTTTTGCCATGGCGAGCGCCGCGGCGAGTGATTGCTGGAAGGCTTGGCTGTCTTGCGTTGCTCCTGAGACAATATTTACATTCGCGCTTTGCGCGGCGATCGCTTCCTGCTTGAGTTGTGGGAGAGCCATGTTGCTCACATCGGTGGTGTGTCCTGGCGCGTCGGGGTATTGCAGGAAGGTTACGTCGGTAAGCGCTCCGCCACTCACGACAGCTTCCACTTGGATGGTGCCATAGAACGCGTCTTCTGCCGGGCCGGTGTAGCTGCCATCCTTATACATGCCAGTCGTGCCGGTGCCAGTACCACTTGTGCCGCTTCCGCTACCAGTGCCGGAGCTACCGGACGATCCGCCGGTTGAGCTTGAACTTGGCCCTGTGCCTGGAGGAAGGATCGTGGTGTTTGTCGCGTCGTTCGATCCGGTTGATGTTGTGTTCTGATCCGGGGCGGCCGTTCCGTTGCCATTGCGACTGAAGATGACGTACCCAACAAAAATAGCCACGACGGCTATTGCAAGGAGATATTTCCAGATGGACTTCATATATATGGAGAGATATACGACGAAATGCGCTTATTGGTTGCGTATGAGAAGTATTATACCATGCTTCGCAGAGGAGAGGTATAATGGAACGACTATGCACATTGATCCAAAAGAACTCGGTGTCTCGGCAGATGCCGCGAATAATTTTTTCCGCTACGTGAACGGATCGTGGATCGAGAAAAATGAGATACCCGCCAACGAATCGCTATGGGGATCGTTTTCGATATTGCGCGTTCAGGTGGAGGAACAACTCAAAAAAATTTTTGATGACTTTGATAAGCCGGTCGCGGACTCCGTTCCGCTCGATGCGAATACTCAAAAAGTGAAAGATTTTTATGCATCAGGGATGGATGTCGAAAAACTGAATGCATTGCGCGACCGTCCGCTCGCTGAACTCTTCGCTGCTGTCGAGGGCATTACAACACTCGATGATCTTGCGAACGTTGTTGGCAAGCTTCATCGTTGCGGCGTGAATGTTCTCTGGTCTTCGGCCGCGTGGCCAGACGCCAAGAAAAGCGACGTCATGGCGCTCTATATCGGACAAGGCGGCCTCGGTCTTCCTGATCGCGACTACTACCTGAAGAGCGACGAAGCGAGCCTTGCGATACAGAAAAAATATGCTGATTATGCAACCGGCATCATTTCGAAGACTTCGCTCGTGGCAGCGCGTGAGCCGGCAACTGTTGTGCATACCATCATCGAGATAGAAAAGACGCTCGCCGAAGCGTCGATGACGCGGGTTGAATTGCGCGATGTTGAAAGGCAATACAACAAAATGACGCAAGTCGAACTCGCCAAGCTAGCGCCGCAGGTCAACTGGGATGCTTACTATACAGCGGCCGGCATAGCCACGCCGGAATATGTGATTGTCTGCCAGCCAAAGTTCTTCGAAGCGGTCGGCAAACAGTTTGAAACGACGCCGCTCGAATCGCTCAAATCATATATGCGCTGGCACATCGTGAACGACCTCGCAAATTTTTTGAGCGAAGACTTCGCAACGATGTCGTTCGATTTTTATGGACGGACATTCGGTGGCGCGACAGAGATGAAGCCGCGCTGGCGCCGCGTGCTCAATGTGGTGAACACCATGCTCGACGAAGCTGTCGGACAAATCTATGTGAAAAACCACTTTAGCGAGAGCGCCAAAGAGCGTATCAAAAACCTCGTTGAGCATCTCACTACAGCATACAAGACTCGCATTGAACGTCTCGCGTGGATGAGCGTCGAGACGAAAGAGAAAGCGCTCGCAAAGCTTGCCGCCGTGAAGCGCAAGCTCGGTTATCCTGACCGCTGGAAAGACATCGATGCCCTGCTTATCACCCGGGATGCCTATGCTGAAAATTATATGCGTGGGCATGCTTTTGAATTTGATCGGCAGATGAAGAAGATTGGCAAGCCCGTCGATCCTTTTGAGTGGTATATGTCGCCGCAGACGGTGAATGCATGTTATGAGCCGCTTCGCAATGAAATTCTTTTTCCCGCCGCGATTCTCCAGCCGCCATTCTTTTATCCGGATGGCGATGACGGCGTTAACTTCGGCGGCATTGGCACGGTGATCGGACATGAACTTACCCATGGGTTTGATGATCAGGGCGCGTTATTCGATCCGCACGGAAATCTTCTCAATTGGTGGACGAAAGAAGACAAAGAACGATTCGACCGTGAAGCGGAGCGCCTTGCTGGGCAATTCGATCGCTACGAGCCGCTGCCCGGACTCCATGTGAATGGTAAGCTCACGCTCGGAGAAAATATTGCTGACCTTGGAGGATTGCTCATCGCATACGACGGCCTCACGCTTGCCATGAAAGAGCGGCAGACGGGCCCTATTGATGGCCTCACGGCGTATGAGCGATTCTTTATTAATTACGCCATCACCGAACGCTCAAAAAGCCGCGAAGAATATCTGCGCCTACAAGTGCACGTGGATCCCCATTCGCCATCTGAATATCGAGTGAACGGTCCGCTTTCAAATATGACTGAATTCTATGAGGCGTTCCATGTGAAGGCCCACGATGCGTTGTGGCGTGAGCCTGATGATCGCGTGAAGATTTGGTAAGCGCCATCGCTGCGGCAGAATTTTAGATAGTTTTAATGTGCCGTATGGATAATGGTTAGTGTCGAAATAAAAAATAATCATTAACCATAATTTCATATGCAAAAGTTTTTGACTGCCGTGGCGGCAGGGGTAGTTTTGGTCGGTTCGGTTTTCGGAGCTTTCGGGGTTTTGCAAGCGCAGGCGGCGTATCATTTTGCGAGCTATCTCGGCACGCCGCCGATTCACATTTTCCGATCAGCCCAAAAGGCGCCTGCAGGCGTGACGCCGCTTGAGATCAAGCACATCTACGATCTGCCGCTCACAGGCGGCGCGAGTACCACGATCGCCCTCATCGAAGCCTATGATTCGCCGACCCTCGAAAGCGACCTTGCTGTTTTTAATGACATGTATGGATTGGCCGCCTGCACCACAAAAAACGGATGTTTTGAAAAACATCCGATGGCCTCAGGTGTGAAAACAAATAGTGGTTGGGCGCTTGAGACGGCACTCGACGTTGAATGGGCGCACGCGATAGCGCCGCAGGCAAAAATTTTGGTTGTCGAAGCAAAAACACAGAGCGGCGCGAATCTCTTGAGCGCCGTCGATTACGCCGCCTCACGGAGCGATGTCGTTGCGATTTCGATGAGTTGGGGCGGCCCGGAATTTCCTGAAGAGACTTCGCTCGACAGCCATTTCACGAGTTCTCATGGCGCTGCGTTCTTTGCATCGTCCGGAGACCAAGGCACCGGCGCCAATTGGCCGGCGGCATCGCCGAACGTGATCGGCGTCGGCGGAACGTCACTCGAATTATTCAAGAACGGTTCGCTCATTTCCGAATCGGCATGGTCGGGGAGCGGCGGCGGGGTGAGTGCCTATGAGCCGGAGCCGTCGTATCAGCACGCCTATAGCATTCCAAAAGCCGGCGGCCATCGTGCAATTCCGGATGTCGCGTATAATGCCGATCCGCAATCGGGCTACTCGGTATACAAATCGAGCGGTTCGTCGAAGAACGGTTGGTACGTGGTTGGCGGCACGTCTGCCGGTGCGCCACAATGGGCTGCGATCTATGCGCTCGGGCGCTCGGCCACACTCACCAACATCTACAACGACAAGGCGTCGACAAGCACCCTGCACTATTTCCGCGACATCATGAGCGGCACAAACGGTTCCTGCATCTATTATTGCGATGCGCGAAAACATTATGACTATGTGACCGGCCTCGGCGCGCCGCTCACGGTGCACTTCTAGGTGCACCGCGCAGCCTCAGCGGCGCTCAAAAAATTATTAAATTTTCATTAAAAAATATTTGACGTACGATTATGGATGACTACGATGAAATTATGCGGAACGAAATGCTGGATGCCATCGAAAATTTGGCGCTCATGGTGAATCGCGAATTTATAGCGATCCGCGAAGATATCCATGCTCAAGCGCAGCAATTTAGGGATGATATGCGTGCCCAGGGGGAACAGCTCAGGTTCGAAATGAAGGAACAGGGCGAGCAATTGAGGCTCGAGATGAAGGAGCAGAGCGAGCAATCGAGGCTGGAAATGAAAGAGCAGGGCGAGCAAATTCGTATTGAGATGAGAGAAGGCAACGAGCAGCTTAGACTAGAAATGAAAGGGCAATTAGAAAACGTGCAAAACGGAATCCATGCCGAGATACGTGGAATGCGGGGCGAGCTTCGCGATGAAATCCAGCAAACCCGTGAAGATTTGCACGATGAAGTTGAAGATTTGCGGCAAGAAACGCGCGCCGGTTTCGCCGCGATAACAGGTATTATTACGAACCACGAATACCGACTCGAGCGAGTCGAGAAAAAGACAGGTATTTCATAGCATATAGGGGATGTGGAGGGCTCGCGGTGCGGCAAAAAATTTGCTACAATAAGAGGTATCCAATGGCCGAAAAAAAATCCAAAAATCAGGGCAGCGCGTCATACGGTGCCAAGGACATCTATGTGCTTGAAGGCCTCGAGCCGGTGCGTAAGCGCCCCGGTATGTACATCGGTTCAACCGGTTCGATTGGGTTACACCATCTGATTTGGGAAGTTGTCGACAACTCAATCGACGAAGCGATGGCGGGTTTTGCAAAGAGCATCACTGTTGAGCTTCTGCCGGGGAATAGAGTCGCCGTCACGGACGACGGCCGCGGTATTCCGGTGGACGTCCACAAGCAGACAAAAAAATCCGCGCTCGAAACCGTACTCACAACGCTCCATGCCGGCGGAAAATTTGGCGGTGATTCATATAAGGTCTCCGGTGGTTTGCACGGCGTCGGCGTTTCCGTGGTGAACGCGCTTTCCGAATGGACAAAAGTTGAAGTTGAACGCGACGGCGGTCTTTATGTGCAGGAATATGAGCGCGGCAAACCGAAATATAAGGTAAAAAAAGTTGGCGCCTCAAAACGTCATGGCACCAAAGTGACGTTCCAGCCTGATCCTCAGATTTTTTCCGAGCTCGAGTTCAACGACAAGACGATCATTGAGCACTTGCGTCAGCAGGCCTATCTCACGAAAGGCGTGCGGATAGACATCATCGACCGCCGGCCAAAGGTGCCTCTTTTTTACGGATTCTATTTTGAAGGCGGCGTATTGTCGTTTGTGAAATTCCTCGCGCAGAAAAAGAACGCACTCCATGAAGATATTTTTTATGTCGAAAAAGAGAACCAAAACATCGACGTTGAATGTGCGTTTATGTATGTCGATGATACGCGGACACAAGAAATGAGTTTCGCAAACAACATCTATACGCCGGAGGGCGGCATGCACCTCACGGGCTTCCGCTCGGCGATCACCCGATCGCTCAATAACTACGCACGCGCCGAAGGCTATCTCAAAGAAAAGGAAGAAAACTTTACAAGCGACGACGTCCGTGAGGGACAGATCGTCGTCCTCTCGGTGAAGCTCCGTGAGCCGCAGTTCGAAGGGCAGACCAAGGCAAAACTCGGTAATCCGGAAGCCCGCACGGCAGTCGAAGCGGTGATGAACGAAGCGCTCAAGGAATTTTTGGAAAAACATCCTCAAGAAGCGAAGGGCATTATTGCAAAGGTTTTACTTACCGCAAAAGCTCGTCTTGCCGCAAAAGCCGCCCGCGAAACGGTTTTGCGCAAAGGCGCTTTTGAGGGTTTGACGCTGCCGGGTAAACTTGCTGATTGCACGTCAAAGATTGCTGCCGAATCGGAGCTTTTCATCGTGGAGGGCGATTCCGCCGGTGGCACGGCAAAGCAGGGGAGGAACCGGCACACGCAAGCGATATTACCTTTGCGCGGTAAGCCGCTCAACGTCGAACGGGTTCATCTCGATAAGATGTTGGCTAATGCGGAAATCCGATCGCTCGTAATCGCGATCGGTACGGCGATCGGCGAGGAGTTCAGCATGGAGAAGCTGCGCTACCATAAAATTGTGATCATGACCGATGCCGACGTTGACGGCGCACACATTCGCACGTTGCTCCTCACACTCTTTTATCGCTACTTCCGCGCGGTTGTTGATGGCGGCTACATCTATATTGCCCAACCGCCGCTCTATAAAGTTCAACTCGGCAAGGCATTCAAGTATGCGTTTTCTGATAATGAAAAAGATAAAGCGATCGCAGAACTCCAAAAGAATGCGCCGGTGCGTGCGGTAAAGGGCAAGAAAAAAACCGAAGAGGTTGCAGAAGAATCTGCCGAAGCAAACGCCGATGGTGAAAATTTGGTGGAAGAAGGAACCGTTTCGAACGACGGCAAACGCATGCCGAATGTGCAGCGCTATAAAGGTCTCGGCGAAATGAACGCCGAGCAGCTTTGGGCAACAACGATGAATCCGGAAAACCGCATCATGAAGCAGGTAACGATTGAAGACGCCGAAGCGGCCGACAAACTTTTCGACATTTTGATGGGCGACGCCGTTGAGCCGCGCAAGAACTTCATCCAAGCGCACGCCGCGACGGTGCAGAATCTTGACATCTAATGCGGTGCCGCGTATTATTTTACTATCTCCAAAACCGCGAGTATAGCGGTCTTTTATTTATTAAAAGACATTGCCCGCGGAGAAAAAGAGGAGTATACTAGAACGCAATGTTCGATCGCATAAAACATTTTTTCATTGAATCGCGCAATGAGTTGCGCCACGTGAACTGGCCGACGCGGCAGGAAGCTATCCGCCTCACAGGCATCGTGATCGCGATTTCGCTTTCGCTCGCGGTATTTTTGGGCGCGTGCGATTATCTTTTCACCTATATCATCAAAACATTCGTCGTCGGCGCGTAATTAAAATATCTTTTCTCATGGCAATCGCTCCTCATCATGGTACACCGAATGACAAGCCGCAGATCCGACAATGGTATGCGGTGCAAACGTATTCGGGTTACGAAGAGGCCGTTGCGCGCTATCTGAAACAGCGCGTCGAGTCGCTTACCATGGGGGATAAGATCTTCAACGTGCTCGTGCCCAAAGAAAAAACGATCAAAGTGAAAGGCGGCAAGCGACAGACGGTTGAAGAAAAAATTTATCCTGGGTACGTACTCGTCGAAATGATTCTTACCGAGGATTCGTGGTATGTGGTGCGCAACACGCCCCGCGTGACCGGCTTCGTTGGTCCCGACAATACAACGCCAACCCCGCTTTCCAAGGACGAGGTCGATCTTCTCCTCGCACGCACCGGCCGCGATGAAAGCAAGATGACGCTTGACCTCAAGGTGGGCGATCTGGTAAAAATAACCGACGGTCCGTTCAAGGAATATGACGGCAAAGTGGCTGAAGTAAACGAAGAGAAGGGCAGCGTCAAAGTGCTCGTTCCGATCTTTGGCCGTGATACCGCCGTCGAGCTCGATTCATTGCAAGTACGAAAAGTTTAATCTCATTAAAAAATGGCCCAACAGTGCTTTTTCTGCTCACAAAACTTAAAGAATATTGATTATAAGGAGATCGAATTGATCCGGCGTTTTGCTTCGAGCCAAGCGAAGATCATCGATCCGCGTCATACAAGCGTCTGCGCAAAGCATCAGCGCAAATTGGCGCTCGCCATCAAGCGGGCTCGGTTCATGGGGTTGCTTCCATACGTCCGAAAATAGCCTTTCTGAAACATTTTTGTTTTTCGGGTACGGCGTCACGCGCTACTGCGCGTGCGCCTCACCTCTCGCCGCCTTCGCGGCTCCGAGAGCCCCTCAAACCTAAAAATGTTTTCAGAAAGGCACTCTTTGCGGTAGAATGAAAGACAATGTCCTTGAACCAATCTGTTTTTTTGTGGGTCCACCAACTTGCGGGACGGAATGCATGGCTTGATGGGCTCGGTATTTTTCTTGCCGACTGGTTTCCCTATTTTCTTGTACTGGGATTTTTAATTTTGGTATTCAAACAGCCGGGGTGGCGGAAGAAACTGTATTGGTTCGCCGAGGGCGCAATCGCAATCATCATTTCGCGTGGCATCATAACGGAGCTGATTCGTCTTTTCTATCATCATGAACGGCCGTACTCGTTTTATAACTTTGTGCCGCTCATACAGGCTTCCGGCTGGTCTTTCCCGTCGGGTCACGCCGCATGGTTCTTCGCGATGGCGACTACGATTTTCTATCTCAACAAAAAATGGGGGATTTGGTTCTACCTGTTCGCATTTATTAACGGCGTTGCGCGTATCTATGTCGGCGTCCATTGGCCGCTTGATATCATAGGCGGCGCTGTTGTTGGTATTGCATCCGCGATGTTCGTCCATTGGATTTTAAAGAAGAGCAGGGAAGGGATTTACGCAACCGCGAAAAACCCGCAGGGAGATATAATCTGAACTATGCACGCACAAGAAATTCTCGCGCTGTCGGACAAAGAGATTCTCGAAATCGCCGAACAACTGAGGGTTGCCTACAAGCTTAAAAAGACGATCCGATACGCCGGAGCGAGGGACCTCTCCGTGCACGGCGAGTCGGTTGCGGAGCACGTTTTTGCGCTTCTTTTTCTCGCCCAATATTTTTTGCCGCTCGAAGATCCGGAAGGGAAAATGGATAAGGCAAGAGTCTACGAGATTTTACTCTTCCATGATTTCGGAGAAATCGTGCATGGCGATGTTCCGTATCATCTGAAGAATCAGTCTGACAAAGCTCAGGAAATGAAAGATGCGGAAGCCGTTTTCAAGGCGCTTCCCAAGATGGTAGGCGAGATCGGAGAAAAGCGATGGAAGGAATATGAAAATCGCGCCACGCCCGAAGCAGATTTTGTCTACGCCCTCGATAAGATCGAGCCGGTGTTTGAACTTCTCGATCCCGTGAATGAAAAGAGTTTGAAACGGACAAAGTTCACCTATGAAGCGCACATGAAAAGAAAACAGCAAGCCACCGAGGCCTTTCCTGTTATGCGTAAATTCGTTGATGTTTTGGGTGCCGATATGAAGAGGCGCGGTATTTTTTGGGAAGGGGAAAAGTTATAGTTATCCTTTCCTATCCGCAAACTGCGTCTTGTAGAGTTCGGCATAGAGTTTACCGTGTTTGAGTAATTCATCGTGCTTGCCGCGTTCAACGACGCGGCCTTTTTCGACGACGAGAATCTGGTCGGCGTTACGAATAGTTGAAAGCCGGTGCGCGATCACAAGCGACGTTCGCCCCTTAAACGCTTCTTGGAGTGCGCGTTGAATCGCTTGCTCGGATTCCGAATCGAGATGGGCCGTTGCTTCGTCGAGGATCAAAATGTCAGGCGATTTGAGGAGTAAGCGGGCAATCGCGATGCGTTGCTTTTCGCCGCCCGAAAAACGATAGCCGCGATCGCCGACGAGCGTGTCGAGGCCGTTCGGCAGGGATTCAACGAGCGGTAAAATCTGCGCGGCGTTCAGAGCTTCCTTCATCTCCGCATCGGTTGCATCGGGTTTTGCATAGAGCAAGTTCGCGCGGATCGTGTCGTGGAACATGTGGGCGTCTTGGGTCACGACGCCGATCATCGCATGGAGCGAGGCGAGCGTCGCCTCGCGGACGTCGGTGCCGTTCACGCGGACGGTGCCCGACTGGGGATCATACAAACGGCCGGCAAGCTGGGAAATCGTTGTTTTCCCGGCGCCCGAAGGTCCGACGAGCGCAGACACGGTTCCCGGTTCGACGTCAAAACTCACGTCGAACAATATTTGTTTCTCGGGTGTCCGGGCGAGCGTCGCCACCGATTCCAAAGAAGCAAGCGAAACTTCCTCGGGCCGCGGATAACGGAAATTCACGTGGTCGAATTCAATACGTGCCGGCCCGCGCGGCAACGCAATTGCGCCAGGTTTTTCCGCGACCATCGGCGGGAGATCGAGCACTTCGAATACCCGTTCAAAAGAAACGAGCGTCGTCATCACGTCAACGTTCACATTTGAAAGCGCCGTGAGCGGTTGGTACAGGCGGGTGAGATAGACGGAAAGTGCAACGAGCGTACCGACGTCAATTGCGTTGCGTTCGGCGAGTAGGCCGCCCCAGCCGAAAACCAAAGCCGTTCCAAGCGATGCCGTGATCGTGAGCGCCGTGAAAAAGAATCGCGTGTAGATGGATTGGGTGACGCCGATATCCCGCACGCGTCCGGCGCGCGCGTCGAACGACTGCGCATCTTCCTTCGGGCGGCCAAAAAGTTTTGCAAGGAGCGCTCCCGCGACATTAAATCGTTCAACCATGAGATTATTCATCTCCGCGGCGAGATTGTAACTCTCGCGCGTGATCGCCTGGAGCTTTCTTCCGAACCAACGCGCCGGAAAAATGAAAATAGGAACGAGCGCCAGCGAAAGGATGGTGAGCTGCCACGAAAGCACGAACATCACGGCGAGGATAGCGACGACGCCCACGATGTTTCCGATCACTGAGGACAAAATATCGGTGAATGCCTGCTGGGCGCCGGTGACATCGTTATTCAAACGACTCACGAGTGCTCCGGTCTGTGTCCGCGTGAAAAATGCGAGCGACATGCTTTGAATATGTTCAAAAACTTGCGTTCGCATATCGAAGACGAGCCCTTGGCCAATCTTCGCAGACATGTACGTTTCGATAAGGCCGAGACCGGCATCAAAAAGAGAAATGACGACGGCGATGAGCGCGAGCCAGATGATGAGACTTGGCTTATGGTTCAGAATACCCTGATTGATGATTTCGCGGAAAAGAAGCGGGTTCACAACGCCGATCACCGCATCGATCACAACGAGGATCAAAAATACCGTGAGCAGTTTTCGATATGGTTTTATATAACGAAAAATCCGCCGCGTCGTTCCCGGCGCGACTTTTTGGTCAGTCACCGATGCGTCGCGGGTGAGCGAGCGCATCGATCCTCGAAATCCTCCTCCTGGTCCTCCTGGGGGCATATATAAGGTAGTACGAAGCTATGAGTCTTTCTGGTTGCGGAGCGCTTCAAGCTCCGCTTTTAGGTTTTGTAATACTTCGACCTGCTCTTCTCGCGCGAGGTCGTCAAAAATCCCCTCCCAAAATGCAAGTTCTTTTTTATCCTCTCCGTATGGAATCAGTTCTTGAACAACTTCACGAAATTCTTTTTTAATAGGCGTTGGTTCATCCATTCAGATTGAGAGATAGGGGAGTGTTGTCGAAAAGATTGATGGCGTCCCGGGTCGCTTCTTGGAGTATCACGGTATTCTCGCCAATAAAATCCTGACTTGCTTCCAAGAATCGGCGGGTCAACGGCGGAATATTTTTTATGGCAGTCATGGTCAATCGCGTATATTCCGGAGACATGAGTGCGGTTTCCAAGACTTCGGCCTTGATGGCTTCGTGGTTCATATGGGCCATGGCAAACGTCACCGCAACAATTTTTGCTCCAAATGCTGCCGCGTAACGGATCTTGTCTGAAGGGCTGGCCTGTTTCAGACTTTCTAGTTTCTGCCTTGTTAATCGTCCAGCCGCTTCGGAGCCGGATAGCTCGATAACTTTCCGCTCCAGATAGCCGACCATCACGGCAAACCGTTCTTCGCGAAACGATTCGGCGAGCTCCGGCGATAATTCTCGCGGAGATGAGTTTGGCTCAAATTGTTCCTGGCTCCTCATTTCTTCATACTATCGCTCGTAAGCTTTGCAGTGCAATAGGCGCAGCGGGTTGCTTTGATCGGAATGCTTGAAAGGCATTGCGGACATTGCTTGGTCGTCGCCTCCGGCGGCGGGCCCTTTTGCATCCGCGATTGCAATTTATTCATCGGCAAGACAACAAAGAAATAAATAGTGAAGGCGAGGATGACAAACGAAATGAGGTTATTCAGGAAGTCGCCGTACGAAAACTGGCTGCCGTGGATCGTAAACGTGAGGTTGCCGAAATTCGGTTGGGTGGCGATGGCCGCGATGAGCGGCGTCATCAGGTCTTTCACGAGGGCATTCACGACATTGTTGAATGCAGCCCCAACCATAATACCGACCGCAAGATCGATGACGTTGCCGCGCAAGATGAATTGCTTGAAGCCTTTAAGCACTATTCAATTATAGCCAACAAGGATTAAAGTCGGAAGCCGAACTGCGTCTGGAGGAATTGCAGAAGCTGCTGCGGAGGGAGCGAACCGCGCCAAATGGTGATCGTCTGGCCTGGACCACCAGGGGTCACGCTCACGCTCGTACTTGTGTTCACGCGCGAACGGCCATAGCCGCCAACACCAACGCCCACGCGATGCCATCGCCCGCTGCCGTTGCCCAAGAATCCACGCGTGCCACCTGAGGCCGTTGCAGGGTTCGCCGTGCGCGTGATACTGAAGCTTGCACCATCGCTCGCAAGCGATGATGGGGAAGCAAGTGCCGCGCCACCCTGCGTGATCATCGTCATCGGTTGGGCGCTTGTCTGGGCAATCGTTTCACTCACGCCGTCACGCGTAGCCGATCCGTTCGTGAATGAGATGGTGCCAAAGTTGTCGAGGGGTAGCATGCCAACATTCGCCGTCGGCATTTCTTCGATCCATTCCGCAGATGATTCGTCGGAATTATATGAGAGCGACGTCTCATATGTGCCGCCGGTCGTTGTGTCATCAAAAGAAATTTGCCACACGCCTGCCGACGTCTGCGTGAGTGAAACGCTTATGGAATCGCCGGCGTGCACCGGGAGCGAAATCGTTTGCATGTCCTGCGGCAAAAGTTCATACCACGCTGCGTAGCTCACGCTGCCGTCGCGATTCGTGACCGCTTGCGTGCCTGCCTGGATGAGGCTGTGGCTTGTGACGCCGCCGATGCCGACCCATGTTGCGTCTGCCATCGTGCTGCTTGCACTCGCAACGTTAGGAACGGTCCATGTGCCCGAGACGCCAGTGAACGGACCCTGCGTTGAGACATAGCCCGACCAATTGAGCGACGTGTTTGTATTCACTCCGGAATTCGGTGCGCTTGGCGTGGTCACTACCGGAGTCACCGGTGGCGTCCATTGAAACTGGAAGAACGACGGGAATGGTGCCGCAGATGTTACCAAAGGAATAGCTCCGGCAATCAATGAGACTACCAGGATTTTTTTGAACGTATTCATGATTTGTTATACGCTACAGAGCTGAAATTTGTTTCAAAGTCGGGGTTTTTTTCGTATAAAACCACATAGCAAGAAGATGCCAAGAAAATATAGCAAACGATCACAGCAAAAAGTGAAGCGCGCGATGCACGAAATGGAGCGTGGCACGCTGAAGAGTGGTCATAGCGGGAAAACCGTGCGGAGCCGCAAGCAAGCGATCGCCATCGGCCTTTCCGAAGCGCGCCGTGAAGGCGCGAAGGTGCCGAAAAAAGTTGTGCACCATTGACCGTACGCCGCAACGGGGGAGAATAAATAGAGGAGGAGAGCTAATGGCTGTTAGGCAGAGCAAGCACCATTACATTCCACGATCTCGCGGAGGTAGCAACGGACCGAACACGACACTGATTCCCCACGGTATCCATACTGCTTGGCACCACCTTTTTTACAATCTGTATCCTTGGGAAATCA
The DNA here is from genome assembly GCA_963705915.1 of uncultured bacterium. Classification (GTDB taxonomy): domain Bacteria; phylum Patescibacteriota; class Minisyncoccia; order UBA6257; family 2-01-FULL-56-20; genus JAKAGE01. Next base: position 804,883 of record OY970126.1, read on the forward strand.
TGCAAGAAATTGCCGCGGACCACTATGATCTCGCGCGTTTGAGTCAGGGCAGACAGGAATCTTGGCGTATGGTTTTTGGCATCAAATCCAAAGAGGCAGCCATCGCATACGTTCGCAAGGAGTGGTTCCCACCCGATGACTATCTGCATGAATTCCTAGCAGAGCACCAGCTCACTTTTGAAGATATCTTTTCGACCGCCTGCTCTGTCTGACCCGTACCTGCGCGGACGTCCCAACGTCCGCGCTTTTCTAAACATTAAATTTTGATTAAAAGAAGCTTTTATTTTTCTTTGAATATCCTTACGATGAAAGTATGGATAATGAACGAATTCGTTTTCCCCGCGGTGGACAAAAAAGATTTTTGGATCAGGCAATAGCGCGTGCTTCCGGAGTGGATAAACTCGCGCAATTTTTATCGGTTTCATCCCGAACCGTGCGGGATTGGAGACGAGAGAAATTTCTTATGGCTTATGAGGCGGCATCGATAACGGCGTTGATGTACGAACTTGAGATGCCTGATGGGGTGAGGCGCGAAACGGCTTACTGGAATGTTTCTAACGCTGGCAGAACAGGTGGCCCCGCCTCATATAAGAAGCAAAAAGGAATTATTGGCGACCCTTTATTGAGAAAGCAGAGATGGCATGAATGGTGGGAGTTAAACAAGCACCGCAGTCATTTTCCATGCCATCAATTGCCTTTCCATGAGCCTGACCTATCAGTTCTCTTGGCTGAATTTATAGGTATCATGATGGGGGATGGAGGCATGACTGCCAGACAATTCACAATAAGCCTGCATCATATAGATGATCTTGCTTACAGTAAATTTGTTACTGCTTTGATTGAGCAGCTTTTTCATATTGCTCCTTCAATTCGCCATATACCAAAAAATTCAGTGAATATAATAGTAGTTTCTCGAACGAAATTAATGCATTATTTGCATGGACTTGGATTGCCTCTTGGGAATAAAGTAAAACAAAATTTTACTATTCCCCAGTGGATACAAGAGAACGAAGAATTTATGGCTGGGTGCGTCCGTGGGCTCGTCGATACCGATGGAAGTATTTTCAATCATGAATATGCGTCGAATGGAAAGCAGTATTCATATAAGAAGCTTTCATTTTCATCCGCATCGCTGCCACTTCGAGAGGTCGTACAACTGTTTCTAGAAAATCATGGTTTTCATGCGCGTTTTACACGAGGTATAGAAATTCGTCTTGAAAGCAAAAAGGATATGGAACACTATATGAAGTTCATTGGCTCACATAATCCAAAGCACTTGAACAGATATTATAACTAGGTTATCTTATGTGGGATGGTATAAAATTGGGAGACGTGGGTGAGTGGCTTAAACCAAATTCCTGCTAAGAATTTAGGGGAGAAATCCCCTCGAAGGTTCGAATCCTTCCGTCTCCGCCCGATATTTATGTGCTTGCCAAATACTTCTCAAGCTTATCGAACTGTTGATTGAATCCCATCTCCATGCCCTCTATTGCCATTTTGGCATCGGGTCCGATTTTATTCACCGTGATTTTTAATGCCATTTTAGTCTTGCCGTTCTCTTCCGTGAAGGCGATGTCTTGCACCTGATCGATCTTGGTAGTTTTCTCCGCGCCTTCGGTCCAGGCTTTTACGGCATAGGAAAGTTTTGCATGTGGCTCTACCGCGGTGAACGTCCCTTCCATCGGCCACCGTGTACCTTTATATTGGCCCATCCCTTCGCCGGCTTCCATGACGATGTAAATTCTTCCGCCCACGCGGAGGTCTACTTCGCACTCCGGGATGCTCACATTGTTCGGTCCCCACCACTTCTTGAGTTCGGACGGATCTGTCCATGCTTTCCACACGCGCTCCGGCTTGGCGTTTAGGACTCGCGAGAACGTAACTTCTTTTTTGTTTTCTGTAGCCATATATCTTATTCTACGCGCTCACGGTGACTTTTGTCACGCTAAAAATGCTTTTCAATGAATAATGGTCCGAGAATGGTATATCATCGCCGTTTTGCACATACGGGTCGCGCATGATGTAATTGCCCTTGCTTCCCGAAACGAGGACAACATAATGCGTGCCGCCATAAGCGTTCAGACCGACGATTACCGGATTGCCGGTTGCAAGCGTCGCGTCGATCGCCGAAGTTGTGCGCGTTGCGTTCACGCCGTCAACATTGATCGTCACCAAGAGATACGCAGGGTAGTATGCCGCAAAATTCCCGGGATTTGAATTGATGGTGACCGGTGTCACATTGCGGTAGCCGTAGTGGGTGAGCACCATCGCCATCGAGGTCACGAGACAGCCGTCGCTTGCGAGCGTATATTTTGTGCCGTTCAGCTTGTCGGTGCCCCATGCGGAGTCGCGCTGATTGTAATAACAGCCCCACGCGTCACAGACGGTTTCATTGCCGAGAGCGCCCGATCCGCCGGCGTTTTGCGTGAACGCCGAGAAGCTTTGGAGTTGCGCTTCGGCGGCGGCCAATAATTTTTCGTACGTCGATTCTTGGGCGTTCGTCTCGGTGAGGAGCTGGTTTTTTGATTGTACCGTTGCGGAGAGCGTTTGTTGTTGCGATGTGAGCGACTGTTGTTGGGAGGTTAACGTTGCCTGTTTTTGCTGTGAAGCAGTTTCGGAACTGCTCAGCGAACTTTCCTGCTCCTTTAATATGTTCATATTGTTCTGTACGGCGTCTTGGATTTGGAGGTTGGCGTTCACATCGCTCCAGGCGTCCGCAAGGTTATCCGATGAAAGCACTTGCATGAAGAGTGGCTGACCGTCTGATTTCTGGAGGCTCACGAGATACGCGCCAAGCGATGCCTGATCGCTCGCGATCGTTGCTTGCGTGTTTGTGATTTCGCCGCCGATCTGCTGGATTTGCAATTGCGTCACGTTGATTTGTTTTTCCGTCACGGCGACTTGCGTTTGGATCTGGCTGCGCTGCAGGTCAAGCGCATTGATGGCGGCTTGTAGCGTCTTTTTATTCGCGCCCACCTGCTGAAGCTCTTGCTGGTACGTTGCGATCTGCTGATTGAGCGTTGCGATCTGCTGGTTGTTGGCATCAATCTGCGACTGGAGTGAGCTTGAACTGTTCGCGCCTGCGTCAGTTGTGCTGGCGGGAGAGAGTTGTGCAAATACGTTCGTAACAAAAAGATTCCCCGCAACAATGATCGCGGCGAACGTCAAAATACATAGCGCCACAAAACGAGCCTTTGACATTTTCATCATTTTATCATAATTTCCGACAAAAATCTTTTTTCAAAAATGGTATAATACTCGGATGACACATAAAGCAACATTTTTTAACTGTGAGCGTTGGGGCGATTCGGCAAAAGATTATTTGCGGTCGAGCGAGAAATTAAAGGCGGCAGGCGTAGACGTTGGTTTCGAAGATTGCACCGTGACGCCGCAGCAGGTTCCCGCAAATAAAGACTTCGACATTCTTGGAGTGTTCATGGATTCAACGATCAACGCAGCGACGATCGCATCGCTGCCCGACATAAAGTTTATTACAACACTCTCGACGGGTTTCGATCATATTGACGTGAAAGCGGCTGCTGCGCGCAGTATTCCGGTTTCGTCCGTTCCGGCGTATGGCGAGAATACCGTTGCAGAATTCGCCTTCGCATTACTCCTTTCGCTTTCGAGAAAAATTTGCGAAGCGCGCGACCGCGTGCGTATTGAGAAAAAATTCACAACCGAAGGTCTTACGGGTTTTGATCTCGCCGGCAAAACGCTTGGCGTCGTGGGCACCGGCCGCATCGGCAAACATGCGGTGCGCATGGGCAAAGGGTTTAATATGAATATCATCGCGTACGATGTGTACCACGACGACGCCTTTGCCGCGCAGATGGGATTCCCGTACGTTTCACTCGAAGAGCTGCTCGCCAAGAGCGACGTGATCACGATCCACGCGCCGTATCTTCCATCCACCCATCACCTCATCAACGCCTCGAATGTCGGGCTCATCAAAAAAGGCGCGTACCTCATTAACACCGCTCGCGGTGCGATCGTTGAAACACCGGCATTGCTCAGCGCTTTGAAGAGCGGACAACTTGGCGGCGCGGGCCTCGACGTGCTCGAAGAAGAAAACGAGATGAAAGGAGGTAATATTGACGTTGAAAAAGACCTACTTGCCATGCCGAATGTGATCGTGACGCCGCATAATGCGTTCAACACCAAAGAAGCATTCTTGCGCATCCTCGATACGACGATCGACAACATTGTTGCCTACGTAAACGGTGCGCCGATCAATGTGGTCAAAGAGGCTGCGTAGGTTTGTTTTAATCGATTTTTAATGATAGAATAGGGGGTATTCGGAATTCATGAATTTCTCACCCCTATGGCAAACGCGACCACGAAACATTCTTCGGTTCATGCGAGCATAAAACAGCGCCCGCCTATTGTGGTTGTGATGGGGCACGTCGACCACGGCAAAACAACGCTCCTCGATTACATCCGCAAAGCGAACATCGCTGCGCGCGAAGCAGGCGGCATCACGCAGGCTGTCGGAGCGTACGAAATTGAACATGGCGGTCGCAAGATCACCTTCATCGACACGCCCGGACACGAAGCGTTCACGTCGATGCGTTCGCGCGGCGCGCAGGCTGCCGACCTCGCCATTCTTGTGGTTGCCGCTGACGAAGGCGTGAAACCGCAAACGCGCGAAGCGATTCGCATCATCGAAGAAACAAAAACGCCCTACATCGTGGCGTTTAATAAGATTGATAAGACCAATGGCTCGATTGATAAGGCGCGCAACGATTTGATGACGGCCGGCGTTTTGCTTGAAGGGTTCGGCGGACAGGTGAGCTATCACGGCGTCTCGGCAAAAACGGGCGACGGGGTGAACGATCTGCTCGATCTCATTTTACTCGCGGCCGACGTGGATGATTTGAAATACGATTCGGCGGCGCCGGCAACGGGTTACATTCTCGAAGCACGCCGTGATCCGCGGCGCGGCATTGAGGCGACGGTGATCGTAAAAAACGGGACGTTGCATCGCGGCGATCCGATTGTCACGGCTTCTGCCCATGGCAAAGTAAAAATTTTGGAAAACTTTTTAGAGAAGCCAGTTTTACAGCTTGAACCGTCGGCACCGGCAGTCATTATTGGTTTTGAATCATTGCCGAACGTCGGCGAGGAATTCGCGGTGGGCGAATTGGGCGTTGTAGGGAAGGCAGGAGCCACGCCTGCGGCCGGTATTTCCAATGCAAACACATCAAAAAAAACGAGCGGTCGCCTTGGTGAAGCGAAACCGAACACATTGAATCTGATTTTGAAGTCATCCGACAGCGGTTCGCTCGAAGCGTTGTCTCTTGTTTTGCGGAGCGTCGATCAGTCCGGCGGCAAGGAAGTGAACCTCGTGGAAGAAGCCGTTGGCGATATCACGGACGGTGACGTGAAGCATGCCCTTGCGACCGGGGCAACGATTATCGGTTTTAAGAATAAAGTGGCCGGTGGCGCACGCACGCTTGCTGAAGCGCAGGAGATCACCATCATCACCTCGAACATCGTTTATGATTTGCAAAAAGCCGTTGAGGAATTTCTTTCGGGAGCCCGAGGGCCCGCGGCCCTCGGAGAATTGGAGGTGCTTGCGGTGTTCAATCAGGAGAAAATGGAAAAACAATTGATCGGCGGCCGCGTTGCGGCTGGACTCGTCCGTTCTAAAACATCGTTCGAAGTTCTGCGTCAAGCCGGCCCAGAAGCGCCAAAAGAACCGCTCGGCAACGGCCGCATCCTCGAACTCCGCGAAAAGAAATCCGAGATCACCCAGGCTGAGAAAGGAAAAGAAATCGGCCTGCTCGTGAACTCGCACGTTTTGATCAAAGCAGGGGACAAGCTCGTCATCCGAAAATAGTGAGCGGAGCTTTATCATGAAATTCTATCGGTCTGACCGCGTGAGCAAATTAATACGGGAAGAGCTCGGGAAGATCATTGTGCGCGAGTTTGAATTCAACGACGCGCTTGCGACGATCACGACCGTCGATGTCGACAAAAAACTCGAACATGCAACAGTGAACGTGAGCGTGATCCCGGCGTCGGGCGAAGAGCATGTTTTGGCGGTTCTCCAAAAAAGCGCCGGCCACTTGCAGCATATGCTAAACCAAAAGATGAATATCAAGCCGATGCCGCGGATCGTTTTTGCGCCCGACCACGGCAATGAGAACGCCGCGAAAGTTGAAAAAATATTAGATCAGGATACTATTCAGGAGTAAGCGCTAGTCGTGGCACGGCCTGGTTGCTAAGTGGTAAAGCGAGGGACTGCAAATCCCTTATACGCGGGTTCGATTCCCGCCCAGGCCTCAACAGGCAATACCTTTTCCTTTTTCTAAAAAAGTTTTAGTATAAAAATAGAGTTTTGTGGGAGGTGCTATGACGCCATCAAGCCCCGAAGCGCAAGCGCTCGTGGAAACTTTCGAATGTGGGTTTTGCATTAAGGAGACAAATCCCACGAAAAGCACGTGCAGTAAAGCGCGTGACCGAACAAGATATTGCAGTGATCTCTGTAAAGAAGCAGCCGAAGCACTCCACGACTGAAGCGGCTCATAACGAGCCGCTTTTTCATTGGAGGGAAATATTTACAGGATATGAATCGGATGGTAGATTATGAAAACGCAGCAAGCCCGGGTGGTGAAATTGGCAGCCACGACAGACTTAAGATCTGTTGCTCGCAAGAGCGTGCCGGTTCGACTCCGGCCCCGGGCACTCTTATTTCAACCTACGATCGCGTAACCGAGTGTTATAATTCAGGATATCCTCTAGCCGATGCATAAAGTTCTTTCTCCCCTCAGCGGAGATGCTAAGAAAGTGTTTGTTGTATTCTTTTTCGCAACTTTTGTCTCAGGAGTGTTTTATTTTGGTTTATCTACAAGGCAGGTCTTCGCCTCATCGTATGCCTATTACCGTTCTATCACGGTCACCTCGACTTCTTCAATCGCCTCAGGAACGCTGACAAATTTTCCGATACTTGTATCGTCGACCTTGTCCTCATGGGAACCCGTGAGCGATGGGGGCAAGATACAGCATCTCACGACAGCTCCGAACGGGGGACAAGAACCTGCTGATCTTGTCTTTGCAACATCTTCTGCGAACTGCGGCACAGCGAATCTCAATTTCGAAACGGAGTCTTATACTTCGAGCACTGGCGCATTGGTAGATTGGGTTAATGTTCCCACGATGGAGATGGGAACGGTCATTTATGCCTGCTATGGCAATACTTCAGTCGCAACCGATCAGTCTCATCCAAGTTCGACGTGGAATAGCAATTATGCAGCGGTATATCACCTCGGCGACAATCCTCCGACAACCATACACGATAGCACGAGCCACGGGGATAATCTCGGGGTTGGTGGAGGTTCTACCGCGCAGTTCGCAGGTGAGATAGATGGTGCCATCAATTTTCCGAACGCGAGCCAATATGGTGGTATTTACGCAAGTAGTACTCAGGCATCCGGTGGAGGGACGGGGAATTTTACCATTTCCACATGGGTCAACTTCAATGCTTTCTTCTCAGCATACGACGGATTAGGTGGGGCCATCTTTGAAGTAGCGTCAGGCACCTATCCTTATTACGAAAAAGCACTCGTTTTGACCGGCACATCTACGCCTCAAATTAGTTTTTATGTGGTTCCCTCTAGTGGAAGTGGGTTTACGATGAATAGTCCAGCCGCTGTCGCGACCGGCACGTGGTACTACCTCACAGGAACATTAAATGGCACGACGGCTTCGTTATACGTGAATGGCGTTTTTGCCACATCCACTACTATATCCGGTTCTTTTATGGATTCGCCTATCTGCATGGTTCCCTACAACGTTTGCGGTAGCGGCAATTATACTCGTTCTGTTGATGCCGCCGTAGATGAAAGTCGTGTTTCAAATATTGCCCTTTCACCCTCATGGATTCTCACGGAATACAACAACCAATCAAGCCCCTCAACGTTCTATACCATGGGAAATGAAACGATCAACAACGCCGGACCTCCGTCGGTCTCCTGGATTTCCCCCGCTAACAACGCTTCAGTATCTTCCACGATCACGCTTACCGCATCGTCGACCGACAACACGCTCGTTTCAAGCACTGCCTTCTACGAGGGGACTTATGGTTCAAGTCTTGCTTCGAGCACTCTTATCGGAGCTACAAGCACCGCGAGCGGAACGCTCTATTCCGTGCCTTGGAACACAGGCTTGGTCGCGAACGGCTCGACGACTCTCTGGGCTCTTGCAACCGATATCGCAAACAACACTTCTAGCGCGTCAACCACGGTGAATGTGACGAACACGCTCGCGATTACGAACACCACGGCGACGACCATCACGTACTCAGGCGCCACGATCACCTGGATGACGAATCTCGCGGCGTCCTCGACGGTAAACTACGGCCTGACCTCTGCCTACGGCTCTTCGACGGGGAGCTCGACTCTCGTCACGAATCACTCTATAGCACTCATTGGTTTGGCGGCGTCGACCACCTATCATTATCAAGCTCTTTCGACCACCGGAGGAGGAAGTATAGCGACCTCTACTGATGCAACGTTCACGACGGGCATCTCTCCCGGAACGCCGGGCACTCCATCCTTTTCTTCGGTCGGTTCAAGCACGCTCACTGTTTCGTGGACGTCCGCTTCGTCAACGAATTTCTATAGTATCGATCGCGCTACTTCCAGCCAGATCTATGCGCAAATAGCGACGACCACATTCCTTTCTTATAATGATTCGGGCCTCACGGGGAACACCCTCTATTTTTATGAGATCACCGGTGTAAATTCGAGCGGTGATGGCCCCGCGAGTGCGAGCTCTAGCGAGCTTACGCTTCCTGCGGCACCCGGAGCGCCCACCTATACGGATATCGGATCTTCTACCATTACGGTGAATTGGACTGCTCCCGCGGGAGCCGCTGCTTTTTATGAATTGGAAAGAGCTACCTCGTCAGCCGTTTTCACCCAAATAGGCACGACAACATCTCTTTTCTATGAGGACGCAGGACTCGCCACAGGCACTACGTATCTCTATCGTCTAAGAGCGGCAAATGCGACGGGTAGCGGAGATTACAGCGCTTCATCCTCGGTAACGACGGTTTCCGGCGTGGGTCCCTATATGGCCCGCACTGATACCAACGCGCAACCCTATCCATCGTCCATTCCTTGTCCGGCTTCATCCGCGCAATCTCAACCCGATGGTTCGATGGGATGCGCGAACGGAGGGGCGTTGTATGGATCAAATTACTATTTCACCCCGTCCGATTTTCCTACGACGCCGATCTTGCGGGTCACGGACGTCAGTACGCCGACTACAAACAGCGGAAAGAGTTTTTTTACCGATTGCGGCGGTTCGGCAGAGACCAACATCATGGATTCATCCGACAATATTTTCTATATTTGCGATAGCGGTTCCGCGATTCGGATCATGACATTCAATTCGAGCACGCCAAGCGTTTCGCTCCGTTACAATTCATACATATTGCCCGATTGCGGCAGCGGCACCGGCAACATAGGGAATCTGTTTTTCAGTTTCACGCGTCCTCTCATAGGATATGCATCCTGTTTCAATAGCAGCGGCGATCCCATAATCGCGCAATTGAATTTTACGAGTACGAGTACCGGCCCAACGGTTGCGAATGGCGGAATCACCACGGTCGTCGATTTGTCCAACTGCGTAGGCGCTCTCGCCGGAGTTGGGCCATCTGCATATCTCGACGATGTAAGCGTGAGTGCCGACGATCAAACGTTCGCCGTCCTCGGAAGCACAACATCCGGGCAAGGATCGTCCGGCGCGATCTATGCTATTGTTTGGAACCGGACGCTGGGATGCCGGGTATGGGACGTGGGAACAAATGTGGTCAGTGGCAGCTACGGAGGCTCTTCCACGGGAGCGGTATCGTTCACCTCTGACGGCGTAACCCCGGTCGCCACTTCGACGTTCACACTGCATAATGTCAGATTGGGCAAAGGCGGCACGTGGGTCAAGGTGGGTTGCTCAAGCTGCTCCGCTGCAAATTTCCTTTGGCAGATCAATACCACAAATGTTTACGAGCAATGGAATGATGCAACCTATGCATGCGGCCACACTGCGGTCGGTTCATCGCTTACCGTAAACACCTGTGACGCTCTAGGGCATTATCAGAATGATTTTTCTCGCCCAAACAACAATCCCGGCGATTACACCAGCCTGCCGTCCTCGTTCCCGCCGCAAGTGAGTGGTCCTTGGGATAGCCATCTATCATGGAACAACGATAATGCGAGCGACACCGCTCCGTTTTTGATGACGCCCGACAATGGACAATTTGCTCCCGTTGAAGCGTGGGACAACGAGATACTTGGAATTTCGACCGATGGCAGCGGCCAAGTTTACCGCTTTGCGCACACCTATGGCACCAATCTCTCCGAGTTTTTCGACGCCAACAATGAAATTGGGGACGTCTCCGCCGACGGCAAATATTATCTTTGGACAACCGATTGGGATGGGATGCTCGGCAATATCAACGGAACCTCGTCGTCGTGCACGATCGGCACGGATTGTCGAGCCGACGTTTTTCTTGCCGTCCTGCCCCTTGCGAGCGACACGACCCCTCCTTCCGTACCAACCGATCTCGTGGCGACGGCAGTATCGACAAGCGAGATCGATTTATCGTGGGCTTCAAGCACCGATAACGTTGGCGTCGCAGGCTATGACATTTACCGCGACGGTGTAAATATTGCGACAACAACATCTCTTGCGTATGCCGACACGGGTCTCTCGGCGGATACCTCCTACAGCTATAACGTAGACGCCTTTGACCAAGCAGGTAATGTGTCGGGAGAGAGTTCTTCAACTTCAGCGACCACGGAGTCAGTAAGTGGCGGTGGAGGAGGCGGCGGTGGCGGCAGCAGCGGCGGAGGCGGTGGTGGCGGTGGCGGTGGTGGGGGATCGTATTATAGTCCTCCTGCGCCAACATCGACTGTTGTGGCAAGCTCCTCGACTCCAATCCAAGCGCTCCTCGCTGAACTTGAGGTTCTGATAAAAGAGCTGAACGATCAACTGGTCACAAGCTTCACAAGAAATCTGACGATTGGATCCGAAGGGCAGGACGTGAAGAGTCTCCAGGTTTTTCTTAATGACAACGGTTATCCCGTGGCCTCCGCAGGAGCCGGTTCGCTCGGCAATGAATCAACCTATTTCGGAGCAAAAACGGCAGCTGCTCTTGCAAAATACCAGGCCGCTCATGACATTCCTTCGACCGGCTTCTTCGGGCCAATCACAAGAAATTTTATCGAAAAAAATAATTAAATCGGGAACGTGTGTGCCCAGGGAGGGAGTCGAACCCTCATGACCTTGCGATCGACGGATTTTGAGTCCGTTGCGTCTGCCATTCCGCCACCTGGGCGACAGTCAATTGATAATAGTGATTTATAACGCTAAAATCAAGGATATATGGCGCGCGTTATCGCGATTTGCAATCAGAAAGGCGGCGTGGGGAAAACGACCACGGCGGTGAATTTGGGTGCGTATCTTGCGATGGCGGGGAAGCGGGTTCTGCTCGTCGATTTTGATCCGCAAGCCAATGCGAGTTCGGCTTTGGGCCACGATCCTCGCATCAACACGACGAGTATCTACCACGGCATTCTTGATCTCGCTCCATACGAACAGCTCATCTGGGCGTCGCCGCTCTATAACTACCATTACATCCCTGGCGCCTCACATCTCGCGGGCGCTCTCGTCGAGCTCGTCGACGTTCCTGAACGGGAATATTTCTTGCGGAAATTCATCAATCGTGTGCGGCATCAGTACGATTATATTTTAATCGACCTTCCGCCAAGCCTGAGCCTTCTCACGGTGAACGGTCTCATCGCCGCCGACGAAGTTTTGATTCCGGTGCAAACCGAATATTACAGCCTGGAAGGCATCGGCCAGCTTCTCGAAACGATCGACCTTATCCGCAACAACCTCCAACATCCGATTCGCATTTCGGGCGCGCTCATCACGATGTACGACAAGCGCGAACGGCTGAGCCGCGAGGTTTCAAAAAATATTCGCCAACATTTTCCGCACCGCGTCTTTGAAGTCGAAATCCCGCGCGCCGTTGCGCTCGCTGAAGCGCCGAGTTTTGCAAAGCCGATCGTTTTGTATCGCCCCGATTCGCCGGGAGCGCTTGCCTATGAACGTCTTGCCCGCGAAGTGATCGACCAGGAGAACGAATGGAACAACGAACCGCGCGCAATCGCCTTGAGCGGTGAGTTCGGAAACTTCAATATATAACCATGCTTGGCAAAGGACTTGAATCGTTAATACCGCCGCAGAAGGGGAATCAGGATGGCCAGCAGCAACCGCAAGGTTCGCCGTCTTCGCCGCAGTCGCAGCCACACCAGCAGCCGTTTCAACGGCCGCAACAACCCGTGCCGCAAGATCATCCGGGTCAAAATCTTCCGATGGTGCAGCCGGTGGTACAGCGAGAGACTTCTTCGCAACCAGCGCCCGCGCAATCAGTGCCCGCGCAACATCAAACTCAGCCGCCCGCCCAGCCGCAGCAATCTCAGCCGCAACCTGTAAAACCGACACAACCGCCTTCACAAAAATTTAATGAAAAAAAAGAAGAGCCGCCGACGGTGCAGTCCGTATTCCAAATAGAGCTCGATAAGATTCAGCCGAATCCGGACCAGCCGCGCCGGAATTTTGATGAAAATGCGCTCCGCGAGCTCGCGAATTCCATCCGGGAATTTGGCTTCCTTCAGCCGCTCGTCGTTTCAAAATTTGGCACCGAAACGGCGACCGGCATCGATGTTTCCTATCAATTGATCGCCGGTGAGCGGCGTTATCTTGCGGCGAAAATGCTTGGTCTGCGTTCGGTGCCCGCGATCGTGCGCAATGTGAGCCTCGAACGGGAAAAGCTCGAACTCGCCGTCATCGAAAATATTCAGCGTGAAAATTTGAATCCGATCGAAACCGCCCGCGCCTTCACGCGTTTGCAAGAAGAATTTCGGATGACGCAGCGCGAGATTGCAGTGAAACTTGGCAAGTCGCGCGAAGTTGTCGCGAATACGATGCGCCTTCTCGATTTGCCGGAATATATCCGTACCGCCGTTGAAAAAGGGGAGATATCAGAAAGTCATGCGCGACTGCTTCTGAGCGTCGATGATCCGGGCGCGCAGAAACGCTTTTTTGATGACATCATTACTAACAAGCTCACCACGCGTAACTTAAAAGAGAAGGTGCAGCAAAGCGGAGGGTCGCGACGCGGCCGGCCGCCGCTCACCGAAGAAAATATTCCGCCCGAAGTAAAAGCGCTTCAGGAAGAATTGAGTTCTTCGCTCGGCGCGCCGGTCGAAATCCGTAAAGGCACGAATACCGGCCGCATCACGATCACGTTTTATTCAGAAGAAGAATTGGAAAATATTTTGCATAAACTCAAACAGGAAAAGGGAGGATTTTCGTCCTAGCCTAGTCTGCCGCGGCAAGGCCACGTCAGTTACGTTCAAGATCACAATTTGTGACCTTGAACGTAACCATGTGCCGCTTGCCATGCCATTTTAAATTTTCTGCCTCATTTCTTGCCGAAAGCCCCACGCTTGTCGGTCTTCGGCTTCGGCGGATTTTCTTTCCAATGCTTGTAGGCTGCGTCGAGTTCTTCCTGCGATTCAGGCCGCTTGTTCATAACGAACGTACAATCGGGGAAGCGCGTGCAGGCATAAAACGGCTTTCCGCGGCCGCGCGATTTCTTTTCGACGACGTCGCCTGGGCCGCCGGTTTTCACTTTTTCGGCCAAGACGGCATTCTTTTCGCCGGGGTGCTCTGCCGCGGCAATGCAATTCGGACATTTAAAGCCAGTCTTATTCCATATCTTCGAAACGCCTTTGCAATTGGGGTAGTCGGTGCAGCCGAGGAAAAATCCAAAACGGCCGCGGCGGACTTTCATTGGTTTGCCGCAGATGGGGCACCGTTCGTCTTTTGTTTTTTCTTCAAGCGCTTTTATTTGCGCGGCTTCTTCGGGCATCGGGAGCGTCACTTTCACGCCCGGCTGAGGGCATGCGAGGAACTTGCCCATGCGGCCGAATTTGATGATCATCTTTTCCGGTTCGCCGTGGAGGGGACAGGTGACGTCGGATGTTTCGATCTGTTTTTCAACGGTCGCTTCTTTTTCGTCGAGCTCTTTTTTGAACGGCGTATAAAATTCGCGCGCAACGTCGGTCCAGGCGATTTTGCCTTCGGCAACGTCGTCGAATTCCTCTTCGATATGCGACGTGAATTTGATGTCGACGATATCCGGGAAATTTTCGACGAGCAAATCATTCACGAGCGTGCCGATTTCTGTGGGATGATATTTCTTTTCGATTTTGTCCACATAGCCGCGATCTTGAATTGTCGAGAGTGTTGGCGCGTAGGTAGACGGCCGACCGATGCCTTCCGCTTCGAGCGCTTTCACGAGTGTGGCGTCGGTGTATCGCGGCGGCGGTTCGGTGAAGTGCTGTAACGGTGTGAGCTCCTGCAATTTCAGCGCCATATCCTTCTCGAGCTTCGGAAGTTGGCCTTCGATTTCGCCGCCGTCGTTTTCGTTTGAACCTTCGTCGTGGCCTTCGGTGTAGGCGCGGATGAACCCGTCGAACTTCACCGTTTGGCCGTTCGCGCGGAACATTTCTTTCCCCGGCGTCGACGCAAAAATATCCACCGAAGTCTGTTCGAGAAGCGCTTCTTTCATCTGCGAAGCAATCGTTCGCTTCCAGATGAGATCGTACAGCCGTTGATTGTTGCGTTCGCTTATGCCGAGTTCTCGACCTGAAACCGCGCCGAGGTTTGTCGGACGGATGGCCTCATGCGCTTCTTGCGCGCCTTTGCTGCGCGTCGCATAACGGCGCGGCGAGGCAAGCTGATATTCCGAGCCGAACTCGCGGCCGATCACGATTTGCGCTTGGGCGAGCGCCGATTCGGCGAGGTTCACGCTATCGGTACGCATGTAGGTGATATGGCCGTTTTCATAGAGGCGTTGCGCAATCATCATGGTTTGCTTTGCCGAAAAACCCAATTTTCGTGCCGCTTCCTGCTGGAGCGTGGACGTTGTGAACGGGGCTGACGGATTGCGCCGGATTTCCTTGGTAGAAATGTCGCCGATCACATACGATGCGCCTTTGAGGCCCTCTATAATATGCTTTGCGGAGGCTTCGGCTTTCACGCCCATCTTACCGAGCGCTTTGCCGTTCACTGAGTGGAGATATGCCGGGAATGCGGTTTTCCCTTTGGGCGGCAAGAATGCTGCCTCGATTGACCAGTACTCTTCTTTATTAAACTTCTCTATATCCCGTTCCCGTTCCACAACCAAACGGACTGCCACGCTTTGCACGCGTCCGGCTGATAGCCCGTAACGGATTTTTCTCCAGAGAAAAGGGGAGAGACCATAGCCCACGAGACGATCTAAGATCCGCCGTGCCTGCTGGGCATCGACGAGGTTGGCGTCGATCGTGCGCGGATGCTCGAGGGCATTCAGGATGGCACTCTGCGTGATTTCATGAAAAACAATTCTCTGTACGCGATTGCCGTCGACGGCCGCGATCGTTTTGTCGGCCGCTTCCGGACTGTCCGCCTCGGCAGTTTTCTTTTTTGATTTCTTTTGTTTTGCCGGGCCGTTCAATTCGAGCGCCGACACGAGGTGCCATGCGATTGCTTCGCCTTCGCGGTCTTCGTCGGTTGCGAGAATCACGCGATTGGCCTTTTCTGCGAGCTTCTTCAGATTGTCGACGACCGGTTGGGCTTTTTTGGGAATAATATAATGAGGGGCAAAATTGTGATCCACGTCGATGCCGAGCTTTGATTTTGGAAGATCGCGAACGTGGCCGTATGACGATTCAACGGTAAAATCTTTGCCGACGAACTTGCCGATCGTCTTGGCTTTGGTTGGGGATTCAACGATGATGAGGTCCATGAGTGGCTTTGCTATAAATTAGTTTCTAGTATATACCCATTCCCACTTTCTTTGACAAAACCTTTCATCACAAGAAAGCTGAGCGTCCGATTTACGATTCGGGGTTCTAGTTTAGTCACCGTAATAATTTTGTCAACCTCAAGGGCGCGCGAAGCGGCGCGCAGAGCATGCAATATCAGCATTTCTTCGGGCGTTCCACCGTCGGCCGCGCCGATTTTTTTCTGTGGCCACTGAACGCCATATGCCTCAAAAATTTCTTCTGGTTTTGTGACGAGCGTTGCCCCTTGACGGATCAAGGCATTCGCCCCGCGAAAATTGGGAGCGGCGATATTTCCTGGAATCACAAACACGTCCCGATTCTCTTCAAGCGCAAAGTCAGCCGTCGCAAGCGATCCCGATGATTCGGGCGCTTCGATGACGAGCGTCCCGCGGGCGAGGCCGCTTATGATACGGTTCCGTTCAAGAAAACGGTATTTTCTCGTGAGTTCTCCCGGAGGATATTCCGAGACAACGGCGCCGCCGGTTGCAATGATTTTTTCGCCAAGGCGGGCATTGGTATGCGGATATATGTGGTCGATACCGTTTGGGAGGACTGCAACGCATACACCGTGCGCTTCGAGCGCACCCTCATGCGCCGCCGCATCGATGCCGATGGCGAGGCCACTCACAATGGTGAATCCCGCCCGTGCCAGCTCGCGTCCAAAAATGGTTGCGAGGCGCCTGCCGTCCGGCGTCGCTCGTCTCGTGCCGACGATCGCAATAGTGCGAGCGTGTTCCAGGGGGACCGCAGCGCAAAGCGAGCCCACGTTCCCGCGGACATAGATGCCAAACGGTGCACGATGGATCTCGCGAAGAAATTGAGGATAAGCGGGATCGTTCGGCAACAAAAGCCCCACGCCGAACTTTTCGAGTGGATCCCAAGCTTCTTCTGCAACCGGAACTGGCCGCTCGCCCATGAGAAGCATGTGATAGGCCTTCTTCCACGTGCCATACTGGGCGGCTTTGCGGAGGGCGCCATGATCGCCGTGGAGCGCAACGGCGACCGCATTATAATAGAGGGCTTCTTCGTGCATCCTTCGAGCATACCCATTTTTTGTTGCGAGAAAAGTTTCTTTTAATCACCATTTAATGCCTTTTATGGTATGCCGCACACATTGCGCCCGCCTTTGTTAGAATAATAGGGAAGGCATGAAAACGAATTTTAAAAAACGGCTTTGGATAAGCGGGAGCATTATCATCGGCAGTCTGCTCATAGGGATTGGCGGATTGTATTATTTTTCGGGATCGCTCAACGCGAGCGCTAATACGTTTTTGAATGACCGGGCCGCGGCGCAGGCGCAAACCGCAGCGCTCGGTAAGCTTGCTGAGCTCCAGCAAGACGCGCCGTCGGCGGTTGTCTATCAGGATGCCATCAATAAATTGCTTCCCGACCAATATGCTTTGATTAATTTTCCGACATGGCTCTCGCCGATCGCACAGGCTGATGGCGTGACCGTGAATGCCACGCTGGGCGACAACCTTAATCCACCAAGCGGAGGGACGCCGGGGACTGCGCCGTTCTCTTTGAACGCCCAAGGATCGCCTGCCGGCATCGCTGCATTTTTGGAAGACATAGAATCAAAATCACAATCGTTCCTTCTCACCGTGAGCGCCTTCGATATGACGAGTCAGGCGAACGGCAGCGCCGAGCTCACGGCGCAGGGGTACGTATACTTTCAATAACACACCATGAAGTTCAAAGAATTTCTCCGCAATCATCCAGAAGCATTGCTCATCGCCGTCGCGATCGTGTTCGTCGTTCTCATCGTTGGATCATATCTCTGGGGCGTGAGCTACGTTGCGACGAACGTGGACAGGGCATTCAATTATGTTCCGCCACAGCCAAACATCGGCTATGATCTCCAAGCTGCCCAAAAAATGAATTGGCACGGCCTTGTGCCGTGAGGCCTTGATTCGCGGGGCGTCTCCCTTTATCATAAGCAGTACGAAAAGCGTCCTTAGCTCAGTGGTAGAGCGTCACATTGACATTGTGAAGGCCGGAGGTCCGATCCCTCCAGGACGCACACCGGTTAAGCCGGGCATGCGCGTGTAGCTCAGTGGTAGAGCATTTCACTGATAATGAAAAGGTCGAAGGTTCGATTCCTTCCACGCGCACAACATTGTTATGGAACCAAACGTCATCTATGAAGAAAAGCACTTTGTGATCATCAACAAACCGAGCGGTTTGCAGGTGCATCCCGCAAAGGTTGCTGCGAACAGAAAAAAGCGTGAACCCGAGCCGACGCTCACCGACTGGCTCCTTGAGTACTATCCCGAAGTGAAAACGGTTGGCGATGATCCCGCAACACGCCCAGGCATCGTTCACCGTCTCGATAAAGAAACATCCGGCGTGATGGTTGTCCCGCGCGATCAAGGGGCATTCGAGCACCTCAAAAATCTTTTTCAAAACCATGAGATCCAAAAAAAATATATCGCGCTCGTTCACGGAGCGTTAAAAAATGATAAAGGATCGATCGACAAACCGATCGGCATCAAAAGCGGCACGTTGAAGCGCAGCGTGCATGCAACAAAAATGCTCAAGCCCGCAATCACGGAATACAAACTCATAAAAAGTTTCGAAATTGGCGGACGTGCATATTCTCTCGTTGAAGTGAGTCCAAAAACCGGGCGCACACACCAAATTCGCGTGCATCTCGCAAGCATCGGGCATCCGATTGTGGGGGATAAGCTTTATGGGTCAAAAAAAGAGCCTGCATGGGCGAGTCGTCTTATGCTTCATGCAAGCTCCATCACGTTCGTGGGCGGCCGTGGTAAAAAGTTTGAATTTGAGGCGCCGGCGCCGGAAGATTTTAGATATCCACAGGGATCGTGACGGGCTCAAGAGCCCATATGATAAGATTAATACATATAAAAAGGTCGTTTTCTCGATTATAAGGGAAACAAGTTTCATTTACGCGTTTTAAAAAATGAAAAATAGAAAAAATCGAAAAGCGTTTACCCTCATCGAATTGTTGGTCGTTATCGCGATCATCGCGGTGTTGTCTGTTGTCGTCATCCTTTCGTTGAACCCGGCAGAATTGCTTCGTCAATCGAGGGACTCGAACCGCGTTTCGGACATGGCAACATTAAAGAGTGCCATCTCGCTGTATCTCGCTGACGTTTCAACTCCTACGCTTGGCACATACCCAACCTGCTACACGAGTTTGTATGCAACTCCTTTCGAGGCGATTGCATCTAGCGGAGTTTCGGGAACCGCCGGCGTCTCGACGAGTAGCTGTGCTGTATGGTTACCCACGACCGTTGCTACCACAGCTGTGATAACAAGCGTGGGATCGGCGAGAGGAGTTAGCGGTTCGGGATGGATTCCTGTAAACCTCACGCTCATCAGCTCAGGCGCTCCGATCGGCAGTTGGCCGGTTGATCCAGTGAACGCAACGGGTTCAGCGTCGTGCGCTGCCAAGACTAACTTGTCGTCGTGCGGCCTGTTCTACACCTATGAGGCAAGTGGAACAACATTCAAGACGTCAGCTATGATGGAAAGCCAGAAATATTCTGATGGCGGCTCCAATGACGTTGAAACGACGGATGGTGGTAACAATGGCTGGTACTACGAACAGGGAACGAATTTAGCCCTCTAACTTCTTACCTGGATTCTTTGGAAACATCCCGCTGCTCGCGGGGTGTTTTCGTTTTCGTGATAAAATAAGACCATGGCTGCACGATTGCCGTTGCCCCCTGATCAGATCAAACAAATCCTCATTCAGGAGGGGCTTATCACAGGCGACAAGTTCGATGAATATCTTGAAGAAGCGGGACGCAAAAACCAAAGCGTGATCGACATTTTGGTTTCCGAAAAAATCGTCGAAGAGAACTATTTGAGCAATCTCATCGCGAAGGCGCTCGGCGTGCCGCGCGTGGACTTCAATAGTATCAAGCTTGATTCGGGTATTGTGAAAACGCTTCAGGAAGACGTGGCCCGGCAGCGGCAGGTGATCATCTTTAATAAAGAAGAAGACGGCGTTTTTGACGTGGCGATGATCGACCCGTCCGACCTTGAGACGCGCCAGTTTCTCGAGCAAAAACTTAAAGTGCGCATACGGTCGTTCCTGGCGACCCGCGAAGATTTGAATCGCGGGTTTTCGGTGTACGGCTACGAGCTCGGCCAGGATTTTAAAAAACTGATCGAGGACAACGTCCGCGCATCGCTTCTCAGCCATTCAAAAGACGTCGCCGAAGCCGCCGGCCAGCTGCCGATCGTGGGTATCGTGGACAATATTCTTTCGTATGCCATCGCCTCCCGCGCATCCGACGTGCACATCGAGATCCTCGAGGAGTCGACGTATATCCGCTATCGCGTCGACGGTATTTTGTATGAAATCATGAACGTCGCAAAGGCGATCCATCCGGCGCTCGTCGCGCGCATCAAGTTGCTTGCGGGTTTGAAGATCGACGAACACTACACACCGCAAGACGGCCGTTTCCGGTATCAGATCGCAAATCAGACGATCGACGTGCGCGTTTCCGTTATGCCAACGTTCTACGGCGAAAAAGTGGAAATGCGTTTGCTTGATGCATCGCAGAAGCCGCTCTCACTTGAGGAGCTTGGATTTTCTCCCGAAGATGCGGCAAAAATCGAGAACAATACCAAGAAGGCCTACGGGATGATCATCGCATCCGGTCCGACCGGTTCCGGAAAAACAACGACGCTCTACGCGCTCGTGAACATGTTGAATCGGCCGCAGGTGAACGTGACGACCATCGAAGACCCGATCGAATACAACATGCGCTATATCAATCAAACCCAGATCAATCCGCAGGCGGGCATCACCTTTGCATCGGGATTGCGCGCGCTCCTGCGCCAAGATCCGAATGTCATCATGGTTGGTGAAATCCGCGATTCGGAAACGGCTGAGATTTCCGTGCAGGCGGCGCTCACCGGCCACTTGCTGCTTTCTTCACTTCACACGAACGACGCCCCGACAACCATACCGCGTTTCTTTGATTTGAAAATCCCGCCGTTCCTCGTGAGTTCGGTTTTGAATCTCGCGATTGCCCAGCGTCTTGTGCGAAAAATTTGCCAATCGTGCGCCTATTCCTACGAAGCAGATGAGGGAACTCAGGAAATTGTTGAGCGGCAACTCAAAGAACTCGGCATCGAGGGCAAGGCCGCCAAAATTGGAAAGACACTCTATCGCGGCAAGGGCTGTCCGGTGTGCGGCATGACAGGGTATCGCGGCCGTATCGGCATTTACGAAGTGATGGAAATAAATGAGAAGCTTCGCGCGGTGATCGGGTCGGCCAATTTCAGTCTCGAGGAGGTGCGTGCGGCAGCGCATGAGTCCGGCATGAAGACGATGTTCGAAGACGGCTTGCGCAAAGTTGAGCTCGCCCTCACGACACTCGAAGAAGTGCTCCGCGTGATCCGCGAATGACCGTTGGGGCGTGTGGTAATATTAAAATACAATGCTCTATCATTACGTCGCCGCCGATGCGGGAGGGAACATGCTCGAAGGCGAATTTGAAGGCAATACCCTGCAGGATGCCTTGAGTTTTCTTGCCGGTAAATCGCTCCGGCCGGTTTCCGTGAAGCCTCTCAAACAAATGCGCGCCGGCATTGCGATTTTTGGCGGCGGTATCACAACGACCGACAAAGTATTTCTCACAAAATATCTCGCGCTCATGCTCAAGGTGGGTACCGACCTGCTCTCGGCCATCAATATTTTGATTGCAGACTTTGAAAAGCCAGCCGTGCGAAATTTTCTCCTCGAAGTGCGCGATAATCTTGGCCGCGGTCAGCCGTTCTATGAGGCTTTTGCAAAGCACCCGAAAGAATTTTCGCCCACATTCATCAACCTCGTGAAAGCCGCCGAGGCGTCTGGCAATCTCGAGAAGACGTTCGAAGATTTGAGTAACACGCTTGAAAAGGAAGCCGAATTGCGCGGCCGCGTGACATCGGCGCTTATCTATCCGCTCGTCTTGGTGTGCGCTTCCATCGCCATTATGATTTTCCTCACCACCTTTGCGTTGCCAAAGGTTGCAAACGTATTCGAGAACAGCGGCGTTGCCCCGCCGGCATTTTCCGAGATCGTCCTCACGATCGGCCTCTTCATTGGCAATAACATTTGGACGCTCATGATATCGCTCATCGTTCTCGTCGGTGCCTGCACGTGGGCGGTGCGTGAGACGAATCCCGGCAAGCGCGTTTTTCAGAATATTTTGAACCATACGCCGCTCGTCAAGGGCATTTATCGCGACCTCGCCGTCCAACGGATGGCAAGTACGATGAGCTCGCTTATGAAAGCCGGACTGCCGATCACGCAGACGATCACCGTGGCCGCCGAGACAGTCGGCTTGCGGGAATATAAAGATGCGTTAATTCGTGTTGCAAACGACGGCCTCGCCAAAGGACTCACGATTGGCGAAGCGTTCAAGCGAGAGCCGGTGTTCCCGAAAATGATCTCCAATCTGGTCGCCATTTCCGAAAAAGCTGGGCACATCGAAGAAGTGCTCACCACCCTCGCCGATTTTTATGGTTCGAATGTCGATGCAAATATCAAAACGGCGGTGTCGCTCCTGGAGCCATTCATGTTGCTCGTGATGGGTGTGATTGTTGCGACGATTGCGCTTTCCGTGATCGTGCCGATCTACCAGCTCACGACGCAATTCTAATGATGCGACGTGGATTCACCCTTATCGAAATTATGATTGTCGTAGGTATCATGGTCGCACTTTCTA